>CALABJ010000016.1:0-75542 GCA_937885645.1 uncultured Clostridia bacterium | reverse complement strand
AACGAGTGGCATAATGAGGCGACGCCGCTTAATGTGCGAGAGCCGAGTGTGTCCCCACCCGAAGGGTTTTGCGGATAGCAAACGGGGGAAACACGTGAGGAAGGGGGACATGCGCTTAGAGGAGTTCGCACACAACTAGCAACAAAAAAAGCACTCTAAGAGTGCTTTTTCATTATTTATCAACTATTAATCAAGCAAAGTGTCGTGGAGGAGGGCGTAGGTTTGTGAGGCTTTGTCCACCCAACTCTTGTACATAAACTTTGCAAGGGAGCGGTTTGCCACAACCATCTTAAGCTCCATAAGAGTGGTGCTTTCGTTGTTTATCTTCATGATGACCGTGTATGTGCCGTCTGCATTTTTGGAGTAGTCGCAGAAATAGGACTGACGCTTCTTGAATCTCATACGATTGTCACGGGCGTAGGCGGTGATTTCGTCACGGATTGAAGAGGGGATACGGGTGAAGAACAATGCAAGGCAGGATATGCCGTCTTGGGTTATGTTCAAGCACTCGCTTTTGGGCACTCTGTACACAAGATTGGTGTCCACAAGCTCTGAAAGATACTGCTTGCACTCCATATAACTGAGCCAATCGTTTTCAGAAGAGCATACGTCAAGGACGGTGGCTTCCGTAAGGGGGATAGCCATCTTCTCAAAAACGAACAAAATCACAAGTTTTTGGATTTTGCTGTCCATAGGTATTGGTGTTTTTGAGTTTGTCAAGTCCACAGTACACTTCCTTTTTTTCGTGTTTTTGGATTGTAGCACGACTGAGGAAAAAAGTTCAATCTTTTCTGACAAAATTTTTTAAAATTCAAAATGTTGTAGCACAAATATTTTTCACCACAAGAAAACAACAAAAAACCGCCAAAATTTTAATCTTTCAGCGGTTTATGTTGGATTGTTTGATGGTTGCTGAGGGTCAGCTTTTGGTCTTACTCAGCAAGGGTGTTGTCAAGGCAACGGATGAAGAAAGCGGTTGCCTTTTCAAGTTGGTCAACGTGGAGGCGCTCGTTTATGCCGTGTATTCTTGCTTGATCGTCAAGAGAGTTGATGAAAGGTCCAAAGCGGAACACGTTGTCCGTCAAAGCGTTATAAAATCTTGCATCACTTGCCGCGATGAACATATAGGGCGCAACCACGATGTCGTCAAAGGTTTCAAGGATTGACCTACGTATGTTTTCATAGGCGGTGCAGTGGACGTCTGCCTCGGCAGAGGGGTTGGAGTAGTTCAGGAGTTTCACCTCAACACGACCCTTTTTCACGTCCTTTTTCAGCAGTTTTTCAAGATATGCCTTGACGTCCTCCGCCTTTTCACCGGTTATCATACGATAGTTGATGTTGACTTTTGCCTCTTTTGGTATGACGTTTCTTGCGTCACTGCCCCAAAGCATAGTGGGGGCAAAGGTGGTGCGGACAAGTGCGTTTGTCATAGGGGCTGCCAAAGTGAAGATGAATTTGACAAGAGGGGACATAACATCGCGGTTGGTGAGAGCAAACTTGAAAATTCTGCCAAGAGCACTGCCACCGCAGTAGGGAGAAAGCTCCTTGAAGGTTTCTTTTGTCAAGGCAGTCCAGCGGGTTTTCATAGGATTCTTTTCAATTTTGCAAATTGCATTTGCAAGGACGCCGTCCGCCGTGGGGGGATTGGGGTTTGAAGCATGTCCGCCCGACTTTCTCACCACGATTTCAAGGTCGCCGTTTCCTTTTTCCGCCGCACCTATGAGCGCAACGGTGTGAGGTATGCCAAGCATTTTGCCGTCAAGGACTGTGCCGCCTTCGTCTATGACGAATTCAATTTCCACACCCTTGTCTTTCAGGTGTTTTACTATGCTCGATGCGCCAACGATTGAAGTGCCCGGCTCTTCGTCGTGTCCAAAACAGAGATAGAGGTCGCGGTCAAAGACTTTGCCTTGACTGAGGTGATATTCCACCGCTTCAAGAAGGGCAATCATATGACCTTTCATATCCTGTGTGCCTCTGCCGTAGATATATCCGTCATCGGTCAGCTCCCCAGAGAAGGGAGGGTTCTCCCATCCGTCAACAGGGGCAGGCACAACGTCAATATGACTGAGATAACATCCGCCTTTCAAGGCAGGATTTTTGCCATTAAGGTGATAGATGATGCTGTAGTCCGCAATGATAGTGCGCTCCGCCTTCTCGTTGAGAAGGGGATATGCCTTTTCAAGCCAGTTGCGGTAGTCTATGAAGGGTTGAACGTTGTCCACGTAGTCCTCAACCATAGACACTGTGGGGATGCGGACGGCCTCACGCAGGTGCTGGACAGCCTTGTCCTTGTCAATTTGGACAGGGGGAGCAAGTTCCACAGGGGCGTGTTTGGGCTTGTTGAGAGCGGTGCGGATGATGAGAGCGGTGAAAAACAACACTATCACACCTGCGATGACGATGGCGACAATTTCTCCGGGTGTCATAATTTTCTCCTAAGATTTGTTGATTTCATTATATACCATATTGAAAAATTTTCAAGAGTGACCTTTTCAGTGTTTGTGGGTGGAGTTCAGTGTTGACATATTGCCCTTTTGGATGTATAGTTTATCCTAGAGAAATATGGGGTGAAATTATGAAAAAAACACTTATTTTCATATCAATAACAATGGTTTTGGTGTTGTGCGTGGGCATGGTTGCTTGCAATCCCACTGACGACACAACTCCCGACACTGACAACAGATATGCTCTTGCCGAAGAGATTGTCCTTTCAAACGACTTGGACTATACAACGGTGGAGCTTAACGTGGAAAAATATCCCGTCCTCAACGACCAAGGCTTGTTTTTGGTGACAGGTTATGATGAAAACGACTACAACGTGGCACTTCAAGTCCCTGCCGATGATGAGGACAGCATCCGCAATTACTTTGACCCCGAAAAACCTAGCATCATCATAATTCACGGACTTCAAATGGGAATCGGTAGATATGGTCAAGTGACTATGTCCGCAGAGAATAGGTCGGCAGAAGTGGGCAGTCAGATCTACAACAAGTACGTGACTGGCGGAGAAATTGAGTATCTTCAAGACGAAAGATACGACAAAATCCACGATTTGACAAAATATTGGTATGACGGCGGCAACGGCGGTCAACCCTACAACGTCTTCTTCTACCACTACGAAAGATTCCTTGACTGCGGCCCTTCACAAGCAGTTGACAAAATATGGTCCCGTGACAGCAAGATGGAGGCAATGTACTACGATGAAGCCACGGGCGAGTACGTCAACACTGAACCTTATGAGTCCATCAACGGCTATTCAGTGGCGGAACTTTATGCAGGGGAATATCTCCGTGCTTTTGGCTACGTGGACGAAATTTATCCCGAATATAAAAATTCCGGCAACCGCACCTACACCGCAGCCCACTCAATGGGTGGTGTTATGAACGTTGCAGGCAACGTCCTTTTGAAGCAACTGGCAGAAAAGGGTGAAATTGCTGAGGAACTTACTCCTTCACGCCTTATCCAAATGGACAGCTATATCTCAGTGCAAACCGACGACAGAAATAAGACTATTGCTTGGTCGGGAAAGCCCTATATGTTTTTGAAGGATGCAGAGGGTGTTGAGGACCTTGACACTCCCTCCGCTGTAGAAAACTATCTTTGCGCCATTGAAGGTCTTGCACTGCGCTACAACGTGGCAATCGACTACTACGTCAACAACGGTTGGCTCATCCCTTTCCTTAGTATGACCAGTTTTGACACCGAGCTCGGCAGGTGGGTGAAGACAGGCCCTCTTGATATGGCGGTGACTGCAAACAGAGTTATGGCAGTGTCCACAATCGTCATCATCAAGCCCTACTTTGCAGGGGTGAGAAACATGGTGACAACAGCAGGGCACAACCCTGTGAGAGAATGGGTGCTCAGCTCCTATCTCTATGACGCTCCCACCGTGACAAAGGACGGCGTCACCTACACAGTCCCCTCAGCAAGAATGTCAAATGAGGACGTCATTGCACTCCGTGGCACGCTGTATGAAATGTGCCACAGAAACAAGGAAGGGGAGTTCCTAGCCTCAGGTGAAAAGGACACTTCTTCATACAAAACAGAGACAGTCCGCTGTGACGATGACGGCTTTGTCAAGCTGGCATAAAGGCAGTTTTGTCACTATTTTGACAATCTAAAATAATCAAAAATCCACAAATTGGAGGAGAGCAATCTCCTCCTTTTTTTGTTGTAAAAACCGCAAAAAACATATTTCAACAATCTTCGCAAAAAATTTTTTGCCCCAAAATCGGTGATGTAATGGGGTGGATCGCTTCGCTCATAAAATAGGGTATTGACTTTTTAACTCAACGAATATATCATATTTTTGTATAATTTTGTGTAGGCGTGCGTATATGTGTGTGAGAGCGCGACTAGGCACGGGTGAGAGGTCACCAAAAATCCCACAAAATTGCACCCAACATTTTGTAAACTCACAATGCTCATTGAGCTTTAGAGGTGAATTATGAGAAGTATCAAACTTAACGCAATCAAAATCGCAAGAATCGGCATCTTGGCATTTTGCTTTATCATGGCATTTGCGATGATTTTTGCAAGCCCTGCCGGCGAACTCCTTGGCGGAGTGGCACAAGCGGACGAAGAAGGCACAATGGTCAGAGCACCTGGTGACCACGGCGAATTGACCGCGGACATCATCGGTTTCCCCGGAAACAACGGAGGACAAAGAAGCTGGACTTATACCGAAACATTCAACAGCACCGCTTTCTCGGCGGACAATCTCTGTGGCATCAAGAACAGTTCAACAGGTAGCGAGTTCTTCATTGATGCTGGAACTGGTGGATTTAGTTTCGGTTTGAGAACATATTCATCGTACAGCTATCAGTTGTTCACTGTTTTCAACTACGATATGAGCAGTTTCCTCACAAACTTGGTGACAGCCCACTCAGACGTGACCGTGAAGGTGACTTTGACTGCAAAGATAACCAAAAACCGTGGTAATAACTCTGGTTTGAAGATTATCGCAACGGACAAGATGGTTGACGCAGAAAAGCTTTCAGCAGAAATTGACGGACAAAGCCTTGACAAGGTTGGCTTCTCATACAACAGCAGCAATGACGTCACTCTGTCACACTCTGCAACCTTGACCGCAGACACTCCCAACCTTGCACTGGCATTCGCAGCAGGCGGCGGTCTTCAAATCGGCGGTGACGGCACAAAGGTCAACGTTTCAAACATCACTTTGAAGTTTGAAATCACCCTTGCAGAAAACGCAGACAGCGCATCAACCGTCATCAAGGATAATGAAGCACCTATCATTGCAGGCGTCACAGGCGCAACACCTCTGCGCGCAGACAACACCAACAATAACACTCCTTGGAACTTCACTCCCTTCTCAAGTGACGTCACCAAGAACGTTGAAGACATAATTCTTGACCTCTACCAAAATAACGTCGACTATATCGACAGCAAAAACAACGCATATCACAACAGCTATGTTGATGCTTCTCGTGACAAATACTATATTGACGGCAACACCGCTTACGAATATTACAAGAGTGTAAGTTCAGTCTACACCGACACTTACGGCTACGGACGTAAAAACGGTGACGGCTCAAAGAACGTCACCACCGCAACAAGTGCAACAAAATGGTTTGCATCAGGCATTAAGTCAGTGCAAATCGGTCAAAACATTGTTTATCTTTACAACGTGGCAGAGGGTGGCAAGAGTGCTCTCACCGAAATCAAAGTCCCCGGTGACGACGGCAACGACGTGGTTTGCGGTTGGTTTAGAGTGACCAAAACCCATAGAGCAGAGGTTGCCATTGAAACTTACTTCTCAAGAAACGGCAACTTCAACGTGACAGTCACCGACTACGGCGACAAACAAATCACAAGAGCAATCAACGTCAGTGGTATCGACCTCCATGATCCTTCTGACATGGAAACTTTTATTGATGATGCAAAGGAATATCTCCTTGAATCAAGTCAATTCACCTCAGTGGCAAGTTGGGACACAATCAAGTGGCACAACCTTTCCACCTTCTCATTTGATTTCAACGAAGATCTTGCCGAAGCAGAAGCAGGCCACTCACCCTATATGTGGTTCTATTCAGTGGTCAAGGCAGACACCCCCACCGAACTTTACTCTGACAACTGGACAAGAGATAGCTTGATGATGAGAATGCCTTTTGCAGTGAACGGCTTGTCCTTTGTCTATGACTTTGAAACAGGATATGCAAATCCCACCTACAAAAACGGCGTTTTGCAATATGGCGTTGACAACCAAAACGGCACGGGCACAAATGCAACCGGCGCAGGCTACTATCTCTTCACTTTCTACAAGATGGACTTGTCAGGAAGATTTGACCCTGCAAGAAACGTCATTTCTTACTACGTGAAAGTTGACTACGACAAGGCAACCCACACCCTTGAAAAGAGTGCAGGCGGAAATGCTCTTGCCAACACCGACTGGGCAGCAGGCGCACCCCTTGTCATCACCTTGACACAAGACAAGGCAAACCTCTCAGGCAACACCCTCACTTTCAACTATATTGACGTCAATGAAAATGAACTCACCGCAAACATCTTTGTCAAAGACGGCATGGTCATTGACGGCACAGACAACACCTTTGTCCTCAACGAAGGCACAGGCAAAGAAGTGACGGTCACTTATGCCCTTGACGGCTCAGGCAAAGCAACTTGGACAGTCACCTTTGGCGCAGTGCCTGAAACAACCGAACAAGGCAACGATATCTACTTCAACTACAACTATGTCACACCTTTTGACATTGCAACAGGTGTTGACCTTGACGCAGAAAACTTGATTACATACACTGACAAGGGCACCGACAACGAGTATCAAAGCGGTGTCTACGTCCGTGTGGATAGAAACGCCCCCGTCACCCCCAACCTTATGAATCGTGACGAACTTGAAGGGGAATATATCGTTGAAATAAGCGACTTTGAAATCCCCGAAATCGGCGACAGAAGTTGGTTCACCGACAGTTGGACTTTCCCCGGACAATTCGACTTCGTTGATGAATTGGCTGCGGAATTTGGCAGTCAAATCAAGGTGTACTACGCAATGAAGAACGTGACAAGCGTCACCGACTTCACCACTGGCGCAGGCGGAAAGACTTCAATCCAAGACTTTGTAGACGCATTCGGCGCAGGATACGCTGACCTTGCCACCTACGATTTTGACTATTACACTTCATTTACAGCAGATGGCCTTGGCGACCTCAACGCACTTGACCTTGCCCTCAACAACGAGCTTGGCTCAGGTATGAGAGTGTTCTTCTTCTGGATGGTTGACCAAGCAGGCAACAGAAGTGCACTGAACAAATATTATATCCTTTCAGACGCCACCACTTATTACGTGACTGGCCACATTGACAATGGCATTTTCACTACACAAACCGACGTCACCATGGTCAGCGGTGGAGCAAAGACCGCATACAAGCGTGGTCAAAACGCAGTCATCGACTATGCAATTGACGATGACAGCCCCTACGTGCCTTACAAGTTGATGGTCAACAGCGGTGGAGCAGACCTCTTCCCCTTGTGGATAACAGATGACCCCACCTCAAAGGACATCTCCTATGAACAAGCACCTATCACAGTTGACGGCACAACCTTCACCCTGTTTATGGACAGCGTGGACGGCACTCTCGACATTATGGAAACACAAGCAGGCGGAGTTATGGACGTCTACTTCTACTTCCGTGAATACATTGACATCGAAGTGCTCAACAACTCAGTGTACTATGAAGGCGCACCCACAACCGTGCCTTACACCATTTCAAACGAAGATGCAGTTGAGTTCATCAAATATAACTTTGAAGGCTTTGAAGAAAACGTCCGTCCTACAGACGTGGGCGAATATGTCTTCACAATGCACATCGACAACGATAGTTATATCACCGATGCTCCTGCACCTATGAACTACTATATCAACAAGAAGGCAGTCACCATCACCATCAATTCAACAACTGGTGTCTATGGCGATGCTCAAGAATTTGGCTACACCGTCAGCGGTCTTGTTGGCAAGGACCTTGAAGCATGGGATGCAGTAAACTACACCTTCGCCCCCGAATCAGGTCTTTCATTGCCTCTCCCCAGTGTGTGGATTCTCCTCGGCGGAAAGAACCTCAACCAAGACAACTGCGCAGGCAAGGACGTTGGCTCATACAAGCTCAGCTTCGACACACTCGTGTCAAACGGCGCACTTTCAGACAACTATGAGCTTCCTGTCCTCGTTGAAGCAAAGCACGTAATCACTCAAAGAGAAATCGTGGTCAGTGCAGTGGCATCAAGCAAGACCTACGGCGACAACGACAGCGCAATCAACTTCACCATTGATGCAACCACACTTCCTGCAAGTGTCAGTGCATCAAACATCACCTCAGTCATCAAGAATGCAACCGTTGTTTCATCAGCAGGTGACGTCATCACAATGACAGGCGACGGCCTCATCACCCGTGAAGCAGGTGAAGATGTTGGTGAATATGCATACCGCGCAAGCACATCATCCTTTGACACAGACAGCAACTACAAGGTTGTCATCGACATTGAAGGCAAGACATTCACAATCACAAAACGCACAGTCACCGTCACCCCTAACAGTGGACAAAACTTTGTCTTCACCGATGAGGGCGCATACGACGTCGTCTATTCACTTGACGATTATAGATATGCAGACGCACTGACAGCAGTGTGGTCATTTACACAAAACGGCGATCCTTCAACCGCACTCGGCTTTGAACTTTACACGATGATCGTTGGTGCAGAACTGACCTCATCAAACGCAAACGTTGACTTTGCTCTCACCGAAGGTGTCACAATCATCGTCAAGAAGGCACTCCCCGAAGCAAAATCAATCGTCATCGTAAGAACAGCCGGCGGAATGACAAAGGTCTATGACGGAAGCAAGACCCTTGACACAGTGGTCATCACCGCAGGAGATAATGCAGGATTCAGCCTCACCGTCACCGGTGGCGACCTCCCCGAAGGATATCGCATTGAATTTACACCTACAATCAGCGGAAGCGATGTGGGCAACTACGTTGTCACAGTTGACGCACTTGCAGTCAAGGTCTACGACGCAGACAGCAACGTGATTTCAGGCTACAACACCTTGGTTGAATCCTACGAGATGTCAATCACCCCTGCAACCATTACAGTCTATCCCACCTTCACCTCAACCGACAAGGTCTATGGTGATATGGACAGCGCATACGGCATGGGCTTTGCAGTAGAAGACAACCCATTCACCTCAGTTGATTTCAATTCAGTCATCAACGGCTCATTTGTGAGAGCAATCTACAACGGAGCAGACTTTGACAGCTTCGGTGAAAGATACGACGGCGTGTCAGCAAGCGACGGCACCTTCCAAAAGGGCGCAATCACTTATCGCTACGGCGTGGCAGTGGGCAACGTGTTCACTTCATCCAACAAGAACTTCGTGGTTGAAGTGGCAGACCTCAGCGCATACGCACTTACAATTTCACCAAAGGCAATCAACTTTGCATCAGTTGACCAAAGCGGTCTTTATGCAAACAGCAAGGTGTTCAACAACTCAGCAAACGCAGTCTTCGGCGACAGTGAAAAGTTGTTTATGTTTGACGTAAGCAATCAACTTGTCAGCATTGAAGACGACGTCCACGTTGATTTCACAGCACTGTTCACCGACTTCACCGAAGGTGACAACAAGACAGTTCAATTCTCAGCATTTGTCCTCGTTGGCGAAGACAGCGCAAACTACGTCCTCGTAGGCGCAGATGAAGTGGTCATCGACGTTGTGAGAACAAAGGACGGCGGAACAATCAAGATCACAGGGGAAGCACTGGTTATTGAAAAGAGATTCTTCACCATCACTAAGGTCTATGACGGCACCGCAACCATCACCGAAGACAACATCGTCATCGACAACGATTGTATGCTTGCTGGCGTTGAATTCTACATCGCAAATCCCATCTCATTCAACAGCGCAAACGTCACCAACAACTTTGCAACAGACTTGGTGTTGGTCTTTGTGGGTGTCAATGAAAGCACTTTCACCTATGACGACAGCGCATACGAATATATCTCATTTATTGCAGAAGGTCTCCGCCTCTCATTGTCCCTCGTCCCCGGCACAATCACCCAAAAGGAAATCGCCCTTGACGATATCGTGGCAATTGACGCAGTGGATCGTACTTACAACGGCAAGACGGCAGTTGATGTCAACGTCACCCTCAAAGATAGTGTTTACGGCGCAGGTGACGATGCAAGCGACGTACGTCTTTCAGTCACAGCAAATTCTTCAAGCGCAACCATTGGCACAAAAGACGTCACCGTTGACACGGTCACAGTGGCAGGTGGCAACTACAAGGCAGGCTTTACAGCAGCTGAGCTGACCGCATACGCAGGTCTTGACGTTGAAATTTCAAGAGCAAAGGTTGAACTGAACGTCATCTATGACCAAGACAAACAATACAACGGCAGAGAAAATCAAGCACTTGTGAAGGGCAGTGACGTTGTGAAGGGCGACGGCAACGCTTTCCGCCTTGTGTCAGACATCGATATGGATGCAACCACGTGGGCAGATGAAATCGGCGTCATCACCTATGACTTTGACGCAGTCAACTTCACTTACACCATTGACGGTGCACCCAATGCAAACGTTGCATATTCAAGTGGCAGAGTTGTCAAGCACAACGTCCTCGTCAGCGGACTGAGCCTTACAACAACCAACGCAGAAGCCCTCAACAACTACGAAATCGTAGCATACGTTTGGGACGGCGAAGCAGGTGAATACAAGGCACAAAACGTTGTCCTCACCGAAGGCGCAATCGGCGACTTTGAATGTGTGGCAGTTGCACCTATGGCACGTAGAGTTGTCACAGCCAACAACAACATCACCGTTGAAGCAAAGGTCTATGATGGCACAAGAACAGCATATGCAAAAGCAAACGATATGAGTGGTCTTGGTGTCCTCGCAGCCGATGCAGACCATATCACTTTGAAATTTGATGCAACCTTTGAAACAAAGAATGTTGGTGAACAAAACGTTCGCCTCCGCATCATCGGTTTTGAAAATATCGATGCAGAAGGAGAAGACATTGCATCCAACTACGAAATCAACAGCGCAACCACTTGGGTGACACGTCAAAGCATCCTTCCCGCACCTATGCTTGTCAGTGCAAACGTTGGTGAAAAGGTCTATGACGGCACAACCTCAATTGAAATCGGCAAGATCAAGTACACCTTGACAGGCAAGTACGCAGAAGAAACCGACTCCTACTCAGTCAATGTCCTTGCAGCACACTACCTTGATGCAAACGTCTATGACGGAGAAGGTGTCATCGATGGTGTCAAGTCAGCAAAACTCTACGGCATTGAATTGAAGAACTTGTCAACCTCAAAGGTCAACTACTATCCTGTCTTTGCAAGCTCAGTTGAAATCGTAGGTCTTGATCAAATTCCCGCTCTCGGCGCACTTCCTGCAACAGACGGCGAAGGCAACCCCATCTACTACTATCCCATTGCAACAGAGCAAATGTACGTGCTTACAGCAGTTGAATACAATGCTCTTGCAGTGAAGCCCGCAGCAGAATATGTCATTGGCACATACACACGCGCAGGCAAAACATACTATATCATCCACAAAGACGCAGCAATCGACGGTCACAGCACAGTGGCAGTCAAAGTTGATGAAAGCGCAGTTGGCAACATCACTCCTAAGACAGTCACCATCGCAGTTGAAAAGATGGACGGCACAACCGCATTTGACAAACTCTATGACGGCACCAAGGTCTTTGGTGGTGTCCTCGGCACTGACTACAAGATCAGCACCGCAGGCGGATTCATCGGCGCAGACAACACCAAAGTCACCCTTGACACAAGCAAATACACTGTGGCATACACCAGCTCAAATGCAGGCGTCAGTGACATCAAGTTTGTCTTCGGTGAAGGCGCACTCATCGGCACACCTGGTGACTACACCTATCTCAACTACACCGCAACTGGTGCAAGCTACGTCATCAAGGGCAACATCAAGCAACGTGAAATGACGGTCATCCTCAACGACATCACCGCAACCTACGGCGATGACCCCAGCACCTATGACTTCGACCTCACCTATATGATTGGCTCAACCGAAGTCACCGTTGTTGACGGCAGAGGATACGTTGAATACGTTGATGAATTGACTCACGCTCTTGGATACGATGATTTCTGGACCGCACTGAGCCTTGACGAACAAAACGCACTCCGCTACAACCTTGTTGACGGCGCAATGGTCCAAGCAGCTGACGGCGCATACGTCATCCTCAGCGACAAGATTTCAACTCCTTCAATCGTCACCAATGCAAACAAGCAAACAGTGGTTGGCACCTACAAGGCAACACTCCTCGGTGGAAGTGCAACCAACTATGCATTCATCCCCAGTTATACGTCAGTTGACGGCAGTGAAGTTGTCATCGGCAAGAAGGCATTGACAGTCAGCGCAAAACGTGGCAGTGACGAATACAGCTACAAGACAGATTATCTTGGAACACTCCCTGAAATCGTCCTCTCATACGCAGGCTTCGTCAACGGCGACGGCGCAAACAAGATCAGCGTCATCAGCGCAAACGTAGTGAAGTTCGTCTTCTTCAACGGCACAGATTACGTAGATATGCCCACCGATGCAAGACCCAACGACAAGCTTGAAGCAGGTCAATACTACGCAGTGGCAATTGACACAGCAGCCCTTGACGCACAAAACTACACCTTCGTCCTTGGCGCAGAAGCAAAACTCCTCATCTCAATCCCTGAGCTCACTGGCATCACCGTGAAGGACACCACAGTCACTTATGATGGCACTGCACAAAACAGCAAGCTTTCAGTGACAGGCGCACTCAGTGGAGTCACCAGCGACGTCAAGTTCTACGCAGGCGACGTGGTTGCAGATGAATATCTCGTCACCGAAGTGAAGAATGCAGGCACCTACACAGTCGTTGCAACCTTCACAAAGCCTATCGGCGACTATACACAATCAACAACAATCACCCGCACCATGACAGTCAACAAGACCAGCATGGAAGTCGCACCCGAACTTGGCGGATTTGATTATCACGAATATGACTTTGCAGATGACATCGAAGACGCAGTCACCAGCACCCTCGCAGGTGTTGCAGGTGCAGATGTAAACACCGTCATCGACAACCTTGAAATCATCATCTACAAGGTTGGTGCAAAGGGCAATGACGAAGTCAGCAAGGTTGAAGACGCAGGCTCATATGTGGTTGAAGTCATCTACACCGCACCCGCAACCGTTGCAACCGAAAAAGACGCAATCCTTGCCAACTACAACAACTACAAGGCAACCTTCAACTTCAAGGTCAGCCAAGCACCTATTACAATCACAATCCTTCAAGACAAGTGCAGAAGTGTAGCATCCTTCGATGACACCGGCGCATTCATCCTTCCTGAATCACTGACAATCACATTCAAGTATGACTTCGCAGAGGCATACAAGGCAAAATATGGCGTTGACAGCGATGATTTGGATGCAGAAAAATTCCAAGTCCAATTCACCTCTGGCGACAAGAAAGTTGCAGCAAACAAGGTCATGACAGGCGCAGGCGTTTATGAATTTGTCATTGAGTATCTTGAAAAGGGAAGCTCAAAGGTTGCAGAGGCAGAAGATGGCTACACCTCAATTGAAGTGGGCACAGGTGACACTCCTGCAACCAGTGTGGACAGCAACTATCGTCTCAGTGGCAACTACGCCTCATATACAATCAGTGTCCTCACCCTCGGCAATGAAGACTTTATGATTGAATATCTTGACGGCATTGGCGTTGTTGCATCTGGCGTCACCCTCAAAGTGCAAGAATTGACTGAATGGGTTGAAAGTGACGAAATGTACAACTACTTCATGGACATCGACACCTTCACTCCTTACGTGTCAACCGCAAGCCATACAGCAACTCTTGAAGTGGTCATGCACCTCCGCATGATGCAAAACAAGACAGTTGTCCAACCCGATGGCACAGTGTATGTCACATTGTATCTCTATCTTGAACACGATGTTGATGAATATGTGTTCTATCAAGTTGGCGAAGACGGCTATCTCCATATGCTTGAAGACTACACAATGTATGAAGACGGCTATCTTGAATTCACCACAGACCGCATCGACTCAATCGCAGTGTTCCACCTTGCCAAGATCGAGCCCGCAGTGGTTGAAGCAGGATTCCCCGAATGGGCATGGTACGTCATCGGCGGTGGCGGTGGAGCAATTGTTGTCGCAGCAGTCGTCACGGGCGTCGTTGTAGGCAAGAAGAAGAAAGACAAGAAGAAGACAGAGGGTGACGATACTCCCGACGATACTCCCGACGGCGATAAACCCGAAGAAGAGAAGAAGGAAGAAGCAAAACCCGAAGAGCCCAAGAAGGAAGAAGTGAAGCCCGAACCTACTCCTGCACCCAAGGCAGAAGAGCCCAAAGCTCCCGAAGCACCCAAGGCAGAAGAACCCAAGGCAGAGCCCACTCCTGAACCCGCTCCCGAGCCTGTCAAGCCTCGTCCTTCAAAGCCCTCCGTCGTTGGCAAGAAGAAGCCTCCTGTCATCGGTCAAAAGGTTATGGCAGAAGGTGTTGATCCTGCAACTGCAGTGTCAGCAGCAGCCCCCAAGGCAACCCCTGCACCTCAACCTGCAACTACTGCACCTAAGGCAGAAGCACCCAAAGCAGAAGTGCCCAAGACCGAAGCTCCCAAGGCTGAAACCCCCAAAGCACCTCCTGTTGTCGGCGACAAAAAGCCTCCCGTTGTAGGACAAAAGCCTGCAACCCCCGAAGCACCCAAGGCAGATGCTCCCAAAGCACCTCCTGTTGTGGGGAAGAAGCCTCCCGTGATAGGAAATAAGTAAAACCGCGCTATTTAGCGCCTAGCATCGTCAGACACACCGAGTGCAACCCTTATGTACGCCAAGTACACTGCGGTCTGCCCTCGGTGTTTCTTTCTTGTTATGCATCTAAATATCGCGGTTTTATTGCGTTCCTATACAAGCCTAACCTTTTAGAAATTGTATATAGAAATATTCAAGCACTCTCTTGAAATACTGTTTTACGTATAGTATAATATATACACTAATGATATAGGAGAACGTTATGAAAATTGCAATCGGTTGTGATCACGGTGGCATCGTCTTGAAAGACGCCGTCACAAGCACTCTTGAAGCCCTTGGGGCAGAAGTGGTGGATCTTGGCACAAACTCTACAGACTCAGTGGACTATCCCACCTACGGCCTTAAGGTGGCTGAAACAGTGGCAAGCGGTCAATGTGACGCAGGTGTCATCATGTGTGGCACGGGCATTGGCATTTCAATCTCAGCAAACAAAGTGCCCGGCATCAGATGCGCAGTTGTCACTAACACTTATATGGCTAAGCTTACTAAAAACCACAACAACGCTAACATCATTTCATTGGGTGGCAGAGTCATCACTCCCGATGAAGCAAAGGACATTGTCACGGCATGGTACACCGCAGAATACGAAGGTGGCCGTCATCAACGCCGTCTTGATATGATCACCGACATCGAAAAGAAATACTCAAAGTAAACAAAAAGACGGCATAGAAATATGCCGTTTTTATATTCAACAAACACAGCTTGTTCGATGAAAAAAGGCACTGATTTCAGTGCCTTGTTTTTTTGTCGTTTTTGTTTTTCATTGGTTGTCTTTGTGCCAGTTGGAGTAGGAGCAACCACAGTAATCTTGGCGGTAGAGCCCGAGGGCTTTTGAAAGGCGGATAGAGCGGAGATAGCCGTCCTTCTTTTTGAAATCACTTTCAAGATATTGCACTCCGTATTTGTCGCCCATCTTGTTGCCTACTTCATTGATGAGAGGGGCATTCTTGTGAGGACTGACGGTGAGGGTGGTGGCAAAGTAGTCATATTCGTCTTTGTGTGAGGACAGATATTCAGCAGTTTTTTCAAGACGAAGGTCAAAGCAGGCGGTGCATCTCATTCCCCCTTCCTTTTCATTTTCAAGGCCATTCACAAAAGAGATATACTCGTTTTCATCTTGCTCGGGCACAACCAACTTTACGTCAGGAAAATGCAAAATCAACTGTTTAAGTGCTTCAAGACGCTTGTTAAACTCCTCTTTTGGTTGAATGTTGGGGTTGTAGAAAAACGCCGTCACGTCGAAGCGTGCGGTCAAATCCTCAATAGACCCACAAAAGCAAGGGGCGCAACAGACTTGAAGGAGAAGCCTTGGTTTTTCAGTTGAAACAATGCTGTCAATTTTCATAAATCCATTATATCACGGCGGAGAAAAGACTGCAACAGGTTGTTGCTCCCACTGTCAAAACTCCTTGCACGTGTAGGCGTTTGAAACCAAAGTTTCAAAAAGATGGCATTTTTCAAAAAGGGTGTTGAGTGTGGGCGTATATTGTGGTATAATGTTTTGAGATATATATTTTCATATATTGAAAGGTGGTCATTATGGAAATCCTATTGAAAGCACAAGGCATAACCAAAACCTTTGACACCGGCGCAAAGACCGAGGTGCTCAAAGGCATAGACCTGACCGTTGAGGACGGAGAGTTTGTGGCAATAGTCGGCGAATCCGGCTCAGGTAAATCCACACTTCTGTATATCCTTGCCGGCATAGACACCCCCACCAGTGGTGAGGTGGTTTTGGCAGGTCAAAATCTTGCCACAGTGAGCGATGATGATATGGCATCACTTCGCCGTCACGACGTGGCTTTTGTCTATCAATACGACAATCTTGTGCCTCATCTCAATGCCTATGAAAACATCACCCTCCCTCTTGTCCTTGACAAACAAAAGGAAAGCGAGTTCAAAGATAGAGTTGTAGCTCTTGCCACAGAACTTGGCATAGGCGACCGCCTGAAAAACTACCCCAACGAACTGAGCGGTGGTGAGCAACAACGTGTGGCGATTGCCCGCGCCCTTGCCATCAACCCTAAAGTCATATTCCTTGACGAGCCTACGGGCAGTCTTGACCGTGAACGTGGCAGACAAGTCATGGAAATACTGAAAGACGTCAATGAAAAACTGGGAGTGACTCTAATCATGGTCACCCACTCTTTGACCCACGCAGGATACGCTTCAAGAAGAATTGAAATTGAGGACGGAAGAATAAAGTGATCTTCAAACTTGCACTGAAAAACATATCCTCAAAGCCTTTGCGCGCCGTTGCCACAGTCCTAGTGATTGCCATAGCGGTGGCGTTGGTCTTTTCTATGCTTTCATTTTCGGATGCAGTGTATGACTATCTCTTCCAAGTGGAGACGGCAGGGGCAGGCATCAGTGACGTCACCCTCAAAACCAACTCCACCAGCGACCGAATCAGCGGTGTCAGCGGACTTGACAGCGTAGAGGGAGTGGATAAGGTTGTGCCCACCCTCAATATGTACGCTCTTTCAAATGGACAATATCTCTCCCTCCGTGGTTTTGACAAGGGGGACTATGAAACCCTTGCGGATATTGACGTTGTTGAAGGAGACCTTTCACTCCTTGACCAAAACATAGACAACGTTGTGGTCAGTGAGAGTATGGCAGAGGAGTTTGACCTCAAAGTTGGCTCATCTTTGCAAATTGAATCTGGCGAAAAGAAACTCACCTTCTACGTTGTGGCAATCGCCAAAAACAACGGCTATTTCCTCACAGACAGCCCCCACGTGGTGGTGTGCAACGTGAAGGGTGTGTCACGTCTTATCTACGGTGAGTTTGCCGTCTACAATGAAATCTATCTCGTCCTTGAAGAGGGCGCAAGCACCTCCTCGGTTATCACCGCGGTCAAGTCTATGAATGACTACAAGGATATGACCGTCAGTGAAAGCAAGGACGTCAAATACGTTGAAAATCAATCCACCTCAATGTCTGCACCTGTTGTCATTGCAGGCCTTGGTGTGTTTGTCATTGCAATAGCATTTGTGGTGCTCATCTCCCTCACCTCTCTCAGTGAAAGACGCAAGTACGTGGCAAAACTGATGGGAGTTGGGGGAACAAAATCACAAATCCTCTTCATATTCCTTGCCGAAGTTTTGATTTTGGCATTTGCAGGGGCAGTCATAGGCTCAGTGCTTGCAAGCGGTGTGTTTGCAGCACTTCTTGCGGCAACTCTGTCCTCAATGATTGCTTTCAGCATATCTGCGCTTAAATTGTTTGGTGCGGCGGTCATAGGCTTTGTGACGGCAGTTGTTGCAGTGCTTGTGCCTATTGCCACAACCCTCAACCGCACAGTCCGTGCCAACGAAAACGAAAAGAAAAAGTCAGTCCTTTGGACTGCATTGCCCATTGCACTCCTTCTTGTGGCAGTGGTGTCGGTGATTATTGAATTCACCGCAAAGGGCGGAAAAGGCTCATTGTCCCTCGTCAACGTGGTCCTTGTGCTTGTTGCTCTTGTAGTTAACGTGCCCTTTGTCCTTCGTGGAGTGGCAAAACTTCTTTCAAAGTTTAGAAATCCCGCAGTGCAACTTGGCTCAAAGACGGCACTCCGTGAGCGCAGACATACACGTCTTCAAATCCTCACCGCAGGTATGACTGTCACAATGCTTCTCTTTATGGCTTGGAGTGTGACCACAGACATATTCACCGGCTACCTCACCGAGTTTGAGGACAAAGTGCTTGTGACAAACGTCCACTCTACAATAGCTGACAGCCCGGGCCTTGAAGGCATAGCAGACGTAGAGGGTGTGAAGAGTGCAGTGCCTCTCATTTGGAGACAAGGCAAAATGGTGGAGGCAGGCAAGGGCAAGACCGTCAACATCATAGGCAGTGAAAAGGCACTTGACCTTATTGATTTCGCATTTGTCAGTGACGACAAGGAGACCATGAAGCAAATCTTGCTCACCCCCGGCAATATCGTCATCGACAAGGCCTATCAAGAGCTTTACGGAATAAACCTTTTAGATAATGTCACTGTGGAAATTGACGGCAAGAGTAGGTCGCTTACCGTTGCCGGCATCACAAGACACAAACTCTTCAACGGCAACTATATCATTGCATCTCTCGACACCTTTGAGGCGGAATATGGCATGGGCGCAGACACCGTCCTTGTGGTCAGTGACGACGCCACCCTTATGGCAGAAAAAATCCGCTCAGAGTTTGTCAAGAAAAACTATTATGCAGTGGATGCTCTCACCCTCTACAAGTGGGATGCAGAGTCCCTCGGCAACGTGTTTGACCTTGTGGGCACTCTTGCAATTGTCATGGTCGTGCTTGTGTATATGGTGCTTATTGCAAGCGCAGTGGCATCTCGACCCAACGGCGAAAAGGGCAGGACGGCAATGCTTTCAGCCGGTATGTCAAGAAAGACTTTGCTTTCCAGCGAGTGCTTTGAATATGCTCTCAACGCCCTTGTGTCCTTTGTCACGTCCTTTGCTGTCAGCGTGCTCATGACCGCATCGCTCATCGGCGCGCTCCGTCTGTTTGGATTGTACTTTGAGTTTATGTACAGCGCAGACGTTGTGGCATACGTAGGCTTGGCACTGTCCGTCGGATATACCTTGATTCCCCTCCTTGCAGGGTTCAAAAAGAAATATACCCTCAAAAGACAAAAGTGATTTTGTCCTAGGAAATTATATGAAAAAATCCTCAAAAATCTTGATAATACTTCTTGTGATTGTCACCTCGATGGCAATGATTTTCACTGCTTGTGACAAAGACGAGCAACCTGTTGACACCCGCCCTCAAACGGTTGATAGGTTGGTAGATGTGGCGCTGAAAGCCCAAAACAACAGTTGGAAAGCGGATATGACCGAGGCGGAAATCAAGGCCCTCACCACCCCTGCAACCTACGTTGTTGCAAGAGAGTGGACACTGTTTTTTGCTGGCATCATTGAAAGCGGAAGTCTTCAAGAAGGCAAGATTTCAAGGATTGCAGATTATCTTGAATCCGCCGATGGAAAGGCCCTTGTAGGCGGTGAAGTGGACGTCAACAACTTCTTTGACGTGGTCCGTTCAATCGGCTTTACAGGTGCAGACGTTGAGACCTTGGTTTATGACGTGCTTCACACCTTTATCAGTGAAGGCGAGGGTGTTTACAATAGAGCAATCGCGGATATTGAAAAGATAATGGGTGATGCCAACATGAGCGCAGAAGCAAGAGAAAACGCTCACAATCAACTTGTCAAAATGCAGTCTGGAAGGGACTCCTTCAAGTATGCCTCTCTTGGTGCTGAAGAAACCATAAAGGCACTTGAAGATGCCGAAAGTGGTGTAAAAAACCTTGTTTCGTTCACTTACAACACGGCGATGCTCTTTGGTGACGGTTCAAACAGTGGGCTCTTTGAGGCCCTGCAAGACGGCTCTCTTGAGGGTGCAAGCACCAGTGAAGTTGCCACCTATCTTTCAAGCGTCGTGTCCTCTGTGAAGGATATGAGCGCAACCATTGAGAGTGATGCAGTGAGCATTCGAAGTGCAATCAACTCCCTTATGGGATTCTATGATTTGGTGGCGGTTGCAGACCCCACAATTGAAACAATCTTCACCGTGGTCAGCAACTACAAGACCTTGCCCACAGTCCTTCCTCTTGCGTGCGACTTTGTTGAAAACCTTGAGACTATTGCTTTGAAGGGTGATGACTATTCCTTCATCGAGGGCGTCATGGGTTGCTTCAAAGAGGGCTACACAGAGGAATATGACGGCGCAAACTTGTATATTGCTTGGTCACGTCTTATCCTTGCAATGCTTGGCATTGATTACAGCGAGAGCCTTGACACAATCACCACACAATGGGGCAGCGCAAAGGAAGTCATCATTGACTTGATGAATGAACTGGTGGTTGGCGGAAATGCAGGGGCAGGCAAAGACCTTTCAATCTATCTTGCCTTTATGCTCAACTCCGAAAGCGAGGAAGACAATATCTACGGCGTGAAGACAGAGCGCTTTGCATCCTTTGTCCTTGCAGACATCTATCTCAAACAATTCAAGAAACATTATAGAGAATACAAGAGCGGAGTGGTGACAACTCCTGACGCTCTCATCGGCAGTGCCAACTTCCTTATGAAGTATTATTCTGGTGAATCAAACGTCAACATCAACACCAACTTCACCACAACTTGGTATGAGGGCATAGTGAACGGCACACTTTCAAAGATGGAAAGTGAGAGGACACCTCTTTACGAGGCGGCATATTACGAGATGGACAATCTCACCAAAACCCTCACCACTACCTTCATCACAGGGCTTCTTGATATGGCGTCACTGACACCTCAAAAGGTGGGCAATGACGGCTATACCGCACTGAAAGCAGAAGTTGAAAACATTTACACCCAAATTGCAGAAGCAATCTTGGGATAGGGGGAATATATGGCATTTTTCAAACTGAAAAAGAAACTGGTCAGCGGACTGGACAAAGTCCTTGGTGACGACAAAATCCTTGAACTCATCGCACCTCTTCCCGACGTGGAGAAGTACGACAGATTTTTGTTCATCGGCCCTCACCCTGACGACATTGAAATCGGCGCAGGGGCAACTGTGTGCAAAATTAAGCGCACCAACAAAAATGCAAAAATCAAATTCCTCATCTGCACGGACGGCGGGGCAGGCACTTCCGACCCTGATATGACCGCTGAGCAAGTGGCGGAAATCCGCGCTAAGGAGTCAAAGGAGTCCGCAGACTTTTTGGGCGCAGAACTTGAAATGCTTCCCTTTGGTGACGGCGCACCCTATGATGAAAACGAACTGGCAAAGGAAATCGGCAGAGTCATCTATGAGTTTGAGCCTGACGTGATTTTCTGCCCCGACCCTCATCTCCCCACCGAAACACACCCCGACCACTTGAAGTGTGGCAGAGCCACCAACACGGCACTTTTCATTTCAAGTTATCGTATCGTGGCAGAGCGCAACGGCCTCACCCTTGACCCTAAAAAGATAAAGCCCAACCATATCATCGCATACTACTACACCCACAGAGCAAACACCTTTGTGGAATTCAGCGATGAAGACCAACTGAAACAAGTGGCATCATTCAAGATTCACCGCTCACAAATGTCACCTATGCTGGCAGAAGCACAAGGCATCTATTTCGCCCTCCGTGCCAACCGTATGGGCGCAATGGCAGGTGTGAAGCAAGCAGAAGGATTCTTTGTTGAAGCCCCTATGCATCAACACTGCGTCACTGAATCAAACAACTGGTGAAAAATGTGCTATTTGGCGATTGACCTTGTCAAGCACTCCCACACCAATCCTCATGTACGATAAGTACACTACGGCCTGTTGTGGCAGTACTTTCCTCGTCACTCATCCAAATATCCCATTTTTCAAGTGCACCCATCAAGTGTGGCACCAAGATATAAGAGATGCATTGCTATTTGGCGATTCACTGTGTCAGGCGCTATGCAACAATTCTCACATACGATAAGTATGCTTCGACCTGTTGCAAACGCACCTTCCTTGTGACTCATCCAAATATCCCATTTTTCAAGTGCACCAATCAAGCGTGTGTGCGCGCGATAAAAATATGTTGACAAAATAGACAATATCGTATATATTAATTTTACAAAAAGCAATCCAAAACAATGACCTCGGTCGGAGTGTAAGACGGCGACATAATCATCTCTGCACAGGGTGCAGTGTTTCATTGACTTTTATGCCATCGTCTTTGCGGTGGCATTTTTTGTACGGAAAAAGGAGAATACTATGAAAAGAATTGGAGTGATTGGCATTGTAATCAAAGGAGATAGAGCAGTGGCAGTGGAGATGCAAAAGGTCCTTGGCGACTTTGGTGACATCATCATTGGACGCATGGGCGTGCCCCGTCCTGAAGCCAACGTGATATCCCTCATCGTTGAAGGCAGTGTGGAGAGAGTGTCCGCTTTGACAGGCCGTCTTGGCAAGTTCCACGAGCTTTCAGTGAAGTCCGCACTGACCTCAGTTGAAATTGATTGTTGACAAAACCAACACTTAAACACACAAAACAAGGAGATAAACCCTTTGTTTTGTGAATAATAGAATAATAAACAGGAGAAACATATATGAAAAAAATCGTAATATCATTGGTGGCAGTATTGCTCACGTTGTCCCTCTTCGCTTTTGTCGCTTGCGACAAGCCTGCCGATGACAACACCCCTACTTCAAAGGGTACGTTGACCTTTGTTATGCCTGACGGCACTCCTGCACTTGCTGCAGCAAAACTCCTCGGCACAACTGAAATTGGCGGATATACAGTCAACACTGAAATCGTTGCCGCAAACACAATTCAAACACAAATCGGTGGTGAAAAGGCAGACATCGTCATCGCCCCCACCAACGCAGGCGCAGCACTCATCAAGCAAGGCGCACCCTACAAACTTGTGTCGGTTGCAGTTGAAGGAAGCCTTTATCTTATCGGCAGTCCCTCTAAGGTCGGCGGTGAAAGCACAATCGTATTCAACGACCTCAAAGGTAAGCGCATTGCATCAATCGGTCAAAACAACACCCCCGACGAGGTGTTCAAGTATATCGTTGACAACACCGTTGGTCTCACCTACGATGATGAAAACGACACAATCATTTTTGAAGACGGCGCAACTGCAACCATCGAGTGGTGTGCAGACGGCCCTGCAGCAAAAGTTGCTCTTATGAGAGAAAACAACCCCTGCGATTTTGCAATCGTCGGTGAGCCTGCAGCAACTGCATTTGGCACGACGGGCGGCGGTGGTTTCAGCGCAAGAATGGACCTCCAAGCCCTTTACAGAGGCATCGGCAACAAAATGATCAACTTCCCTCAAGCAAGTTTGTTTGTGAAGACAGAGCTTACAACAGACACTGAATTTATGTCAGCACTCTTCAAAGCACTTGAAGACAGCAAAGCTTGGGTTGTGGCAAATCCTGCAGACGTCACCGCACTTCTTCAAGAAAAGGGAAGCACCTCAACTTTCCCTGCACCCAGCATTCCTAGATGCTCAATCGTTGTCACAAAAGTCAACAACAACGCAGTGAGAGAGTCAATCGTCACCTATCTTGGTCTTATGGTGCCCGCAGTGGATTGGTCAACCGTTGACCTCTTTATGTAATCGAGTGTTTAAACTAATAAATGTCATCTTGCCCACGCATAGCATGTGGGCAAAATGACAAGTTATATCAAGAGCATGTCCCCCTTCCTCACGTGTTTCCCCCTTCTGCCATACGGCAGAGCCCTACGGGCAGGGCAACACTCGGCTCTCGCACATTAAGCAACGTCGCCTCTTTATGCCACTTGTCGCTTTGGTGCAAAAAAAACAGAGCGCACCAGCGACTGCGTACTCTCGTCTGGTGCTCGGCGCTCCCTTCCTCGTCGCCGCTGCTCCTCGCGTTTCGTCTTCGAAGGAGTGAGTGCTTGTACAGGTACGCCCCAAATTAGCAAAATGCGTACTCTCACTACATAAATATGGCAAAATTTAAAATCAATCAAAATACCAAAAAGATAATAGGCAACGTGGCTTATCCTCTCATTGCATTGATCCTTGTCCTTGCAGTGTGGTGGATTGTGGCTGCCGTCAAGGACAAGCCTCTCATTTTCCCCACCCCCGACAAAGTTGTGGTGGAGTTTTTTGGTTTGTTCAATGGTAAGTCATTTTGGACGTCAGTAGGCTGGACGGTGCTCCGCACGGTGGCAAGTTTCCTCTTGTCCTTTGTCATCGCTTTCATCATGGCGGCACTTGGCGGACTCTTCAAGCCTATCCACAGGGTTATGTCCCCCATTGTCAGCATATTCCGCTCAGCACCCACCCTTGCCATAATCCTCATCATTATGCTTTGGCTTGACGGACAGCGCGCTCCTATCATCATAGGTTTCCTCATTGCTTTCCCCATACTTTATCAAGCCATCTACACCGCAATCACGGGAGTTGACAAGGACCTTGTTGAAATGGCAAAACTCTACAAGGTGAAACCTTTTGACGTGGTGTTTGGGCTGTATTCACCGGAGATTGCCCCTGCTGTCTTTGACGTATCGAGAAGCACAATATCCTTGACATTGAAGGTGGTCATAGCAGCGGAAGTGATGACTTACGCAAAGGGAAGCATAGGCCTTGAAATGCAAAAGGCAAACCTATCTTTTGATGTGGCAGTGCTCCTTGGCTGGACAGTGCTTGCCATAGCTTTGTCCTTTGTTTTTGAGGGAATAGTTTTTGGAATCAAGAAGTTGTGGGAGGCAAAAAGATGAAAGATATTTTGGTCAAAAATTTGTCTGTAAGTTATGGTGACCAAGTGGTCTTTGACTCCTTCAACGCAGTTTTTGAAGGTGGCAAAATCAACGTAATCCTTGGTGGCTCAGGGGTTGGCAAATCAACACTCCTCAGCGCCATTGCAGGGCTTGTGCCTCACTCTGGCGAGGTGGTTGGAGTTGAGGGCGGAATTTCCTTTATTTTTCAAAAAGACAGGTTAATCCCCTCAATTTCGGTGTTTAAAAACCTTGATTTGACACTTAAAGGAGTTGTAAAGGACAAGGCGGAACGTAAAAAAATGATTGAAGATATGCTGTCCGTCCTTGAAATAAGTGACTGCCGTGACAAGCGTCCCACCGAGATAAGCGGAGGTCAAGCACAGCGTGTTGCATTGGCTAGGGCATTCCTTTTTCCTAGTGAAGTTGTCCTTATGGACGAGCCTTTCAAAGCCCTTGACACAGCCCTTAAGCACCGCCTCTTTGACTGGCTTTTGAAACTTGAAAAGAGAAGTCAAAAAACAATCGTCTTTGTCACTCACGCCATAGACGAGTGCCTCCTTGCTGCGGACAACTATATGGTGATTGCAGGAAGCCCTGCTGAGATAGTCTTGGAGGGCAAAATTCTTTCGGACAAAGAAAACCGCAAACTGACCGATGAGGAGTTTGTAGAGATACGACAAGGCATTTTGAAAACTCTTGAAACGTGAAATTGAGTTTAGTCGTCCTCTGAAACGTCTGCGTCTGAGTCGCAGACGTTTTCATTTTCAGGTTTTGCCTTTTTGAAGACGGACAGGTTTTTGTCCATAACGTTTTTGGTGTAGGGGATTTTGCAAAGAAGAAGTGAAATCGCTCCGCCAACTAGGACTGAAATGCCACCTTGCAAGCAGTTGCCTGGTATGTCAACAGCGGAGGAGGTGAAGGCAACTGCCCAATCTCCACTTGACGCGCCGAGGATAATTGCACCGCCCAAGTAGTAGCCAACAATCATCTCAACTGCGCCAACCAAAAAAGCCGTTGACAAAGCAACGGGCAAGGCGATTTTCTTGTTTTTGATGATAGAGGACAAAACCTTGAAAAGCACTCCTGCAATGAGCCCTTCAAGACCTTTCACTATGAAAGTGACGGGCATCCACACAGGGGAATACATCAAGTCGGCAAGCATTGAGCCAACTCCTCCTGCAACAAATCCGCCGAGAGGACCTAAAAACGCCGATGCAACAAAGATGACTGTGTCACCAAAATTGACGTAGCCCGACGTTGACACAGAAGGAATGGCAATGACTATGGTTGCCACGAAAACTAGTGCGGAAAAAACCGCAACTTCTGCAACAAAAATTGTCTTTTTCATACTTCTCTCCCATTCCGACTATACGGGCGGTTGTGGAATCTCACCACATCAGCTGTTGGGGCTGTCGGACTAGCTTGCGCATTACCAACGGTAGGGATTTTCACCCTGTCCAGAGTTTATTTCACCAAAATGATACCCCCAGTGAGCCACGTTGTCAATGCAAAAATAAAAAAATCAACATAGTTGATTGATTTTAATATTTTTGTTTGCAGTTTGATAAATCAAGAGGGCGGGGCATTTTGTTAAAAAAGTGTTAACAATCCAAAATCCCCCCTTATTTTGCTTGACTATAAAGTAAATTGTGTTATAATAAAGAAACTTTATGTCATATACGCGTAGGCACCATTTGGCGCGTGTGGGTGTAAAAATTAATTCTCAGGAGAACTGAACATGAAACAAGGTATTCATCCCGATTACCATACCGTAAACGTTATCTGCGCTTGCGGTCACACCTTCCAAACAGGCACAACAAAGAAGTGCGACGAACTTAGAGTTGAAATTTGCTCCAAGTGCCATCCCTATTTCACCGGCAAGCAAAAACTCGTTGACACCGGTGGCCGTGTCGATAAGTTCAAGAAGAGATACAATCTCAACTAGTTTGGAAGAAATGCAGTCACCAAATGGTCACTGCATTTTGCTTTTTTTAGAGGAATTATGGCAAAAAACGAAAAGAATTGTGCTATCAAAAGGACTTCTATAGGCGGTCAAGCCGTCTTGGAAGGCGTTATGATGAAGGGCGCAACCTCCATTGCAACGGCAGTCCGCACCGAAGCAGGCGAGATCACTGTTGAAACCAAGAGGGTGAAAAACCCCAAGGATAGAAACGTGATTTTGCGTTTGCCTTTTGTCCGTGGAGTTGTCAACCTCATCACCCAACTGTACGACGGCATGGGCATACTTATGCGTTCTGCCGAGGTGTACGGCGATTTTGCTGAGCCCAGCAAGTTTGAAAAGAAAGTGGCAGAGAAGTTCAAAGTGAATCCTATGAACATAATCATGGGCTTTTCACTTATTCTTGGCATACTGCTTGCAGTGGGCATCTTCGTGTTTTTGCCCAACTTCCTCACCGGATTATTGTTCAGGATACCTGCTCTTGCAGAGCACTCCTTGTCAAGTTTGTGGTACAGCCTCATTGAAGGCGGAATTATGCTTTTGATATTCATATCCTACATACTTCTCGTCACTTTGATGAAGGACGTGAGACGCGTGTTTATGTATCACGGCGCAGAGCACAAGGTCATCAGTTGCTATGAGCACGGTCTTGAACTTACTGTTGAAAACGCACGCACTATGTCAACTCAACATAGCCGTTGCGGAACAACCTTTACGTTTTTGGTGGTGGCAGTCAGCATTTTGGTGTTCACCCTTGTCAACTGGGCTCTTGAAAAACTTGGTTGGCTCACCGACAACAATATGCTCAATGCCCTCATCAAAATGCCCTGCAAACTGGTGTTCTTGCCTATCGTGGCAGGGGTGTCATACGAACTCTTGAAGTTCCTTGCCAAGTTTGATGCTCTCCCCGCACGCATATTGCGCGCACCCGGTATGTGGCTTCAAAAGTTGACAACCAAGCAACCTACAGACGATATGCTTGAAGTCAGCATCACGGCTTTCAAAACCGTGCTTGCCATGGATGCAGACCCCAATATGCCCACCCAAAAGTTTGACATCAAGATGCCCACCCCCGTTGCACGCAAACGTGTTGAAGAAAAGGTGAAAGGCATTGAGGCAAGCGATCTTGATTGGATGCTTGTTGAAGTGACCGGCAAAAAACGTGGTGAACTCAGTGGAATATCCCACCTCAGCAACAAGGAATATGAAAGCCTTATGAAGATTGCTGACAAGATGGTGGACGGCAAGCCTTTGCAATATGCACTTGGCAACACCGAGTTTTACGGAATCCGTCTTGCAGTCAATGAAAACGTGCTTATTCCTCGTCCTGAAACCGAACTTCTTGCAGAAAAGGCAATAAATCTTGCAAAGGAAAAGGGCTATAAAAATGCTCTTGACGTCTGCACAGGCAGTGGAGCAATTGCAGTCACTTTTGCAAAAAACACCGCCCTTGCAGTGAGCGCAAGTGACGTGTCAACAGGGGCACTTGAAGTGGCAAAGGCAAATGCTATTTCCAACGGACTGAAAGTGAACTTCTTTGTCAGCGACCTCTTCAAGGCAGTGGAAGGCAAGTTTGACCTCATCACCGCAAATCCCCCCTATATCCCCACCGCGGACATTGACAAACTTGATGTAAACGTCAAGAACTTTGAGCCTAGACTTGCTCTTGACGGCGGAGTGGATGGCCTTGATCTCTACCGTAGAATTGCAGAAACGGTCGGGGAACACCTCAGTGACAACGGCACTTTGCTCCTTGAATTTGGCATTGGTCAAGGGGAAGCAATAAAGGATATATTCAAGGATTATAACGTGGAAATCCTCCGCGACTTTGAAGGAATTGAGCGCATTGCAGTGGTGACAAGAGGTTAATGTATTTTTAACAAAACGGAGTCAAAATAGTTATGAAAATATCAGCAGGAATGCTTCAAAAACTTGACAAAATCAAGGAAAGATATAATGAAATCGGCGAACTCCTTTCACAGAGTGAAGTCATCGCAGACCAAAAAAAGTTTAGAGAACTTGGAAAGGAACTGAGCGGACTTACACCCATCGTGGAGTGCTATGATTTGTACTCCTCACACAAAAAGCAGTTTGAGGATTGTGAGGAATTGCTTGCCATTGAAACAGACGCCGATATGCGTGACCTTTTGAAGGCAGAGCAAAACGAACTGCGCGACGTCCTCGAAGAGGACGAAAACAACTTGAAGATTGCACTTCTCCCCAAAGACCCCAATGAGGACAACAACGTTATCGTGGAAATCCGTGGTGGTGCAGGTGGTGAAGAGGCAAGCCTTTTCGGCACTGAACTGATGAAAATGTATCATCACTACGCCGATGCCAACAGATGGAAAGTTGAAGAAATCAACATCAATATGACCGAACTTGGCGGTGTCAAGGAAGCCGTGTTTATGATAACGGGCAAGGGCGCATACGGAAAGTTGAAGTTTGAAAGCGGTGTGCACCGTGTTCAAAGAGTGCCCGAAACCGAGTCACAAGGCAGAATTCATACCTCAACCGTCACGGTTGCAGTGCTTCCTGAAGCGGAAGACGTTGAAATCGTCATCGAAGAAAAGGATTTGAAGATTGACACATACCGAAGCTCCGGCGCAGGCGGACAACACGTCAACAAGACAGAGTCTGCAATCCGTATGACACATATCCCCACGGGCATTGTGGTAGAGTGTCAAGACGAGCGAAGCCAAATCAAGAACAGAGAAAAGGCGATGAAGGTCATGAAATCCCGCCTTTACGACCACTTCCAATCACAGGCGGACAAGGAATACGCCGAGCAAAGACGCGCTCAAGTTGGCACAGGTGACAGAAGTGAGCGTATAAGAACTTACAACTTCCCTCAAGGCAGAGTCACCGACCACCGCATTGGATTCACACTTTACTCCCTTGAAAAGTTTATGCTTGGAGATATGGATGAAATGATTTCCGCCCTCCAAATCGCAGTGCAAAACAAACTGCTTGAAAACGTAGAAGAATAATAAAAAAATTAGGACTTGTTTTTTGGTTATATTTTCTATAAAATATAATCAGAGGTGAAAAATGATACAACTTATTACTGGAACAAAAGGCACAGGCAAGACAAAAGCAATCATCGACAGAGCCAACGATCACGTTGAAACCGCAAAGGGTGACATCATCTTCTTGACAGACACTGACAGATATATGTATTCACTCCGCTATCAAATCCGCACAATCAACGTATCTGATCTCCATCGTGGCACAGAAACCTACGTCCGTGAGGATATGCTTGTTGGATTCATCTACGGCGTCCTTGCAGGCAACCACGACATCGAAACTGCATATCTTGACGGTGCTCATCGTCTTCTTGGAAAGCATATCAGCGAAATGGAACACTTCTTCATGGACCTTGAAGAAATCGCAGAAAAGACGGACACAAACTTTGTGGTCACAGTCAGCGAAGACGAAAGTGCTTTCCCTGAATTTTTGAAGAAGTACTTGGCATAATGAAATACGTCAGCACCAGAGATGCTGGGAGAGCATATTCTGCCCCTGAAACCATAGTAAAGGGCATTGCAGATGACGGCGGATTGTTTGTTCCGTCGTCTTTTCCCACTATTGACAAGGAGTTTCTCGCCTCACTCAGTGAGATGACTTATCCTGAAAGAGTGGCAAAAGTGTTGCACCTTTTTATGGACGAATTTGCTGAAACTGAACTTCTTTCCTTTGCTCAAAAGGCATATTCCCGCTTTGACGGAGATCCTTGCCCCGTGGTGAAGATTGAAGACGGTCTTTACGTTTTGGAGTTGTGGCACGGCCCTACCTTTGCTTTCAAGGATATGGCGCTGACACTCCTTCCGTATTTGATGGTTGAATCAAAGAAGAAATTAGGGATTGATGAAACAACCCTCGTCCTTGTTGCAACCAGCGGTGACACAGGCAAGGCAGCCCTTGAAGGATTCAAAAACGTGAAGGGCAGTGAGATTCTGGTGTTTTATCCTGAAAAGGGTGTGAGCACGATGCAAAAGTTGCAGATGGTCACACAAGAAGGAAACAACGTGGCAGTGGTTGGAGTCAAAGGCAACTTTGACGACGCACAAACTGCCGTGAAAGAGATATTCACCGACGAGGCAGTGAAGGCAAAACTGAAAGAAAAAGGCAAAGCCTTTTCATCTGCCAACTCAATCAACTGGGGCAGACTTGCTCCTCAAATTGCTTACTACGTTTCATCATACGTTGACCTTGTGGACTGTGGTGAAATCGACCTTGGTGACAAAGTCAATTTTGTGGTGCCCACAGGCAACTTTGGCAATATCCTTGCAGGATACTATGGGTATAAGATGGGGCTTCCTGTCCATAAACTTATTGTGGCATCAAACGCAAACAACGTCCTCACTGACTTCTTCAACACGGGCAAGTATTCAGTGAAGCGCGACTTCCACAAAACCGCATCACCCTCAATGGATATTCTTGTGTCCTCAAACCTTGAAAGATTATTGTTTGAACTTTCAGGCAGAGACACTGATCTCATCAAGAAACTTTATCAAGACTTGAAAGAGAAAGGGGAATTCACCTTTGACCTTGACCTTCTTGACAACAGCATCTTTGAGGCAGGTTGGGCAGACGAAGCCGAAACAAAGGACGCCATCTACAACTACTTTGACCTTGACGACGTCACCTTTGACCCTCACACCGCCGTGGCAGGAAGTGTGTACAACGACTATTCAATCGACACAGAGGACGACACTCCCACCGTCATCGTGTCAACGGCAAGCCCCTATAAATTCCCCATAGACGTCCTTGACGGACTGACAGGCAAGAGGGAGAAAGACCCCTTCAAGGCAATGCTCAAACTGCAATATGAAAGCGGTGTTGACTGCCCCGGGGAACTGTACTACATCAACGAAAAGAAAATACTGCACACAAAAGTCGTGGACAAAGACAAGGCACTAGACGCCGTCCTTGACTTTGCTCTTTAGGAGAATATATGGAAACAACACAATCAAACAAAATCGTGTACAGCGCACTGAAACCCACCGGCGATCTTCAACTGGGCAACTATATCGGCGCATTGAAAAATATGATAAGACTGCAAGACGAGTATAGATGCATCTACACCGTTGCAGATATGCACTCAATCACCGTTGACAACGTGCCCGCAGACCTTCGCCGTCGCACCTATGACTTTATGGCACTCTTCCTTGCCATAGGTTTGGACCCTGAAAAGAGTGTTCTTTTTGTCCAATCCCACGTGCCTCAACACGCAGAGCTTGCATGGGTTCTCAACTGCTACACCCAATTTGGTGAAGCAAGCCGTATGACACAATTCAAGGACAAGAGTTTGAAACACCCCGAAAATATCAATTTGGGTCTTTTTGCATACCCCACTTTGATGGCGGCGGATATTCTCCTTTATCAAACAGACTACGTGCCCATCGGCAAGGACCAAAAGCAACACCTTGAACTTGCCCGTGACGTGGCACAAAGATTCAACTCCAAATATTCACCCACATTTGTCATTCCTGACGGCATTTTCCCCAAACAAGGGGCAAAGATAGCCAACCTTCTTGACCCCACCGCAAAGATGGGCAAGACCGACGACAATGCAGGTGGCGTTGTGTTCCTTCTTGACGATGCAGACACAATTATGCGCAAGTTCAAGCGTGCAGTCACCGACTGCGACCACGACATCGTCTTCCGTGAGGACAAACCTGGCATAAGCAACCTTCTCACCATCTATTCAGTGTTCAACGGCACAACCATTGAAGAGGCAGAAAAGGAATTTGCAGGGGCGTCATACGCGGACTTCAAACTGAAAGTCGGTGAATGCGTTGTGGAATATTTGAAGCCTATCCAAGAAAAATACGACTACTATATGAAGAACAAGGACTATCTCCAAGAGGTTATGAGAAAGGGCGCATCAACTGCTTCATACCTTGCAAGCAAGACCTTGTCCAAAGTCTATCGCAAGGTTGGATTTGTTCAACCCTAAGTGAGAGAGTATGTTTGGATACGTAATTCCTGACAAAAACAATATGCTCATAAAGGACTTCAATGTCTTTCAAGGCTACTACTGCGGACTGTGCAGAGCCCTAGGAAAAACAGGCGGTCCTCTCACTCGTCTTTGCACCAACTACGACGTGACGTTTTACAGCGTGCTTCTTCACTCCCTTGCAGGACAAGAGCCAAAGATGGAGAGGAAAGTGTGCTTTCTCAACGGCAAAAAGAAGCCTATGATTGAGCCTGACGATTTGTCCATCAAGGCGGCAGACGTGGCGGTGCTTCTCACCTACTACAACATAGCAGACGACGTGGAAGACGGCAAAAAAATCCGCTTGCCAATTCTCTGGCGTTTGTGGCTTAGAAAGCGCGCTGCGGCACGCCGTATGCCCGAAGTGGACAAGTTGATGAAGAGGGAGTTCAGACGTCTTGCAGACCTTGAAAAATCAAACTCAGCATCCATTGACGAAGTGGCGGATTGCACCGCTGTCGTCATGAGAGATATGACAAAAGCGCTTGTCAAGACTGACGACAACGTTGACCTCTTCACCTACAATCTTGGCAGACTCATCTATCTTCTTGACGCGGTGGATGACCTTGCTGAAGACAGCAAGAAAGGACGATACAACGTCATCGTCAACAACTACGGCAAATGCACAGAAAAGGCAGATTATCTTTTGAAAAACGCCGATGAACTGTCATTTCTGCTGAAATCAACATATAACAGAATGGTTGAAAGCTACAACCAAATGGAAATAACAATAGGTGAAGGTGTGCTGTCAAACACCATCTACCTTGGACTCAATTTGCAAATAGAGCGACTGCTCAAAGGAGTGGAAAAATGCCAAACGATCCGTTTGTAATCCTCGGAATTGAAAAGGGTGCAACCCAAAGCGAAATCCTTGAAGCATACAAGGAAAAGAGAGCACATTATCAACAACTTGTCTTTGAAGAAGGCGAGACGGGTGCTGACGCTGCACGTATGCTTGAAGAGCTTGACAAGGCCTATCAACTTGCCATGGAATACAGCCATGACACCGCCTCTGTCAGTGGTGAGTCATATTCATCTGACCCCTTTGAAGATGTCAAGACCGCAATCAAAAACAAGGACTTCACAAGAGCACAAAATCTTCTTGACAATATGTCAAATCGTGGTGGCGAGTGGCACTATTATCAAGCCATCGTTTACTATGAAAAGAGTTGGCTCAATGAAAGCAAAAAGCAACTTGAAATCGCACTGTCCCTTGAACCGGGCAATGAGAAATATCAACGCGCTCTTGACAATATGAAAAAGAAGATTGACGGCACCAACGCTTTCAAAAATGAGCGTCCTCGTCAAAACTATCAAGGTCAAGAGGCTCAAGGATATCACCGCAGTTATCAACAACAACCTGATGCCGCAGACAACTGTTGCACCGTCTGTCAAGCACTTTGGTGCGCGGACTGTTGTTGTGAGTGTATGGGTGGCGACTGCATCCGTTGTTGCTAGACTATGAAAAGAAAACCCCGTCAGCAAATACTTTATGAGATAGCGCTGGGTGGCATATCTGCCGCCATGGCGCTTCTTCTTGTTTGGCTGTCGGTGGTGGTGCGCTACGGCACTATCGGTTTTTATGTGGCGGCGTGCCTTGCACTCCTTGTGCCCCTGTCACAAAAGTATTATTTTGCTTCAATATCCGCCTACGTAGTGTCCTCACTTTTGGCATTTGCAATAGTGGGTGACATCCTTGCCATATCAGGCTACGTGGTATATTTTGCCCCTATGTGCATAGTGTCTGCCATTATGCTTGAAAAAAAGGTGAAGTGGTTTATATCCGTCCCCGTCAAGGTGGTTTTCATCGCAGGGGCAATTGCCTTCCTCTACTACGTTGCAGGCACAATTATGATATCCCCCGAGCTCACTTTCAAAGTGCCTTTCTGGGCAGTGGAACTTGTGGGCATCGTGGCACTTATGGCAATAGATTTTCTTATGGCATACGTCTATGAGGTGCTGAAAAAGAAGGTGTCAAGCGCCCTTAGAAAGCGTCTCAAAACTGAAAACGTGGAAGAAGACGAAGAGGAAGAAAACCCCTTTGACTACGATGAAAACGCCGTCTTTGACCATGACGAAGTGAAGACAAATGAAGAGGCAAAACCTGCCGACTCAACCCCCGAAGTCAAAGATGAAGACAACAAAGACGATGACGAGGACATTTTCAAATAATCGGCATTCTAACCTTGTAAAACCCTCAAAAAACAACAAAATTTGAAAAGAAAAAATAAGCCTATAAACAAGAAAAACCGCCAATGTTGGCGGTTTTTCTTTTGAGTAAGAAGAAAAGAAAAACAGTTGTTTAGTATCTCATATAGCCAAGATATTCCGCTCCTGCGGACAGCACGTTTTCTATCCGCTTATCCCTCAGTGAGTAGAATATCACCTTGCCTTCACGCCGACATCTCACAATCCCTGCTGAGCGCAAATATCTCAGTTGATGTGAGCAAGTGGTTTGGTTGAGGGATAAAAGTGTGCAAAGGTCAGTGACGCACATTTCACTGATTGAAAGAGCGCATATTATTTTTGTCCTTGTTGCGTCACCGCAGGCACTGAAAAACTCAGAAAGGGAGTAGAGCACTGCGTTTCGTGGCAGATAATTTTGCACAAGATTTGCTGTTTCGGTATCAAGAAGTGTTTTCATATCTGCATATTAGCATATCTCAAAACAAAAAATTTCACTCACTTTGTCACATGGTGGTGCATATTGTGGTAAAAAGCCGTTTGGGAGGGGGTATGGGAGATAACAATTGGTATTTGTTTCTGCTGATAGTATTTTTGGTCTTTGCAGGTGACGGCGGACTCAACTACACCGAAATCGCAGTTATGGGGGCAATCCTTCTTGCTTTGACCTTGACAGAGGGGAGCAACACCTCAGGCAACGGCTGTTGCTGTGGTCAAGGATAATATTAAAATGCAAAGCATTTATAGGGGTATTGACAGAGCCTCTGCCGTATTGTATAATTAACTTGTAAAGTATGCAAGAAGGTTTTATGGGGCTGGTCGGTCACAAATTTTCATTTTAGCAACGCCCTGTGGTGTTGCTTTTTGTTTTAATCCATCTAGCGCGCTTTGCAAATATCGAAATGGAGGCATTTGATATGAAAAAGAAAATATTGACAGTATTGTTGTGCTTGATTTTTGTTGCAATGAGTTGCCTCTTTGTGGCATGCGATGAAGTTGAACAACAAGAAGAAACTTTCCCTTATGTGCGTTCAACTCTCGGGAAAGACACATATCGTTTTGGTCAAACAATAGATGACCAAGACGAATATTTTGAAGTCATCGATCATTACATTTTAGGGGAAGCAAAAGTCATTGACAAATTTGTCGTGAACGGAAAATATCCTTTGGTTTTGAGTGGCACTTCAAAAGTCATAGAAGAAATAGAATTGCCAAAATATGAGGTTGTCATTTGGGAGTATGAAAAAACAATTAATGCTCCTATATACATGAGCGAACAAATAATTTTGACAAAGCTTGGTAAAGTAGCAAACCCTGATTATTTTGAATACGGTTATGGATTTGAGGACGGTTATTTCACTTTGGGGGAAGCATTTTCAAATGCAAAGCCGAAAGTGACAATGGAAAACATCCCATATTTGCACGTGGATTCAACAATTAATAATATTTATATGCAAATTGACAGTGTAAAAGCAGTGGTCAATCAAGAAATAACTGATACGCTTATTGAAAAATTAGGACAAGCCAAGCCAATTTATGTAGGAGGCGATGGCCGTAGGACTCCTCTTGCGGAAAACCAATATGCCATTGCATATAGAGAAGCGCGAGCAAATATCAACGTGGTTGTCATTCAAGTTTACGAAATTAATTATAATGTGAACACAGAAAAGAATGACGGGAAAAAACACAATACGTATGAATTCGCGACCAAAACAATCATTGACAATTATGCATCGTGGACAACTCACGATCAGATTTATCCAAGACCAGATAAACAAGTTGAAATCATCATCACAATGAACGAGGACGGCACATATACCGTGACAAATCCTCATCAAGAATATCAGGGCGGACTTTTTGTCTAGGGAAAAACAATATCAATAAAAGAAATAAGCCGAGAATCTTTTCTCGGCTTATTTATATATTTACTATTTGGGATTTTTGGGGTATAATCAAGTTATGGTCAACTTCAAGGAGAAACTGAAAGACGTCCCCGAAAACCCCGGTGTGTACCTCATGCTGGACAAGGACGACAATATCATCTACGTGGGCAAAGCCAAAAACCTCAAAAATAGGCTTCGTCAATATTTCCATAACTCGGTGAAGACGGTGAAGGTTATGGCAATGCTTGACCACGTGGCGGATTTTAGGTATATCATCTGCGGAAGTGAAGTTGACGCCCTCGTCACTGAAAACAACCTCATCAAAAAGCACACCCCACAATATAATATTCTCCTCAAAGACGACAAGTCCTATCCCTTTGTCAGGATAAACCTTAAAGAGGACTATCCCAGCATATCTTTGGTGCGGGCACTAAAAAATGACGGCGCAAAATATTTTGGACCATATATGCAGTCTGTCAACATCCGTGACATATTTGACCTCATCCACTCCGCATTCCCCATCCGTGACTGCAATCGCGATATGACAAAACCCTCTCGCCCCTGCCTCAACGCACACCTAGGCAGATGCGTTGCCCCCTGCTCAGGCAAGGTGACAAAAGAGGAATATAGGAAGGAAGTTATGCGCGTTGTGGATTTCCTCAAGGGCAACGACAGAGAAGTGGAAAGAGTGCTCACCGACAAGATGATGGAGTTTGCCGACAAGGAAAACTTTGAGGTGGCACTGAAATACAAGGAAAAACTTGCCGTCCTTGAAAAGGTGGTGCGAAAACAAGTGTCCGCCCTTCCCAAGGACTTCAACCTTGACGTGTTTGCCTATGAAACAAACGGGGTGAAGACGGCAGTCAATATGCTTGTTGTCCGCGGTGGCAAACTTGTTGGCGGTGAAAACTCCGTCTTTGACGGCATTGACGACAGCCTCACCTCATATCTATATCAATTCTACAAAAACAATCCCCCTGTTTGTGATGAAATCATCACTGACGGCGCAGACGACAACAAGGCCCTTGAAGATGCACTGTCAACTTTGGTGGGCAGAAAAATCCACGTGTTGTCCCCAAAACAAGGGGTGAGAAAACAACTTCTTGACCTTGCTCACACCAACGCCCACGATGCTCTTGAAAAGCACGGCACGCAGGAAGAAAGGAAGACAATACGCACCAAAGGTGCGGTGAAGCAACTTGCCGACCTTTTGTCCTTGAAGACTTTGCCAAACCGCATTGAGTGCTATGACATATCTCACGTGTCTGGTGTTGACAAAGTGTCCAGCATGGTTGTCTTTGAGGGCGGTGAGCCAAAGAAGAGTCATTACAGAAAGTTCAAAATCAAAACCGTCGAAGGCAACAATGACTTTGCCTCTATGAAGGAAACTTTGTCCAGAAGGCTTGAAAGGCTCAACAACCCTGAGGAAACTGACGAAAGTTTTGCATCTGTCCCCGACCTCATCGTCATAGACGGCGGAAAAGGACAGCTGTCCTACGCCCTTGACGCACTTGCACTCTACGGCAGGAATGACATAGAAATATTATCCCTTGCCGAAAGAGAAGAGGAAGTGTTTTTGGGCAGAGCCCCCAAGGAGAGTGTCATGCTGTCCAAAGATTCAGTTGCTTTGCAACTGCTTCAACGTATCCGTGATGAGGCACACCGATTTGCAATCACTTTTCACCGCAATCTGCACGCAAAACGCATGAGTGAAAGCGTGCTCCGTGACATTCCCGGCATAGGCAAAAAGAAATCTGCCGACTTACTCAAAAAGTTTGGCTCAGTTGAAAATATCCTTCACGCAAAGGATGAGGACATTGCATTGCTTGAGGGATTTTCAGTGCAATCCGCATCAAAACTGAAAGTCAGTCTCCAAAAGGCGCTTGACGAAAGAAAGTCCAACGACTAAGTGGCAAGTGGTTTTTGTAGTGCACTGCCACAATACCTTGTAAAAAGAAAAATTCAAAGAATTTTCTGTTGAGAAAAGACGAGGCTTTATATATAATATAAACTCGGTTGGATATTGAAGAAGTTTCCTGCGTATATTGAGATATGATTATCTCAAAAAACGTAGAGGCAAACAGGCTGTCAACCTATGGTGGAAAAGGGGTTGTGAAAACCCTCGTGATCCCCGAAAACAAAGAGGAATTTGTTGACGTAATCCGTGACAAAGGTGATGACGCTTTCATCTTGGGCGGTGGGTCAAACCTCATCATACCTGACGGCGAAAACACCAAAACCGTGGTGTCCACAAAGTGCTTGAACCACCTTGAATTTGATGGTGACAGAGTGAGAGTTGATGGAGGTGCACGGGTGTCATCTCTCATCAAAGAGTGCCGTCTCAGAGGGCTCACTGGCCTTGAATTTTTGGTTGGTGTGCCAGCCAGTATAGGCGGTGCAGTCAAGATGAACGCAGGGGCATTTGGGCACGAAATCGGCAGTTTAATCACCGAAATCACTGTGTTAAGTGCCGATGGTGACGTGAAAACACTTTTTCCGCCTTTCCTCTTTTCTTACAGAAAAGGGTGTAGGGATGTGGTGCTTGACGTGACACTCAGCCTTAAACCTGCGGACACAAAGCACATTGACACTTTGCTCAAACACAACCTAGATGTGCGACACAACACTCAGCCAAGAGGACGAAGTGTTGGGTGCACTTTCAAAAACGTAGGGCTTTCTGCAGGCTACTATATTGACAAGGCAGGGCTCAAAGGTGAAAGGGTTGGTGGAGCAGAAATATCCAACCTTCACGGCAACTTCATCGTCAACAAGGGTGAGGGCAGTGCCACCGACTTTTTGACACTGGTTGAAAGGGCAAAGACAAGAGTTGAAGAACTCTTCCAAATAACACTTGAAGAAGAATTTATTTTGCTAGGTGAACAATGAAATTTATCGGCGACTATCATACACACACAGTGGCAAGTGACGGCACGGGCAAAGTCCGTGACAATCTCATGCGTGCCAAGAAGCACGGTCTTGAAGAAGTGGCAATCACAGACCACTCTTTCACCTGCTTCATTTGCCACATGACCAGAAAGAAATTCTACAAGCAAGAGAGAGAAATCAAGGACTTTTTGTTGAAGCACGGTGACGGGTTGAAAGTCATACACGGCGTTGAAGGCAATCTTCTTGGATTTGACGGCTATCTTGACGTGCCCGAGGACATCATCAAGGAGTGCGGTGTGTTGCATATGGGTTTCCACCGCTATCTCAAAATCCCCGTGGCAATGAAGTACGCAAAATACGTTTTCACCAACGGCTTCGGCCCTAAAAAGGCAAAAGAGAAAATCAAGGAATTGAACACTCAGTCCTATCTCAAAGCAATGGATCGCTATCCCATTGACGTGCTTGTGCATCTTGGACATCGCTGTCCTGTTGATGTGCCTGTCATCTGCAAAAAGGCGGCAGAGAAGGGTATGTACGTTGAATTCAACGAGAAGCACGTGGACGTCCTTGAAAAGAATATTGAAGCAATCCTTGAAAGCGGAGTGAAACTCATTGTTGGATCAGACGCCCACTCACCTAAAAACATTGGCAAACTTGACAGAGTGGCAGAGTTCATTGAAAAGTACAATATCCCCGCAGACAGAATATACGGCCTTGGCGTGAAGCCCACCTTTAAGGATAAGAAAAATGACTGAACACAACTCATTTAGAAGCGCGGTTGTTGATGAAATCATCATGACCCCCATAGAAGACACAGACAGTGCTTTTGCACTGATTTCAGCCATAGCAAAAAACGCAGGCGTCATCACCATAAACAAGAAGCGCGTCAACCTTGTTATGTCCGTTGACACCTACGCAGTTGCAATGTATCTTGTGGACACCTTGAAGAGCATATACCCTACAGAATTTGAAATCTCTTGTGACGAAATCAAGTCAGGCCCTAAAAAGGGTGAGAGAGCATTTTCAGTGGCAGTGCAGACAGGATTCACCCAGCAAGTGCTTTTGGACACCGGCCTCATCAGCGAGGAGTTTGGTGGATTTGAGTTGGACGTGCCTGAAAAATTCAGAAAGGAATACTCCCTTGCAGTCACTTATCTTAAAGGTCTTTTCCTTGCCTCAGGTGGTATATACGTGCCCTCAACAGGTGACGAGGAAAAGAAGGACGGCTATCACTTTGAATTCCGTCTTGAAGACGAAGAAACCGCCCTCAGTGTCAACGGACTTTTGGCATCACTGGGCGTCAGCGCAAAGATAAATGAAAGGGGCAATATGTGGCTTGTCTATGTCAAGGACAAGGAAGAAATCGTCAAGATTTTGTCCTTGCTTGGCCTTGGTGAATGTGTTATGGCACTGCGCAGAATCATTGACGAAAGAGAAACCGCAAACGCACTGAATCGTGCCGTCATCTGCGAAACCGCCAACCTTGACAAGACCTACGTTGCCGCCTCAAAACACCTTCTTGCAATAGGCATAATTGAGGACAGTGTAGGCCTTGAAACATTGCCTCCCGCCCTTCAAGAAACCGCAAGAATACGTATGGAATTTCAACAAGCTTCATACGAAGAAATGGCGGAAATCCTTGGTGTCAGCAAGAGTTGTTTGAACCATAGACTGCGCAAGCTGGTGGAAATGGCAGAGGAAATCCAAAACGCATAATCGACACTTTAACAATACGAAACGACAAGATAAAACTTCATTTGGCATACGGAGAGAAAAATGGGAAAATTTGTTCACCTTCATCTTCACAGTGAATATAGTTTGCTTGACGGGGCAGTCAGACTCACCCATCAAGTCTTCAAAAAGGACGACGAAGGCAAGCTTAAATCAGTGACCGCATATCCCCTTGCAGAGGCAGTCAAAGCAAAGGGTATGGACGCTGTCGCAATCACCGACCACGGCAATATGTATGGCGTGCACGTTTTTGTTGAAACAATGCGCAAAAACGGAATCAAGCCTATCATCGGCAGTGAGTTTTACGTTGCAGACGATATGTACGTCAAAAATGCGGACGTGCTCTACAAAAACTATCACCTTGTCCTCCTTGCCAAAAATATGACTGGTTATAAAAACCTGATGAAGTTGTCTTCAGCCTCTTTTGTGGACGGATTTTACGGCAAGCCTCGTATTGACCTTGACCTTCTTGCAAAGCATAGTGAAGGCCTCATTTGTTGCACCGCTTGTCTTGCAGGTGCAATCCCTCGTCATCTTCTTCACGGCGACTATGAGGGAGCAAAAAACTACGCTCTCAAGATGAAAGCAATGTTTGATGAAGGCGACTTCTACATTGAGCTTCAAGACCACGCAATCCCTGAAGAAAAGAAAGTGTTGCCTCTACTTTACAAGTTGGCAAAGGATATAGGTGTCAAGGTTGTGGCAACCAACGACGTCCACTACATTGAAAAGGCGGATGCTGACATCCAAGACACAATGGAGTGCATCAACCTCGGTTGCAAAAAGGACGAAGTAAACAAGGCAAGATTTGAAAACGACAGCTTCTATCTCAAGGACTATGACGAGATGAGTGAGTTGTTTGAATGGTGTCCCGAAGCCCTTGACAACACCGTTGAAATCGCAGACAAGGTTGACGGTGACTACTACGTTGTTGACGCAGGCACAAACTATATCCCTAAATACACCAACGAGGATATGGGGGATAGGGATACAAAGCAATATCTCCACGACATTGCTTGGGAAAAAATCAAGACTAGATATGATGAAATCACTCCTGAAATCGCAGAAAGACTGAACTATGAGCTCAGTGTCATTGACGAGTGCGGTTTCAACGACTACTTCCTCATCGTGTGGGACTACGTCCATGCAGCTCAACAAAAGGGCATACCCGTAGGCCCCGGCCGTGGTAGTGGTGTTGGCTCAATCGTTGCATACGCCATTGGTATCACAGATGTTGACCCCTTGAAATACAACCTTCTTTTTGAAAGATTTCTTTCAAAAGAAAGAGTTTCAATGCCCGACTTTGATATTGACTTCTGCTTTGTCCGCAGACCTGAAATCATCGACTACTGTGTTGACAAGTACGGCGCAGACAACGTGTCACAAATCATTGCATATTCAACAATGAGTGCAAAGGCAGCATTCAAGGATGTCGCCCGCGTATATAACATATCTTACAACGATTCCAACAACTGGGCAAAGACGATCCCTGGCGGAAAGGTTATGCTGAAAATGTGCTTGACTCCCGGCACGGATTGCTATTCAGAGGACTTCAAAATCCTCTATGAAACCAACCCTCAAGCAAGAGAAATAATTGACGTTGCAATGCGCCTTGAAGGTATGCCTCGACAGACCAGTGAGCACGCGGCAGGTGTTGTCATCTGCGGTGAGCCTATTGTGGAGCACGTGGCACTTTCAAGAAACGGCGACGACATAACCACTCAATACGACAAGGTTATGATTGAGCGTCTTGGCCTCCTCAAAATGGACTTTTTGGGTCTTAAAACCCTGACCGACATAAGCGAAGCAATCAAATATATCAAGGAAGACAAGGGCGTTGATATTGACTTCCACAAACTGGGCTATGAAGACCCCAAAGTGTACGAGTTGATTTCATCTGGTGACTGTGTTGCAGTGTTCCAGCTTGAAAGCGGTGGCATGACCAAGTTTATGAATCAACTGCAACCCTCTTGCCTTGAAGACGTCATGGCAGGCATCTCAATGTATCGTCCCGGTCCTATGCAATTCCTTGACGACTTCTTGAAGGGCAAAAAGAACCCCGACAAGGTGGAATATGCCCACCCACTTCTAAAAGAAGTGCTTGAAGTGACTTACGGCTGTATCGTCTATCAAGAGCAGGTTATGCAGATTGCACAAAAGGTGGCAGGCTACTCCTTCGGTGGTGCGGACATTATGAGACGTGGCATCGCAAAGAAGGATTTGAAAAAACTTGAAAAGCAAAGAGAAATCTTCTTGCACGGCGGTATTCTTGACGGAGATAAGACAAAGAAATACGTCCCCGGTGCAGTGGCAAACGGCATGGAAGAAAGTGTGGCAAACCACCTCTTTGAGCAGATTTTGAAGTTTGCAAGCTACGCTTTTAATAAGTCACACGCAGCGGCATACACCTTCCTCACCTATCAAACTGCTTATCTCAAGTGCTATTATCCCACTTATTTGATGGTGGCAGTCATCAACAACCGCATTACAAATTCAGACGAACTCCGTCACTATGTCAACTACTTGCGCCGTCAAGGTGTCAAGATTATGGCACCTGACATCAACCGCTCAAAGAAGGTTTTCTCCATTGAAGACGGCAACGTCCGTTATGGTCTTATGGGCATAAAGAACGTGGGCGAGCAGGCTATGGAATACGTCCTCACCGAAAGACAAAAAGGACCTTTCAAGGACATCAAGGATTTCATTGAAAGATGCTCAGGTCAAATCAACAAGCGTATGGTGGAAAGCCTTATCAAGGGGGGCGCAATGGACTGCTTTGGCAAGACAAGAGCCACCCTTATGGCATCATACGAGCGCATTATGGCAACGGTCGCCAACGACAAAAAGAGCAGTATGACCGGTCAAATGAGCCTCTTTGACGAGTTGGTTGAAGACGTCAGCGTCCAATACACCGAGCTTGACGAATATCCCAAACAACAACTTCTTGCAGGTGAAAAGGAAGTCCTTGGCATGTACGTCAGCGGACACCCTCTTGACGACTACAAGGCAAGAAAAGGGGAATTCAACTTTGACACTAGCATGATTTATTATGCTGAAGATAGTGCCGAAAACACCTATGATGACGAAGAGGTTGAAGACGAGCAACAAATGAAGGTTGACACCTCTTGGAGTGGCAAGCAAGTGAGCCTTGGCTGTATAGTTTCTTCTTATGAGAAGAAAATGTCCAAAAACAACGGACAAAAATTTGCAGTGGGCACTCTTGAAGACAAGATGGGCGCAATCTCATTCAGCATGTATGCAAGAGCATACGACCAATACGGCGCACTCCTTGACACCGACGCACCTGTCAAGGTGTATGGTCGCATTGACCTCCGTGACGAGTCCGACCCCAAAGTCAACGTGGACAGAATCGAGGTCTGGCAAAACAACCAAAAGGAAACCTCTGCAACAAGAAGCGGAATCCTTTACGTCCTCATAAGCAACCTCACCGAGCAAAAGTTGGTGGCAGGGGTGCTTACAATGTTCCCGGGAGACACTCCCGTCCAAGCACAAGTGAAGCGTGACGGCAAATCTATGCTTATGGCGTATCCTATGAAGGTTGAAATTTGCGATGAACTTTTGAAGCGTATTGCCAACATCGTAGGAGAGGAAAGAGTGAAGTACGTGAAGAAATAACGGCATTCTAACAAAGTATTTTCAGTTGAAAAGGAGCAAAGTCCAACTGGCTTTGCTCTTTTTTTTCGTTTGCAAAGCAAACGGCTGAATCTTTACAAATCCACCAAAAATTATTTTCTCTTGCATTGCAAGAGATAGTGTGCTAAACTATACAAAGATATTATGGTGGGAGTATGTGCCCACAATGGAGACAACTATGGAATACGACAACAAGAAAATTGCGGTGCTCACAAGCGGTGGCGATGCATCAGGTATGAATGCTTGCATCCGTGCAGTGGTCCGCTATGCAATGGCACAAGGCTACACCGTCTATGGTGTAAGACGTGGCTATGTTGGTCTTATTGAAGACGACATCTTTGAAATGCAATACAGCAGTGTGTCCAACTGCGTGCATACAGGTGGCACTATCCTTCGCACAGGCAGAAGCAAGGACTTTTGCAACCCCGAAGTGATGAAAAAGGCAGTGGACAATCTTTTGAAACGTGGATGCAATCATCTGGTGGTCATCGGCGGTGACGGCTCGTTTAGAGGCCTTCAAGACATCCACAAAATGACGGATATGCGTGTCATCGGCATCCCTGCAACCATCGACAACGATATGGGCTACACCGATTTCACCATCGGTTTTGACACCGCTTGCAACACTGTCATCGACGCAATCTTGCGCCTCCGTGACACAATCACCTCCCACGACAGAATTATGATTCTTGAAGTCATGGGCAGACACTGTGGTGACATTGCCATCAACTCCGCTCTTGCAGGTGGAGCAGAATACGTCATCGTTGGTGAAGTGCCCGTTGACGTGGATGCAATTGCAGACAGCGTCAAGAGGGGCTTTGACAAGGGCAAGACCTCAACAATCATTGTCCTTGCAGAAGCAAGAAATGACTTAAAAGACGAACTCATTGAAAAGGTGGGCGCAGCAACAGGCAGACGGGTCAATCACGTTTCACTTTCATATATGCAACGTGGTGGCTATCCCGCAATGGCAGATAGAGTGCTTGCTTCACGTATGGCAGTGAGAGCAGTTGAACTCATTGACGAAGGTCAAAGCGGACGCGTTGTTGGCGTCAACGGCAACGACATCATTGATATGTCTGTCGGCGAAGCACTGAAAGTGCCCAAAAAGTTCAATCAAAAGATTTACGACATCGCAACAATGATCAGCAAGTAATCAACAAATAATGCGTAGCATTATCAAATAGACAAAAATAAAAAAAAATATATCTCAGGAGAAACAAAATGAAAAATTTGGTTGGAGCATGTATGTTCGGTCAAAGCGGTGGTCCTACCTCCGTCATCAACAGCAGTGCAGCAGGTGTTTTCACCGAAGCATTGAAGCAAGGCAATATCACAGCAGTGTACGGCGCAGAGCACGGTATTCTTGGCATACTCAATGAAAGATTCTTTGATATGTCCAAAGAAGACCCTAAGGAACTTGAACTTTTGAAGTACACCCCTTCAAGCGCACTTGGCTCAGCAAGATACAAGCTGAAAGATGCAGACGTGGACGACACCGACTACAAGCGCATCCTTGAAGTGTTCAAAAAGTACAACGTCCGCTATTTCTTCTACAACGGCGGAAACGATAGCATGGACACCTGCAACAAGATCAGCAAATATATGCAATCAGTGGGTTATGACTGCAACGTCATCGGCGTGCCCAAGACCATCGACAACGACCTTTACGGCACAGACCATTGCCCCGGCTTTGCAAGTGCAGCAAAATATATCGCAACCACCGTCATGGAAGTCAGCCTTGACGCAACAGTCTATAACTATGGTTGTGTCTGCATCATCGAAGCAATGGGCAGAAACGCAGGTTGGCTCACCGCAGCAGCAGAACTTGCAAGCCACAAGGGTCACGGCGCAGACCTTATCTATCTCCCCGAAGTCCCCTTTGACGTGGACAAGTTTGTTGATGACGTCCGTCACGTATGCGAACGCAACAACAACAAGTGCATCGTAGTCGTCAGCGAAGGTATCAAGAACAAGGAAGGCAGATACATCAGTGAAAGCGACATCGGTTCAAACGACGGTTTCGGCCATGCACAACTTGGTGGTCTTGCAGCAAAACTTGCAGCAATCGTCAAAGAAAGACTTGATGTCAAAGTCCGTCCTATCGAACTTTCACTTATGCAACGTTGTGGCGCACACCTTGCATCAAAGACCGACGTTGAAGAAGCATTTGCAGCAGGTGCATTTGCAGTGAAGAGCGCATGTGAAGGCGAAACAGACAAGATGGTCATCTTTGAAAGAGATATGAGTGACGGCACTTACAAGTGCAACTGCGTCCTTATGCCTTTGGAACTTGCAGCCAACACCGAAAAGACAGTTCCTCTTGACTGGATTGTCAATGACGGCACAGGCATCAGCGAAGAATACGTGAAGTATGCACTTCCTCTCATCCAAGGCGATGCAAAAGCACCCCTTGAAGATGGTCTTCCCAGATTTGCAGAACTCCGCAAAATCTTTGCACAAAAGTAATAGTTGACTGACGGCAATTTCGGTTGCCGTCTTTTTGAAAAATAATATTGCTGGACGGCATTTTTGCCGTCCAGCTAGGGCTTTCACGGAAAATTATGGACAAGACAACACGCGCAAAAGAAAGACAACTGAACAAAGAGTTCAGGAAAAAATACGGAATGTTCCGTCACCCACTTATGGCAGACGTCTTCGACGTCTTTGAAGGAAGCAGAGCAGTGCCCAATGGCAGGACTCCTTTCAACGATGAAATCAAAGTGGTGAAGGACGTTGTTTACAAATCAGTAAACGGCGAGGACCTTGTGATGGACGTCTATCTCCCCACCTTGAAACTGGACAAACACCCCGTTGTCCTAGATATTCCCGGTGGTGGCTGGATGATACACAACCGCAACCGTCGTGACGGATATGCACGCCTCTACGCAACAATGGGGGCAGTGGTTTTCGTCATTGAGCATAGAGTATCTCCTGCGGTATTTTTCCCTGAACACTTGATTGACGTGGTTGACGCCATCAATTTTCTTGAGACAGTCAAGGACACATACAACCTTGACCTTGACAAAGTGACCGTCACCGGTGACAGCTCGGGAGGACATCTCGGCTCACTTCTCGGCGTTGCCAGTGTCAACGAGGAATACCGCAAAAAACTTGGTCTCCCTGAGGTGAAGGTGAAGCCCGCAAGACAAATCTTCATCAGTGGTGCATTCAGTTTTGACGTTATGTATCGTATCCCTTGCACCCACCTTCTTATCGTCAGATATTACTCAGGCAAGCTGTCAAGAAAGGCATTTAGGGCGTGGGAGTTTTATCGTGAGTCAGACCCCTACAACTTCATCACAGCGGACTATCCCATCACTTACAATAATGGTGGCGGACTTGATTTCCTCTGCGCAGGAGAGGCAAAACGCTTCTCAAAGGCATTGACAAAAGCAGGAGTGCGCAATGATTACTACGTGGGCAAAAACGTGCTCAACAACTCGCACTGCTACGTCCTTCGTTTGCCCTTCAAACCTGCAAGACAGGATATGCTGAAAATCATGACTTGGTATCGAAATGAAATGCTCTCTTTGGGCATAGACTTGACTGAAGGTCACATCCGTGTAAAGACCTTCCTTGACAACTACAAAAAAGCACTGAAAGGAAAAGTGAAATGCTAAAACTTCTTGTCGGCGACGTGATTGAAGGCGAGGTCATAGACCTTGGTGTCACAGGTGAAGGGGTGGTGAAATATGACACCTATCCCATCTTTGTGCCCCTTGCATTACCCCACGAAAAGGTGAGGGTGCGCCTTTCCTATGTCAAGAAGGATTACGCCTTTGGTGAACTGATTGAGGTTTTATCCCCCTCAAACGATCGGATAAAACCCCGTTGCTGTTATTTTGGCAAGTGCGGTGGATGTGATCTTCAACATATGTCAAAGGATATGCAACTGGAACTGAAGCGGGAAAGCGTAGAGCGTAGCCTACGCAGAAACGGTGGCTTTGACTATGACGTCCCCGCAGTCATCTCCCTCAATGAATGGGGATACAGAAACAAACTTTCATTGCCCTTTGGCATCAATGGTCTTGGTGACGTTGTGGTTGGATTTTATGAAAAACGCACCCACAAAGTCGTGTCAATGAAGCACTGCGCCCTTCACGGCGAGTGGGCAAGTGAACTGATTGAGATTGTCACCAAGTGGGCAAATGAAAACAAACTTTCTGTGTATAACGAGAATACTGGCGTTGGACTTCTTCGTCACCTTGTTGCAAGAAAGCTGGACAACCTTTCAGTCACCCTTGTCATCAATGGTGACAAGGTGAAAAACCTTTCTGAACTAGGCAAAGCCCTCGATGAAAAATTCGGGGAAGTGACAGTCCACCTCTCATCCAACAAAAAGGATACCAACGTTATTCTTGGTGACAGTGCAGTCCTTGTTTACGGCAAGGAGAGAGAACAAAATCTTGGCAAGTTTTCCGCCGTGGTGTCACCTGTCAGTTTCTTCCAAGTCAACGGCGCAGTCCGTGACGCAATCTATTCATCTGTTGCAGACAACCTCAAAGGTTTCAGCGGTGAACTTGTAGAGTTGTACTCAGGTGTTGGACTGTTGACAGCAGAACTTGCATCAAGATTGAATTGCAAAATCGTATCTGTTGAAATCGTCAAAGAAGCAGTTGACGACGCAAAGGCACTGATGAGCAAACTGGGCTTTGAGCATAGAGTTGATTGCCTCTGCGATGACGCCACCAAGTTTATGGCAAGACGAAAGGGCAAAGGCTCTGCCATCATCCTTGACCCGCCCAGAAAAGGTTGCACTCCCGAAGTGCTTGAAGCAATAGTGAAAGGTCAGTTTGACAAGGTGATATACGTGTCCTGCAACCCTGCCACCCTCGCAAGAGATTTGAAAGCATTGTTGCCCCACTACAATATCGAAACCTTGCAACCCTACGATATGTTTCCGCAGACAAGCCACGTCGAAACCCTCGTTTGTCTCACGCGAAAGGAGTTGTTATGATTTTATTCAGACCTGTTGGTGAAAAAGAAAAAGAATTGATCGAGCAAAGCGGTTTTACGAAGTTCCCACCTAGGCTTGATTGGAAACCGATTTTTTATCCTGTGCTAAATCAACGCTATGCGGAAGAAATTGCAGGAAAATGGAATACAAAAGATTCTGATTCGGGATATAGAGGGTATGTCACTCAATTCGAAATTGATGATGATTATATAGCTTCTTTTACTGTACAAACTGTTGGTGCTTCTTACCATCAAGAACTATGGATACCTGCGGAAGAACTTGATAATTTTAATAAACATATTATCGGGAAAATTGAAATAATCAAGGTGTTTACGTAATTTAAAAATATACCTTTTGGAGTCTTGACCCACGTAGAAACTCTCGTCTGTCTTGAAAGGAAATGATTAAGGAATTCTATGAAAAAGAGCAAAAATGTACATATCATTGTTTTAGTGCTAGTTATAATGATGGTTTTGTTGTCTTTTGTGGCATGCACTAAGTCCGATGAAAATCCTCCCAAAGAACCCTCTCAAACCATATATGGGAATTACATTACTGACAACGCTGACGGAAGTCTGTTCAACATTGTGCTTCGCGAAGATGGGACATTTATGTATTTAGAAACTTGGCTGAGCAGCTTTATTGGCGAAGGAAATTATGCCGTAGAGGGCAACATTGTCACTTTGGTGGTTGAAAACGTACCCAACATACACGGATCGAGGACACAAACAAACAAATTCAAATACGAAGATGGAAAGCTGTTTTTTATAGAAGATGGCTCAGATAACTTCATGTACATAAAATTGCAAGACGGAGCAGAGTTTCGCAAAGCAAACACATCTGCCGACTGATTGAAACAAGGAGAAAGATATAGATGACCACTACTATGATTGTTGCAATAGTGCTGTTTGCAGTGACCTATGTGTTGCTGTTTGCACTGCCCAAGTTCAAACCGTATATCGCCCTCGCATCTGCGGTGGTGTTTTCAGTGTGGCTTGCCATTGACAAGTCAGTTGATTTCACCTTTTCCACGTTCATAAACGCCATAGACTTCAACGTGCTTATGATGATTGCAGGCACAATGGGCATAGTGTCCCTCTTCATTGAGTCCAAGATGCCTATGCGCATAGCGGACGTTATGTTGTCCAAGTTCAAAAACGTGCGCGCGGCGGTTGTGGCTATGTCAGTGTTTGCAGGTGTGGTGTCCGCATTTATGGACAACGTGGCGACGGTGCTTATCGTTGCGCCCATAGCCCTTGCGGTGTGCAAAAAGCAAAATATATCACCTGTCGGCCCTATCATCTGCATTGCAGTGTCCTCAAACTTGCAAGGTGCGGCAACCCTTGTTGGCGACACAACCTCAATCCTTCTTGCAGGTCAAATGAATATGACCTTTGCGGATTTCTTCTGGTATCAAGGAAAGCCCGGCATTTTCTGGGCGGTTGAACTTGGTGCGGCTCTCACCGCAGTCATCATATTCTTCCTTTTCCGCAAAGAGAAGCAACCCCTCACCCTCAGTGAAAAGACAGAAGTCAAGGACTACGTGCCCAGCGTACTTCTTCTTTTGGTGGTGGTGTTCCTCATTGCAGCATCATTCATCCCCAAGCCCACAGACCCTGTTGCACTTGGCGTCTATGACCACCGCAACGGCATAATCTGCATGGGATTGCTGATTGTGGGCATTGTCTACAACCTTTGCAAGACAAAAACCTTTGCAGGCACAAAGCAAGTTTTCAAGGAGATGGACTATCAAACCTTGCTTCTTCTTGCATCACTGTTTGTTGTCATTGGATGCATCGACCACGTTGGCGTCATCGACAAACTGGCAGAAGGCCTTGCAAAACTGGGAGGCAGCAACGTTTTCTTGATGTACACGCTGTTGGTGTTTGCATCCGTCCTCATCTCTGCATTTGTGGACAACATCCCCTACGTCATGGCAATGCTCCCCGTTGTGTCAGGTGTGGCTTCCTCAATGGGTGTTGACCCCACAGTGCTGTACTTTGGACTTCTCGTGGGCGCAACCCTTGGCGGAAATATCACTCCTATCGGCGCAAGCGCCAACATAACAGGTGTTGGTATGCTGAGAAAAGAAGGCTACGAAGTGAAGGCAAAAGACTTTATGAAGATAAGCGTGCCTTTCACCTTGACGGCAGTGCTTTCAGGCTATGCCTTCATCTGGATTTTCTACGGAATCCTGTAAGATGGATAAACAAAAGATATGCTGGCATCTTCAAAGAAAAAATTTATAGTTGACGTGAAAAGAGCATTGCGCCTAGGAGCATTGCTGATTTTCATTGCATCTTTTTGCTGTTATTCGGTTATGCTTGCTGAGTTTGCCAAATTCAGCGAAAGCCCTCGTCCAAGCAACGGCGAAACCTTGCAACAACCCTTTTTGAAAGGCACTGGTGGCAGTGACAATTTCCGTATTCCTGCAATGGTCACCCTTGATGATGGCAGGATAATCACCGCTGCAGACGCAAGATGGAATCATCTTCAAGACAGTTCCGGATTGGACACCATCGTCAGTGTTTCCCAAGACAACGGCAAAACTTGGAGATATACTTTCGCCAACTATTTTGGGGACAACGGCAACGTGAGAAACGATGGATCAACCTGCTTTATTGACCCTGCGCTTGCCACAGACGGAACAACGGCATATATGATCGTTGACGTCAATCCGTCGGGGTACGCAACAAGTTCTTCAACATATACGCCCTTGAAAGGCAAAACAGGCTTTGATGACCAAAACAGACTTTTATTGAGAGAAAAAGACAGTGTAAAACTTGATTTTGGCAGTTTGAGTTATGGTCTTGCATGTCATCTTGCGCCATACGATTATTATCTTGACTACTTGGACGACACCAAGTCCAAATACGGCATTTTCGTGAGAGAAAGCGGTGAAAGAGTGGAAGGATACGAGGTGGACTTGTTCTTCAACGTCTACTACTCCGAGGGTGGTGAGAAGATGACGAGCAATCTGTTTTACTTCACGTCACCCTTTCAAGTGTATCCTGCGCCCTATCTCTATCTCACCTCAACCACAGACGGCATAAACTGGTCTGCGCCCACCTTGCTCAATCTTAAAAGCAATGATGAGGAATCCTTGCTCGTTGGCCCCGGCAACGGCGTTTACGATGAAAAAAACGACAGACTTGTGTTCACGGCATATTATCACAACTGGAATCAACCTGAATACGCAAGTTTGATTTGGCGTGACGGAGACGGCGTCTGGCATCGCAGTGAAAATATAACCACAAAGGGCTGGAGTTCAGAGTCTTCTGCGGTGCTTTTGGATGACGGAAGATTGCGAGTCTTTTATCGTGGTAGCGAAGAAGTCCTTTGCTATACCGATATGGTCTTTGATGAAACCAGGGGCAATTATTTCCGTGATCCTAATGCTAGTGAAATTAAAACCTCTGCCACAAAGACGGCAAATTGTCAACTGTCCGCATTGCTGTACAAACAGACATACGGCGGAAAACAGTGGATTTTTGTGTCTGCCCCCACAGGAACAAGCAGAAAGAGAATTGATGGCGTTGTCCACGGCTTCACCCTTGAAGAGGACGGCAGTATGACCTATATCGCATCTCGTCCTGTGAAAGAGGGCTCTTTTGCATATTCCTGCTTGACTGAACTAAATGACGGACACCTTGCCATTTTGTATGAGGGCGAGGCAGGAGAAATCCTTTTTGAAAAAATCAACGTCACTTGGTTCTGGGATAAGTTCAATGAAAAACAGGAGGGCTGAAATGGCTGAAAGCATTGTTAAGGAAAGCAAAATAAATTTGAAAGCACTGAGGATTGCCAACGTCATATTCACCGTTCTTGCGGTGGTAGGTCTTGTGGTGTCAATAGTGTTTTTTGTGACAACCATCAACAGCTACAATGATATGAAAGCGGAAACCGATGCGGGCAACACAATCGGGGCGGGCATAGGCTTTGGCTTTGGCGCAGTGTTTTATATTATATTTGCAGTGGTGACTATGGTCCTTTCAGTGATAGGGGCAGGGTTGTCCCTTGGCAAATTCCTTGACAGGAAGGTTGAATCCGTATTGCAACTTGTCATCAACCTTGTGGCACTGGTTGAAGTGGTGGCAATGCTGGTGGTCATCGTCGTACTTGGATAACAAACGCCATATTTTGGCAGAGGGATAAATTATGAAACTGAAAAACTTTTTGATGAAATTTTTGGGCTTCGGGGGAGTGCCTACTGAAGAGGGCGGAGATAGACTTTCTTTCCGCAACTTCTTTATGTATCCTCTCGGTACGTTGGGTAGAGACTTCCTCTACAACCTTTTCAACGGCTATCTTCTTGCATTTGTATTGTTCACCAAGAACTTGACTGATGGGCAGTTTGCTTCAATCACAATCATCATCATTGCTGCAAGAATATTTGATGCTTTCAACGACCCTATTATGGGTGGTATCGTTGAAAATACCAGGTCAAAGTGGGGCAGATATAAGCCTTGGCAAACCATAGGCGCAGTGCTCACAGGCGCGGTCATCATTATGGTGTTCTGCTTGCCCGTGGACGGTTGGGCGTTCATCGGTATGTTGGCGGCGGCATATCTCCTGTTCAGCATCACCTTCACAATGAACGACATCTCCTACTGGGGTATGATGCCCACACTGACCACTCACAACGAAGACCGAAACAAACTGACCTCTTTCACCCAAATATGCGCAGGTGCAGGTGGCGGACTTGTGGGCCTTGTTGTGCCTATGTTCACCGCAGGGGCACTTTCATTTGTTGGTGCAGTCAACGCTTATCGTATCCTTGCAATCGTGGCGGTTGTTTTGATGGTAGGATTCCAACTCTTCACAATCTTAGGCGTCAAGGAAAGACCTTTGCCTAGAAACCTGAAAAAGGAAGACGCACTGAAACTCCGCGATATCTTCAAGACAATCTTCAAAAACGACCAACTCCTCATCAGCGCACTGGTGCTCCTCATCATCAGCATAGGCAGTGGCGTTGTGACAGGCGGTCTGCAAATGTCCTATTTCTATTTTGAATTTGGCTATCAAGGCGGTTGGTTTACAACCCTCGGCATAGGCGGTGCAATCACCTCAACGGCTATGGTTGTGTTGTATCCTTGGCTGTCAAACAAGTTTGGCAGAGATAAGGTGCTGTATTTCACCCTTTTCTGTATGGTCATAGGCTACGCACTCTTTATGGTGGTTGGGCTTTCATTTAGCGCAGGGGCATATATGTCAACAACTTGGTGGATCAAGTTTGTGCTTATGGCAATCATCAGTGCAATCACTGGCTTTGGTGGAGCACACTATATGATCATGATCATCAACATCGCCAACACCATCGAATACAACGAGTGGAAGCACGGCAGACGTGATGAAGGCCTCATCTTCTCACTGCGCCCCTTCACCGCAAAGATGGGCAGTGCATTGCAACAAGGCCTTGTGTCCGCAGTGTATATGATTGCAGGTGTCCTCACCTACACCAACCAAATTTCTAACATTGAAAACGCAGTGTCCTCGGGAGATATTGCCGCAGAGATGAAAGATGCTTTGATTGCAGAAGTCACCACCAGCGTCCCTGAAAAGAACAAGATGATTTTGCTTGTGTGCATGTGTCTTATCCCTATGGTGTTTGTGTCCGTGGCAATGATCATCTACAAAAAGAAGTTCCACCTGAACGAAAAGGAACTTGAAAAGATGATGGCAGAAGTCCGTGCAAGAAAGGAATACAATGAAATCCCTGACGGCGACACTGCTGAAGAAATCGGTTTTGGCACAGTGGCATAAAGGGTGGAAGGATAAAAAGTCAACAAAAAAGAGCAATTCGGTGACGAGTTGCTCTTTTTACGTTTAGGTCTTATTTTCGTCAATTTATTTTTCGTCGCAAGGCTGAGAGGAGGCTGTTTCTGCAAATACTTCTTCAACCTCGTCAGTTGTTTCCACAGCTTCTATCCTATTCTTTTCCGCCTTGTCTTGGAGAAGAAGGAGCTTGTGCAAAGGCTTGAACAGAGGGTCTTCGCCATGGAATACGCCAATCACTTTCCCTGATAGGTGTATGATGGGTGCGCTTATTATGGTGGTGACGATTGTGCCAAGGCCGATATGGTGGAAAGAGTGGGTGTAGATTTTGCTCCAGTCAAAGGTGGTCACGTCTCCGAACAATGAAAACGCAAGGATGATGGACACTCCAAGGCAAGAGAAGTCAAAAATCCATTTCACTTTGCGGAAGTTGAATTTGCGTACTCGAACAATTTCGTGCACGCAAAGTTCGTATGCTTCGACGGGGAGGTAGGTACGGAAGAAGAAAGCCACACCCACTGCGGTGACTATGTCACCAACAATCAGCATAATCCAGCGCAACCACAACGCATCAAAGGGTTCAGTGCCGATGATGAGCATCCACATATCGATGAAATAGCCGTATATGACTGCAGTCAAAAAGGACAGCAGATAGCGCCAGTTGAATCTTTTTATTATGAGGCAGGTCAAAAGAATGATAAAGCCTTGCACCAGATATTCTAGGACTCCGATTGACAAGACGTCGGTCACTTGTAGAAGGGCATCGTGGATTATAAATGCAGGGGCGGCAATCATGCTGACTCCAAGGTCCGCACGGTTGCATATAGCCACGCCCAAGGACACCAAGAGCGCCCCCAGCAACCAGTTCAATTCGCCTGATTTTTTAATTAGTGGTGATGAAAGTTTCTTTTGCATATTTTTATATTAGCATAAAAGGTTGAAATTGGCAAACGTGAGTTGAAATCTACGGTCAAAAGCAAGATTTTTAACCTAAAAATCGAAGAAAATCCCTTATTTTAAAATAAAAATAATTTACTATTGAAATAGTTTCCTCGGTGTGGTAGAATAAAAACACAAAGATTAAGGAGAAAATTATGGCTGATTTATCAAAGATTATCAACAACAAAGAAGCCCACGCACAGTATATGGCTGACGCAATCAAACACGTCTGCACAACTATGCCCAAGCGTGATCCCGGCAGTGATGGTGAAAGAATGGCCTGCGAATATTTTGCAGACGTCTTGAAAAATCAATGCGGTTGTGAACGCAGTGAAGTGGAACACTACAAGGAAAACCCCGGCTCATTTATGGGTTGGATCTACATCACCGTCACTTGCGCACTTCTTGGCATGATTTCGTTCTTCTTCATCCCCGTCCTTGGCGTCATACTTTACGTACTAGGCTTTGCAATTATGTTCCTGCAATTTGGCTTCTACAAGAAAGTTGTTGACAAATTGTTCCCTGAAAAGATAGGCTCAAACGTCACCGCCATCAAGAAGTGTACTGGTGAAGTGAAGGGCAGAGTGTTCTTCAACGGCCACCCCGACGCCGCTTGGAACTGGCCTTTCAACCACAAGTTTAACGGCGCAGTCCACGATGCAGTTATGATTTCAGCAGTCGTTGGCGCATTGATCTCATTTGCTCTTTGCATCGCAGCAACCATCGTCACCAAGTGCTACGTTGGCGTTGCAAGCCCCTTGATTTACGGCGAAGGTCTCTATTACACCGGCTTTGCAGTGTTGGCATTTGTGCCCTCTTGCGTTGCAATGTACTATCTTTGGGATGAAAAGACCGTCGTTGACGGCGCAAACGACAACCTGACCGCTTGCCTTATTTCAGTGGCAATCTTGAAAGCACTTCACGATGAAGGAATTGAGTTTGAACACACCGAAGTTGGTGTCATCCTCACAGGCTCAGAAGAAGCAGGTCTCCGTGGCGCAAAGGCATGGTGCGAAGCACACAAAGGCGAGTTTGACGACGTTCCCACTTGGATTTATTCATTTGACACAATCCACGACCCCAAATATCTTGCAGTCAACTATCGTGACCTCAACGGCACGGTGAAGGCAGACAAGGAAGTCAGCGACTCCTTTATGGAAGCAGCAGCAGAGCTTGGCATTCACTGCACAAAGGGTATGGTGCCTCCCTTCGGCGGAGCAACCGATAGTGCAGCATTTGCACAAGCAGGCTTTAGAGCAACCGGTGTCACAGGCCTCAACCACATCATTGAAAAGTATTATCACACAGTGTACGACACCTATGACAACCTGAATATGCAAGGCCTTGCAGATTGTTTTGCAGCGGCAGTGAAGTGTCTTGAAAACTTCGACAACCGCTTCGGCAAAGATGAATAATCAACCTTCCTATTAAAGACGCAGTCCGTTGGGGCTGCGTTTTTTTATACACCTGTTGAAAAAACCGCACAGCAGTGCAGTCAAATAGGCGGAGAAATGCTGACGTCGCTATTGATATGAGTTTTTGCATACTGTATAATGAAATCACTAGAATGATGAAAGCGAGCGAAAGCACGCAATCTGCGACTTGTATTCTATGACAACGGAGGAAAAACTTATGTCAAAATTCTTCTTCTGCCGCCATTGTAATACGGTGGTCGGCGTGACAAACGGCTCAGGGGCAGGGCTTCACTGTTGCGGTGAAAAGATGCAACCTCTGAAAGTGCACAACTCCTACGACGAGGGCTGGGAGAAACACCTTCCCGTGGTTGAAAGGGACGGCGACGAGCTTGTGGTGAGAGTGGGCAAGATTGAGCACCCTATGATTGACACTCACCATATCGACTGGATTTACGTGGAAACTTTGCGTGGAGGACTGAGACAAGTCTGTCTTGACAGCCCCTCTGCCAGATTCCACCCCATAGGTATGCCCGTTGCGGTGTATGCCTACTGCAACTTGCACGGACTTTGGATGGTGAATTTGTAAAATTAACTGCCAAATGAACCCCATTTTGTGACCATAATTTGACCGCACTAAAACTCAGTGCGGTGGATTTTTTTGCCGAAAAGAGCCACTTTAAAATGTCCTATTGACTATTAAAGTGGCTTTTGATATAATAATCAAGATAAATATAGGGAGAGAGCAATATGGCAAACTCAACACTCAAAGAAAAAATCGCAGAAATGAAAGCAAAGTTTGGCACAAAGTGGAACGCTTATGTTGACAAACATCCCAAAGTGAAAAAGGCAGTTGATTATGTAAACACCCACAAAACCTTAATGCAAGCTATTTTGTTTATGGTGTTCTCAATTCTTGCATTTGTGTCACAACTTGCAGTGCAAGCAATCTTCAACGTTGCGCTTAAGAGCCTTGACCAAGTGGTCAATATTTGGCCCTTCGAGCCTCAGGCACTTGGACTTTTCATTTCATTCCTCGTCGCAAACATCGTAGCAAAGGTTATTTCTTTTGTTATGAACCGCAAAAAGACATTCAATGCAAACAACAACAAGATTTTCAGTGCAGTATCATACACAATCATGGTTGTTGTGCTTATCATTGTTGAAACCATCATTGGAACACCTCTTGGCGATGCACTCCTCAAAGCATCAAATGGCGTTCTTGGTGATTGGGCATATACAATCTCAATGATTATGTATAGCATGGCAGACTTTGTTATCGTGTTCCTTATGGACAAGTTTGTCATTATGCGCCACAAGGAAGAAAAGAAAGAGGAAAGCGAAGAAGCACCTGCCGATGAAACAGCAGAAGCAGTTGAAGACGCAGAAACCCCTGCAGAAGACGTCCTTGACACCCCCGCAGAAGAAACCGAAGCACCTGCAGTGGAAGAAGCCGCCGCAGACCAAGAATAAGATTTTGATAATAATAAAAGGCACTCGAATGAGTGCCTTTTTTATTTCTTGCAAAGCAAGATACGTTTACATAAGGTCGTCTATGGTGGTTTGGCTGTAGATGATGAATTTGTCAAAGAAGTCGGCGATGTCTTTCCACACTTCTTCGCGGTTGGTTTCGCCGTGCATTTCGTGTCTGCCACCGGGGTAGAGGTGCATTTCGGTGTTTATGCCGTACTTCTTGTAGAATTTGTCCAGTTTTTTCACGCCTTTGCCGTTGCCACCCACAGGGTCCTTGTCCCCACAGAACATACCGATTGAGGTCATAGGGGTGAGGTGTGAGGCGGATTTCTTTGAGTAGAGTTTGCTTGTCTCGTTCATCATATGGAAGGAGAAGCCCACGCTCATATTGGCTTGTGAATACTGATCCTCGATGTGCTTCTTGCGCCACTCGGGGTCACGAGAGAGCCAAGCGCAAGGGAAGTTGTCCCCTTTGTATCTCATCATTTTGTCCCCAACCTTCAAGAGGAATTTAGGACGCCATTTGCCTGCCACAAGGGCTATGGGCGCAACTGCCACCTTGCCAAGGGCGAAAGCGGGGTTGCAGTATCCAGTGCCACCAAGGCCGATAGCCTTGCAGTCTGTGCCTGCCTGGGCAAATGCCTGACCGATGAATGAGCCATAACTGTGTCCATAGAAGAACACGGGGAGGGAATATTTCTCAATGAGCCACTCGCGGAAAAAGAGTTGGTCATTAAGGGTCTTTTTGAAGACGTTGCCGGGGTGTCTGCCACGGTCCTTGTCACTTTCAGTCCTGCCGTGTCCACGGTGGTCGTCTGCAAAGCAGATATATCCACGGCTGTTGAGATAGGTGGCAAGCATATCGTACATGCCTGCATATTCACTCATGCCGTGACAGAGTTGGATGACACCTTTTGGTGAGGACACGTCATCCCACAGCGTGACAAAAATTTCATAGCCGTCAAAACTCTTCAACTTGAACTGTTGCATAACGCACCTCCCTTTAGTAAATTGATTTTAGCACAGGAAAAAACCAAATTCAACTCTTATCTTCTTTTTTTGCTTGAAAAACTATGTTTTTGTGTTAAAATTGTCTTATGAAGGTAGCGATTTTTTTGAATAGCGGTTCAAAAGTGGATTTTTTTGAAGGCGCAGACAAAGTGGTGTGCGCTGACGGAGGTATGACGGTGTGTCCTGTGACACCCCATCTTTTGGTTGGGGATTTTGACTCCTTTTCTTCAACTTCAGAGGGAGTGGAAATCATCCGCCACAATCCAAAGAAAAACGACACAGACGGCACTCTCGCCGTCAAGAGCACAATAGAAAAATTCGGCGCAGACGCCATAGACTTTTACGGAGTCTTTGGCGGAAGACAGGATCACGTCCTTGGCAATTTGACCTTGCTTGCCCTTGCAGACAGTTTGGGGGCAAAGGCAAGAGCAGTGGAAAAAGACTTTGTGGTGCACTTTGAAAAAGGTGTGGGTTGCTACCATTTGCCCGAAGGCACGACCTTGTCTATATTGCCCTATGGTGGCAGTGCCACTGTGACGGAGTCTGTTGGCCTTGAATATCCTCTTGACAACTTGACTTTGACCCCCATTGACACAAGAGGAGTGTCCAACGTCACCTGCCAAAAGACAGTGTCTTTCAAAGTGACACAAGGGGCAGTGCTGGTGTTTTGCCACAACAAGTAAACAAAAAATAAAGTAAACAAAAAACCCGACCATTTTCCGTTGTGTTCTTAACGGAGAATTCGGGGCGGTATGTACACGGAAGGCATTTTGCCTTCCGTGTACTGCTTTTTTACGCAGTTTCTCTCATATTGCTTAGAAGTAGCATCTTGAGTATCGGCATTCCGTCCTGTTCGGGAAGTTGGAATGCATAGTGGATATTGATGAGATTGCCGACTTTCCTTGAGTATTTTTCCATTTTCTCAAAGACTTCTATCTTACGGATAAATACTCGGAGCAGTTCGGGTGTCAGCGTAGGCATCTCAATATACTGTTTTGCCTTTGCAATGAATTCCCTGATGCAATTATCTCGCATATCCATTTTGCTGATACCGTCGTTCACGGCTATCAGCTTTTCTTTTAATGTGGTTTGCTCTTGCTCGTATCCACTTGCCATTGTATCGTAGCGTTCGGGAGTGATTCTTCCGCAGACTCTATCCTCGTATAAGCATCGGATGATATTGTCAAGCTCCTTGATACGCTTTTCAAGCTGCTGTTTTTCTCTTTTTGCCGCCTTATAAAATCTCTCGGCTTCAGCTTCGCCGTTAGCGGTTGCCATTGCGTAGAATTCCTCGGTACGTTCTCTTGCGAATTCAGTTACCTGACGAAGATTCCGCAGTACGATTTCATCAAGCACGCTTTCACGGATATAATGCGAGGTGCAATCGGTAGTTCGGCTTTGATATCCACCACACATAAAGTTATTCTTGGATTCGTCAAACGATTTTGACCTATGGAGATATAAGCGTTTTCCGCATTCACCGCAGAAGAGATAACCTGCATACTTATCCATCTCGCCTTGCTTGTCGGGGCGTTTCCGTCCTGCAAAGTGCCGTTGGACTATGTCAAAAGTTTTTCTGTCAATGATCGCCTCATGCGTATCTCTGAAAACAAGGATATTTTCGGGTGAGTTTTTCAGCCTTTTCTTGAGCTTGTTGGACTTGGTATAAGTCTTGAAATTGACTGTATCGCCAACATACTCTTGATTGGATAACATCTTGCGAACGCTGTTCTGCGCCCAGTGATATGGTCGTGTGAGATCCGGTTTTCCGATTCTACCGCCTGTCCGTTGGAAGATATAAACGCTTGGCGATATGATTTTCTCTTTTGAGAGAATATCACAGATTTTTACGATGCCTATTCCGCTTGCGTACATATCGAATATCCGTTTTACGATAGGTGCGGTTTCGGGATCGACTATAAGCAACGGGTGTTCCTTTTGATTACCCTTGTATTCGGGATTTTTTAAGTATCCGTATGGTATGGTCGTTCCGACTCTTTCGCCACGTTCGCCTTTAGCTTTTTGTACGGCTCGTATTTTTCGGCTTGTGTCACGGGCATAGAAATCGTTGAAGTAATTCTTTATTCCTGAAAAATCGCTTACACCGTTGATGCTATCCACACCATCGTTTACGGCAATAAAACGCACGTCGTATTGTGGGAAGGTTATCTCCATCAGCATTCCCGTCTGCAAATAATCTCTGCCGAGTCGGGATTGGTCTTTTACGATAACGATTCCGACCTTTCCGTTCTCCACGTCTGACATCATTCGCTTGAAATCCGGGCGGTTGAAGTTTGCACCCGAATATCCGTCATCGATATAAAAGCGGATGTTTGGAAAGCGGTGGTCTTCGGCATACTTCTGCAATATCAATTTCTGATTGGTAATGCTGTTGGATTCGCCTTGCTGTTCATCCTCTTGGGACAAACGGCAGTAAAGAGCAGTTATTAAATTTTTATTCATTTCGGTTGTTTTCATAATCCTATTTCTCCTTTCGAGCGAGGTGTCGCTCTTGAAAATTCAACCGAATAGGACTCAACCACAACATACCAAAATTCTTGCGAAAAGTCCAGCACTTTTTTGAAAATTTTTCGGTTTCTTTTTCACTTTTTGCCTCCTGAAATAAGGTATTTAATTTTCTTGTCAGCTTCATCGAAATTGCCCATAGGAAAGTAGGCGCATACGGGATATATTACGCCGTCAACCTTATACGCATATCCAATTGCATAACGGGAAGTTTCATCATTTTCTTCTTCTAATCTTTTCATTCTTCTTTCGTATCTTCTGTTCAATTCTTCGATATTCCAATTTTTCCAAAACTCCATAATCCCATCTCCTTTTATCGTTGTGTTGTTTTGACGCCTATCGTGACACCCTGTTTTTCCTTTGAAAACAGGGCATTTTTGATATTTACGACACCCTAACCGCCCCCATAGGCGAAAAATCGACCCACATTTTTTTGAGAGTGCGAAAGTGCCGAAACTCCTTGTACGGTCGGCAGTTGCCGTCCGTTGTGAGCCGAGTCGGGGGGCGTTTACGACCCAGACTCTTTAACCTGCTTGATTTTCTACCCTGCGAAAATCGAGAGTTCTCGCTTTGTTCTGTGTTCTGCGTTTCTCCCGAATTTCGCCCAATATGGCTTTTTGCTTGCTTTTTCGCCTGCTTCCTTGACCTTGCCATTTATCTTCGATTTTGGGGTGAAAATCGCCCGAACGCTCTGCGTTTTTTCACCGTTCTCATTTCGGTTGGGCATTTACCTTACCCACGAGTTTTTTTCTTCAAAACCGCTGTTGTGATTGGGCTTTTTGCGGTTAAAATCAACGCTGTATGACGTGCCTTTTGCACCATTCTCGGTAGGGGTAGGGTGTTTGCCTTGCCCCGAACTTTCTTTTTCAAAATCCTTGACTCGAGGCTTACTTTTTGAGCCTGATATTCAATTTTCAATCTTCATTTGATCCTTTGGTTACGGCAGAAAAGAAAAAAACAATACGCCGACTCATTGCCATTCGCACGCTCTTATGTGTGATGCTATTGCCGTGAAACCTTTGAGAGCCATTGGTCATTGCTTGCCTATATATTCTTTCTTTTCTGTTGTAATGCTCTTGTTCTCCTGTGTCTTGTTATTGCTACGAAAATCTTACACTATACCGATACAAATTTTACGCTATTCAATTTGCTTGAAAACATAATAGAGATTGCTTGTCCGTGTTCTGTTCTCACGTTGTCGGCAGACCTTTTTCACAAGCTCACGTTCTTCCAAGCCCTTGATTGCCGAGTCTACCGTTTTCTTATCCATATTGCATTCCTGTGCGATCAACCGCCTTGACGGAAAGCAACAGTTTTTCTCTCTGTCGCTATGACGGATAAGGCAACAGTAGACGGCAAATTCCTTTGGCTTTAATCCGAGTGAGAATATTCGATTGGGTATCATAAAGAAGTTTTTGTTTCGCATTTTTTATCTCCTATTGTTGAACTTAAAAATGTGTGTATTTTTATTTTATCCCTCACCATTGTAAAAGCCGATTTTTCACGATCAGTACACGGTCTAATTGAAAATTTATCCCCTTACTATTATAAAAGCCGTTTTTAAGTTGAGGTGGACACCCTGATGAGAAAAAATTTTATCCCCTCACTATAGTAAAAGTAGTTTTTTGAGGCAAGTGACCACCCTGAGACGAAAATTTCCCAAAAAAATTTTATTCGAGCAAATTATTTTAGAGTAAAATTGAGCGAAGTTGCAATTTTGCATTGATTTTATTTGCGATATATGCTATAATGATTTTATCGAATACTTGTAAAAGGAGCGTTATTATGGCGATCAGTTACAAAAGGCTATGGAAATTGTTAATTGACAAGGATATAAAGAAAAAAGACCTTGTTCAAATGGCAGGCTTGAGTAGCTATACTCTCAACAAATTGAACAAGGGCGAAAATGTAAACGCAGAAACTCTCATGAAGATCTGCGTTGCTTTGGATTGCTCTTTTGACGATATTATGGAAATTGTAGGTGAGTAAAATGACATCTAATGAAATACAAAAAGCATATGAAATAAATCAACTACGCAACGATATTCAAGAGATACAAAACTTCCTATCGGGAATGTTTGATCGTTCAAAGGCGATTGATATTTTAAGAAAACATCATTTTACGGATTTCAATATTGCGATTGCCGACTTGGTCTTAAATGTAAACGAAGCCACCTTGTACATCGAAACACCCGAGAAAATATCATGGTATCTCTTTTCTATTCAGATTTACCTTCTCGATAAATTAAATAAAAAGCTTTGCGAGGAATAAGATATGCCTAATCTTTCACAGTTAAAGCGTCAGCGTATGCTTGCGTTTTTAGATAAAATCAAAGAAGAACATAAAACCGATGATGAGATGCTCATTGCTCTCGGTGAGATTGCCAATGCGCTCATTTCAAAAAAGTACGGACTTGTATGGGAGCAGCACGAGGAAAATGTCGATATTGCTATGCAAACCAACATTCCTGTATTTACGGAAGTGCCTGAACGAGAAATCTCTCTCGTTCCTGATAATCGCTATAACTTTCTGCTTGAAGGCGATAATTTGCATAGCCTTTATCTCTTGGAGAAAACACACAAGGGTGCTATCGACTTAATCTATATCGATCCCCCATACAACACAGGACACGAAGATTTTGTTTACGATGATAACTATGTCGCCGAGGAGGATTCTTTCCGTCACTCTAAATGGCTCTCCTTTATGGAAAAGCGTTTATTGATTGCGAAAGAGCTTCTTTCCGAAAAAGGCGTTATCTTTATTCAAATTAGCGATATTGAGGTGGCACAGCTTAAGTGCCTTTGCGATGATATTTTTGGCGAAAGCAATTTCTTAAATATCATAAGTGTCAATATGAAAAATATTGCAGGCGCATCCGGCGGTGGCGAGGACAAGCGTTTTAAGAAAAACTGCGAATACATTCTTGTTTACGCAAAGTCCTATGACTTCTTACCTTTGTTTAACGGTGCTTACACCTATACGGAAATGAGTTCTGTTGTTGAGCAGTATCGTGCGGAAGGCAAGACTTGGCACTATACCTCTGTTTTAGTGGAAAAAGGCGATAAAAAGTATGTAGGTTCTACCGTTGACGGTGATGGCAACGAAATCAAAATATACACAAGAAAAAATGCCGTTATTAAATCAGTAAAACAAATTATGGTGGATGAAGGTCTTACCGAAAAAGAAGTTTACTATAAATACGGAACTTGTATTTTTGAAGCAAAGGATGCTCAATCCTCTATCAGAACAAGAGTAATTAACGCAAAAAAAGAACTTGGGATTACCGACGACGTCGTTTCTATTGAATATGTTCCCAAGACCGGCAAAAACAGAGGCGTTTTGTATGAGCAGTTTTACAAGGGCGATAAGTGCAGATTATTCGCTTGGCTCGGTGATATTAGTGAAATTATAGATGGTGTTCTATATAAAAAATCTTTGCAAGGAACATATTGGGATTATACTTCGAGAATTAACAATCTCACTAAAGAAGGCGCAGTTGAATTTTCAAATGGTAAAAAGCCCGTAGATTTGCTGAAGCAAATTATAAGCCTATATCCCCAAGACGATATAACTGTATTGGATTTCTTTGCAGGAAGTGCAACCACAGGACATGCTGTTATTGCTTTAAATGCTGAAGATGGCGGAACTCGTAAATTTATCTTATGTACAAATAACGAGAATGATATTTGTGATACCAAAACCTATCCCCGACTCAAAAATGTCGCAGAAGGCTATGGTAAATATCAAGCGTTGCCGTTCAATCTTAAGTATTATAAAACCGACTTTGTATCAAGGTACGAGGAATATCTCTTCGACGCTCTCTTAGAACACATGACGGAAATGATTCAGCTTGAGCATGGCGTTAAAATTGACGGCAGCAATTACATTATGGTTATGAGCGACGAAGAAGCGGACGAGCTTCAAGCGAATTGGGCGAATTATCCCGATGTCAAGGCTCTGTACGTTTCTAAAAACGTTCTTTTCACAACCGAGCAATGCGACTTGTTTGCTAATACGGATATTTATATTATCCCCGATTATTACTTTAATTTTGAACTCAAGGAGGTGGGCGAATCATGGTAGGAGGAATTGCAATCAATTTATTTGATTTTCAAGAAAAAGCTGTACTCAAGCTCATAGACCTCGTTGCCGATAGCAACAGCAAGCAAACGATTACCGTAAAATCCCCCACAGGATCGGGTAAAACGATTATTCTTATTGATTTTGTTGAAGAATATCTCACCAAGATTAACAGCAACGCTGCTTTTATTTGGCTCTGCCCGGGCAAGGGCGACCTTGAAGAGCAAAGCCGTAAAAAGATGCGTAAATTCGCACCGCACCGCCATACGCAAAATCTCTTTGATGCTTTGCAAGGCGGTTTCCCTGCGGAAAGTACCACGTTTATTAACTGGGAATTGGTAACCAAAAAGGATAATACCTCGTTGCGTGACGGCGAAAAGAAGAATTTATTTGATCGCATTGCCGAGGCTCATCGTAACAATACCGAATTTATCGTTATTATCGACGAGGAGCATTCCAACAACACCGCAAAGGCGAAAACCATTATTGATGCCTTTTCCGCAAAGAACATTATTCGTGTAAGTGCTACCGCTATCGAGAATAAACGCTTTGAGTATTTTGAGATTGACGAAGTTGACGTCATAAACGCTGGGCTGATTACAAAAGCTCTCTATGTAAACGAAGGCATTACCGAAGGTATGGAGGTTGGCGACGATTACGATTGTTTGCTCGATCTTGCCGATGAAAAACGCAAAAATATCGCAAGTCATTATACTGCCCTCGGCAAAAATATCCGTCCTCTTGTTTTAATTCAATTTCCGAATGCACAGCCCGAAACCATAGTTGCCGTTGAGAAAAAGTTGGAGTCTATGGGCTATACATACGATAACGGTATGGTATCCAAGTGGATGAGCGAGGATAAAAAGGATTTACCTGAAAATCTTACGGATAACGATGCCACCCCCGTTTTCCTTTTGATGAAGCAAGCAATTAGTACGGGATGGGATTGCCCCAGAGCGAAAATCCTTGTCAAGCTCCGTGAAGGTATGAGCGAGAGCTTTGAAATTCAAACGATTGGTCGTATTCGCAGAATGCCCGAAGCAAAGCATTATGACGATGATTTGCTTGATTTCTGCTACGTTTATACTTTTGACGAAAAGTATAAAGCAGGTCTGCTTGCAAGCATTGACAAGGCATACGAAACTCGCCGTCTTTTCCTGAAAGAAAAATGCAAAACCTTTACGCTTGAAAAGCAAATGCGTGACCTCGATTTTGGAGGTCTTGGCGAACGTGAGGTTTTGAATAAGCTCTATGATAGCCTTGTAGCAAAGTATAAACTCGGTAACGATAAAAAGCAGAATCAAATGTTGCTTGCCGATGCGGGCTATGTATTCGGTACGAATATCCGTGGACAAGTCCTTGAAGGTATGTTCGTCCGTACTGCATCCGTTGCAACGAGTGATAACTATCTGTCTACAAAGAAAGCGGTAGATACACATAAACACGGTATCTACCTGCTTCATAGTGTTGATGCAATTAAAACTGCCATTAGTATGCAGACGGCAAAAGTCAAGACGATTTTGGAACGCCTTTTCCGTAAGGGCGGTAATATGTCCAAAAATCTTGTCGCTCTCGATACAAGAGAGTTTTACGCTTTTGTTATCAATAACGAGCATAAGCTGAAGCAAGATTTCCGTGCTGTTACCACAGGTATGGCAGAACAAATGAGCTTTGTTTTAAAGCCCAAGACTACCGTATTTCATATTCCCGAACAGGACTTTTTCAAATATGATCCTAACGTGAAAAATGAAGTTGAGTATCTTTCAAATGCTTATCACGACTACACTTCGGGCTTCGCAACCAGCGTTGTTCGTAGCACCTCGGAAATGCTCTTTGAACAGCATTGTGAAAAGCGTGATGATATTGAATGGGTTTATAAAAACGGTGATTCCGGTCAGCAGTATTTTTCTATCGTCTACATTGACGGACTCCGTCACCAATGGCTGTTCTATGCCGATTATATCGTAAAAAAGAAAGACGGCACTATTTGGATTATCGAAACCAAAGGCGGAGAAAGCAAAGGCAAGAATAAGAATATCGACGACCAGATCGAAAACAAATTTAACGCTTTCAAGGACTATGCTGCACAGCAAGGTATTCAATGGGGATTTGTACGTGATAAGGATAATCAGCTATATATCAATAACACGGAATTTTCCATTGATATGTCTGATGATGCTTGGCAACCGCTTGAAGATGTGTTTTAAAGTTTTAAATGGAGGATAAATTATGGATTCTAAAAAGTTGCTTGAATCTATTAATTTAATTCGAGAAAAAGCCGAAAACAACAAACTCATAGTTTTTGTGGGGGCTGGAGTATCACGCAATGTCGAAGGTATGCCAAGTTGGTATGCCCTTGTAAAAGCGATGGCTGATGCTATTCACTATTCAAAATGCAATGATTGCAAGCACAAGGATGATGGTTGCGAAAATGGTTGTAGATTACGAGAAGAATATTCCAACGATGAATTCTTGAAAATACCACAGTATGTTTATAATCAAAATCCCGATCTATACAATCAAATATTAGCAGAACAAATACAAGATGTTTCAGTAGATGCACCGCTATCTAAAGCAATATTTAATATCAATCCAGCTCACATTATAACAACAAATTATGATACGCTACTTGAATCCTCTACAAGTGAATTGCGAGAACAGTATCAAGTTATTGTTAGAGATAAAGATTTGCTCGACACAACGAAAAATAAATATATCATCAAGATGCATGGTGATTTGCATGATATATCTACTATTGTGTTGAAAGAACAGGATTATCTAAATTACTCGCAAGATCGAGTTTTAATAGAACTCTTTATTAAATCACTTTTAACTGACCATACAGTTTTATTTTTGGGCTACTCATTGAACGATTATAATATCAAACAAATTATCAGTTGGTTGAATTATATGCGTAGCCAAAATAATGCGTTGGAAGGAGTGAAGGTAGGTTACATTGTTTTCGACGAGGACACTATCGACGAAAGGCAGCAAACATATTTTGAAAATAATTCAATAGGCATTATCAACATACACAATATACCGCAAGTCGAAAATATCCCCAATTGTTTGGAGAATGAAAAAGGAAAGCGATTATATAGTTTTTTGAGTGTTGTTGAAAATCCGTCGTTAGAAAGCAATTTTGAGCCTCGAATATTTATTAACAATTTCCTTGAGTTTGCAAAGCAATATTCCTATATCGATTACAAAAACTTGTTAAAGCTTTTACATATCGGAAGATATGAAAAAACGGCAGGCGAACTTTCGTTGTTTGAGCAAAAGGATTACGAAAAATTAAAATCATACCTTGATTCTTCTACTCCTGAAGCAATAGGTATAAAACAACGATTTATAGATGCCGGCATAGGAATAATCAGCTATTGGAATCCGCCTAATCCTCAATTAACATACGAATTCCATGAAGGAACTCAAATCACACTATTTCAAGAAAAAACTTTTGAACTATATTTAACTAATGATTACAAGGGATTAGAGGATTTTATTTCAAAGGATGCGTATAACTCTATAAATTCGTGTTTCTATCATAGCTTGTTCAGTTTTTACGATGCCGCAATTTATACTGCGTATGAGGGAATTGATTTCAACTCCCTTACTCGCTCACAGAAAACGACTTTTTTGTTGAACAAAGCATATTTAGATTTCTTCAAAATATATACTGCTAATTATCAGAAAGTAAAAGCGTTTATCGACAACACTTCACGCAAATCCGAAAGAGAATGTTTATCGTTCTTTGCAGATATGTTTGATGGATACAGTAGCAAGAAAACCTATATAGAAAAACAATTCTCTGAATTAAAAAAACATTATCAAGGGAATACGGTTTCTTTAGGTGGAGGAACATTAGGACATTTTTATAAGATAAAAAATATTGCAATAGAACTGTTCAATTTTATCTTTTATAACAATATTTTCATCGAGGGTGTTGGTGCAGAAATTAAAGAGATTTTCGCATTATATATAGAGTCAATAATTTGCACTAATGGCGAATACTCTCCATCTGAAAGTCATTGGTTGGGTATACAATCAAGCAAAGAAAAGTATCAAATTACCGTTGTAGATGTGGATATAATGACAAAATACATATCCACTAAAAAGCTCATACAATTTTTTGATAATTACCATGTTGAAAATTTGTCTATTCTTTTTGATCAAAAGTATTTAGTAGATATTTTTCATAATCTGGTTGAGTCGGTTTTAACTTTGGATATACATTTTAGATCCTCTGTTTGGAACGCTCTTATTAATCTTGCTGTATTGATAAATCACATTGATTTAGATGTACCAAACAAAAAACTCTTAGAGGAGAACGTAGTTAGATTATTCTCAAACCAAAAATTTGATGAATACTTCTTTTCTATTCATTATCCCGATTTTCGTCTTTGCTTAAAAGTCTTTGTTGATTTATGCGAAAATGTTATATCGAAATCAAATTATGACATAATTAATACCGTTTTGAAATCAAAGCATTTTTTTGAGTATGAGAACAATATTAGTCATTATTCTATACGAGCTTTTTTGAAATCGTTTATTAAGGATGAAGATTCTAATACAATAAAATCTATTATTGATGGTTTTGAAGATGTCAACCAAAAAATAATATGTATTGGTTTGCTTTTTATGTCTTTCCCGCCAGGCGAAACAAAAGAGCAAGCAAAAACATATATCGAAACCCACCTTTCATCTGTGAGAAGACGGTATTTTCTCGATTTTATACTAAATGATTTTGTGGCTTTTTCGGAAGAAAAGACAAATAGCATTGTAGAAAAAATTATTGCTATTGATGATGAGCAAAGTAAGACGCCTGTAAAATCTTATCCCGATCCTCTGGAAAGCGAATTGGAAATATTATATCTTTTAATTATAACCGATAAAATATCAGATACGGCAGGGTTAAAACGATTAGAAAGTTTAAACACTAAAACAGCCTTTATTGAATTTATACTGCATCCTGATACCTTTGATTATAATTGCGTGGACTTTTCAAATTATATGTGGGTTAATTTTGCAAGACATCCTAAGTATATGGATAAGTTCGTAAAAGCCAAAGAAATACTAATTCCTAAAATTCAGCATAGAATTAAAATTGGAGATGCCAGTGAGGATGAGAAAAAAATATTATATGGTTTTTTACTTGACAAAGAAACCATTTGGAAACGATAAGTAAATAAACTAACGGTCGCTGCAAGCTTATGCTTGTAGTGACCGTTATTTTTTTGTCCTACTCGGTTAGTGTGATTTCTTCGTTAAGAACATCACGCTTTGGTCGGGTTTCTTTTTTTTGTTTCGAGTTTAGATTTCTGCGGTTTCTTCTTGACTGTCGTCAGTCTCTTCATCATCGCTTTCTTCAACCACTGCAGGTTGAGATGCCAAAGTCATTTGATTGACAAAGGATTTTGAAAGGAGCATCAATGAGCCTGCCACAATGGCTATTGCCATATCCACAAGAGCAAATGAGTTGTAGGCAAGGCTGTAGATGGCTGCGCTGTCATATTTGGACATCAATTCACTGTCCCAGTAGAAGTAGTCTGCAAAGGCAAACACACCGCTCAGGACGTGACAGGCGTATCTTAGTCCAACCGCCAAAACTGCGCCCAAGACAAAGCCCACGATTTTGTTTTTGAAGAGGTTTTTCTCCACAAAAATTCCGCTGACACCGATAAGACCAAAGGCGAGAGGGTAGTCCAAAAGGAATTGCATGGGGTGGATGATATAGGGGTCTTGCAAGGCTTGAAGTGTGCCATAGACAAGGCAGACGAGAAGACCTCTGCGAGTGCCAAACATCATGCAGTAAATCATGAGGGGCAAAAGGCTTGCAAAGGTGACTGAGCCACCTTGAGGGAGTTTGAAAAGACGAGCATAAGAGAGGGCAAATGAAAGTGCCACTGCCACTGCGCCATACACAAGGGCGCGGGTGTTGTTGACGTCTTTCTTTCCGCCAAGGATATACACCGCCACAAGAAGCGCCATAATGACCACTGCGGACACAATCATGCCGACTGTTGAGGCGTGCTCATAGTCACTGCCCACAAGGTCGAATTGCTTTGACATGCACACCATAAGTGCGATGAAGCATCCAAGGGCAAATGCACCTGCAACGCACAAGGTCACACGGAAAGCCTTTTTGCCAAATGAGGAGGCAACAAGGAGTGCAATTCCGCTTGCCAGCACTGTCACGAGGGTTGCAAGGACGGGATAGAAGAGGAGAGGCTCAACGTCCGTGTCCTGCATTTTGACGTAGGTCATTGTCACAAGCACTGCAACAGCAATGCCGATGACCACGCCGGAGAATACTTTGACAAAGTCTTTCAGTTTTGAAGGGTTTGTCTTTTTGAGGACTACACCTGTCACCAAGCCAAGGCCCAAAACTGCCACGGCAAGGTACAAAACAACATAACCGAGTTTGTCAAAAAGTGCATCAATTTCAATCATAACGTACCACCTTTTTGATTTATTAGGGCAAAAAAAAGCCCCGGTTATGCCGAGGTGAATGCACTACACGTGCAAATCATTGATTACGCTTCCTTACGCAAGAATTATCTTACAAGTTCAAGAGTATAATCTCAGCTGTGTTCAACAGCACCCCTAGCGAAAACAATGTTAACACCGCGAAAACCTCTTGTCAACCCCCAATTTTTACAAAATTAAGCAAATTTTAAGCAAGATTTCCCATTGCCCGTTGACAACGGGCAACAAAAGTTTTATAGTTTTTGTATCAACCAAGGAGATACGAATATGAAAAAATTCAAAAAGCCCGAATTCAAACTTATAAAAGAATTCAAGAAGTTCATCACCAAGGGCAACGTCGTTGATCTTGCCGTTGGTATGATTATAGGTGCTGCATTTACCGCAATCGTCAACGCACTGGTCAACAACATCTTCAAGCCCCTCATCAACGCAATCCCCCTCGGTGGCGTGGAAGGTCTTGTGACAATGCTCGTTGAAAAGAACGCAGACGGCCTTACCGCAGCACAAGTTCCTGCCGGCACAGAGTTCGTCGTGGACCTTACAAAGTCAGTGTACATTGACTGGGGCGCATTCATTATGGCAGTGGTCAACTTCTTGCTCACAGCAGTGGTGCTCTTCGCAATCATCAAACTTATGAATAAGTTCCGTGATGGCATGGGTGGCATGAAGAACAAGGCAGAGCTTGTCGCATCACTTACAGACGCAGAAAAAGCAACCTGTAAGAATCCTCTCTTCCCCACCAAGAAGGAACTCAAAGCAATCGTCACCGCAAGAGCAGAAGCAGAGGCAGCCGCAAAAGCAGAAGCCGACGCCGCCGCAGCAGCAGCCGCAGCAGAGAAGGAAACAACTGAAGATATTCTTAAGGATATTAGGGATCTTCTTCAAAACAAATAACAAAAACGCGCTATTTGGCGAATAACTTTGTCAACAGCAAATCCCACGAGCAGTCACGTACGACAAGTACGCTCCTGTCCGTGGGATTTTTGTTTCCTCGTTCTTCATCCAAATATCGCGTTTTTGTGGGAGAGTGCGGGACATGGCAAAGTGCGAACATCCGTAAAGCACATCGCGCTATTTTGCGAATAGCATTGTCAAAGCCCTGATATTCCACCCTCACGTACGCCAAGTACACAGCGGGACGCGATTGACTTCGTAGCAATCGCTATTACACGGTCTATCAGGGCTTTTTCGCGCTCTTCATCGATTTATCGCGTTTTTGTGTGAGCCATTTTTATTTCTTGCAAAGCAAGATATGCTGTGATATCATAAATATATGGAAAACAAACTGCTTTATAAAGATGATGTAAAAGAATACGCAAAAGAGAACATACAGAATGCTCTGTATTTTGGTATTGCCACAGTAGGGGCACTGGTCGCAACGTATTTTGCACTTGACATCCTTCCTTTGCACATAATTCTTGCATGTGTGGCGGCGGTCACATTGTCGCTGGCGACATATAATATTTATGTCGCAGCCATGGTAAGATCAATGAAAATTGAAATTTATGTT
>CALABJ010000015.1:0-23138 GCA_937885645.1 uncultured Clostridia bacterium | reverse complement strand
CGTAGGGCTCTGCCGAATGGCAGAAGGGGGAAACACGTGAGGAAGGGGGACATGTTATCTTGTAATATTTACTCTGTGGATCGTTTTATGAACTTTCTTCATCCCATGCTTTTGCATGGGGTGCAAATTTTCCTTGATTTACGCGACGGGGTGTGCTACAATATATAACTGTGGCTCGTATGCGTGCATTATGCTCACGCGAGGCCCAAACTGGAATTTAATTTTAAGGAGAATACATTATGGCAAAAATGACTGTTCGTGACATTGACGTCAAAGGCAAAAAGGTTTTGGTCCGTTGCGACTTCAACGTTCCTATGAAAGACGGTGTCATCACCGATGAAAACCGCATCAACGGTGCACTGCCCACAATCACATATCTTGTGGAAAACGGCGCAAAGGTTATCCTTTGCTCACACATGGGCAAACCCCACAACATCTTCACCCCCGGCTTTGGTCTCACAAAGAAGGAAAAGAAGGCAGTGGAAGCACTCCCCGCCGACGAACAAGCAGCAGCAAAGCAAGCATATCTTGACAAAGCACTTAAAAACGACGCAAAGAAATTCACATTGAAGCCTGTTGCAGACAGACTCGCAGACCATTTCCCCGGAAAGGTCACCTTTGCAACAGACCTTGTTGGTGATGATGCACACGCAAAAGTGGCAGCACTGAACGACGGCGAAATCGTCCTTCTTGAAAACACCCGTTTCTATCAAGGGGAAGAAAAGAACAGTGAAGAACTTTGCAAGGCACTTGCAGACTTCTGCGACGTCTATGTCAACGATGCATTTGGCACAGCACACCGTGCACACGCAACCACTGCAGGCATCGTCCAATATGGATATGCAAAGGTTGCAGTCAGTGGTTTCCTCATTGAAAAGGAACTTAAGTTCCTTGGTGGCGCAGTTGAAGAACCCGTTCGTCCCTTCGTTGCAATCCTTGGTGGTGCAAAAGTGGCAGACAAATTGAACGTCATTGACAACCTCCTCAACAAGTGTGACACACTCATCATCGGTGGCGGTATGGCATACACCTTCATCAAGGCACAAGGTGGCTCAATCGGCACATCACTTGTAGACGATGAAAAACTTGACTATTGCAAGGAAATGCTTGCAAAGGCAAAAGCACTTGGCAAACAAATCTATCTCCCCATCGATTCAGCAACAGTGGTTGATTTCCCCAACCCCATCGATGCAGACGTAGAAATTGAATACTATCCCACAGATTCAATCCCCGCAGACCGTATGGGTCTTGACATCGGTCCTAAGACACAAGCACTCTTTGCAGACGCAGTGAAAAACGCAAAGACCGTTGTCTGGAACGGACCTATGGGCGTCTTTGAAAACCCCACTCTTGCAGCAGGCACCAACGCAGTGGCAAAGGCAATGGCAGACACAGACGCAATCACCATCATCGGCGGTGGCGACAGTGCAGCAGCAGTTGCACAACTTGGCTATGCAGACAAGATGAGCCACATCTCAACCGGTGGCGGTGCATCCCTTGAATATCTTGAAGGCAAGGTCCTTCCCGGTATTGCATGCCTCAACAACAAATAAGCCCCTTTTGCCCAAGATATATCTTGGGCATCAACTTATAAAAAACCAAAAAATAAAAGAAAAAACTGCCTTTTGGCATCAGGAGATAACTATGGCAAGAAAACCTATCATCGCAGGCAACTGGAAAATGAACAACACCATCGCTGAAACAAAGGCTCTCATCGAAGACCTCAAACCCCTCGTGAAAGACGCAAAGTGTGACGTGGTCATCTGCACCCCTTACACCGACCTTGCAACCGCAGTGGAACTTACAAAAGGCTCCAACATCAAAGTTGGCGCAGAAAACGTGCACTGGGCAGAAAAGGGCGCATTCACCGGCGAAATCAGCGCAAAGATGCTTGTTGAACTTGGCGTAGAATACGTCATCATTGGACACAGTGAACGTCGTCAATATTTCGGTGAAACCGATGCAACCGTCAACGCAAGAACAAAGGCAGCCCTCCAAGCAGGCCTCAAACCCATTATCTGTGTTGGTGAAACCCTTGAACAACGTGAAAAGAACCGCACCAAGTCAGTGGTCCGCAAGCAAGTCAACGGCGCATTTGACGGCATTGATGCAGACGAACTCAAAAACATCGTCGTGGCATACGAACCTGTTTGGGCAATCGGCACAGGCAAGACCGCAACCAGCGAACAAGCAGAAGAAACCATCAAGAATATCCGTAGCATGGTTGCAAAGCTCTACGGCAGAAAACTTGCAAACAAACTCCGCATCCAATACGGCGGCAGCATGAATCCCAAAAACGTCAGTGAACTTATGGCACAACCCAACATTGACGGTGGCCTCATCGGTGGCGCATCACTGAAGGCAGTGGATTTCTCACAAGTCGTCAACTATTAATTTGACTTAGGGCTGCACTGAAACACCGAAACTTGTTTCGGTGCAGTTTGGTGTTTATATGAAAAATATCGTTCTCGTAGTAATGGACGGTGTCGGCAAGTCAACAACAGGACTTGGCGATGCTGTCACTTTGGCAAATACTCCCACTTTGGACAGACTCCTTGCAACCTGTCCTCACACCTACATCAAAGCCCACGGCACGGCAGTTGGTCTCCCCAGCGATGACGATATGGGCAACAGTGAAGTGGGACACAACGCACTTGGTTGCGGACAAGTCTATTCACAAGGCGCAAAGCTGGTTGAAGAAGCAATTGAAAGCGGTGACATCTTCAAGTCATCTGCTTGGACAACCCTCAAAGATAACTGCCTTGACAACAACTCCACAATGCATTTCATCGGTTTGCTTTCAGACGGCAACGTCCACAGCAACATCGGCCACCTTATCGCACTGATCAAGGGCGCAAAAAACGATGGTGTCAAGAGAGTTAGAGTCCACGTTTTGCTTGACGGACGTGACGTGCCTGCAACAAGCGCCCTCACTTACGTTAATATGCTTGAAAGCGCAATGGCAGACCTCAACGACGGCGGATTTGACAGCAGAATCGCATCAGGCGGCGGAAGAATGACCATCACAATGGACAGATATTTTGCCAACTGGGATATGGTCAAAAACGGCTTCTACACCCACGTTTATGGCGAGGGCAAAGGATACGCCAGCGCAACCGAAGCAATTGAAAGCGCAAGAGCAGAAAACCCCGGCATGATCGACCAAGATTTGCCTGCTTTCGTTGTCACAGACAACGGAGCACCTGTTGGCGCAATGAAAGACGGCGACAGCGTCATACTCTTCAACTTCCGTGGAGACAGAGCAATCGAGCTTTCAATGGCCTTTGACAATGATGAATTTGACGGCTTTGACAGAGGTGATATGCCCAAGGTTTTGTACGCAGGGATGCTTCAATATGACGGAGATTTGGGCCTCCCCAAACGCTTCCTTGTTGAGCCTCCCAAAATCAAGCACACCTTGTCAGAATTCTGTGTCAATCACGGCATCAATTCATACGCAGTGAGTGAAACGCAAAAATACGGCCACGTCACATATTTCTGGAACGGAAACAGAAGTGAAAAGTTCTCAAACGAACTTGAAACTTGGGAAGAAATTGAAAGTGACAAAGTGTCCTTTGATGAGCGCCCTTGGATGAAATCTGCAGAAGTGACAGATGCAGTCATCAAAGCGGTTGAAAGCGGCAAGTATGAATTTATCCGTTGCAACTACCCCAACGGAGATATGGTTGGTCACACAGGCAGTCTTGAAGCCACAATCATCGGTGTCGAGGCAGTGGACCTTGCACTCAACAGACTCCTCCCCGTCATCGACAAAACCGGCTCAATTCTTGTCATCACCGCAGACCACGGCAATGCAGACGAAATGCTTGAAAAGAACAAGAAAGGCAAGATTGCAGTGCGCACAGCACACAGCCTCAACCCTGTGCCTTTCATCATTTACGGCGCGGATGCAGAAATCGCAGAAGGCGAATTTGGTCTTTCAAACGTGGCAGCAACCGTTGCAAAACTTATGGGACTTGAGCCAAACGAAAACTGGGATAAATCAATCATAAAATAAGTTTAAACTTAAAATTAAAAGCACTCCAGATGGAGTGCTTTTTTTTATGCTATATTTTCTTCTTCAAATGGTGTTTCTTGCTCACTATCTAGGGCAGGGGTGGGTAGGTGTCCATCAAGCTCTACAACAGGATTTTCAAGGTCTTTCTTCAAGAAAATCTTTTTGATTGTTGCAAGTGCGATGGGGAAGAAGATGACAAGCGCCACTGTCTCTGCAATGGGGAATGCCGCCCAGAAACCTGCAAGACCGATTGAAGTGTATTTTGAAAGCGCAAATCCCACGGGGAGAAGCACTCCTATTTGACGGATGATGGACATCAGCATTGCCTTTGTGCCGTGACCGACAGCGTTGAACATTGCAATGGTGATGACGCTGATTGCGGCGGGCAAGAAGCACACTGCACAGAGTCTAAGCGCCTTTGCACCCTCAGCGATGACAACTGCGTTGTCAGGGGCAGAGAACAGTTTGAGAAGAATCTCAGGCATTGCGTGGAATATGATCAAAGCAAACACCATATATGAAAATGCGATGATGATTGCGGTGCGGAAGGTCTTGTTGAAACGTGCCTTGTTGTTTGCGCCGTAGTTGTAGCCCATGATAGGTATGCAACCTTGATTGAGACCGAAGCAGGGCATGAAAGCAAAGGATTGCAGTTTGAAGTAGATGCCAAATGCCCAAACGCCCACGGCAAAGTCCTTTGTTTCGCCGTTTGCAAGGATAGGTGTTGTAAATCCGCCAAGAATGAAGTTTGCCACGGTGTACATAATTGAGCCGATTGAGTTCATGACGATTGTAGGCAAGCCCACTTGCAGTATTCCACCGATGATTTTCTTTTTGAGGCGGAATTTTCTTGTAAAGAAAATTTCAATGTCAAACTTGGTCTTGTCTTTGAGTATGACTGCAATAGGTACGCACATTGCCACGATTTGACCGATGATTGTTGCAACCGCTGCACCCACGGCACCCATACCTGCCACGCTGATGAGGATAGGGTCGAGGATGATGTTGACCACTGCCCCTACGATTTGGGTTATCATAGGGATTATCATATTGCCCATTGATTGGATGATGCGGTTGAGCATGATTTCAAGCATCATACCAAAAGAGCAACAGGTGCAGATGGTGAGGTAGTTGGATGCCATTTCATAGACAACGGGGTCGTTTTTTGCATAAAGACCGATGAAAGCGCGGGAGATGAAATAACCGCAGATTGCAAAAACAGCACTCATCACAAGGGCGAGGAAAAGACCTGTTTGAGCGGTCAAACTTGCGTCCTCGTTTCTGCCTTCACCGAGAAGACGAGAAATCATAGAGCCTGTGCCCACGGCAAGACCAATGCCAAAGGCATTGACAAGCAGTTGCATAGGCATAGCGTATGACAGAGCAGTGACGCCGTTGATGGGGTCGTACATACCGATGAAGATGCTGTCCACAATGTTGTAGAGGGCTTGCACCAGCATAGAAAGTATGGCAGGGCCACTCATTGTGAGGATGAGTTTTCCAATGGGCATATTGCCAAGTTTTTTAGATTTCAATTCTTGTGAGAGTTCTTTTGACATATCTATAATCCAATTTCTAGTCTTTGAATATTTCAAATAAGGGTTTCTTTCGTCAAAGTGTTATATCACTATTTATTTTTTCAGTCAAGCAAAAACAGGATATGACAAAATTTGCATTTTAATTGAAGCGGTTAGAATATCGCTTTTACAAAAAATCCACAAATAGAACAAAATAATCAATTTTCAAGGAAAGCCCTCACCCCCTGAAAAAGAGGATAAATCGTTGACACCGCATTTTGAAAGTGGTAAAATGACGATGTGTTGTATTTATTTATAAATAAATAATTTACAAACGCACGCGTCATCACACGCGTTGAGAGCCCCCGTGGCAATGAATGAACAATACTCAAGGAGAAATTGATATGTTAAAAATCGAACACTTGAAAAAGACCTACCCCAAGAGCGACAGACTTGCCGTCAACGACATTTCTTTTGAACTTCAACCCGGTGAAATCTTCGGTTTCCTTGGACAAAACGGCGCAGGAAAGTCAACCACAATCAAGTGTCTCACAGGCATCTTGCCTTTTGACAGTGGCACAATTGAAATCTGTGGCCACGACATCGCAAAAGACCCTATCGCAGCAAAAATGGAAATGGGCTACGTCCCCGACAACCACTCAGTATATGAAAAACTCACAGGCAGAGAATACGTCAACTATGTTGCCGACCTCTACAAGGTGTCCCTTGAAGACAGAAACGCTCGTCTTGAACACTATCTTGACCTTTTCCGTCTTCGCTTTGCAGTTGACAGACAAATCAAGGCATATTCACACGGTATGAAGCAAAAGATTTGCATCATCGCCGCCCTCATTCATGAGCCCAAACTTTGGGTGCTTGACGAGCCTATGATGGGTCTTGACCCTCAATCAATTGCAGAAATCATCGCATATATGCGTGAGCATTGCAGAAAGGGCAACACCGTATTTTTCAGCTCACACAACCTTGACCTTGTCAAGAAACTTTGTGACAGAGTGGCAATCGTCAACGATGGTCAACTGATTGATATGTTTGACCTGAAAAACAACGAAGCCAACAAGGCAAACCTTGAAGAAAGGTTCTTCAAGATCACCGGCACTTACGACAAGCGTTTGTTCGAGGACTACGTGGCACAAGAAAGTGCAGATATGCGCCCCGACCTTCCCACTGAAAACACCGACGACACCGCCGTTGAGACGGAGGAAAAATAATGAAACAAACAATTTCTTGGCAAAGTGTAAAAACACTTTTCCGTCTTGATTTACGATCCCGCAAGGACGTCTCCACTGAACTGACCAAAAAGGACAAGGCCATGAAGGTCATGAATGTTATTTTTGGTCTGGTGGTTTACGCACTTCTCATTGTGGGCATCTATTTCCTTACGAGGATGTTTGTTGTGCGCGCGGGCATGCGAATCGAGTTTTTGACCATAGTCAACCTTATCACAATCGGCATTTCAACGGTTGTGGCAATAGGCAACGTGGTGAAAAACTTGTATATGAACGGCGACAATGAATTGTTGTTCCGTTTCCCCGTCAACGGCACTGAAATCCTCATTGCAAAATCAATCTATTGTGCTTTGCACAATTTGGCAGTGACAGTGCTCATCACTCTGCCTTTCCACGTGGTGTATGGAGCAATCACCGGAGCAGGAGCAGGATTCTATTTTGCATCAATCGCGATGATCCTCTTCTCAACAATGCTTCCTTTCTTCATCGCAAACTTGGTGGCAATCCCCGTGATGAGAGTTGTCAACGCAATCAAAAACCAATTCCTTTTGGTGCTTGTCATCATCATTGCAGCAATCTGCGGATGTTTCGTCCTGTATATGACGGCACTTTCAAGCATTTTGGAATATCTTGCAGACAACAATGTCAACCTCTTTGATGACCCTACAATCAGAGAAAACGTGATGAAGTTTGCCCACAACTGCTATCCCTTCAACTGGTATGCCTATCTTCTTGCAGGCAAAATCCACGCAGGCCTTGGGGCAAAGGAAATGGGGCTTTCATTCCTCTATCTCTTCCTCATCAACGGAGCACTTGGTGTCAGCGCATTCTTTGTCACCACAAAGTGCTATTACGGCACAATTTTGAAGGGCATAGAAACCGAAAAACAATCCATGGTCAAACTGGTCAAGCGCAACGTGAAACGCAGTGTGTTTGGAGCATTGTTGCACAGAGAATTCTTCTTGATTTTCAGAAGCTTCAACTACTCCTTCCAGTATCTTGCAATGGCTTGCGCAGCACCCGTCATGGTGTATTACTGCAACGCGCTTGCATCAGCAATGGGCACAAAGAGCGTTGGCACGTCCATTGTCCCCGGCTTGACACTTTTGGTTGTCGTCATCTTTGTCACCATCATCGTGTCCTTTGCATCAACCTCAATTTCAAGAGAGGGCAACGTGTTCTATCACACAAAGATTATCCCTGTCAGCTTCACACACCAAATCCTGACAAAACTGTTCCTTTACGGCATTGTGGGATCAGTTTCAGTGGCACTTTGTTGCATAACTGTGGCGGTGGCATTTGGCACTGAGGCAGGGGGCAATCTGCTCACCCCTCTTGACGTGGGGATGATATTCATCATTTGTGAACTGACAGTCCTTGCACAAACCTGCTTGTCAGTGTGGGCAGACATCAAGTCACCCACCTTCAACGTAGGTGGCGACGGCGAGTTGGTTGCAGCCAACAAAAACGTGGCACTTGCACTTTTCACCGGCATCTTCACCGCAGTCATCTACGGCGTGTTTGCAATGGTGTTCAGCTTCAACGGCCTTGCCATTGGCAAGTTGGTCATTGACATGCAACCTGCCGAAGTCTATGGAGTGCTCATCGGCGTATCCGCCGCACTGCTCATTGCAAGTGCAAGCCTGCTCTTTGTCAACCTTGACAAACGCTATCAAAAGATAGTTCCGTAAACACTAGAAAATTGTAGGCAATCACAAAACTTGTTTTGTGAAAGCCAAGGAGATATTATGAAAAAAGTAATGATTGGCATACTTGTGATTATCCCTGTGATAATCGTGCTTGTCGTGGCACTGGTCAGTGTCTTCGTTTCGACACGCACGCACATCGCTGTGGATGACATTACGCTTGACAAAAATTACGTTGAAATGGAGTTTGACACCAACAACTCCGTGTACAAACTTTCGGATTTATTCACGGTCAACGTTATGCCTGACCGCGCAACAAACAAGTCATACACTTGGACAATTGAGGACCTTGTCTGCATTGACGAGGACTACAAGGAAATGTGGGACGAAGGCACAGCCCCCGCACCTGCATATCTCAACGAAACCAGCACCGCAAGAGGTGGCGAGGACGAAACCTGCTCACAAGAGGGCTATCTCTACGTCAATTCCTATTGCTCCTTTGTGCTGAAAGCCCATGCAGAAACCCACGTTGCAACCTGCATCGTTTACGTTGTAGGCTACAAAGTTGAAAGCATCGACGTCATTTGTGATGACACTCTCACCGTAGGCGAAAGCGCACTTTTGCAAGTGGCAACAACCCCCGTTGACGCAAAGGTTGACACCATGCTTTATGAAAGCAGTGACACCTCAATCCTCACCGTTGACTTAAACGGTGTTGTCAGAGCAGTAGGCGAAGGCACAGCCACCATCAAAGCAAAGGCATCAGTCCATGGCAGTGATGCCTACGTTGAAGCAACCCACGACGTCACAGTGTCAAAGGGCGCAACAGTGTTTGGCAACAACGTCACCACCGCCAGCAATGAACTTTTGTTCAGTGCCCTCGGCGTTGACGCATCAAGTGTGACTCTGGTTGCAGGAGCAACCCTCAACGGAGCAGGAGACGGCATTCTCCTCACAGACAGCACCGCAATCATTGAAGTTGACGGCGTTTCAGTCAACGTCAACAAGTGTGACGAGGGCGCAATCGTCATTGACAACGCAGACCTCTTCGAAGCACAAGAGGACGGCGGATATGTCCTTTCAACAGGAGGACAAAAACTCTATCTCACCGCCAGCTTTGCTGATATGTTTGCAGTGGGCGCACCTGATGTCACTTGGTCATCAAATCGTGAAACCATTGCAAAGGTTGACGAAAACGGCGTTGTCACCGGTGTCAGCAGTGGCAAGGCAGTCATCACCGCAACTGCAGGTGGAAAGAGTGTGTCCGTCACCATCAACGTAAGAGAAGTGGTCACGGTGCTTCTTGTTGAAACTCCTGCCGCATGCGCAGAAGAAGGCATCGCAAGAGAAACCGTCAACGGCAGTATGGTTTATGTGGACGTTTACGCAGATGTTGATGACCTTTCAACCTACGTGCCCGATGTGGCGACCTTCAATTATACAAAGAAAGACAACTCCTTTGAGTTCAACTTTATGCGTCCCGTTTTCCCCGAAGGAGCAAACAAAGAGGAATTCTATTCAGCATACAATTTCAAAGCACAAGAATACGTTGGCGAAGGTGACGAAAGACAACTTGTTGACAGCGAAAAGGCATATTTTGTCAACAACAAGATGTATTTCAACAGTGCTCTCATTGAGGACTACACCGAACTTATCGTCACAATCAGTGCCAAATACCCCAAGTTTGCCGCCCGTCCTGAATACACAACAGTTGAGTTTGTGGTGAAGGTGACAAAGGGTGTGTCCATTACAACTTGGGAAGAAGCCCTTGCAGTCAGCGAAGAAAACAACAAGGAACTTGAAAAACAAAACTTGAATCCCGCTTACGAGGCAAGTTTCTTGGACATCTGCCTTGCAGATGACGTCGAAAGAGCAGGAGGCTGGGTTCCTGACGATGAACTCATTTCAGAACTTGAAGCCATCAGAGCAAAAGTTGATGAGGACAAGAGATTGAAAGATGAAGAAGAGGAGCTTTGGCTTGAAAATGGTGAACACGCAGGCCTTGAACATATCTTGGCAATGAGAGATTACGCAAAGGGCACAGAAATCCGCCTTATGAAAAATCTCTACGGCAACGGCCATATGATTTACGGCTACAAGTCACAATACTGGGGCACTTGGAACAGCCTTGTGAGAATCCACACCGGCAACACAAAGATTTCAAACGTCACGTTGCGCGCTTGCGAAGTTGGCGACACCATCATAAATGATGCAGAGGACACCCAAGGCCTCACCGGCACTTGCATCGGCATCGAATCACTGAATCCCGGCGACCTTACAATCCGTGTGCCCAACAACCTTGTTGAGTTTTCAATCATTGAAAACGCAGGCACGACCTTCCGTGTTTACGGCGGTGACTTCAAACTTGACGGCTGTATCGTAAGAAACACCTCAGAGACCGCAATCTTCGTCCATATAACTTCAAACGAGATTGCACCCAGATATTCCCACGTTGACATCAACAACTGTGTCTTCTCAAATATGCTGGGCACAGCAATGAGCATGGCATTCCAAGGCTACTGTGACGGCAGTGAAGAAGCTGTTGAAAGAGCAGAGCAATGGGTGGCAGAAGGCAAGACCGCAGTGATCACTCAAACAGGCTTCTGGGACATCTACAACTGGCAACCCACCAACGTCCTCAACATTATCCCTGAAATTGGTGCAATCAACGGCATGATTCGTGATGCTCTTGCAGCCAGCGAAACCTTCAAGGAGTACAGCCGTTATTACGAAAACACCGAGTATTTCCACCTTGGCTTCATCGTCAGCGGATGGAAGGCACTTGGTCAAGTTGAGCAACCCTACCTTGTCAGCAGTTTTGAAGACGAAAGAATCCAAATGATTGACACCAGCGAAATCCTCCCCGAAGCAGGCAATGCAGGTGCAATCCTCAACGGCGCGCTGGGTGGCAAGTCCATTTATTTGTTCACCTATGGTCAAAACGGCAACATCACACCGGGAAGCACCTACGAGGTCAACAACAGACTCATCCGTCACTTGCACGGCGAAATCTAAACTTGACGAGGAGTGGCTACGCCACTCCAACGTCTAAACAAAGCAAAAATCTCATTGAGCGGAGAAAACTATGAAGAAACTAGGACTTGTTCTTGAAGGTGGCGGAGTCAAGGGTGTATATCAACTTGGCGCACTGAAAGCCCTATATGAAGCAGGCGTACACTTTGATGGTGTTGCAGGCACGTCCATTGGCGCACTCAACGGAGCGGCGCTGATTGGTGCTGGCATAGAAGGCCTGGCTTCAATGTGGAAGACGGTCATGGAAAGTGATGCTTTCGAGCTGGATGAAGATTGGCTTGCCAAATACAAACACAAGGACTTTGACTTGAATCTCATCACCTACGCAGGCAAGAAACTGGGCAACGTCCACGAGGTTTTGAAGGACTCATATGTCCGTGCGGAAAACTTCGTTTACAGCAATCTCAACGAGGAAGCAGTCCGCAAATCCCCTATGGACTTTGGCCTTGTCACCTACAATATCACTGATATGAAACCTGTTGAGGTGATGAAAGAGGACATCCCAAAGGGCAAACTCATTGACTACGTCATCGCATCGGCATCTTTCCCCATTTTCCCTGCAAAGGAAATTGACGGAGTCAAATATATTGACGGGGGAGTGTACGACAATATGCCCGTCAACCTGCTTGCACGCCACGGTTATGACAAGATGATTGTCATCCGCACCAACGTGGCAACAAAGCAACCCAAACGCCTCATTGAGCGTGACGACCTTGACCTCACTTACATCATGCCCAAAACCGATTTAGGACGTCCGATGGCGTTCAACCCTGAGAAGTTCGACACCATGTACAAAATGGGCTACAATGACGCAATGCGACTTCTTGACAGTGGCATAATCCTGCCCTACAACAACTGATATGAACAAAATTATCCTCATAGACGGCAACAGTTTGCTCCATCGTGCTTATCACGCGCTCCCCGGCCTTAAAACCTCAAAAGGCTTCTTTACGGGAGCGATTTTTGGTTTTATGCGCCTTATCACCAAATTGGTGAAGGAACAAAAGCCCACCCACATGGCTGTGGCATTTGACCTGAAAGCCCCCACTTTTAGGCATTTGCGCTACGCTGACTACAAGGGCACAAGAAAACCTATGGACCCTGAACTTGCCATGCAAGTCGAGCCTCTCAAGGAATTGCTTTCTCTTATGAAGATAAAGGTCATATCCAAAGAGGGCTATGAGGCGGACGATATCTTAGGCACTCTTGCCAACCGCTTCAAGGACGACACCTACATCGTCACGGGGGATAGGGACAGTTTCCAACTGGTCAGTGATTCAACCACAATCCTTTGGACAAAAAAGGGAGTCACCGACATTGAATACATCACACCTCAGTGGCTTCTTGACGACGGTTTCACCGTGGACACCTTCATCGATTATAAGGCATTGAGAGGTGACCCCTCCGACAATATCCCCGGCGTAAAGGGAGTTGGCGAAAAGACCGCAAGAGACCTTCTCACCACTTACGGCAATCTTGACGGAGTGTACGCTCACGCAGATGAAATCAAGGGCAAACTTGGTGAAACAATCCGCGCTAGCGAAGACGTTGCAAGGCTCAGCCGTGAGCTTGCCACCATTGAGGTTAATGCCCCTATTGATTGCACCCTTGATGATATGACCTTCAATCCCGTCTACTCAGGGGAAGTGAAGCACAGACTCTTTGAAATGGAACTTATGTCCATATCTGCCAGTATGACCTTTGACGAGGAGGAGACAGGGGAAGTCAACTTTGAAAAGACCGTTGTTGAACTTGACACCCTCTCCGCCGTAGAAAAGGCTATGACAGGGGATAGAGTAGCCCTCCTCATCCGTGACAGGATATCCTTCTCCACAGACGGCAAGACGGAGTACGTCATCAGTTGCGGTGACGACCTCTTTGCCGAGCTCACCTTTGACAGCGCAATAGACAAGGTCAAGAGCCTTCTCAATGGCAAGACTGTTGTCTGTTATGACTATAAATCCCTCTCCAAGGAGTTTGACCTTGACGTGGACTTTTTTGACGTCATGATTGCCACCCACCTTGTGAGAGAAAGTGCTCCCATCAAATCCATAGACGCTTGCCTTGGTGGTGACGGCTATGAAGTCGGGGCGGCGGAACTATTCCATTTCCATTTGAAACTGAAAAAGGCCCTTGAAGAAAAGGGCTTGACAAAACTTTTCTACGAAGTAGAACAACCCCTTGCCGTAGTGTTGAAACGTATGGAAGAAAGGGGCTTTGCAGTTGACGTGGCTGAGCTTGAAAAGTTGAAAGAAAAGTACAGCACCATCGTCAATGACTTGACTGAAAAGATATATGAAGCAGTTGGCTTTGAATTTAACGTGGCATCACCCAAACAACTTGGCGAAGTCCTCTTTGAACGCCTAGGCCTGAAACATGGCAAAAAGACCAAGACGGGTTATAGCGTTGGGGAAGAGGTGTTGACCAACCTGAAAGGCGAACACCCCGTAATAGGGCTTATACTGGATTTTAGGCACTATTCAAAGTTGTTGTCCACCTACGTTGTGGGGCTTCAACCTCTTGTCAACCGCGGTCGCATACACACCGAATTCAATCAATGCATCACCGCAACGGGCAGACTGTCCTCAACAAACCCTAATCTCCAAAATATCCCTGTCCGCAGTGAGGAGTCAAAGGACATCAAAAGAGCCTTTGTGCCCTCAAAAGGATGCAAACTTGTGTCCGCAGATTACAGCCAAATTGAACTGAGGCTTCTTGCTCATTTCAGTGAGGACAAAATCCTTGTGGACTCTTACAACACTGGCGTAGATATCCACGCCTCAACGGCATCACAAATCTTTGGAGTGCCAGTGGATGAAGTCACCAGCGATATGCGCCGTGATGCAAAGGCGGTCAACTTCGGCATCATCTATGGTATGAGTGACTTTGGCCTTGCCGAGCAACTGGGCATATCCAACTACCGCGCCAAGGAATTTATTGAAAGATATTTTGAAAGTTATCCCACAGTCAAGACATACCTTGACGGCAACGTGCAAAAAGCAACAGAGCAGGGATACAGCACCACAATCCTTGGCAGACGCAGAAATCTCCAAGACCTCAGCGCAAGCAACTATCTTGTCCGCTCCGCAGCACAGCGTATGGCAAAGAACACACCTCTCCAAGGCTCTGCCGCAGACATAATCAAGGTGGCGATGATTGCCGTTGAAAAGCGTCTTGAAGGTATGAAATCAAAGATGATTCTTCAAGTCCACGACGAACTCATCATAGACGCAGACGAAACCGAAGTGGAAGAAGTCAAACAAATTCTCCAAGAGGAAATGGGCTCGGCAATGAAACTCAACGTACCCTTGGTGGCAGAGGCAGTTGTTGGCGACAACTGGGCGGAATTGAAATGAAAATTGCAGTGATAGGCGGAATAGGCTGCGGCAAAAGTGAAGCAATGCGTGCCTTTGGCGACAACGGCTACGCAGTGCTTTCCGCAGACCAAATCAACAGCGAACTTTGGCAAGACGAAAGCTATCTTGGCACCCTCAAACTGAACTTCCCTGAGGCAGTGATAGAGGGTGAAATCACCAAAGCAAGCCTTTCAAAAGTGGTGTTTGCAGATGACGCGAAGAGAGAACTTTTGAACTCAATCTCCCACCCCCTCATCGTCAGCAAAATAATAGAAAGCAAAGAGGAGCTTTTGGCAGTTGAACTGCCCTTGTCGCTGGAAAGTGGCATACTTGCCGAGTTTGACCACGTCGTCCTCATCGACACAAAAAAGAGCCTTCGCCTCAAAAGACTTGAAGGCAGAGGTGTTGACAAAAAGCGTGCCAAAAGGATTATGGCAGTGCAACCCCCAATGAAAGCACTGCGCCGTCAAGCGGACTTAATCATCCTCAACAACGGCACAAAAGAAGCCCTCTATGAAAAGGCAAGTATGGTGGCAGACATCTTGAACAGATAACCACTTAAATCACAAAACAAGCACTTTAAGGTGTAAAAGCACAACAATAAACATAGGATTTGTGAAAATAACACAGTTGTAGGGCGGTGGGCTTGCTCCCACCGTAATACAAAACCATAACGTAGGGCGTGGCGTCCTCGACGCGCAGAAAAAAAGCCTCCATCTGACGAGGGAGGTGGCACGAAGTGACGGAAGGAGAGAGAATCAACCTGCAGTTATATTTCTCGCAAGTTGTTTGTAGTCTTAAATGAAATCGCTCTGCGATGAAATCTTCACTATGTTCAGATGAAATCACTGCGTGATGAAATCCTGCTCCGCAGGGTTATGTTTGTAAGGCGGTGGGCTTGCTCCTGCCGAAACCAATCGTAGTGGAGGGGGATATGCCCCTCAAACCCAAACTTAATGTAAGACAAAAAACAATAAACATACATTTATTTTTACAGGAGAAAATTATGATCAACGGCAAAAAAATCGTATTGACAGGAGCAAACAGTGGCATCGGTCTTGAAGTGTTGAAACTTCTTGTCAAGGGTGACAACCAAATTTTGGCAGTGGACTTGCACACAGACAAAATCGAAACTTTCGATTCAAATAAGGTCACCCCTATGGTTATGGACGTGTCAAAGAAAGAGAACGTGGATCAAATCTTTGACAGAGCAATCGAGGTTCTTGGCCAAATTGACATTTTCTTTGCCAACGCAGGCTATCCTTACTATGAAAAGTTTGACTACGTCAACTGGGAAAGGGTTGAAAGAATGTTTGAAACCAACGTCTATTCACCCATCTATTCCTACGCAAAGTACGTTGAGTATTTGAACGGCAGACCTGGTCACATGGCAATCACCGTGTCCGCAATCGGCACAATGGCAATCCCCGGCTACACCATTTATAGTTCATCCAAGTTTGCAATGCAAGGCTTCCAAGAAGGACTGAGATTTGAACTCCCCAAAAACGTCAAATTGACCTGCCTCTATCCCATTGCAACCGACACCGGTTTCTTCAAGAAGGCAGCAGAAGGCAGTGGCAGAAAAATCACCGAGCGTCCTTTCCCCGTGCAAAGCCCTGTTGTGGTTGCAAGACGTATGGTCAAGGGTATGGAAAGAGGCAAGAAGTTTGTCAATCCCTCAAAACTCTTTGTTTTCTCAAAAGTGTTGATGGCAGTCTGTCCTCCCATCAAGTGGGCATATCTCGCACTTGAAAAGAAAAAACTCACCCGCTTCCTCGCCCAAAAAGCCGAAACTGAAAAAGCAGAATAACAAAACACAATCAATACTTATTGCACGCACAAAGCGCACCCAAATCGGGTGCGCTTTTTCAAAATACCCGTTTAGATATGCGGTTTTTATCCTCAAAAAATTCAGTATTGACGAAAATGCAGTTAAATGATAAAATTATCAAGCAAAAAGAATAGACTATAAGAAAACAGAAATTACAAAAATGGAGAAAATTATGTTCAACGTCAAAATGAACGGCGAAGTGGTCGCCGTAAACAGCGGAACAAGAGTCATCGACCTTATTCCCGAAAAGGACAGATGCAACCACGTCATTTGCAAGGTGGGGGCAGTTGTCAAAGAACTCAACTATCAACTGACGGACCGAAATGACGGAGTGGAAATCACCCTCCTCGGTCTTGACCATGAGGAAGCATCAAAGGCCTATGAAACCAGCCTGCGCTTTATCATAGCAATGGCATTTCACCGCTTGTACCCCGACGTGCGCGTGCGTTTCAGTTATAACGTATCCCGCGCAATCTTTTGTCAATCCTTGACTCAGGGGTTCAATATGTCCCGCGCCACCGAGCCTATAAAGCAAGAAGTGGCAAAGATTATCAAGGAAAACCTGCCCATCACCCGTGTCACCGTCACCAAGGAAGAGGCAAGGGAGATATATAGCAAGTTTGGTCACGAGGACAAGTTGGAGATTTTGGAATATCGCCCCGACACCGTGGTGCACCTCTACAAGTGCGGAGAGTATTATGACTATCTCCACGGCTATATGGTGGCATCAACAGGGGCAATCAAGACCTACCGCATTGCACCTTACAGCCCGGGTATGATAATCCAATATCCTCGACACGAGCTTGACGCCACAATCCCCAAATTCCAAGAGGAATCCACCTACGGCAAGACCTTGCAGACCGCCTATCAATGGTCCAAAAAGGTTGGACTTCAAACAATAGTAGGCATCAACAAAAAGGTTGAGGAAAGCCCCAGAGATTTCGTCCAACTGTGCGAAGCACGCCACAACCATATGCTCAGCGAGTTGGGCAACGCCATTGAAAAGGAAAAGGAGGACATCCGCCTCATCGCAATCGCAGGCCCTAGTTCAAGCGGAAAGACAACCTTCTGCAATCGTCTGCGTATAGAATTGCTGTCACGTGGCATCAACCCCGTGATGATTTCAATGGACGACTATTATCTGCCCAAAACCCAAATCAGTGAAATCCAAGGCCTGCCCATAGGTGAACTTGACCTTGAACACGTCAACTGCCTTGACGTTGACCAATTCAACAAGGACCTCTATGACCTCATCAACGGTGAAGAGGTGACCTTGCCTTATTTCAACTTCAAAACAGGCAACAGAGAAGAGGGCAAAAAGATAAGAGTTGACAGTGGCAGTCCCATCATCATTGAGGGCATACACGCATTGAACGAGAGATTGACCTCATCAATCCCCAAGCATCAAAAGTTCAAGATATTCATCGCACCTCAAGCCCAAATCAACATTGATGACCACGCACCTTTGTCCACCACAGATGTGCGCCTCATCCGCCGTATTGTAAGAGATATGAAGCACCGCGGAAGCACAGCCGCCAACACCATCGATATGTGGAAGTCTGTCCGCAACGGCGAATTCAAGTGGATTTATCCTCACCAAGAGGGCGTCAACTTCGTGTTCAATTCAAGCCTACTTTACGAGCTTTGCATATTGCGCACCCAAGCCCTTCCTGCCTTGAGAGAAATCAAACCTACCGACCCTCAATACGTTGTGGCAAACCGCCTCATCAAGTATCTCAAATATTTCCGCCCCCTTGAAGACGAAAGTGTAATCCCCTGCAACTCCATCATCCGCGAATTCGTTGGTGGAAGTTGTTTCGAGGTATAAAGTTTAGTGACGCACTTTGCTTGTACGAGGTTTCCTATACAAGCACTCAGTTGTTGCGTGACGAAACGCGAGGAGCAGCGGCGACGACCGAAGCGAGTGCCAAGCACCAGACGAAAGTACGAAGTTGCGGGTGCGCTGTGATTTTTTTGCACCAACGCAACGAGTGACATAATGAGGCGACGTCGACTTACGTGCGCGCGCCGAGTGTTGCCCTGTCCGTAGGGCTTTGCCGAATGGCAAATGGGGGAAACACGTGAGGAAGGGGGACATGTTCTTGATATGTTCGCACTTACACGGATTTTAGGATAAATAACAAAAAACGGACTTCACAGTCCGTTTTTTCATTTATAAAGTGTTTGTTTTGTCAGTCTAAACAAATAAGTTCATAGTCCTTTGTGCCGTAGCCAAGGGCTGCCGCTTTGTCAATCGTGAGAGTGCCATTGCGGGATTCGATGCGTTCGATGAGGTGACCTTTCTTGGGGTCGTCGCAGTTATAGACAAGGTCCACACAAGCCTTGTCAATGGCAACAGGATCAAGGGATGCAAGGACGCCAATATCCTTGATGCAGGGGTCTTCTGCCACAGCACAGCAGTCGCAGTCCACGCTCATATTTTTCATAACGTTGATATATGCAACGTTGCCCTTAAAGAAGTCGATGACGGACATTGCGGAGTCTGCCATTGATTCAAGGAAGAGGTCGTGGTCGGCGGTCCAAAGTTTGTCGGGCTCACCTGCGCCGTGGATATATGCCTTGCCAAAGGCGGAAGCACAGCCTATGGACAGTTGCTTGATTGCGCCACCATATCCACCCATAGGATGACCCTTGAAGTGGGAGAGCACCAGCATTGAGTCATAGTTTGCCATACCCTTGCCAACGTAGTTTTTTTGTATGACGTTTCCTTTCATTTCAAGGATGGTGTCAGGGCCTTCTGCGTCCAAAATTTCAATGGGGAATTCATCCCAACCGTGGTTGTGGAAGGTTTCAAGGTGTGCTTCGGTGGTGTTGCGTTTGCCAGCGTAAGCGGTGTTGCACTCAACCACAGTGCCACCCACGTAGTTTATCATATCTCTCCAAAAGTCGGGGCGGAGGAAGTTTTGGTTGCCGGGCTCACCGGAGTGGACTTTCACCGCCACTTTGCCGGGGAGGTTGACGCCCAGCGCCTTGTAGAGGCGGAGCACACTTTCGGGGGTAATATCCTTTGTGAAATAGACTTTTGCTTTCATATTATTCTCCTATGAGGTCGGTTATCAGATTGTTTGCCACCACCAAGTAGTGAGGGTGATAGTTGTTGCGGTAGATTTCCGAGTGGGATATGAGCACTCTGCCTGAAGATATATATCTGTCAATGAAATCGGTGTCGAAGTTGTGTTTGATTTCGTTGAGAGAGTGGTGCAGGGCAGATATATCCCCCTCTTGAGCGGACTCCTTAAAAGCCTTCGCAAGGGGCAGGAAAGTGCCAAATTTCTCAAAAAACGGCTTGAGATACACCCTAGAATATAGGTCACTGACTCTTTCAACAAGGTCGTAATTGACGCCATTGTCCTTCATATCCTCATATTCAGTGGTGACACGGCACACCACGTCGTCAAGTATCCCCACAAGGTGAGCAGGGCCCATAATCCCTTGCATAAAGAGTTTGACCACGTCCTGGGTTGTCATAAGAGGATATTTCTTCAAATGCTCGTCAAGATAAACCATAGAGTTATTATATCACAACAACATTTATTTGAAAAGACCGAACTTGAAAATAAGAAATCCTCAAAATAGATTGACAACGCCTCACCGATTTTGTAAAATACAAAACGACGCAGATGTGGCGGAATTGGCAGACGCGCTAGATTCAGGTTCTAGTGAAAGCTTTTTTCATATGGGTTCAAGTCCCTTCATCTGCACCAAAAATGGCTATGTCAATTTGGCATAAGCCATTTTTTTGTACACTTTACTCAATAAGGGACTTGAACGGGTGGGTATCGCAGACACTATGGCAAATTTTATTGCTTGTCTGCGACAAATGGTGGACACCCATCATTTGCCACCTTGGCGTGATAGCGAAGCGGAGCAAGTCCCTTCATCTGCACCATATTGACACAATAGCTTTGATACATTGTATCAAGGCTTTTTTTCTTTTTACATTTAATCAATTGTTATATATTAATAAAAAACAATTGAAAATGTAAGAAAAGTAAGATATAATAGGAAAAGTAAGATATCTATTTGGGGAGGAATATAAATGAAAGATATAAAAGAAGATAGGTTTATAGTTAGTGTCAAGGTTGGACCTAAAGCTCAAATTACAATACCTGCTGCAGCAAGAAAAATGTTTAATATTAAAGAAGGTGACACCTTAATGGTGATGGGTGACAAGGAAAGGGGAATCGCATTAATTAAAGACGATGTATTTTATCAATTAATGGGTGGTATGTTCAATAATGATAACAGCAATAAAGATTAATGACCTTACAAAAAATTACAAAGACGTCACAGCAGTTGATAGATTAAATCTAGAAATATATGAAGGAGAATTGTTTTCTTTACTTGGTATAAACGGAGCTGGGAAAACAACAACGATAAAAATGCTGGCAACACTTGTGAAGCCAACAAGTGGAGATGCCAAAGTTTTTGATTATTCGATATTGAAAGATGAAGAAAAAATTAAAGAAATTATCGATATTTCTATGCAAGAAACTGCTATTGCAAGAAAATTAACAGTTGAAGAAAATATTGAGTTTTATGGTAAATTATCTGGACTAGATAAATTAGAATTAAATGAGACCAAAAAAGCCATTTATGAAACATTCGGATTTGATAAAATAGCCAAAAAGCAGGCTTCAAAATTATCTGGTGGCTGGCAAAGAAAACTATCAATTGCCTTAGCTTTGATTTCCAAGCCCAAAATATTATTCTTGGATGAACCAACATTAGGGCTTGATGTAATAGCTAGAAGCGAATTGTGGAAAACCATAAATGAATTAAAAGGAAAGATGACAATAATCCTAACTACTCATTATATGGAAGAGGCAGAAGCATTATCCGATAGAATCGGTATAATGAAAGATGGAAAACTGTTGTTTGTTGGTACGAAAGATGAATTATTTAGTAAAACAAGCAAAACAAATGTTGAGGATTCTTTTATTGAAATAGTTTCTGGAGGTGAGCTAGCATGAAAAAATCATTATCCAGAATTATCATTTTAACAAAAAGAGATTTCAAAGAAATATTAAGGGATCCACTGTCATTAATATTTACCTTGGGAATGCCTTTGTTTATGGAAATATTGTTTTATCTAATTTTCCATAAATTAACACCTCAATTTGAGATGAAGTATTTGGCTCCAGGAATAGTTGTGTTTGCTCAAAGTTTCATTGCACTCTTTGTAGGACTACTAATTGCTATAGATAGATCGACATCTTTTTTAACAAGATTATATGTATCCAATGCAAAATCATATGAATTTATTTTTTCATATGCTTTATCTATGATTCCGATTATATTTGTCCAATCATTATTGTTCTTCTTAGTTGGCGGAATAATTGATTCTTCAATATTTAGCATCAATATGATATTTGCGATACTTATAAGCTTAGTGACATCCCTTCTTTTTATTGCCATAGGAATTTTGCTTGGATCCCTATGCAATGAAAAATCTATTGGTGGCATTTCTTCAATTGTTATTGCTGGCCAATCAGTACTATCTGGCATGTGGTTTCCAATTGAAGGATTAAGCGAAGGAATGATTACTTTTATGAATATATTACCATTCAGAAATGCAACAAAACTTGTTCAAAATACAATGAATGGGATAAATGATGTATATAAGGATTTTTTAATTCCATTAATTATTGTTATTGCATATACGATAGTATCATTCATTTTGGCAATAGTGGCTTTCAAAAGAAAAATGAAATCAAACTAAGCATTACTAAATTAAGTCATCCTTCGAGGGTGGCTTTTCTTTATATATAACAACTCCAGAACGATAGATATTACCAAGGTTTTTTTCGTTATACGGCAGGCGAAGATATTGAAAAAATGCGATTTTTGTGCTACAATAAACTGAACGATAAATAAGAATTTGTGGACTGAAAGGCATGAAAAGTAGAATCAGATATATGGAAGAACAGGATAGACATCAGATTATAGAAATGATGAGAATATTTTATGCATCCGAAGCAGTATTTACAAATGGTTCGGAAGATATATTCAATACGGATATAGACAACTGCATAAATGAAAATCCTTATATTGAGGGGTATGTTTTTGAAAACGATAATCGCATCCAAGGATACGCTATGTTAGCAAAAAGTTTCTCGACAGAATTTGGAAAAGCTTGTATTTGGATTGAAGATATATACATAAAAGATGAGTATCGCGGTTTGGGAATCGGAAGCCATTTCCTTGATTTCATTGAACGTAAATATCCTAATTCGTTATTTCGTTTAGAGGTTGAGGTTGAGAATGAGAGAGCTGTGAATATTTACAAGAAGCGTGGATACGATGTTCTACCGTATATGGAAATGAAAAAACAGAATTAAATAAATTCCAATAGGTCGAACAGTTAGGTAAATAAGAATTTGCAGGTGTGTATAATGAGCAAAAAATTAACCGAAATGAGTTTAGAAGAACTGTGGCAGTTGTTTCCTATCATTTTAACAGAACATCA
>CALABJ010000014.1:0-169986 GCA_937885645.1 uncultured Clostridia bacterium | reverse complement strand
CCGTAGGGCTCTGCCGTAGGCAGAAGGGGGAAACACGTGAGGAAGGGGGACATGCGCTTAGAGGAGTTCGCACACAGTTAGTAAAAAAAGCACTCCAAGTGGAGTGCTTTTCTTTTTGTTTAAACAACGCTTATGCCCAAGTTGAGCCGTTGTAGGTGTAGGTTGTGCCGGCTGAGCCTTTGGTTGTGCCGTTCAGTGTCAGGTCTCGGACTTGTGAGTTGGATTCACTGAACGTGAACACCATATTGAGTCCGTCTCTTACCATTGTGCCCGTGCCTTCAAGGGACTTGACTGAGGTGACTGTTGTGCTTGCGCCAACCACCAACTTGCCACCTGTTACACCAAACACGTCACCACCGATTGCCTTGTTTGCGTTGAGTGTGCCTGCGACAACAATCTTTGCGTCTCCTCTATTTGTAGGATAAGGATATGTGGCAATATCCGTAAATCCATTTTTGTAGGTGATGAGAGTGTGGTTTGAGGTGAGGGTTGCGCCGCTGTTGATGGTGAGGGTTGCGCCGGGGAGCAACTTGTATTGATAGTTTTGGGTGAACGTTCCGCTGTTGATGACGAGGTCAATTCTGCCATCAATAGGGAAGATAACCTTTTCACTTGTCAACTTGACAGTCTTTGAAATGACGTTTGTTGAAATGTCTGCGTAGCCGTCTGCGATTGTTCCGTCTGTTGTGATGCGAACTCTGTCATTGCCAAACGACTTTGTCACCTTTGCATCTGCACTGAGCATGCGGATAAGAGCACTTCCTGCATTGGTTGAAGATGAAACGATATTGAAGTAGCCTTGGTTGACTGCTGCGTCTGCGCCGATGCTCATAACCTTTTGTTCACTGGTTGCAATCTTGATGATACCGCGGAGGCTTGTGCCGTATTGCAATTCAAGTGTTGTTTGGATTGCGCGCAGTTCATATTGATTGAAGGGGAACATTGTGGGGTCGTCAACGGTGTAAGTTCCTGATGATATGAAATTAGTAGCCAAAACAGACCTGCCTGATGCTGTACCGATGAAACGAGCAGCACTGATTGAGCCACCGCACCAGCCACTGAGATACATATTTTCAGTGACTGCCGTTGAGCCAGTTGCTGTAATTTTGCCTGTGCCCTTGATATATCCGTAGACGTTGAGCGTTGCGCTGTTTACAACGATATTTCCGCTGAGGTTGATTTGTCCATAGCCACCGGTGACGTTATTTTGCTTTGTGCCTGCATCTTGAATGCCTGTCTTTGCACCAACGGTCAACGTGCCACTGACGTTCAGAGTGACGCTTGAAGGAATATCAAGACTGACGTAGAGCACGGGAGTTATGCTGTCGCCATTTTTCACGTTGGGGTGTGAATTGTACTCGGTGCTTCCTGCCTTACCGCCGTTGATCCAACCAGTCGTGTCACCATCTTTGTAGGGGAGGAGGAGGGTGACGCCGGACTTGACGGTGTAGTATTGTGAGCCGTTGTAGTAGCCAACCAAACTGCTGAATGCGGTGTTTGCCTTGACGATGACGTTGCCACTTGTTGCCACGTTCAGTGCGTCTTCAATGGTGTAGAGTGTTCCGCCCACATCGACGCTCTTGACCTTCAATGTGCAGAGTGCACTGCCTTCGTAGTTGTCGTTGACAAGCACTGCTGTGAATTGATATGTGCTAGAAACGGTGTATTCCAGTGCGCCTTCAAACACTGCGGGCACTGTGGTGCTTTCGTCATACTTGACTGAAAGGGCAGCGGTGTTGAACTTGTAAGGTGCGCTGTCGGTATAGACGAGCTCTTGTGTTGTACCTGTGATGGTGACAGGGGCTTTTGTCAAACCGAATGCCACGACCAAGACGAAGTCATTGTAGTTGGCAGGGTCTGCGTTGTAATATGCGCCGTAGCCGGTGTTGTTGACAATGGGGTTGATGGTGCTGTCTGCCCAAGTGAAGTTTTCTTCAAGTGCGTGGTCTGCAAGAGTCTTGTGGGGGCTATACACTCCGCCGTCAATTGCGGGGTGAGTGATGCCCACATAGTCTGCTTTTTGGATTGTCACTTGTTGAGTGCTGTTTGCAAGGACAAAGTTGGTGTCAGCGTGTGATGCAGTGAGTGTGTAGTCCCCTGCAGTCTTGAACACTGTGCTATGACCACTTATGGTGATGGTTGCATCAATCTTTTCGCCCTTTGCGTTGAGGAAGTATGCGCTGACTGTGCCGAATTGGTCCTCACCATTGTAGGTGTATGAACTGTTCATGCTCCACACAACAGTAGTGTTGCATTTTTCAACAGTGAGAGTGCCTTCGGTTATAGCAAAGGTGTAGTTTTTGTGGCTGATGACAGGGCTTATTGTATATGTGCCTGCGCCTGCACCATCAGTGTAATCGGTGGTGAAAGTCACGCCAATGCTGTCGCTGTCAAGGATGCCATCAAGGGTGTATTCGTGGCTTGCCAGTGAGAATGCTTCACTGTAAGTGATGGTCTTGTCTGCGACCACAATGGTTGCATCCTTCTTGCTTACGGTGTAAGGGGCTGAGACCACGTTCAAAACGTAGTTGGGTTCACTTTCGACAAACTTTGCAGTGATAGTATAGTCACCTGCATCGTTGCCTTCAAGGTTGTTGACGAGGAAATAAGTGACATCTGCGGTTTCGCCTTCGACGACACCGTCAACTGTGCCAGTAAACAAAGGAGTTGTTTCGCCGTAGGTCTTTGATTTTGCATCAACAGTGACAGTGACTGTCTTTGCTGTGATATGGAGAGTGAAGAAACCTTCCGCTCTATCGGGATAGTAGAAAGTGTCTTCGGGAGTCACGCGGTAGAACACCTTATAATCGCCTACGTTGAGGAAAGAGGGTGCGTCTGTTGTCCATGTTTCACCGTCAAGACTATATTCCAAAGTGTAGTTTTGGTTTGCTTCTTCGTCAAGTTTGACATTGGTGACTTCAATGGTGTGAGCATTGCCGTCATAGGTGACGGTCTTGTCTTCTGCATCAAAGGGGAAGTTGCGCTCGATGAGGTCAACCTTTGCGCTGAAGGTGACATCATAGTTGTCAAGAACACTTTGACCGTCCATCTTAATGTCAAAGGTGACAGTCCATTCAAATCCGTTGGGGTAGGTGTAAGTGCCAAGTTCTGAGCCAACGAAGGTGAGTGTACCACTTGCAACGTGACCTGCGGCAAGACCTGCATTTGCCCAAGAAGAATTGCTCCAACTTGTTGCTGTTTCTGCTTCAAAATTGTAGGAAATGGCCTTCTTTGTTATGGTCAGTGTGCCGGGGACAACTGTGATATTGTAGTTGACGTTTGTGCCAATGGTTGCACCGATTTCCATTGTGCCGACAGGGGACACGCCGGGCACATAATCGCAGGAGATGGAATAGTTCAACTTGTCATTTCCAAAGACGCCTTCTATGCTCTTGACAGAAAGCGCAGGGAGATTGTCGCCAAAGACAACTGTTGCATCGTTGAGAGTGATTGATGCTTCTGCTTTTTCAACGGTGAGAGTGCCGGGGACATACTCAAAGACATAGTTGATATATGAGCCAATCACCACAGGGATGATAGAATATTCACCGGCATTTTTGCCAGCTTCGTATTCTGTTCTAAATGACACATCGCCAGCCTTGACGGGGATAGAAGCCAAAGCTCCGCTTTCTGTGAATGAAATGGTTGAGAGGTCAAGGGCTTCGCCGAAAGTGACGGTTGCATTGCCTGCTGTGATGGTGACGGTTTTCTTTGTGACGGTGAGAGTGGCTTTCCTGTAAACAAACTCATAGTTTGCAGATGCTCCGCCGCCGACTATGATGTCATATTTGCCTGTTGCACTGATGCCTGCAACGTAATTGCAAGTTGCAGAGGGGATTGTGTCGAGGTTTTCTACGGTTTCACCAGCAACAAAGCCGTTGTATGAAAGGGTGAGTTCAGGAACAGGACTGCCGTATTCAGTTGTGGTGTCGTTTGCGGTGACAATCAAAACCTTCTTTTGGACTTTGATTTTTCCGTCAACCACAGAAAGATAGTAGTTGTCTGCACTGACAGCGGAGGTGTCGCCTGAAACAGTAAATTCGCCAACTGTTTTTGTGTCGTTGATTTCGGGATAGAAGATTACGTTGCCATCAAATACGCTTGCATCGTCAGCATTTACGAATCCGCTATATGAAAGGGTAAAGGTTGTGGGGAAGGTGTCACCATAGGTGAGAGTGACGGGATTGATTGTTGCCACAACCTCTTTCTTTGTTATGGTGAGAGTGACGGGCTCAAAGCACTCAAATGCGTTGTAGTTTGCTCTTGAAACTCTATAATACACGTTGTAAGTGCCTGTGTTTACAAGTCCAAGAGTTGATGCCCAGTCGCCACCTTCAACCTTGTATTCAACCACGTCGCCGGGGAGAGAATTCACTGTGATGTTGTGTGCTTGTCCGTCGTAGGTGATTGTGCCGCCCACTGCGCTCACTTCCATGTTGGCAGGAGTCACGTTGAGAGTGAGGCTTGCTTCTTTTGAAACAGAGGTCATATCCTTGCAAGATGCGGTCACTTTGACTTTGATGTTGTAAGTGCCCACAGTGAGTCCGGAAAGGGTGTAGGTTGACTTTGATGCCATTGCCTCGCCATCCAAATACCAGCTGTATGAATAGGTGATGCCGTCGTAGATGGGAAGGTCTGCGCTGTAAGTGATTGAGGCATCGGGGGCGTAGGTTATGTTCTCATAGCTGTCTTCATCTGACAGGATTTCAACGTATTCGATGTCTGCAAGAGCATACTTTGCTTTATACGTGACATTTCTTTCAGGAAGAGTTGAAGGCAGATTTCCATCAAGCTCAGTCACCCATTTGACAAATCTGAAACCTGCGGGAACAACCAACGCATCAAGAGCGGTGTTGGCATAGATGTCAGTGGAATCGCCTTTGTCAAATTCGTGTGCATAGACGGTTTCGCCGTTGCTGACAAAGGTGACTGTAAACTTTGCGATCTCGTTGTAGAGTGCCTTGACGGTCAAATTGGCAGTGACTGAGGAGAAATCCACGTCCCAACCCACAAATTCCATGCCAGAAACTGCGGGGGCTTCGGGGGCAATTGCAGCATCTCCGTGGAACACCGTTTGACTGTCAATGATCATATCGTCAGCGCCAACAAACTCAACCGTGTATGACTTTCTTGTGAACTTTGCATACAAGGTGAGGTCGTCTTTCAACTGACTGTCACTGGACAACTTTTCGGTGAAATTGGCATCAAGGTACCAGCCACCAAAGGTGTAGCCCTCTTTTGTAGGCTTGAAATAACCATTTACCTTTGAAAAGTTGTCAAGCTCGGCAGTCTTTGCCACTTCGCCGTCAACGACGAAGGAAACCGTGTAGGAAACACTGCCTTTGCCTGTATTACAGGCAACGAGTGTGGCGGAAATCACCACGAGCAGTGCAACTGCCAGAAGTACAATAAATTTTCTGTTTTTCATAATAGCTCCTTGCGTGGGTTATGCAGGGATAACCACGTACGCTTCGTTGGACTCAATGAGCTGTTGTTGTTTTTCGTATGAGAGAGTAGAGCCCGTGTTGTACATATAGAATTTGAAGTCTGCGCCACCTGCCGCCATGGGAAGCATTGAGCCTTGCATATACAAGGGGTCTGTTTCGGGGCGGAGATTGCCGTTTGCATCTTTTGTGAGGATTGACAGATTGACGTTGTAATCCGCAAACATTTCGGATGTCATGTTGGTGAAGTCCACGTATGAGTAGTTGTGTCCGCCGCCGTACATTGCAATTCCGCTATGGACGCGATATTCTTCGCCTTTCTTGTCAATTATGTCTTCATAGCCTGCGGTGCCTGCAAATGATTCAAGCATTTTGGCTATGTCGAGTTTCAAGAATTGAAGGTTTTCAGTGAGGTTTGAGGTCTCAATGAGGGTGCTACTGTCCACGTTTGCCATATTCTTCCAGTCAAGGATGCGCACGTCACCAACCATACGAAGCACGCTGGGAAGAGCGGTTGCCGCAAGGTCTTTCCAGTAGTCCAGCGAAATTCCTCCTGTGCCTGCCAGCATTTCCCCTGCAAAGTGGGTTTCCATGCCGATTGCAAAGATACCTGATGAAGCAAGGACGCTGTTTTTCAGGGTGACGTCGGTGAGGACGTAGGTGTCGTAGAAGTAGTCGTCTGTGTTGTTATTGTAGTCGTAGGGTTGATAGAGGCTTCCGTTTGCCTTTGTAAGCTTTCCTACGTTGAGGTTATTATTGTTGCCGTTGTGTTTGATTGCACGGTTTGAGCCAACTTTCAAAAGGAACTCTCTTGCCATCGTCATAATTGAGCTTTCAATGGAAACGTTGATGCGTTCATTTTCAACGTCCACTTCGTCAATGCTGTCCACGATGGGTTTTGAGCCGTCTCCGCCAAATACGCGGGTGACTGTGCGACCATTTGATATACGGCAGTTTTTCACTGTTGCATTTGAACTGATTTCAAGGGTTGTGCCAACGTAGTTCAAGAGTGAAAGTTCAAACTTGCCTTCGTTATATAGGCTTTCATCACTGCAACCCTTGAGAGATACGTTGTTGATGGTCACGTTGTCACCAGACACCAAGAAGACGATGTTGTCTTGTGCCTTCACTGATGCCATTGAGCGGGCAGACACAAAGTCCAAAGGTCCTTTGAAGAGGAGGGGTTGACCGGTTGCATCTGTTGCACGGGTGATATAGTCACCATTGATTTCAAATCCGTTGCCGTAAAGGTCGTTTTGGAAGTTGATGAGATAGTAAACCGTGGGGCGTTCAAGACCTTGATTTGCGTAGAAAGTCCAGTCGTAGGTGGTGGGCATCTTCGTTGCAAATGATTCAAGTTCGCTGACGGAAGCACCCTTCTTGCCAAGCATAACGTTGTCGGTGAGGACGACGGGCTTCTTTGCTTCGGTGGCTGTTTTGAGGTCAGCATAAGTTGCCACATTGACGCCGTCTTTCACTGCGGTGAGGGTGATGCGTGAAGACACTGATTCACCAAAGTAAGGGCCGTATTTCCACTTTGCAGTGAAGGTGACTGCGCCAGTTGACACCACGTCAACCTTGAAGTCGTCAATGGTGAGGAAGGGTTTTGCAACCGCTTCATCACTGGATTCAAAGATGATATCTTTGCCTGCGTATCCTTCAACGTCTCCGTTGCCGTAGGTCAAAAGCATCTTTTGTGACACTCTGTCACGTTGCAGTGCTTTGCCATTGTAGCGAGAGTCGCCCACTGCAAGGAAGTTGCCGATGCCGTGTGTCTTTGTGTTTTCTTGGAACTCAATGGACATAATGGGGCGGACAACGGTGACAGTCTTTTGCACGGTTTTGCCCACTTGCTCCCCGTCTTTCATAGCGCGGACGGTGAGGACTGTTGTGCCAGTTTTGTTGGCCTTTATTGATGCTGTGCCGTCATTATTGTTTGTGACGGTGACGTTGTCGTTGTTGGTTGTCCAGTTGTAGGTGACGCCTTCAAGATGCACTTCTTCGTCCACCACGTAGGTGACAGAGGAGTCAACTTTTTGGAACATATCGTTAATAGACCAACCGTCTGAGCCGTCGTTGGTCTTGTTGTATTCAAGGTGTGTGCGTGAGGTCAAGTCAAAGGCAAAGTTGCTGAAAGACAAGTTGACCACGTTGAAAGTGCTGAGTCCGTCAACAGAGAATTTGACTTGTGTTGCTGATGTGAGGAAGGACATCTTCACCAGCACTCTATTGTCCTTTGAAAGGGTGGTGACGCTGTCAACTGTGACGCCTGCGCCCTCAATATCAAGGTCGGCGGCGGTTTTGCCTTCGGGCAGTTCAAGGACCATTGTTGAGGTGGGCAGTTCATTCGACACAAACACCGTTCCGCCATTGCCACCGTTTACGGTGATGCCTGAGGGGGTTTCAGTCTTTGTCACGTTAAATTTGATTTTCTTTTCAAGGTTGCCGTGGATTCCGTCAGGGGATGACACTGTGACGTAGGTCGTGCCTGAAAGCATAGCTTTCATTGCACCAAGAGCGTTGACACTGATTGCATTTTCATCATCGGATTTCCAACTGAGGTTGCTGTGTGAAAGGTTGCTAGGATGCATTGCAACACTCATATGGTATGAGCCGGACTCAATGGTGGCTTCATAGTCCACGCCCTCTTCGGTTGAAGGAGTCAGTGCCACTGCGGACTCAAAGACGTCTTCGGTGAGAGAAGGGTACAAGTTGATGAGCTTAGAGCTGGTGACAGACACAATGATGCTGTCGGTGAAAGCACGCTCGTCACTGGTGACGGTCACTTTTGCCTTGCCTGTATCATTGATGACAAGAGTGCCGTCATTTGTAAATGAAATAGGTGCGTTTTCGCTGTCCACAGGGTCAACGGTGATTGAATAGCCCCTATTTTTGGCTTCTGCGGGAAGCACTTGTGCTTCAAGGCGGAAATCGCCCTTGTATTCTGCCATATCAAGGGAGAGGAGTCCGTCTTCGTGTTGAGAGGTGATTTGTATGCCGGACACAGGGATGTCAACCACAACGGAGATGGTTTTGCCCACGCCGTAAACCACCAGCATAAACAAGAGGGGGATTATCATTATGAGAAGGATGATTTTGTTTTTCATAAATTAATTGCCTCCTGTCAGTTGTTTGAATTTCTTTTCTATGCCCACACAGAGGTAGGTGACGCAGACAGCAAGCAAAGCACCGGCAACAGCAAATGCGATGCCGATGATTGCATCTGAAACGTCTTGTCCACGATAGTTGCCGTAGAAGATTGATGCATACAGTGAAATACCGCCGATGACAGCAGAGGTCAAAAGGGTTGCAATGACAATTGTTGACACGGTGGTGTTGCTTTCACGGACTTCGCAGTCGTCATCTTCAGAGAAGTTGGGGCGGTCAAGGTCTTTTCTTGTTGCAAAGCAGATTTGTGCTTCTGAAAGGATAAGCGCAATGAAGAAGAGCACAAGTGCTTCCAACCAAAGGAGATATCCAAGGGCGTACACCAAGATGACGCTTGCTGCCATGCTGATCACGGTGACGATACTGCAGAAGAGCACCTTGACGCCGATGAATTCTTGCCAAGGTATAGGAGTGGATTTCAGTGCGCAGAATGCAGGACCTTCACGGCTGATATTTGTTGCGCAGAAGGTGTTGGTCAATCCGCCGAAGACAAGGACGAGGAAGAGGGCAAGTTCAAAGTTGCTTTCCACCATAATAAGACCTGACAAGAGGTCTGAGCCGATGTCCATACAGAAGAAGACCATAAGGGGCATTGTGATTGCCACTGAAAAATATTGGAAGGCGTATGAGGGTGTGCGGAGCACAAGGAGGAATTCCTTTTCAAGCAGTGCGTGGAAACGAGTTCTTCTCTTGTGTGCAAAGTTTTTGTTGAGGGCATTAAAGCCTGTCTTTTCAAAGGTGCGGACGTGGATTGCTTTCACGTAGAATTGTTGCACGATGGTAAAGCCGATTGCAGTGACGCCCACAAGGATTGCAAGGAATATGCCTATGCTTTCACCAACGTTTCTGCCAAGGAGTATGTTTGCAATCATATTGCAAGGATAGCTGTACTTGACGATGTCCATGATGACAAGCATTGTCCTTTCGTTGAAGAGGAACTTAACTTCACCTGTGGTCACAAGGGTTTGCACAAAGGCAAGGATTTCGGAGTATCCCCAGAAGATGATGCCCATGGCGGCGGTTATCAAGATGAGATAGGTGACGTATCTTGATTGAATCAGTCGCTTCAAGAAGTACACGGGCAAGCAGAATACCGATGAAATTGAAATTGTGATGAGGGGGAAGATGAAGCACATCACCACTGACATTGCGATATAGTAAGCACCAAGGTGGTTGACTATGCCGAAGGTCAAGTTTGTGGTGAGGATTGTGATTGCTGTGAAAGCAAATTGACGGATATACACCACTGCCAACTTGCTTGCAAAAAGCACTGATGACTTGATGGGCAGAGTGATGAGGATATTTTTGTCACTGCTTTCAAAGATTGAGAAGTTGAGATATTTGACACCACTGAATACGCCAACCACAAGGAGGACTGAGTAGATCAGGGTGAGGAGCTCGTATTGTCTTGTTTCCACGTCTTGGACGTTGTGGAAACGGACGTCCGTGTATTGCTTTGCAAAGGTGGACAGCACGAAGATCAAGCCAACGATAAATGCCACAATCAAGATTGCCGTTGTGGTGACGCCAAGCCAGTCCGCCTTCTTCTTGTCGCGTTTGAACACGGAGAAGAGTTCTATGAAATATTTTTTCATCAAGACGTTAAACATTATTCTTCGTCCACCTTTTCTTCATTTGTGTCGTCTGCGACTTCGTTCATAAAATAGTATTTTTCAAGTTCACCTTCTGATGCGGTGAAAACTTCTCTTGACACGTCTGCCACCATCTTTCCGCCGTTGATGACGATTGCGCGGGAGCAGATACGTTTGACTACGTCAAGATTGTGTGATGAAAAGAGGATTGTTCTTCCGCTTTCAACGTATTCCTTCATGATGTCGGTGACCGCCTTTTGTGTGCGGGGGTCAAGACCGACCATAGGTTCGTCCATAATCCAGAGGTCGGGGGAGTGGACAAGACTGCCCATCATACAAATCTTTTGTTTCATGCCGTGTGAGTAGGATGAAATAAGATTGAACACCGCCTTTCCAAGATGGAAAGACTCTTCAAGTTTGTCAAAAATCTCTTGTCTTTTCTTTGTGGGGACTTTATATACATCCGCCATAAAGTTGAGATATTGCACGCCAGTCATTTTGAGGAAAACAGAGTGGTTGTCTGTGACAAAGGAGAAGTGATGTTTTGCAGCTACGGGGCTGGAATCAATGTTCTCACCGCAGATTTCCACTGTGCCTTCTGTGATGGGGAGTATGCCCGTCACGCATTTGAGGGTGGTTGATTTGCCTGCGCCGTTAGGGCCGAGCAAACCGACCAATTCGCCTTTCTCAATGGTGAAACTGATGTTTCTAATGGAGAAGTCCAAGTTCTTGCCATATTTCTTGCCAAGATCTTCAATTTTCAGTGTGGGTGCGTCGATGTTTTGATGGTTTTTCACGATGTTGTCCTCTGGGTTTATATAATATATAAACAATTTATTTTCTTTTTTCGCCAACTTTTTGCGGTATTCATAAACACTTTGCCTTTTCAGAATATGCTTTTCAGGGGTTTCTCGTGCGATACGCTCGCTCGCCCCCGCACGTAATAGCGTGCGCACTTTCAAAAAAATTAAGTATATTTATTAAATAACGCAATAGGCCATTTTACTCATTATACAATAATGGATATTTTTGTCAACAAAATACAACAATTTACCAAAACCCCTCAATTTTCGACAAAAAGTGTGGCCGAGATGTTTGTTTATGCAAATATACGATATTTTCTGCATAAAATCCGCGTGTAGAACAAATTTTGTGTCAATAATGTATTTTTTGCAAAAATTTAATGCAGTTGAAAACCTAGAGATTTTTAGAAAAACCGAGAAAAACAAGCCGAAAAATTTTTATTTTAAGATAAAAATTCCTGCGTGTGAGAGGGTTTTGGCAGGCAAAATCTGTGAAAGAGCGGACAAAGGCAGGTTGTCAAGATGAGTAGACTAGGGCAAAAGTGCAGGGGATAAAAGAAAAATATAAAAAAAGAAAACCACGAAAATCGTGGTTTTCAATTTCTTTGTTTTGGATTTTATTACTTGATGAAAGCGGAGAAGGCTTTGTGTGCTTCATAGACGTCTGCCTTTGAAACAAGTTCGTAAGGGGCGTGCATTGAAAGCACGGGCACACCAAGGTCAACGGTGTCAATGTTGTAGTTGGCAAGGAATTTTGCCACTGTACCGCCACCGCCGAGGTCAACTCTGCCAAGTTCGCCTGTTTGCCACACAACGCCGTCCTTTTCAAAGACTGCGCGAAGGTGTCCAATGAATTCTGCGGAAGCATCGTTTGAGCCACTCTTGCCACGTGAGCCGGTGAATTTGTTCATTGCCACGCCGTAGTTGATGAGGGACATATTGCCGTCAAAACTGCCGTTTTTGGGTTCAAATGCGTCTGCATAGTTGGGGTCGTATGCTGCGGTGACGTCTGCTGACAAGCACATGCTGTGTGCTCTCACCACTGCTGATGACACGCCGTAGCTGTCTGCCAAGATATCAAGGATATCCTTGATGAGGATGCATTGCATACCGCTGTTGCCTTCTGAGCCAACCTCTTCTTTGTCTGCAAGGATTGTGAGGACGGTTTGGTCTGTTTCTGTTTCAAGGGTTGCGGTCACTTCGGGATATGCGCAAACTCTATCGTCATGGCCGTAGCTTGCCACAAAGGCTCTGTCAAAGCCAACGTCCTTTGCTTTCAGGGCAGGCACTGCTTCGATTTCTGCGCTGAGGAAATCTTCTTCGGTGATGCCGTACTTTTCATTCAAAAGTTTCAAAGCATTTGCTTTGACAAGGTGTGCGTCATCTCCGTCAGCAGGGATTCCGCCAATGAGCACGTTGAGGTTTTCACCCTTAAATGCGCTTGCAACGGTTTTTTCATTGTATTCTTGTGAGAGGTGAGGGAGAAGGTCAGTGATGTAGAACACGGGGTCACCGTCTTCTTCACCAACGCATACGTTGACAACTTCACCACTCTTCAAAGCAACGACGCCGTGGAGTGCAAGGGGAAGTGCGAGCCATTGATATTTTTTGATTCCACCATAGTAGTGTGTCTTCAAAAATGCCATATCTGAGCTTTCGTAAAGGGGCACTTGTTTCAGGTCAAGACGAGGGCTGTCAACGTGTGCAACCAGTATTCTAACGCCGTTTTTTGCAAGATCTGCCTTGCCAGCCTTGAGGATGAAGAGGGCTTTGCCACGGTTGTTGTAATACAGTTTGTCACCGGGGTTGATTTTGTCGCCGAGGGTGTATTCTGTATATCCCTTTGCCTTTGCCATTTCAATGGTTTCGGTGACGGTTTCTCTTTCGGTTTTGCCGTTGTCAAGATACTTTTTGTAGCCTTCGTTGTAGTCGAAGATTTTTTTCAACTCTTCGGGGCTTGCGGATTTGAAAGCATTTTGTCTTTTGTAAGTTAAACTCATATTTCGTCTCCTATATGTTAATGACAAAATTATACCACAAACCAGTGTAAAATCAACAAAAACTTTACTGCGTAAAGAAAATGACGGCATTTCGCCGTCATTTCTTTGAAACTCGTCTTGTATTTGCACCAAATTGAGTCTAAATTTCGTGATGAACTTTTACTTGCAGTCCTTACAGCATCTGCCCACTGAGGTATTGTCACAGGTGCGGTCTTGCAATTCCTTCACAGGGTTTTTGCCCACCTCAAAGCGGAAGTCCTCTTTGAAGTTTTTGATATATAGGTCGATGACCTGGTGAGAGGGTGTATGGTCACCGCAACCATTCAGCTTGCCTTGCCACACAAAGTAGGGATATTTGCAGTCCATATCTCTCACGTCAGCATAGCCCTCTCCCACAGAGGTGTACCAAGCGGTCTTTTTCAGCACCCCACGGACGTAGTCAATGTTGTCCGTGCCAAAGGTGAGAGGCTCAGGGAAGTCAGGGCAGGGGAACACATCCTTGTATGACTTGCCCTCATATTTTTCAAGGAGACAAGCCACTTTTTGAAGGTGTGCCAGCTCTTGTTCAAGGCAGGTTTCCCAAATGGTTTTGATGCGAGGGTCTGTTTCATCTTGCACGCAGGACCAATAGAGATAGCACTCCACGTATTCGTGTTCAAGAAGCCCAGTGAGCCAACTGCATTTCACATCCATAAGTGAGCCGTATTGAGTGACGTGTTGCTCCTCAATCATGGCAATTTCGCTGAACATTTTTCTTCCTAGTTCACTGGTGTAGAAACCTGCCACGTTCATATAATAGTTCATGGTTTGTTGCTCCGCTGCAGTGATGATTGCAGAGCACAGTCTTGTGAAGGGGTCAGAGTGCTCAGCATCAATGTGATGACGTACGTCATCGGGAGCAAGACGATGCTCTGAAATTGTAGGTCTGCCGGGGGTGATTTCAGTCCGTTTGTCAACAAGGACAGAGGCGTCAATTCCGTGCTCCATTTTGAGAAGATTTGAAAAACGATAGAGGTGGTCAAAGTCTTCAAGGAGAGCAAAATTCAAGGCGTTTTTCACGTCCTCGTTTTTCTCTCGGCGGGCAAGATTTGCAGTCAATTCAACGGCAAGTTGCTCGTAGCCAATGGTGGTTTCAAGGATGCTTTCATTGAGAGGTTTCAACCCTGAAATCTTTTTTTGTTGCTGTTGTTCAACACGGCGTATTGTTGCAATTTCTCTCCGCAAGTCTTGGTCGGTGCAGTGACGAGAAAATTGATGAGAATACCAGTTTGCTTCAAATTCAGTGCCGTTCATAAGGATGATACGGAGCTTTGTGAAGGGGTCTGTCTTTGTTTTGTCATAGGGTTCGACAAAGATTTTTTGCCAAGATTCAAGCCCCTTTTCAACGGTGGTTGTTTTTTGTTCAAATGGATTAAATGACATTTTACACTCCTTTTTTGTATTGTTAAAGTTGTTGTTTGGTTATTATCTTTGTTTTCAAACACTTGTTATGTGCAAGAGCGAAAGGGTGTGCCTGCACCCTTTTAAGTATTCCTTTCAAAGTTGTTTTTATACAAAAGGGAGAGATATACTTTTCAAAAAATTCTGGGTGTGTTATACTAAACGTATGAGTGAAATCAAAGTGATTTTGGCAATTGAATCCAGTTGTGACGAAACGGCGGCAGCCGTGGTCAAAGAAGGCAGAACAGTGCTCGGTTCTGCGGTTTCTTCACAAATTGAAATCCACCGCAGATATGGTGGTGTTGTGCCTGAAATCGCTTCAAGAAATCACACCCTCGCCATTGAAAACGTGGTGAAGGAAGCCATGGAAAAGGCCTCTGTAACCCCTGACGATATTGACGCAATTGCAGTGACTTATGGTGCTGGTCTTCTTGGCGCATTGCTTGTTGGTGTCAACTTTGCAAAGGGCTCGGCTTTTGCTTGGAAAAAGCCCCTTTACGCCATCTCTCACATCAAGGGACATATCGCCTCAAACTACATTGACAGCACCCTCACTCCCCCCTATCTTTGTATGCTTGCAAGCGGTGGCCACACGGCCGTCGTTCATGTGAAAAACTACACCGATATTGAGCTTGTCGCATCCTCTCGCGACGATGCCGCAGGGGAGGCTTTTGACAAGGTTGCTCGCGTCCTTGGTTTGCCTTATCCCGGTGGCCCTGAAATTGAAAAACTTGCCCTTGAAGGCAAGCCCTCTATCAACATGCCCGCCCCCAAATTCAAGAGAGGGGAAGCACCCTATTTCAGTTATAGCGGACTCAAAACTTTCGTCATAAATTACGTCCACAACTTGACGCAAAAAGGAAAGGAAATCCCTCGTGCAGACGTGGCTTGCTCCTTCCAAAAAGCGGCCATTGACCAAATGGTGACAGTGACGGGCATTGCCCTTGAAAAGACAGGGCTGAAAAAGGTGTCCATCGCAGGTGGCGTATCCGCCAACAAGCACTTGAGGTCCTCCTTTGAAAAGTTCAGCGAAAGGGGAATCGAAGTGCATTATCCAAAACTTCAATACTGCACCGACAACGCCTCAATGATAGGCGCAGCCGCCTACTTTATGATTGAAGAAGGGCTGCAACCTACCGCATTGGATTTGGATGCGAAAGCGACAGTCCCCTTAAAGTAAAAACAGTGATTAAAAGAGCAGTAAATCTGCTCTTTTCTTTTGTAAAACATAGTCTTGTAAATTATGACAATGATGTTATAATTAATGATGAGGTGGTTTTATGAGTAAAAATATTGGTGACAAAATATCACGAGCGATAAAAGAAAACAAATGGCTCAATATTTCGTACATAAATCAAAGCGGAGAAAACACCTTTTATTGGATTGCAGTCAAAGACATTAATTTTGAAACTAAAAAACTACAAGTTTTTATGTTTAATGAAAGGAAATCTGTCAACACATTTGAAACATGGATTTCTTTTGAAAACATTCTTTCTGCGGAAGTGATTGATTTTTCATCGTATGACATTCCAGAAAAATTAATAGACAAAATAGAAAACAATTTGGATAAATGTCAATGGTTGAACTATGATCATTTCAACCATAATATTTTGAACTATTACATAGAGTGTAATATTCTTGATAGCGACCCTTCTCAGACCGATTATGTGCCGGTCCAGGGCATTGATGTAAGAAATTTGAGAAAAGAAAAAGTTTTTCCTTTGACTGATGTACAAATAAAAAAGATAGTTGAAGACATTTATTGTTACGACATAAACAAGGTTGAAGACAAGTATAATACGCTTGCCATCAACGATCTTTCAATCAGCAAGGGCAATGACAAGTATGTTGTAAGTTATTATGAATTGAAATTCGACCCTGTCAAAAAATCATTGGTTTTGGATAATAAGAGAAGGATCAATCAATCATTTTTAATACGTGGAAGACGCCATTCTTTGTTTAACTATATAAATATGGATGCGGATGAGTTTGCAAACACGTTTTCTGAAAAATGCGATGAATATATACAGATGATTGCAGAAAGTTTGAAGGCAGGTGAAGTTATAGACACTCGCCCAGACATTATGCTTCTTCAAAGAGAAATGCCTGCAAATCTTGAAGAAACATACAACATCATTGAAACAAAATACCATACAAACGCATTGTCAACCCCGCTGAAATCATTTTTTGGAAATATTACCAAGCGAAATAATATAAGAAGAAAAGAGCCTTCGCTTATTATTTATGACAGGAAAATAAATATTAGTCAAATGCGAGCATTGTACAATTCTATGAAATATCCTGTCACATATGTGGAAGGGCCTCCGGGAACTGGCAAAACACAAACCATTGTAAACGTTGTTTTAAGTGCTTTTTTCAACGACAAATCGGTGCTGGTTTGTTCTTCAAACAATAAACCTGTTAATGGAATTATTGAAAAACTTCAATTCACTTATCGAGAAGACACTGTCAATTTTCCGTATTTAAGACTTGGCAACTTTGATGAAGTTAAGAAAGCCACATTAAGAATACGCGAGTTGTACAACTTTTCTACAAACAAACAAGCACAAGAAGATAAACTTGATAAAATTAAAACTTCTTCCGATGAAAGAAATGCAAAGTTAATTGAGTTGCTTAATGAGCAAGAAAAAAGGATAGATATAGAAAATTATCTTGAAAACTCTCAGAGATTAATTGATTCATTCGAAGATAAAAGCAGCAAACTCATAGAAGTTGCAAAAAAACGAGTAGAACAGCTCAAAGAAAAATTGGCAACAACTCATGAAATAACCAATGAAGAGATAACTTCATTGTTTTATCCGTTGAAAGAAAACTATCTTTTGTCGCAATTTTTATTTTTCAAGTCGCTTGAGTACATAAGTAAGTTAAAGAAACCGAGATTCGTTGAACTTATAAGAATTTGCAATATAGAAGATGATGATGCGCGAGCATCTGAGTTTAATAAATGGGCGCAAGACGATGAAAACATGAAAAAATTGACAGAGGTTTTTCCTGTTATCTTTTCAACGAATATATCTTCACGCCGATTGGGAACCCCTAAATTTATGTTCAATCTTGTCATTATGGATGAGGCGGGGCAATGTAATGTTGCAACTGCACTTCTGCCTATTGCAAAGGCAGAATCTTTGTTGCTTGTAGGCGACCCCAACCAACTCAAGCCAGTTATCATATTAGAAGATCATATAAATGAAGAATTGGTGGAAAAGTACAATGTGCCCACGAACTATAATTATAAAAATCATTCTATTTGGGACGTGATGATTGCGCATGATAACATCTCAAAATACGTACAACTTAAATATCATTATCGTTGTGGAAGAAAAATTATAGATTTTTCTAATCAAAGATACTACAACAATTCACTGAATCTTGAATATGTAGAGAGAGAAGGTTTTTTACAAGTTTTGGATGTAAAAAATAAAAATATAAAGCGCAAAAACGAAGCATTTGATGAGGCATGCGCTGTGGTTGATTACATAGAACGAAACAAAGTCACAGATGCTCACATAATAACACCATTTGTAAATCAAAAAGAAATTATACAAACACTGCTCAAACAAAGGAATATTACAGGAATAGAATGTGGGACAATACATTCGATTCAAGGAGCAGAAAAAGACACGATCATTTTGTCCACTGCGTTGTCTGCAAAGACAAGCAAGGGTACTTTCAAGTGGATCAAGGACAATTATGAGTTGATAAATGTTGCAGTAACAAGAGCAAAAAACAAACTAATTATTGCAGCAGACACAGAAGTCCTTGAAAAACTGTCAAACAAGCAAGATGATTTGTACAACTTAGTGCAATATGCGAAAAATAATGGCGGATTTGAAGTGCCACCAAACGAATCAATAAAAATTGAAATTGGCAAGTCAAATGGCAGTATTGCAGAAGATGAATTTTTCAAAACAATAACGCATTTTTGCTCTTGTCATAAGACATTTGATACGGATAGAAACGTGAAAATAAGCAAACTTATCAAGGGCGATGATAGTGTGCTCCCTAACGGAGAATTTGATTTGGTTTTGTTTGAAAAAGGAATTTTTTCCGCAAAGAAACCTGTAATTGCATTTGAAGTGAATGGCGGAGAGCACTTTGGTATATCGAAAAGAGAAAGTGCAGATAAAAAGAAGATGGAATTGTGCAAAAAACACGGGATAAAACTTGTCATAATTCCTAATGCATTTGTAAAAGCGTATGAGTACATTGCAGAAATAATTTTATCGCTGAAAGATGGCTCCAAGCCAATACAACAAACAATATTTGATATTATGTAAAGTAAAAACCTAAACATTTGTTTAGGTTTTTCTTATTTACTTTTCTTTTGTGGAGATGCGGGTCTTACATTTTGTGCCGAATAAGACATCATCCACGTCAATACGCTCGGCGGTGCAGATGCCGTCATGGTTGAGGGCGCACTCTGCAGAGCACTGCACAAGGACTTCGGTGCTTTCGCCGAAAAATTCTTCACCGGCTTCTACGTCAGCAAAGGATTGTGCCAGTGCGCCCCCGTCACGTTTGATACGGCTGAGGCATTTTGCGTTTTCACCGACGGCAATGACTCCTGCAAGGCACTTGCATTTGACGTTATGTTCACAATTTGAGGTTTTGCAATTTATTTCTTTCATAGTCGCTCCTTTTTGTTTTTTGTTAGTATTGCCTTGTTTTGACAAAATAAACCGAAAATTATATGAGAATATAATCGTTGAAAAAAGCGCGCCTTCGTGATACAATAAAGAAAAGGAGTACATTATGAAAGTTATTCTTCTACAAGACGTAAAAGGTCAAGGCAAAAAAGGCGAAATCATTGAAGTCAACGACGGCTATGCAAGAAATTGCTTGCTGAAAAAAGGTTTGGCACAAGAGGGCACCGTACAAAATCTCTACGTTGCCGAGCAACGCAAAAAGGCCCACGAAGCCAAAATCGCACAAGAAAAGGCTGATGCAAAGGTTCTTGCCGAGCAACTGAAAAAGATCAAACTCACCGTCAAAGCAAAGGGTGGTGACAACAACGGCAAGATGTTTGGCAGTGTCACCAACGACAACATTGCATCTGCACTTCAAGAGCAAGGCTACAACGTTGACAAAAAGAAAATCGAACTGAAAGAAAACATCCGTGACTTCGGTGACTTTGAAGTGACCGTCCGTGTCTATCCCGAAATCACCGCAACCCTCAAAATCACAGTGGTCAGAGCCTAATGAGTGAATTTGTCACTTTTCTCACCGATGACTACAAGGTGTTGCAGGACGACGACGGCTATCTTTTTTCAGCCGACTCGGTTTTGCTTGCAAACCTTGCAAAGATAGGCAAGGATGACACCGTCCTAGACTTGGGCTCAGGCTCAGGGGTTATGTCAATCCTCGTTTCGGTGAAGAAAGGGGCAAAGAAAGTTGTTGGCGTTGAGATTGATAGTTGCACTGCAGAGATGTCAAGGCGCAGTGTGAAGATGAATCATCTTGATGACAAAATCGAGATTGTCACTGGTGACGTCAAGGACGTGAAAGCCTTGCTCACTGCAGGCAGTTTTGACAAGGCAATCTGCAATCCCCCTTATTTTGGCGGAGATGATGGACTTGAAAAAATTTCACAAAGGGCAGTGGCAAGAAAGCAAGGAGACTGCATCCTCAACGACTTTGTTTTTGCCGCGTCTTACGTCCTCAAAAACGGTGGGGATTTCTTCATTGTTTACAAGGCGGACAGGCTTGTTGAACTTATCACGACTCTTCACCAAAACGGGCTTGAACCAAAGCACATAACCTACGTTTACCCCAAATTGTCAAAGGGCGTTGACACCGTCATCATCTCAGCAAAGAAAGGTGGCAAGTTGGGGCTTCAATCCTCCACTCTTATCCTTATGGACGAAGAGGGAAAATACACAGAAAAAGTCAAGGAACTATATCGCTGATGGCAAAACTCTACGTTGTTGGAACACCCATAGGAAATCTCAAGGACATTACCCTCCGCGCGCTTGAAACTTTGAAGAGTGTGGACATTATCGCCTGCGAAGACACACGCCACTCACTTGCCCTCCTCAACCACTATGACGTGAAGGCAAAACTTGTGGCATATCACAAATTCAACGAGAAGGAATGCGGTGAAAGACTGGTGCAAGAAATCGAGTCAGGAAAGGACGTTGCCATCATCACAGACGCAGGCATGCCTGCCATTTCTGACCCCGGCGCAGTGCTTGTCAAAATGTGCCGTGAAAGAGGTGTTTCAGTTGAAGTCGTGCCCGGCCCAACTGCCTTTGCAAGCGCAGTTGCAATGAGTGGTGTAATTTGCGATGGTTTCACGTTTTTAGGGTTTTTACCCGACAAAAAGAAACTTAAAGTGTCGATTCTGTCAAAATACGCTTCTTCAACAGTGCCTGTCATTTTCTATGTTGCACCCCATGACCTGAAGAAAACAGCAAAGGATATTGAGGAAATTTTTGGAGACAGAAAGGTGTACGTTTGCAGAGAAATCACCAAACTTTACGAGAGTGTCACCATCACTTCTCTCAGTGATTTTGACGCCGAAGAAAGAGGTGAAATCGTCATGATTGTTGAGGGCAAAACCGAAGAGGACAACCCTCTCGCCGATATGTCCATAGAGGACCATCTCCGCCATTATCTTGACTGTGGCATGGACAAAAAAGAGGCTGTGAAGAAGGTGGCAGGGGAAAGAAATCTCCCAAAAAACGACGTTTATCAAGTGGCGTTGACCCTCTAAAAAATCCAACAAAAATAAGAAATTTTAAGACAAGAAAAGTCCTGTCACGACAAAAGAAAACATAATTCAACCTTCAAAAATTGCTACCATTTTTTTGGAGGTTTTTTTATGGAAACTTTTGAAAGAAAAGAGAATATATCAGGCACTGAAATCCTTGTTGGCAGGGGAGTTGAAGGGCTGAAAAATATTTTGTCCTCTCTCATGGAAGGCGGTTTTGTGGCAGTGCTTTACGACAACAATTTGCGATCCTACGCCGAGGATTTGGCGCGTGCTTTCAGTGACAAAAAACACCCTGTCCTCAGCACCTGTCTTGTCAGTGAAATCCCCGACCACACGCGGTTTATTTTGGGGGTGGGCACGGGGGCAGTGGCGTATGCGGTAAGGCGCAGAGCAACCGCCTTAGGCATTGATTGTGCTTTGGTTTTTTCTGCTCCAACAACGGACACTATCCTCACCAAATGGAAAAATCTCACCTCGCTGAAATACGTGTTGTTGGACAGCGACCTCATTGACAACTGCCCCAAAGAGTGTCTTGCCTCAGGGTGGGGGATTATTCTATCCCAGCCACTTCGTGCCTTTGAGAACTACTACAACGAAAAAGTCTTGGACGGCAAGGTGAAAAGGGAATTGACACCGTATTTATCTCCCGATGCAAGCCCTTTAGATTTGGCATATCGGCTTCTTCAGTTGTCCGTGGATAATCGCGCTGACGACAATGCTACCGTCATGGCAAAGGTGCTATACGACAGCGCAAAACGGCAGGGCGTACGCACCCGTCTTTTAGGGGAGTACAAGTTTATCTCCGCATCGGTGATTGCCACGATGTATGAAAGTTATCTTTCATCCCCCTCAATAGACTGCGCAATTCCCCCATCACACGACCAAAATCTTGACAAATTGCACAAACTGACAGGACGGCCTATGGAAAAGTTGCTGAAAGCATTTGACATTTTCACCGCTGACGGCTATTTTAGAGTTGGTTATATATTGAGTGAATATCGTCTTGACCTTTTGGACAAGTTGAAAGGGGTGGACTTCCACTCCGCTCAAAAGAGGTGGCGCAGGATATATCCTGACGCTGGATATTGGCTCAAAAGCGCATTTACAACAAAATCGTTGCTCACCGCAATGAAACTGTCGGCAGAGATAGGCCACGGACTCCTTCGGTATATTGCCGAAAGCGGATTCCAAGAAGCTTGCTGACAAAAGGATACAAAGGATATGAAAAAAGACATCAAAGACGTAGAACTTTTCCTGTTTGACCTTGACGGCACCGTGTATATCGGCGACAAGGAAATCGACGGCGCATTCAACGCAATCAACACCCTTCGTGCAATGGGCAAGCGCATTTGTTTCTTCACAAACAACTCATCTCGTATGCACACCGACTATATTTCAAGATTAAATAATCTTGGACTCCGTGTGTACAGTGACGAAATCTACACCAGCGGTCAAGTCACCTGCGAATATATCCTTGACAAATACCGTGGCAAAAAGGTGTATCTCCTTGGCAACGAGCGTTTGAAGAGTGAGTTTGACCTCTACGGCATTGAGGTTGTTGAGGAAGACCCCGACATCTGCGTCATTGGATTTGACACATCTCTCACTTACGACAGACTGTATCGCTTCTGCAAGTACGTCAACGAGGGCAGACCTTATATCGCAACCCATCCCGACTATTTCTGCCCCGCAGAGGAATGTCCTATGCCTGACATCGGCGCGCTGATTGAAGCAATCCGCCTCACAATCGGCCGTACTCCCGACGTGGTTATGGGCAAGCCCCACAAGGAAGCAGGCCTGCGTATTGCAAAAAAATATAACCTCCCTGCAAAGAAAATCGCTATGGTTGGCGACCGTCTGTACACTGACGTTGCCTTTGGCAAGAATTGCGGATTTGTGTCCATTTTGGTGCTTTCAGGTGAAACAACCGCCGAGATGGCAGCCTCTAGCAAAATCAAGCCCGACTATATCCTTGACTTCGTCAAAAACATCCCCGAAGCCATCCAAAAATAGAAAAAGCCCCTACATTGTCAAAATCGGTTGACAAAAAAATCAGTTGGATATATAATTTCAACGCTAAAACGCAACTCTATCTGCGTTTACGTGTGTAGCATTAGCCCAGCTGGATAGAGCGTCTGGCTACGGACCAGAAGGTCAGGGGTTCGAATCCCTTATGCTACGCCATGTGAGCGGTCTAGGAAAATAGTGAAATTTTCATTTGGACTGTCTAAAAAAAAGCCACGATCAATTCGTGGCTTTTTTGTTATAATAATCAATTTCAAATTGATTAGGCGTCTTGTTTTTAAGCGATTCGTGTGGTCTGTAGTCGTTATAATAGTGCATATATTTTTTAATACTTTCTTCTAATTCATCAAAAAATTCATAGTGCTTTCCGTTGTATTCTTCTCGCTTAAAAGTAGAAAAGAAGGATTCCATGCAGGCATTATCATAGGGATTGCCTTTGTTAGAGAATGATTGGTTTACTTTCAACACACGCAATAATTCTCTAAACTCCCACGAAGTGTAATTACAACCTTGGTCGCTATGAAACGATAATTCTTCGGGTCTGTTTCTATCTTCAAAAGCATCCTTAAAAGTTTTTATTGTAAGTTGAGTATTATTTTGGCTTGACAATCTATATGCAATAACTTTTCTTGAAAACAAGTCGAGTATGACACAAAGATAAAACTTGCTGCTTTTTACACGTAATTCTGTGACATCGCTGACCCAATATTTATTGGGACGATCTTGATTGAAAATCCGTTTAAGTTTGTTAACATAGTATTGTGAATTATCATTTTTAATGGAATGTTCACTTTTTCTCAAGCGTTGTTTTGAGTGGATATCCAATTCTTTCATAAGGTTTTGCACTTTGTTAAGCGACACTAGATTTCCATCGGTCTTTAACTTAATCCATATCTTTTTTGCACCAAATCGCCCATCGCTTTCTTTAAAAATTCTAGTTATCTCTTGTTTAAGATAGTCATCTCTCAGTTGATTTTGTGTGACAATTGTTCTGCGTAAATGGTAGTTGTACATAGTTCCTGTAGGGATATCTAACAATTTGCACATTGTTTTAATAGGATAAACACCAATAAATCTTGAAATGGCTTCCTCTTTTTCTTTGGTTGGCGAATCCTTGAAGCAATGCAGATTTTCAAAGATCTCCAATTCAAGAGCCTTTTTCTCCAACAGCCTTTTTAACTTGTTATAATCCGAAACGGTAATTTTCGTGCTATCAATTCGTTTCTCGCCATTCAACCAATTGTAAACACAAGCCCGAGAAACATTGTACTTTTCACAAATATCTTGAACTTTAACATTTTGACGATAATCACTTAAAACACTTTCTTTAATTTCTTCTGAAAATCTCATAATCTACCTTTAAAACTTATTGCAGAAAAATATTACCACAGAACTATACATTGCAGAGTAGTTCTTTTAATATTAAGGTGTTTGTGTCAAAAATAAAACAGAACCCTATTGAGATTTTGGCATAAAACCTTGACATCAAAATATTAATATGATATATTGCATGTGTCAAAAATAAAATAGAACTCTATTGATACAACAAGGGAGGCATGTGATGGCAAGTATGATAGATTTTTCAATATACAAAGAAACTGATACGTATTATGGTGGAACCGAGAGAAAAATCGGAATTAATGTTGATGGGTTTGAGTATATGATAAAATTCCGCAAGAGAACGAATTTTGGCACATTAAGAAATAACCATATTTCTGAGTACATTGGTTCGCACATTTTTAGTTTATTAGGATTTGAGACACAAGATACATATCTTGGCACATATGAGGGGGAGGAGGTTGTTGCCTGTAAGAATTTCGTAACAGGGGTAAAGCAATTTGTTCCATTTAATGATGTTGGAGAGAGCTCTCTTGAAGAGGACAAGGAAAAATACCAATATTCATATGATGATATAATGAGAATGCTTAGAGACAATGTCAAATTGACAAATGTAGAAGAGACAATTGATGCGTTTTGGGGAATATATGTGGTGGATGCGCTAATTGGAAATTTTGATAGACATGGCGCAAACTGGGGTTTCTTAAAGGAAAACAATAAATATACATTGGCTCCGGTATTTGATAATGGCTCATCTCTTTATGCACAGATGATAGACGATGACATGATGAGACAAATTATGGAATCCGAAGAAATGACGAACGAGCGCATATATAAGTATCCAACATCTCAAGTGTTGCTTAGAGGCAAAAAGAGCTCCTATTGTGAAGTTATTAACTCACTAGAATATAAGGAGTGTAATGATGCCGTAATAAGAGTTTGTACGCGCTATTCGCAAAATGAGGTGGACGAACTGATAGATGGAGTGCCTTTTTTGTCTGAATTACACAAAAACTTTTACAAATATATGTTGAGACAAAGATATGAAAAAATATTACTTCCTGCGTATAATAGTCTAATGGAGAAATAATATGAAAAGCATAATCACCAAAGGGGTTATTTGCCTCAAAGATGACTATTCATTTGTTTACAGAATAGCAAGAATAGAATATGAAGAATGGGAAAATGGGAATTTTGAATATAGATTTTTCCCGTTTTATAATGTAATAGAAATGCTACCTCCTTCACTATTCCAAGGCATTCCTGGTATTGATTTGAGTTTAAAAAGAGCGGTTTATGAGAGAAAGAATATTAACCCTACCTTTATAACCGAAAGGACGCCAAGTGAAAAAAGAGAAGATGTTTGGTCGTTATTGGAAGAGAATGGCATGAGAGCTCTTAATAGACTTGAATGGTTAATTCGTACGAACAAGCGATACTCAGGAGATAGATTTTTTGTTAAGCTCTACGAAGGGTATGACCGCGTGACGCATAGGGTTCAATCTATGTATGATTTGGTGCAAAGATCTGATGCCATTCATAGAAAATTGCTAGAAATTATTTGTGCTGGAGATGATTTAGTTTCCAATGACTTGGTGATAAATGATACCAATCGCAGTCAGTATTACAGATTATTGATGCCTATATATGCGCATGAATATAAGAGAAGACGGGATCTACAAATGCACGGCATTGAAAGATCTAAAGAGATGGAAGTGTTTAAGGGTAGAGAGCAGATAAAAGTTGATCCCCTATTGTTTTCAAAAGTTGCCAATGACTATGTTCATGGTAGGATATCAATAAACCAAGCAACGGAAATATTAAAAATTAGCAGGTCAACATTTTATAGACGATTGAAAGAAAGAAAATGAATTTTGAACAACTGCAGTTGTGATGATGCATCAGTGTACAAGTATACAATTAGTAAGAAATTAAAAGATACGCAAATGGAAAAGAAAAAAGGAAACTGGATTTTTATTGCTGTTTTAGCAGCTCCTATTATCATTGCCCTAATAATTGCAGGTGCATATAAATTCTGCCTTAAAAGAGACGAAGTCATAACATTGGCAATGACAAGTCTATCGGTGTTTGCAACTATCTTGCTGGGGTATATGGTATTTTTTCAAGCAGAAAATCATAAAAAACGACAAGAAGAAGATGATCGGATTAAAGAGCAACAAGCTCAAAAGAATAGAGAGCTTGACTTAATGATAAGAGCCAATCCCGTTGTCTATTTGTCGGAAATAGGACGCTTTGAATATAGTTCTGTAATTGCTGGAATAACATTAAATGAAGCAAAGAATAATTTAGTTGATAGTGATTCAAAAGATAAACTGAATTTCTACAATAATCATTTTTCGTTCGATCTCTTGTTTGACAATCCTTTTGGGAAAATGTTGGATTACATAACAATCAAAAAGGCCACATTGTCGTGTATACGTGGGCAGTTCTTTGATGATGAGTATGAGCAAAAATTCAAGCACTCATTTGAAAATCATAGCGAAAAGCAAGCGATAATTAAAATAGCTCAAAAAGGTCAAAGCATTGCACTATTGCAGCTGTATACTAATCAAATCAAAGAAAACGAGATTGATATTGAGTCGTTGTTGAATGACACTGAACTCAAATGGAGTTTGCTTATTGAATACACGTTATCTAATAGTTGTGGTGTTTATGTGGATTTTAGTTCTCAAATTAAATTTAGCGTGTGCTCTCCGATAAAAAATGAGTTTGAAACGAATATTCAATGCTGCAATCAAGAGGCTGTTACTTGGCAACGCAGTGGTGTCCAAATAAGCAAATAACAATATAGAGGCAAAGGGCGAGCGGTCTAGGAAAATAGTTAAATTTTCATTCGGACTGTCTAAAAAAAGCCACGATCAATTCGTGGCTTTTTTGTTATAATAATCAATTTCAAATTGATTAGGCGTCTTGTTTTTAAGCGATTCGTGTGGTCTGTAGTCGTTATAATAGTGCATATATTTTTTGATATTTTCTTCTAGTTCATCAAAAAATTCATAGTGATTTCCGTTGTATTCTTCTCGCTTAATAGTAGAAAAGAAGGATTCCATGCAGGCATTATCACAGTGATTGCCTATTTTATAAAGATTTCATTCTTAGAGCTTTTTTTTCTTCATTTTTTCACACCCTTAATTCCTACTTGATGCATTTGACAAAGTATGCTATAATATGACATATTAAGAAACATAATGGAGGAAAATGCATGACTCTGTCACAGAAGGTAAGATATATAAGAGCCGAGAGGTTGCTAAGTCAACAGGAATTTGCCGATGCGGTGGGCGTTTCCTATTCAACCATCAGCCGTTGGGAGCGTGAAAATCGCAAGCCGCAGGCGAGAGCCATCGGCAAGTTCATAATATGGTGCAGAAAAAACGGTATAGATTTATCAGATGTGGAGGAAAACTATGGTGAGAAAACATAAGTTAACGATTCAAATATTACTTGGCTTATTCTCGCTTATGCTTTTTTGTGCGATTTTGATAAATTCTAATTCAGTTAGTGCACAAGCTAGCGCGGGAAATAGTGGTCTTATTACGACGAGAAACGATTTCATTAACGCTCTCAATAAAGCGGAGAACGGCGATACCATTCTCGTTGGCGATATTGATTTCAACCTTAATTCCACCGGCGCGGTGAACACGCTTGAAAGAATAATCATTGATAAAAGCGTTACGATAAAAAGCGGAAAGACGGATGGAAAAGCTGTCTTTACAGGCGCGAGCTTCATATTGAACGGAACGAAGATCGGTGGCGAAAGCTCCTCTTTTGCCTTTGAAGGAATCACGTTTGACGAAGGACTTGATACTAGTACGCTGACGGACGAGGATTGGCAACTTGCCTATGATAGCATGGGTGAGGAATTATCCCCATACCCGTTAAAGAATCAATATGCTATCCAATGCAAGGGAAATGCAACCGCATCCTTTGCAAACTGTGAATTCAAAAATTATATGCATACATACGGTCCCGCAATCCGCGCGTTTTATGCGGATTACACGTTGACCCCCTCGCTTGAAGCAGAGCATGGTGACAACGTGCCGTATAAATTAGAGCTTAATCTGAAGGGATGCAGCTTTTCCTCCAACGCCTCGCTTTACGGTGGCGGTGCTGTGTACGTGGAAGGGATTGACAAAAACGTTACGCTGAACGTTACGGATTGCAGCTTTAACGATAACAAATCGGGATTCGTTCAAAATGCAGTCGGAGGTGGCGCGGTTTACGTAAAGAACACCGTTGCAACCTTCGAGGGATGCGTTTTCGAGGATAACGAAGCGAATTATTATTACGGCGGCGAAAGATTTTGGTCTGATCAGTTAAGTGGCGGTGCTATCGGATGCGACAACGGCTCAAAGCTTACCGTCCGCAATTGTCAAATTATCGGCAACAAGGCAGGGGTTGGCGGAGGTATCGGCGTGAGCATATCAAATGCGGATATCGAGGACTGCTATATAACCGAAAACAAGGCGATCCCCGAAACCGAGGATAAGCGAAGCGCGTTTGGACTCGCAAGCAACCAAGGTCTTGGCGGCGCGATTTATTTCAACGGCGCAACGAGCGTCACGATAGGGAATACCGAAATTCGCCATAATTATGCCGAAAACGCCATGAGCGCGATCTTCACAGACTATAATCCTTCCCTTGATTACAGCACGCGCTCGGTGGATTTATTGTTCTGCACGATAGCGGAAAACACCTGTAAAACGGCAATGTCTGATTGCACGGGCTACGGCGAGGATAGATGGCTATGGTTTTCGTGGTATCCCGACTTCTTTGATATAAGTTATCTCAACTACTACGGAAATTTGGTGGTTGATGAGCTATATGAAAGCCACAATCCGAAAAACGAACAACCCACCGAGGAAAACGGATACAATTTCTTCGGCAGCGCAGCTCCTGCACAGTGGTACAACGAGGAAGGTCATCTCGTACACGCCCCTACGGTTTCCACCGATTTCATCAAGGAGAAGCTTGGTGACCGCAATTATTACGGCACGTTTACGGTAGGCGCAAACAACCACGAGGTAACCTTCAAGTTCTTTATGGACGGCGTTTGCAAGGAAACTGTTGTTCTTCCTTCCGGCGTGCATCCTACGCGCCCTGCCTTTGAAAAGGTCGGCTATACGCTCACCGCTTGGACTCTTACCGAGGATTTTGATTATCAGGCTGACAGACACTTCATCGTCGGAAACAAGACGGAAAGCGTGGACTTTCACGCAGTATTCACCCCGAACACGTACACAGTTACCTATCACTTTGGCGAGGCGACGCAAGAAGTGGAGCAAACGTATGACACCAAACTTGTACCGCCTACACCGCAAGAGAGAAGCGGATATAGATTTATCGGTTGGTTTACCCAAGAAAATGGAAAAGGGGATAAGCTTGTGGATGGTAGCAATTACGAGACGGCAAGCGATATTACCTTCTACGCATATTATGAGAAGGAATTTCCCGAATTCTACGTTATAATTTCTGTTGTGGGCGCTGTGCTTATTATAAGCGTTGCTGTTTTGGCTGGATTTGCGATTTATAGAAGAAAGCATCCGCACATGGTGTCTGCAACCGACTCTGGAGTACCGCTTCCCGAAGAAAAAGTATTACCTGATACGAGTATGCTTTCGCAACGTGAGAAGGAAGTGTTAGAGTTGCTTTTACAAGGCAAGCAAAGAAATGAAATTGCGACAACCCTGTATATTAGCGAAAACACGGTAAAGAAAAATATTTCGAGCATTTACACGAAGCTTAACGTTTCGTCAAGGAACGAACTATTTGCTCTTTTTAAGTAAAACTGAATAACTAAAAGCGAGAAAAGTCCGATTTTATCAATCGGGCTTTTTTTTGCGCGTAAAATTGTTAAAAAACTGCGGGTATACCCGTTTGGGTAGGGTATTTTGGGCAAAAAGTACCCGTTTTTACCCGAAAAGTACCCGAACGGGTAATATGCTCTTCATAGAGTCTCGAGTATAATTTTTGTAAAATATAGGTGTGCAAAAGAAGAAGACGGCAGGCCTAATCTTGAAAGGAGGGGGAAACGATGCTAAAAACAATAACGAAAAAAATCATAGATAGGTCTACGGATGAGTTTTTCAAATTTGAATTTCATTGCGATAGATGCGGAGCAGGATGGGAGAGTGAAACGTATTGTTTCGAGCACGGATTTCCCGAAAAGCTTACCGAAGGAGAACAAAGAGCAAAAAATATTATGTGGAAAGTAGAGCACGATGCGGCGTTAGAGCGAGCAAATTTGGAAGCAAGGTTAAGATTCAATCAATGCAATTCCTGCGGACGAATTATTTGCGACGAATGTTTTGCGATGGATGAAGACGAGGACTTATGTATTGATTGTGCAAAACAATAAAACATTTTGACTTTTAATTACGGAGTTAGAAAAGAACAATACAATGAAAAAATAAAAGAACCTTAACCCCCACGACAAATTTTAATTTATTACGGAGGAAGCTTAAATGAAAAAGAAAATAACATTATTTATATCAATGATTATGGCACTGACGATGGCATTTTCACTGGCCGCTTGTAATGATAGCACGGGTGGTGGTGGAGGACTTCCGCCTACACTTGAACAAGTGGTAGAAAAGGTGCAGGATATGCCGGTATCGACTGAAGAAAATGCGATAGAAAACGCAATTGAAGAAGTGTTTGGTGTAGACCTTAACCTTCCCGAAGGAAGTTATAACGCGCAAGTTTATACGGTAGGCAACGTGAGTGCATACGTTGTAACCGTTTCGGGGGCAAATACAACGGCGACTGATTATTACAACAGCATAAAAGCAGAAATGCTTGCAAAAGGTTATGCCGCAGAAGATTCCGAACTTGCGTTCTATAAGGTAGCAGGAACTGTGGTTTATTCAGTAGGCGTTGAAGCCGACGGGAACGACGTCATTATTTCAATGGGCGCAGCTTCACCTACCGCAACGCCTGGTGGCGAAACACCTGGTGGAACGACTCCGGGAGGGCAGACAGGGGGAGAAACTACCACGTGGCCCGCAAGTCAGATTCAAAGCATACTTGGATATGCACTCCCTCAATATACGGGACAAGCGGAAAGCTTCATTGTAACGCCTTATACGGAGGGCGGAGTTGTCGGCGTGAGTGTTACCATAATTGGCGCAAACGCTGATGATATTGAGGCGTATATCGGTAGCGTTGGTGTTTTCCGTGATAACGGATATTCAAGCGCAGGCAGTAACGTTTGGGCTAAAAGGTTGGACAACGGAGACAATCTTGTTATTCCTACGTATTCACAAGGTGATTTCGATGAAAACTACAGACCGACAACCTTGTCTTTTATAGCGTATATCCAATCTAATACGGGCATTTATTCAAGTTGGCCGAGTACGGATATTGCCGCTAGTTTTGCCAGCGCAGGAGTCCCTTCGTATGAAGGTGGAACATCTTATGACTTTTCAGATACGGCAAGCAGTTACAACGATTTTGCCGATACATACGAATCTATCATTCAAGCGTATCAGATTGCGCAACAATACGGCGTTGTAGACCCTGAATTGGAGGCCCAGTATCAAGAAGCACTTGAACTTATAGAGGAAGCAGAAAAGGTCCGCTCTAGCAGAATTACCGTTTACGGAACAAACGAAACCGAAAGACAGGCGTATATAACTAAAATTTTGGCATCGCCCGATAGAAATTACGAAGAGAATTTTGTGTTGACAGGTAGCGACGAGTATTCAAGGCTTTATACGTACTACACGACGGAGTATAAAATCAGCATAACTTTAAGCGACGTGGAAGACGGCAAATTGTATATCGATTTGTTGAGAGTTCCCACCTCGCTTTTAGAGGACGACGATTTACCTGTTGCGGCAAGTGCTTATACTCTGCCTCAAAACGTTAAAATAGTTTATGACGACGGTATTTATCAGTACGTAGCGTACAAAATAGGCGATGATTATTACGTAGGTAAACAATATCTTCCCGATTCTGACTTAGGACAATATTCATCAGGGATGATCGAACAGAAGTACTATAAGAAAAACGGCAACGTTTGGGATGTGTACACAATGGATATCGGTGATAGCGATTGGGTTAAAGATACCGAGTGGCAGGAAAACGATAGAACTTATCTTGAAAAAGATGTCTTCGATTTTATCGTTTGTATAGACGACGTTGAAGAAGCGGTGGAAATTGGAACGCAAACGGTTGCGGGCAAGAATTGTACCATTTACGAATTGGATACTGGCTATTATAGAGAAGTTTATTACGTAGACGAAGAAAGCAATTTAATATATAAGTCGGAATTTTATTATGATACTACGCTGGGTATGGCTTACGAAATAACGGAATTTAATACCGCAGTGACTTCGTTCGAGGACGTTGAATTGCCGCAATAAAGAAAAAATTAAAAATAAACGGAAAGGAGAAAACGACTATGGCGAACAAACTTAGAAATAATTTGACTTATGTGTTTTGTGCAGGACTAGGGCTTTTGAACTTTATATTCTTGGCGTTTAATTACATAGCGTCGTTTGCGGAATACAGTTATGGAGGATACGGCAATTATTCGCAATCCTACGGCGTGAGCGGATATAAAGTTATGGATTTGTGGGAACTCAAATTCAGTGGTGTGATGAGTTCTATTATACAAATCTTCATTCTGTTGCTTGGTATTGCTTTGCTTGTTTGGGGCGTGCTGGGGCTTTTGAAGGCCTTTGGCGTTTTTGAAAAGTTCCCCGATAAGATTGGTAAATTAGAATCGAAGAAACTTGGTGAATTTGGACTTTTCGGTTTAGCAGGTCTTAACGTATTGCTCCTTATTTTCCTTATTATCTTAACGGTAAGCAACACCGAAAAGAGTGAATACGGCTCAGCAGGTATCAAATTTTCCGCAGGCATCTTCATCGCACTTATCTTTACCATAGGCGCAGTGGTTGCACTCAAGGTTTTAGAAAAGAAACTTCCTGCAACCGACGAAGGCGGAGAAACCGTAACCTACGTTTGCGGTAAATGTGGCAAGAAAGCGAAAGCAAAGGATAAATTCTGCAACGAATGCGGCGGCGAAATTGAAAAGAAAGTTGTGGTAAAAGAAGAATACGCTTGTGAAAAGTGTGGCAAAAAAGCGACGGCAAAGGATAAGTTCTGCAACGAATGCGGCGGAGCTGTCGTAGTAAAGAAAGAAGAACCAAAAGAAGAAACTGCAACGATTGAAGACGTTGTTCCACAAGAATAACTTAATCGGGGGATAGAAAATTTTATCCCCCTAACGTACTGTAAAGCAAAGGATAACCAAAAGACTAAAAAGAAAAATAGAAAATGGAGGGAAACAAAATGAAAAAGTTCTTCTCAATAATCATTTCATTGCTGATGGTGTGTGCGTTTACGTTGACAGCGTGTAATAATAACAACGATACGCCGCATACGTGTTCAAGTAAGTGTAGCGTATGTCAACTTTGCACGGACGAAGATTGCACGGATTCGGCTTGTAGCAACAAGTGTCAGGGACACGGCGAAGAACATGTCTGTGAAAGCGTATGCCCGACGTGTGGCAGGTGTACGGATAGCTCGTGTACCGAAACGGCGTGCGTGAATAAGTGCCAAGGTCATACACCTGCACCCGGCACGCATACCTGTGAAAGCGTATGTCCTATTTGTGGTAACTGTATGGACGAAACGTGTACCGAAACGGCGTGCGTGAATAAGTGCGCAGGGCACGAGCAATCGGAAATGACAGCGGCGCAGTTCGTTGCAAACACGTCTAACTATTTGACGGACGCAAACGAAGGGATTTCGGCGGCAGCGGCGGCTCTCGGCAGCAGCGTTGAACTATCTTATGCGGATCCTTTCTTTCCGATGGCAACCCCGATGTCGGCAAGTGCAGCCGCCAGTTCAAGCGGTGTAAAATCGCTGTCGGCAAGAAAGTATAACGTAGGCAATTCCATCGTTATTCTTTCGGCCGCGGAGGATGAAATGGTAATGTGTGCAAAATGCGGAAAGGTGGAAGTAACTGCTGAGCAAAAGTATTGCGACGCTTGCAAAGCAGCAATGGACGGACAAACGAATCCCAAGAATTATTCTACAGGTGAAACATTAGAACAATACATACTCTTCAATTCTGTAGCAAGAAAAATTCAGCTTATCGTTGGGGCAACCGAATACTATACGGAATACGATTTCGCATTCCCAAACGAATACGAGCTTACTCTTATCGGCACGGTTAAGTTTGAAGGCGAATTCACCAAACTCCTCAAGGAAATAGAAGATTATGAATTGGGAGAAGATGGCTTCTACGTTATCGAAGAACCGCAGTACGCAGACGGCACGTGGAATCCTGAAATCGATGGTTTCGATAAAGACTTGGGCGGTCAAACTCTTATCGGTAAAAGGGTGCGCGGATTTAAGCTGGAAGGCAACACGCTTATCACTTCGACTTATTACGTTTCTTACGATTATATGAATAATAACGAGGAAAGTATCAGCGAAGAAGTATACGTAGAATATACGATGGACGGCAACAACTTCTATTATCAGAAATACAAAATGGTAGAAGGTCAAAAAGTCGTTGTCGATATGTTCGATATTATCAAGGAAGAACCCAACGAAAACACGCTTGGCGACGTGTACTACGTACAAATGACGCTAAACGGCGAAGAAGAAATTACGGGTATGCCCGCCGTTTATTTTGAAGAAGCGATGGATATCGCAGACCAGTGGAATAGATACGTAAACGAAAAAATGGGTACGGGCTATCACGCGGAAGTGCCTACCAAAGTGTATTTGAACGGCAGAATTCAACAAGTGGATTACGACGTAATGTACGAAATGTATTATTTCCGTGATTACGACTATGCGGTAGCAGGATACGAAAGCTCTTGCTACGTTTATCCAATCGAAAATTGGGAAGAATTCTATGGGGAATATTACTATGAATATACTCGTGGAAATTCCGCGCCGTTACCCGAAAGTTGGAAAAACGGCTTCGATACCAATTTGGGCGCAAATCTTGAAGGTATGATTGAAGATTCGTTGTACGGTGAGTATGCGGAAACCCTCGTATTCAGAGCAAGCGGAAATATTCAAACTCCGCCCGAAGGGGCTAAATATTATCCGTTTGAACTCAAAGAGTACAACGCAACGTTAGATATCAACGATTCCTATGAAATAATCGCAAGTTCTGCAGACGACGCCGTTTGGAGCGTGAGTTCGTCTAACGAAGAAGTTGCAACCGTGAGCGGTTTAACCGTTCAAGCGGGCAGCATGGAAGGCGAAGCGATTATTACCGTTCAACGTAATAATCTCGTTAGATACTTCCACGTGCTCGTTCGTAATAGACTCGTTACGGATAGCACAGAAGAAATGACCATCCGTTTGGGGACTACGGCACACGCAGTTTTCAATGCGTATAGCAATCAAAACGACGTGTTGGAATTCTGGTCTGATAACGAAGAAGTCGTTACCATTGACGAGTACGGCGTTATTACCGCTCATAAGAAGGGCGATACGACCGTTTGGGTGAAAACGCAAGACGGCGTTAGATTTGAAAAAATGTTCGTTCACGTTGTAAATACGGTTGACATAACGGATCTCTATTTACCGAGTGAGTACGGCGTTGGAGAAACTTATCACGCAACGATGCACCTTATGGGGCTTGGCGGAATTTCCGTTACCTACGATACGGTTTTGGATGCGAACACCGAGTACTATATGGTTTTCGACGGATTGGATATTGAGGGTTATGTATACCCACTCCGCGTTAACGGGCAAAATTATGCAGACCAATCCGACGTAGTGGTTACTGAAGTTTACGACGAATGGACCGACGACGCAGGCTATCATTACGAATTAATGAAAGATTACCGTAGCGTAACCTTCAAAAACGCAGGCACGTATAAACTTGAATATTTGACCTATACCAACCCGATCGGGTATCAATACGCAACTCCTGACTATACGGGTGATTCTGGTGTTCTTGACGCAAAACAACTTGTGCTTTTGGAAATCAACGTGACGGTTGATAAAGAATTGACCTACCGCTACGACCAAGAAACCAACACCTTCTTTGTAAAAGATTACGAAGGCTTGCTTGCATGGTACGATGCACAACAAGTTGATAACAAAACAAACATAACTTTAGAAGCAGATATCATTATGCCGACGGATAGTTTCTTGTTTGACCTTGATGGTGACGGCGTTAATGAAAGCAACTGGGGTGTTGATGTTAATAATTACATGGGTACATTTAATGGAAACTCACATTCCATAACTGATCTGACTATGCACGGTGGAAATGTAACGACAACTGTTGGCTTTGTTTATAAATTATACGGATCTGGCGTTGTGCAAAATTTGACAATGATTAATTCGAACTTGAGTGGTACTTATATAGGTGGTGTTGTGGCAATGACGAACAACGGCGCGACTATTCTTAATTGTGTTAATTATTCAAATTTGACGGCTGTTAGATGGGCTGGCGGAATTGTTGGATCGTCCTGGGGTGATACATACATTGCAGGCTGCGTTAACTATGGAGTAGTGAGTGGTCGTGACTGCGTCGGAGGTATTTGCGGATACACTAAAGAAGCATTGATTTTAGGGTGCGCGAATTATGGAGCAATTAGTGGCACCACTTCTACTAACGGGATTGTTGGTCTTTTGTCTGACGGTAAGGTAGTAGCATGCTTTAATGCGGCTGAAGTTGTTTCGAGTGAAGACGATAGGTATGGTTATTCGATTTCTTATCATGCTTTTTACTACTGTTATTGCACTACTGGTAAGATAACATATACGAAATATAAAGAGTTTCGTGAATCGATGGTACATCTCATTGACGGTGAAAACTACACTTTTGCTGGAGCCGTTGAAGACATGAATAGTAGGATTGAAGAGAGCAATGAAACGACTGCTGTGAAATGTGATTACAGATTCGTTCTCAACACCGACCCCGAAACTTCCGAAGCATATCCTCTTATCCTTCAAGAAGTGACGGACGCACAATAGTAAATCTATGCAACAACAAAAAAAGCATACGAATTAACGTAGACGCTTTAAACTAACAAAGAACGGCGGTGGGCTTCGGCTCACCGCTTGTTTTAATTCGTTTTCAAATTCGCTGTAAGCGCAGGAACTGAATTTTGCTTGATTTATTTATACGCTTTGTAAAGGTTTATAACCATAAAATAGAGATAGGTCTTAACTACGGGTTAAATCAAGTGGATAATGACCGTGAACAAATAATACGTAAAGTGTCTACCGAAACACACGAAATAACTAGACTCATTAAGTGTGGCACTGTCAAAACTAAACACTATAACTACGATATTTACGTCGTTATATAATAAAAGAGCATAACTCACTTTTATGAATTATGCTCAATTATCTAAACTTTTATGCCAGTTTCAATTTCTTGCGACTAAAAGCCAATTTATGTTATCTAAAATGTAAAATTTACAAAATATTACACATGGCGACAAAGTAATATACTTTGTATATTAAAGTTGAATCGTTTAGCGCTTCGAATCTTACGCCATGCGAATCTCCAAACGAACCGTTTGGAGATTTTTTTATACTGTTTTAAAGGCTTTTTGAGTTTTTATTTGAATTACTTAGGGCTTAATTATATCAAAAGTGACGAAAATGATAAAATTGAATATTGACATATGATGATGTTTAGAGTACAATGTATTATAGACAGATATATACCAAGCAGAGCGTATTATGAGAGAATTTGAATACCATACAAAAGCGAAAGAGATCATGGATTTTGAGGTTGTTGAAATGCTTTCAAAACTCCATGAATTTAAAGGCGGGCAAAATGTCTTTGTGAAAATGAAGACAGACACGCTTGATGCCTTGCTTACCATTGCAAAAATTCAAAGCACAGAAGCGTCGAACAAAATTGAAGGAATTCACACAAGTGATGACCGAATCAAGCAACTGGCGCTGGACAAAACTTTGCCTAAAACTCGTGGGGAGGAAGAAATTGCTGGATATCGAGATGTGTTGCGCACAATCCATGAAAGCCACGATTATATCCCTTTTAAGCCAGCATATATCTTGCAACTTCACAGAGATTTGTATAAGTTTAGTGGCAAAAATTTTGGCGGAAAATTCAAAACCGTAAACAATGTAATAACCGAAGAGACATCAAGCGGAGATAGACGAGAAAGGTTTGAGCCTTTGGAAAGCTGGGAAACACCCGGGGCGATTGAAGAATTGTGCAATCAATACACCATCGCGGTTGAAGAGTATGGTGCGGACGAACTTCTTGCAATCCCCATGACTATCTTGGACTTCACGTGTATCCACCCATTTAATGATGGCAACGGAAGAATGAGCAGGCTGTTGACATTGCTGTTGCTGTATAGGGCTGGTTATATCGTAGGAAAATATATCAGTGTAGAAAGGAAAATAGAACAAACAAAGGGCCAGTATTACAAAGCTTTGCAGGAAAGTTCGGTCAACTGGAAGGAAGGCAAAAATGATTATCGGCCATTTGTGAAATATATGCTGTCAATACTGCTTGCATGTTATAGGGAGTTTAATGAAAGGGTTATGATATGGGACAACAAGCCCCTTTCCAAGTTTGACAGGATAGCAGACATAATCAAAAACACATTGGGCCCAATAACCAAGTCGCAAATCAAAGATCAATGTCCAGATATTGCAGAAATAACCATTCAAAGAGCGTTAGCGGAATTGGTTGAAAAAGGGGACTTGATCAAGATAGGTGGCGGAAGATATACAAAATATGTTTGGAACAGCGACAGAAAATAAGGAGAAACACAATGATAACAGGCGAATTGAAAAACAAAATTGACGGACTTTGGGACATATTTGCAGCAGGTGGACTTGTCAATCCTCTCGACGTGGTTGAACAAATCACATATTTGATGTTCATCAAAGATTTGGATGATGCCGACAACAAACGTAGCAAGGAAGCCATTATGCTTGGCATACCCCACAACACCATATTCAAAGATGAAGTCATGGTCAATGACAGGCCAGTCAACGGCAATCTTCTCAAGTGGTCGGTGTTCCACGATAAACCCGCAGGACAAATGTATAACATTGTTCAAGACTATGTGTTTCCTTTCATAAAGAATCTTCACGGCGACAAGGATAGTGCATACAGCAAATATATGGGAGATGCTATTTTTAAAATTCCCACCCCCTTAATGCTTTCAAAGATTGTTGAAGCATTGGATGGCATTTATGATGTGATGAGCAGAATGCAAGAAGCAGACACCAAAGGCGATGTCTATGAATATCTGCTGTCAAAGATTGCACAATCCGGTCTCAACGGACAATTTAGAACGCCAAGACACATCATCAAGATGATGGTTGATATGATGAGACCTTGCCCCACAGACACAATATGCGATCCTGCATGTGGAACGAGCGGATTCCTTGTGACAGCAGGCGAATATCTCAGAGAAAACCATCACAATGAGATTTTCTTTGACAGGAAAAACAAGGACCACTATATGAACAAGATGTTCTTTGGCTACGACATGGACAGAACAATGCTCCGCATTGGCGCCATGAACATGATGACACACGGCATAGACAATCCCTACATTGAATATAGAGATAGTCTGTCCGATCAAAATCCCGACAAAGAAAAATACTCACTCATCTTGGCAAATCCTCCTTTCAAGGGAAGTTTGGATGCAGACAGTGTTTCAGCAGACCTTCTCAAAGTCTGCAAAACCAAAAAAACAGAGCTGCTTTTCTTGACACTGTTCCTTCGCATGTTGCGTCAAGGCGGAAGATGCGCTTGCATTGTCCCTGATGGTGTTTTGTTTGGCTCATCGACAGCCCATAAAGCAATAAGGAAGGAAATCATCGAAAACAACAAACTGGATGCAGTCATTTCAATGCCCAGTGGTGTGTTCAAACCCTATGCAGGCGTTTCAACTGCAGTGCTTGTGTTCACAAAGACAGGCCACGGCGGAACAGACAAAGTGTGGTTCTATGATATGAAAGCAGATGGCTTCTCATTGGATGACAAACGCACAGAAATCAAAGATAACGACATCCCCGACATCATTGAAAGATTCCATAATCTTGACAAGGAAGTGGATAGAGAAAGAACAGAGCAGTCCTTCTTTGTTGACAAAGCAGAAATCGTAGGCAACGACTATGACCTGTCAATCAACAAATACAAAAAGACAGAGTATGTGCCTGTGGAATATCCTCCTACCAGTCAAATCCTTGCAGAACTCAATGCCCTTGAAAACGAAATCGCACAGGGCCTCAAAGAATTGGGAGAAATGCTGTGATAGGAAACAAGGAGTATGATTGCAAAGAAATGTTCCGTCACGCCTGCGCATTTTGTGAAGTGGCAGATATGGCAATGCATGCTTTACGACACAAGACGGCTGATATAGAAAAGTATGTTGTTCCATCCATAGTAAATTCGGCATTCGCGAGTGAAATATTTTTGAAATCATTGTTGAAATGGCACAATATCCAATTCCAAAAGGTACATAGGCTAAAAAGTCTTTATGCTTTTTTGCCGGAAAACTTACAAGCTCAAATTAAACAGATGACAAGTTACGGCTTTAAAGATATGTGGACGGATCCAATAAATCGAGAATATTTGGAACTGGTGTCCAATGCATTTCAGGAATGGAGATATTGCTTTGAGCATGATTTCAGCAAACCATATACTTTTATGGATATAAACACTGGTTTCTTGGCGAATTTCAGAAATGCCTTGAGAGATGTGTGTTGTCAGTTGTTTTATGGCATCACATGGGATGAATACAAACGAGGTTGAAAATGGAAGAAAACAAAGAAGAAAAGATGACAGAAAGCACTCAAGGAGAGCAAATCGAAGGACTGGCAGAAGAGTCTGTTGTTGAACAACCAAAACAAAAGAGAAATGACAGAGAATACAACAAGGTTGTCATTGATTCTATGTCAGAGCTTATTGACAGAAAACTTGAAGGTTGCAAAACTGGTTTGCCAATGATTTTGACTATTGTCACATCAGTGATTGCCTTTTTGTTTGCGGCAAAATTTGAGAACGATAAAATTTTATTTGGTTTTGCAATTGTCGCAATGATTGCACTATTGATAGCATTTGTGTCGTTGTTGGTTGCCAGTTTTCCGAAAGCATCAAATGTGCCAGGAGGACGATGTTTCATAAACAAAAAGTACGATGACAAACATTTTGAGCCATCGGATACATCAACTTATATAAAAATGGGTAGTAATCAGTTTGTAAAAGCTTTATCTAAATTTTTGGATTCAGATTTGACAGATGATGAAAAACAAAAGGCACTATTTCTCAAAAGCAAAGCAAATGAGTATAACTACAAAAAAGCATGGCTTAGTGTTGCATATTGGATATTAATAGGTGGTGCAGTTTTGCTTGCCTTCACATTTTTGTATGGACTATTTGCTCTTTGAGGTGAATTATGAAAAAAGTAAAATTGGGAGATTATACAAAAATCAGAACAGGAAAATTGGATGCGAATGCCTCATGTGAAGATGGGCAATATCCTTTTTTTACTTGTGCTATTACGCCATTACGAATAGACAAATTCAGTTATGATTGCGAATGTGTGTTGGTCGCTGGCAACGGGGACTTAAATGTCAAGTATTACAATGGCAAATTTGATGCTTATCAGCGCACATACATAATTGAAAGTAGGGACAAAAGCAAATTATTAGTTCCATATTTGTATTGCTTTTTGGACAAATATGTTGAAACTTTGCGCAGTGTGTCTATCGGCGGAGTTATAAAATATATCAAATTAGGAGATTTGACGAATGCGATGTTAAATTTGCCTAGCATTGAGGAACAAAAGGAAATTGTGGGCAGGTTGGATAAGGTGGTTGGGTTCATAGAAAAACGCAAGGAGCAACTTGCCAAGCTTGACCAACTCGTCAAATCACGATTTATCGAACTGTTTGGCGACCCAATCAGAAATACACAGGACCGTCCTACAACGGATTTTATCAATGTTGTCAAAATGCAAAGAGGGTTTGATTTGCCTGTGCAGGATAGACAGCAAGATGGAGATATACCAGTCTTTGGTTCAAACGGCGCACTTGACCGCCATAATGTCGCTAAAGTACAAGGTGGAGGAGTTATTACTGGTCGTTCTGGAACCATTGGCAAAGTGTATTATACAGAGGGAGATTATTGGCCGCTAAATACTTCTTTGTTTTCTGTTGATACGCATGGAAACAGTATTATTTATTTGGCTTATCTTCTTCAAATGTATGATTTGTCACGGTTTACAGAAGGCACGGGAGTGCCAACTCTAAATAGAAACAAGTTCCACGATAAGCCTATTATTGACGTTCCATTGAATGAGCAAGAACAGTTTGGTGTGTTTGTAAAACAGACCGACAAATCGAAATTTGATATACAGCAATCAATAGACAAGCTTGAAACACTCAAGAATTCACTTATGCAACAATACTTCGGATAAAGGTGAAATATGGTTATTACATTTATGATTGGCAATGGCTTTGATTTGGCTTGTGGCTTGAAATCAAGTTATAAAGATGTATATGAGGGATATGTCAAAACCCAAAGCAAATCTGAACTTATAGCGAAATTTAAAAAAGATTTGGATGAAAATTGGGAGAACTGGGCGGATTTTGAAATGGGAATGGCAGAGTATGCCCAAAATTTCGACAACGAAGCAGAACTTATTGAGTGCGTGACAGATTTTCGTGAATATATGGAAGACCATTTAAAACGAGAAGAAGAGAAATTCCACAAAACGTTTGGCAATGTTTATCCTGTATATGGAGAAAATATCAATGACTATGTCGAGAGCGAAATACTGCATTATTACAAAGGCTGTGGCAAGGGATTGGATGTGCTTGGTGAAAGAGCAATGCTAGAGGCCGCGACATGGAACTTCATAAATTTCAATTATACTGACATACTTGAAACAATTTTAAACGAGTGTTTCTATGGATTCCACGTCGAAAATATTCATGGAACACTTGCAGAAGATGATGTTGTTATGGGAGCGGATAATTTAGAACAAGTAAAAACAAAATTCCCCAAGGGAACTGATGTCGAGTTGTTTTTTATAAAACCATACATCAATGAAGAAAATGATCCAAGACGAGTAGAAACATGTAAAAGATATATCCAAAGCAGTGATTGTATCATAGTATTCGGTTTGTCTATGGGGGATTCGGACCTGTCGTGGAAGAATGAAATTAAAGAGTGGCTTTTATCAAATGAAGAGCACCATTTATTTATTTATGACTTTGAATATGCGTCAAAGCAAATAAGAGGGTTTTCTATGAGAAAGAAGACGGAGAGAGACATCATACAAGGAAAGTGCCTGTTGCTGGGTTTGGAAAGCGAAGGATCATATATAAAGCAAATACATATACCTGTTGGCTATAAGATGTTGGCAATACAGGAAAAAATAGATGAGTGGATAGCAAATGACCTTAATTCAGTGGCATAAAAAGGCAAACACAATGAAAAACCGAAACTTAATTTTCAGTAGTCAATAAACAAACTTGAAACATTCAAGAAATCACTTATGCAACAATACTTCGGGTAAAACAAAAACAACACCTATGATAAAGGAGAAAAAATAAATGAAGGACGCCATTAGAGAGTATATATACCCCTCCCATGAAGAAAAAGAAGCACTATGGCGAGATGCTATGTTTGTTTTCGATACAAACATATTTTTAAATCTTTACAGATATACTGCAGAAACCAGAAAAGCACTGCTTCAATCAATGAAAAAAATATCCGATAGGATTTGGATGCCAAAGCAGGTGGCGCAAGAATTTATGAGAAGAAGACCTGGCGTGGTTTTTGAAATCACAGATGCAGTCAATAAGAGTGTAAATGACTTTATACAAGCGCTAACAGCGAAATTGAGACGTGGCGAGGATGACGCGGATATAAGGCAACTATCGGAAACAATTGACAGGAGGTTGCAACTGTTTAAGAGAAAAAGTAAAATAGTAGAAGATTTAAACGATGATATAGTTTTGAATGAAATTCTGCAACTTTTTGAAGGTAAAGTTGGAGAAGGGTTTGCGATAGATAAGATTAAAGAAATCGAGGTGGAGGGGAAGTGGCGATATGAAAACAAAATTCCCCCAGGATATAAAGATGACAAAAAAGATGAATCAAATAATAAGTACGGAGATCTGATAATATGGAAAGAAATCATAGAGTTTTCAAAAAACAACCACAAAAACATCATTTTTGTTACAGGAGATCAAAAGGAAGATTGGTGGCAAAAAACTAATGGAAGAACTCTGGGCCCGAGAATAGAACTAAAAAAAGAGTTTTATGAAGAGACAGGATGCGGCTTTTATATGTACAACATGGAGGGATTTTTGAAGCACTCCACGAGCGGAGCAAATATTGAGTCGAAAGTGATAGACGAAATAAAATTAATAGAGCGATCAAACAGTGAGCGAAGGCAAGATCCATATCGAAAGATTCTACCCCGAGGTCCGATTGCCAGTTTAGAAAGAAAAATTGATGAGTTGGTTGAGTTGTATGAATTTTTAACTCAAAAAGAAGATGAAGTTCTATCTACTATAAATAATATAAAACATCGCATAGTAATGGAAGAAAATATTAATGGGAAGGACTCGGAAGCAGTGAAAGACTTAGAATTAGAACTGCTAAAGAATAGGGCAAGGTTGATTCCACTAAAGGAGCAAAGAGCAGATTGTAGCAAAGAAATTATGCTGTTAAGACAAAAATATAAAGAGAGATACAACTTGGAATAGGACACCAAAAAATGACAAACTTTGATTTTTTGACAGAAGAGAAGGATTTTGTGAGTTTTTCTTCCGTGGCTGTGGCGGCGGAGAAGACTTTTCACATTGATCTTAGTTCCTGCGTTGTGAACTGTCGCAGGGCAATGGAGTTTGCGGTCAAGTGGATGTATTCAGTTGATGCAGACTTGGTTTTGCCTGACTACGACAACACGTTGGCTGTTCTTATGGGCACAGAGGAGTTCCGTGACATTGTGGGCAATGAGATGCTCAATCACATGCACTACATAAGGAAACTTGGCAATGTTGCCGCTCACTCCAGCCAAGCAATCACGGAAGATCAAGCAAGACTTTGTCTTGAGAATCTCTTTTACTTTATGGATATGGTGGCATATTTCTATGCGGATGATCACACTGCAAGAGAGTATGACCCCACACTCCCTGATAAGCAAGATGAGACACTCTTGGATCATTCTGTTGATATCAACATAGAAGAACTCATCAAAGAGAATGAGAAACTCAAAGAAGAGTTGACTGCCAAGAGAGCCGAGCAATCCAAGACATACGTCCCCAAGAAAGACCCCACCGAGTTTGAAACAAGAAAGAAGTATATTGATGTTATGCTTGCAGACTGTGGTTGGATTGAAGGACACAACTGGATCAATGAATATCCTGTGTATGGTATGCCCAACAGCACAGGCGAAGGGTTTATTGACTATGTGTTGTTTGGAGATAATGGCAAACCTCTGGCGCTTGTTGAGGCTAAGAAAACCTGTGTAGATTTGGCAGTTGGTCGCCAGCAAGCCAAACTTTATGCAGACCTTCTGGAAAAGAAATTTTATCGCAGGCCAATTATATTCCTTACCAATGGTTTTGACACTCGCATTTTAGATGACAAATATTATCCCGAAAGAGAAGTGAGCGGTGTTTATTCCAAGCGAGATCTTGAAAGACTTTTCAACCTTCGCACACAGCGCACCTCTCTCAAGAATGTCATTGTCAACAAAGCCATTGCCGACAGATATTATCAAGATGCCGCAATCAAAGCAGTTTGTGAAGCATTTGATCAACGCAAGCGCAGAAAGGCACTTCTTGTCATGGCAACTGGCTCGGGCAAGACAAGGACAGTCATTGGGCTCATTGATGTTTTGCTCAACCATGGCTGGATAAAAAACGTGCTGTTTTTGGCAGATAGAACTGCACTTGTCACACAAGCAAAACGTGCCTTTGTCAATCTATTGTCGGACTTTAGTGTGTCAAATATGTGTGATAAAGTGCCAGATGTGTCGGCTTGTGGCATTTTCTCAACCTATCAAACGATGATGAATTGTATTGACAATGCCAAGGATGAAGAAGGCAGAGTTTTCACACCGGGGCACTTTGATTTGATCATTTGTGATGAAGCACACAGATCAATTTACAACAAGTATCAAGCGATATTTGAATACTTTGATGCGCCCATTGTTGGATTGACTGCAACTCCCAAAGATGAGATTGACAAAAACACTTATGACATTTTTGAGCTTGAGAATGGTGTGCCTACCTACGGTTATGACTTGGCACAAGCGGTGCTTGATGGATATCTTGTGGACTACAAGGTTGTCAATGTTGGATTGAAGTTTATGCAACAAGGCATTGCCTACGATGATCTTTCTCGTGATGAGAAGGAAGAATATGAAAACACCTTCGTTGATGAAAATGGCGAGTTGCCCGACAGCATTGATGCAAGAGCATTGAATGAATGGATATTCAATGAAGACACCATAAGACAGGCCCTGCGAGTTGTAATGGAGAATGCAATCAAAGTTGACTATGGTCAAAAGATTGGCAAGACAATAATCTTTGCAAGAAACCATCATCATGCAGAAAAAATATATGAAATTTTCAACAAGGAATTCCCTCATTTGCACGGACAAGCAAAGGTTATTGACAATTACACCAATTATGCACAGAGTGCCATAGATGAGTTTTCCGACGCCAATAGAAATCCCCAAATTGCAATTTCTGTTGATATGCTCGACACAGGCATCGATGTCCCCGAAATCCTCAACCTTGTCATATTCAAGCCAGTTATGAGTTGCTCAAAGTTCTGGCAAATGATTGGACGTGGAACACGACTTTGTGAAGGTGTTTTGGATGGGGATGACAAGAGAGGATTCTATGTATTTGACTTCTGTGGCGTATGTGACTTCTTCGCTGCTAACAAAGGACAAGAAGTTCGCAATACCATCGCATTGCAGTCTGCATTATTTAATTTGCAGACACAGATTGCCTTCAAGTTGCAAGCAGTTGAATATCAAACAGAAGAACTTGTCGAATTCCGTAAGACTCTTGTGGCAAATGTGCTTGAACAAATCAACAAACTTGACCGCAACAATTTTGCTGTCAAATTGCAGTTGCGCTACGTTGAGAAATACTCTGATGAAAAGGCGTTTGAAGTATTGACATACGAAGATACGTTGGTTATGGCAGAGCATATTGCGCCGTTGATTTTGCCTATTGAAGATGAAATCCACGCACTGAGATTTGATGCGCTTATGCACGGCATAGAGTTGGCATATCTTGTTGGCAAGACCCACAACCGCGCAAGAAATGACTTGAAAAAGAAGGTGTCTGCGCTGTCAACAATTGCCAATATTCCTCAGATTATGGTTCATTCTGAATTGATAGGCAAGATTTTGCAGACAGAGTATTTGGATATGGCAGGCATCAATGATTTTGAACATATTCGCAAGAGTCTGCGTGACTTGATGAAACTGATCCCACGGCATAGACTCAGATACACCACGGATTTCACTGACGACATTTTGTCTGTGGAGTGGAAGGACTCAACTCTTGATGGCGATGTGTTGAAAAACTACAAGGCAAAAGCGGAGCATTATATTCGCCAGCACCAAGAAAACAGTGTGATTTCAAAGTTGAAGACCAATCGTCCTTTGACAGGAAAAGACATAGAGGACCTTGAAAATATATTGTGGTCTGAACTTGGCACCAAGGATGAATATGTTTTAGCCTACGGACAAAAGCCTCTTGGAGAGTTTGTCAGGGAAATAGTCGGTCTTGACATGAACACAGCGAAGGAATTGTTTGCAGAGTTTTTGAACGAATCAAAATACAATAGCAGACAAATTTATTTTGTCAATCAAATCATCGAATATATTGTCCACAATGGAATGCTGAAAGATTTTTCAGTCTTGCAAGAAACACCATTTATAGATTATGGAAGTGTTGTGGATGTGTTCAAGGATACGCAGGTTTGGTTCAATATTGTTGAAGTCATCAAACAAATCAATAACAACGCCAGCACCCTCGCCGCGTAAATTAAAACCATAAAAAACAACAAAAATACGGCGCTAACACCTGGCAATTTTACAAAACTACAAAGCTTTTAAAATTTAATATAAACTATGTTTATATTATAATTGCAGGGTCTTGATCTTCGTTTGTGACGCCAGGAACCGCCGAATTTTCGGCGGTTTATTTTTTTGCCCTGATGATTCGAACAGTTGCGCATTGCTCAACCACAACCTTGTTGTGTCCCTGACCTTGGTCAGACTGCACGCTCGGCTGTCGTGTGCAAGCCCACCCACCTCACTGACAGACGAATCCCTTATGCTACGCAAAGAGGGCCCCAAACAATTCCGCGAAATGGGTGTTTTGGGGATCTTATATCAATTTATTTTATAAAAAACCACCTAGTTTAGGTGGTTTTTTTTTTGAGATTAGTTTGTTGTTTGATTATTTCTTATACTTATCATCAAGAAGATACTCATAGTCTTTTTGCTGCGAGAGTTCAAGCTCTTGGTGTGTGATTTCTAGACGTTGTAGCAGCTCTTCAAATTCTATTATTTCAATGTTTGCACCTTGTTCTATTTGTTCTTGAACATACTTAAGCTTGGAACAAGGACGAGGCTCTATATTATTAACCAATGGCTCCTTGACAAAAATATTTGCTACTGATGCCTTTTTTACATATTCGCCACCGAAATCACATATTCGTTGAACAATAAACATCATCTTTTTAAAATTATAATATTCAAAATTTAAACTAATTGAAATTTTAAGTCCTTGCAGCTTCGGTGGTCTTATAGTTTTTTGAGATACAAAACCTAATTGTCTCAGGAACATTAGATCGTTTTTACTACCTTTTAAAATCATATCTTCTTGATTAGAGGATAGAGCACGCAATCCGTTTTTGCGTCTGTGTTTAGGGTGAGACTGTTTTTTTTCGGTACGTGACACAATATCTTCATCGTTGAAGCCGTATTTTAAATTGTGAGCCTGTCCAGACATGTTAGCAAAATTGTCTCTGTAGTATAGCAGGTTTTGATTGTTTTTTTTACAAATTGCTTTTGCGACTTCAAAAGTTAATCTTGCATCAATGTCACTGCGATGGAGAGAGCAGGGAATGCGATTGCACCAAATCATATATGTTTCGCCTAGGCTTTGTTGCTGCCTAATTCTTTCACGAGGTTGTGACATTTCAAGTCGTTGTATGTCGAAAAACTTGAAATTGAAAGGCTCTAATCCGTATCTTTCACATTCATCCATCAAGTAACCTACATCATCCTTAGTGCTAAATCCACAAACAAGAGTATCAGGATCCTCTATTAGTTTTTTGATTTTTTCATAGAAATGAGGAAACGTGGGCTGTGACTCAACATATTTTTTCGGATAAGCTAATATCTTCTTAAGAACGTACCAATCCCATTCTTTAACATTAGGATTAATTACCAAGTCTTTTTCAGAACACAAGATATTGAACTGCTCGTCAGAAAGCAGATAACCGAAACTGTATATCATGTTTCGGCCATCGCTATCTCGATTTGCACATTCTATATCAAAAAATAAGTATTTCGTCATAAATTTAACCAACCTTTACGACCACATAATTTTATTATATGCATCTTCGTCCTCTGCATTAATTGCATCTATTAATTGGTTGCATTTTTCATTTACTTCTGCCATTGTCATTTCGTCAAAACGTGCTTGACGAGATAATCGTTTAATCAATCTTTGTTTTGCGTTGAATTCTTTTATTGCTTGATATTTAAGTTCGGGATCGTTTTCAACTTGTTTTTGGATTTTGCTATATTCTCTAATACTCATATTGCCATATTTTCTACGAATATAGTCCCATTTTGCACTTTCTGCAAAGTCTGCGAGCTCTCTATCTATTCTTTCTTCGACAAAGATTTCTCTTATTTCTAAAACTATTTCGTCTTTTTCCAGCTTACCAATGGCTTCGTCTTGGTTTTCTGCTTTAATCACATACTCAAATGTATACACATTATCTTCGCGTTGTTTGCCTTTAATCAAAAAATACATATCATTCTCCTTTTGTTTCTTCATTTTTTAATAATTCCAACATGTTAATTGCAAAAAAATCTGCGATTTCTTTAATTGTGTCAATGTTCCTGATGCCAGAGTTTAACCACCGGCTTACTGTTCGTATTTCAGCACCAAACTGATAAGCAAATGCTTCCTGTGTCCTATATTTAGACTTTTTGATTAGCATTTTTAGATTGATTCCTGCTAAAACACTGAGAGGGATTTCATGTCTCATGTTGACCTCCTTTTCTTTTGTGACTTTATTATAAACCATGTGGAATGGGAAATCTACGACATTTTTTGTCATATTTTTATGTTGTTTTTTTGCGGAAACAATCAGGGAACTTTTTTGCGGAAATCAATGTAAGTGATTTTATAATCTTTTTTCTTCTGTTTCTACTTCCATAACTCAACTTTGCCCATAGCTTTTCTTTTTTCTCCAAGGGGGAGTTTTTTGCCGTTTCGTTGTGCCGATGGTGGCATAGTTTTTACTCGGTGTAAACTAAAAATGAAATTCTCTTGAACATTGTTTTAGCTAGGCCGTCGGGGGGGGGTGAATTTTAACATGCTTAAAATATCTCATCCATAAACATAATATCTTTTGATATTTATGTTGGGGGAATTATGAGGGTTGGGGGAAGGTGGAAAATGACAAAGGGGTTGCAATTTTTGTGGGTTATAGTAAAATTGTAAATGTAAGCTGGCTTCAAAAATTTTAGGAAGTGTTTTAATGGAAGAAAGAAAACAATATATCCAACAAATAATCCAAGCGTTGAAAACAAAAAATGAAATCGCCTACATTGAAGGCGCGTTTCGTCATTATATTGATAATCAAATATCAGACCAAGAACTCGACTTCATTTTAAAAGACAACAATGAAGTGTTGCCTGATGAATTTTTTGATTTGTCAGTGAGAGAAAAAAAGATGTATTATACGCACACAAGGACAAGCGTTAAAGTAGAAGGCGATTCGTATAGGTGCGCACAATATGAAGTGTTCAACAAGCAATACTTCTATCGTCTTGCAGAGGCTGCAAAGAAAAACAAAACCCTAACAGTAGAAATAATTAAATATGCGGCAGAGGTTGGGTTTGATCTGAACTTGATGTTCATCTTCATGCAATACATTAAAATAGACAACATCAAAGAAACGTTGATCCCAGCCAAATTGAGGGCATACCGTGAAAGCAAGGACGAAACAATAAGTTCCGTATTTGATTTGGCAATGTCTATTATGTCTGAAACAGAAGGAGTATTAAAAGCAAAAGGATACAAAAATGAATTGTTTTCTTTTCTTAGCAACAGCAAATTCCTTGAAATAACCACAGAAAAGTTTTTTGAATTTGCACTGCATGTTGAGTGTGTATTAAACGATTTGCCACGAAAAGAAGCAAACACATTGAAGATTAAATTTTTGATATTAAAATCCGATGAGCTACGAGATATTGACTATTATAGCGATGAAGCACGACAAAAGCGTGTCATCAACACATGCAGAAACAGCTTGAAAAAGTCAAAGGCTTTGGTCAAGGCAAGAAACTTTGTTGCCGACAACAAGGAATGGTTTGACAATCTATTTCCAAATGGATACTCAGCAGTGTATAACTTCTTGTTGGAGGAGTAATCATGGACGTGTCAAGAGAAACTTTGAATATGGTTTTTGATCAGTTGGAAGCGCAAGGCATGACCGAGGAAGAGATGCTCGAAGCAACTGTGAGTGTAGCAATATATTTCAAGTCAGACGTTGATTTGTTGTATGAGTTAAATGATTTGCTTTATGAAAGAGGATATTCTTTTGAGTTTGATGTGCCACAAACAAAACGACAATTGGATTTGGTAAAGTTTGCAGAATTGTCAACGCAGACTGTTAAAAGCAAGGCAAAAACTGAATCTCTCATTGACCATATTAGGTATATGGGAGACCATAGACTGACTTTTGCAACGTGGCACATGCTGAAGCTTAAACATTTGATCGATTTGTATTACGTAGAAGATAGCGAGCTGTTAACAGACAAAAATCTGACACTGCGAGATTTGTTTATGCAAAATTATCACAATGCAGAAATAAAAGCATTTGTCAAGGATGCATTGTCCGAGCTGGGGATGCCGTATGCCTGGAAAGAATACAACGATTTTAGACTAGACTTAGAATATTTGCTTTGGACAATAGAAAAGAAAGAGCCAAACTATGGCTATAAAAAAATCAATACTATCAAGGTGGCGTTGGAAATGGCACCGAATATATACTTTGAAAGGGGAGATATTAAATACTATTATTCAGACAAACTAAAAGAGGCTAAAAAGTTCATCAAACTCATCGACAAAGACGCTATCGCTTTTGCAAAAGCCAAGTGGGGTGAAAAGGGAGTTGAAGAACTCTACGACGGATATCAATTGTTCTACAAATACTTATAAAAAACAAAATAAATTCACAAAAACAACGACATTCAAGCAAATTGGATGTCGTTTTTATATACTATATATACGTAGTATATATATGTATATAAGCAAAAAGTAAAGGGAATCTCCATGTGGATGTCTGTAGCAATATTGACACTCGCAAAAATTCGTTGTAAATTATGGTTGTAAAGAGCAAGTGGCTCTTAAAAAACGAACATTGAAAACAAAACAAAAACAAATGCTATCAAGTTGAAAAAGTATGATGGTCTAAGCTTTTTCGACAAGATATAAAACGAAAGACAGCAAAAAGGTTGTTTCTTACTGATTGTGATTTTTATAACCTCCTTTGTTTTAGATTTCGTTCATCACCCTTCCCGCTGTCTTTCGGGTGATGGACGAAAAAACGATACAATCGCTGATGCGTTTGATATAGAAAGACGACAAACAAAATCTCCTACGTTCATTGGTATCAAAACTCCTGTTCATTTGTTTATCTTCCTTCCACCGCTTTCATCGTCTTTCGGGTGGAGGAAAATAAAATAGAAAACAATGATTTGTTCCATAGATAAAGACGGCAACTCCTTTGTGATATCTTTTGTAAAATCTCTTTACAACTCGCTCAATCTCTCGCTCGGCCGTCGGTGAGAGGTTGAGTAAACCTCGTGAAAATAATTCAGCAATTTCAAGGCTGATGTACAAACAATATCAATACACAAAACAGTTTATATTCAAAAATGGAGGACAAAGAAAATGACATTGGAAGAAGTTAAAGAATTTCTTGAAGAAAGAAAGGCTGAAGGCGAGAGTGAAGAAGACATTCTTAAGGAACTTTATGCAATGTATGTTAAGGGCGCAATTGAATTGAGCGACCTTAGAACATTTACTGAAGCACTTGGCTGGAAGTTTACAGACGAATTTGAAGCACTTCCCGAAGAAGAAAAGAAGAAGAGAGGTGTTGTGCACAAGCATGATAGTGGCACTGCAAAAAACAAGTAAACCAATCGCATCAAATAAGGAGGAAAGAAAATGAGAGTAATATCACAACTTAGGGGAAATGAATACTGCAAATCAGCATTTTTTATCGGAGTATCAATAGAAGAATATTTTGAACAATTGAAACCATTGTTTGATAGCATTGGAGAGAGAAGAGGCAGAGATATGTTTGATGTGAATGAACACATTGAACGGATAAAGTCTCTTAAAAATGATGATACATATCTCGAGGAGCAAAGACTTTGGGTTGCAGAAACCTATGGTTGTAGCGATGCAGATGATCTTTACGCAGTAATTGACAAAGATTTGACAGATGGATTTGTTGCAGTAAGAGTATATCCTGTGGCAGGTATGATGATGGATCCTTGGGAAAGATACCCCGAAACAATAATCAGCAGTATTGAGGAATTGAAAACACTGCCTTTGATAGAATATAACAAAATGCAAAATCAAAATCGCAATACACCCGAATATTTTAGAGGATGCCTTATTGGTGGTGCTATTGGTGACGCATTGGGATATGGAATTGAGTTTTCATCTTACAACAATATTGTCAAAAAATATGGCAAAGATGGAATAACTAAATACGACATTGCAAAAGGCGAAAAGGCACGCATTTCTGATGATACACAAATGACTCTCTTCACGGCAAATGGTATGTTGATAGCATTGACCAGAGCCAAGGCAGACCCGTTCACTTACTGCTTTTACACATACAAAGATTGGCTTAAAACACAGGGGTATAAGACTGAATTTGATCACAAATATACGTGGTTGATTGATGTCCCAGAACTGCATCATAGACGTGCTCCAGGCAACACCTGTTTGACTGCCTTGCAATCAAAAGAAATGGGCACTATTGAAAACCCTTTGAACACAAGCAAAGGATGTGGAGCAGTTATGAGAATAGCACCTTTTGGATTGGCTTATGGCAAATACGAAACCGAAAACCCTCAAATGTATTGGGATCAAGCAGCAAGCATAGGCGCACTAACACATGGACATCATATGAGCCATTTGTCCTGTGCATTGTTGGCAAGCATAATCGGAAGAATTATTTATGGCAATTATTCCGACTTAAAGAAATTGATTACAGATCTCATTACGCAAATGCGAAAGGAAATCCGTGGCTACAAGCACAAAGAGGAATTTTGCGACCTTATGGACAAGGCAGTTGCGTTGTCAGAGAATAGCCATAGTGATGTAGAAAACATACACTCACTGGGAGCAGGTTGGATTGCAGAAGAAGCGTTGGCCATTGCAATCTATTGTGCCTGCAAGTATCAAGATGATCCAATCAAAGGGATTATTGCAGCAGTCAACCATAGTGGCGATAGTGATTCAACAGGTGCAATCGCAGGCAACATTTTGGGCGCTTGGAACGGAATATCAGCCTTTGATGAATATTGGATCAACAACCTTGAAATCAAAGATGTCATCATCGACATGGCTAATGATATGAAGTATATTGTTGCTAACGTCGCCCATCAAAGTATATGCTACGACGAGTTTGTGGAATACAGGCGTACAATGAATTGCCACCCTGATGAAATGGATCAAGAAATTTAAAGGAGTAATTATGGAAAGCATATACCTTGGAATCACACAAGATTTTTACAATCAAATACTCGATTTGGTTTTTAGGAAAGAGTATGCCCTTAGTCAAGGAGAGGACTGCAAGTCAGAACTAAACAGTTTGCGTGCAACCATAGAAGAATACTATGAAGATGATGAAGATGCGCTCAAGCCTGCAACAATAGTCAAAATGAAGGGCAATGCCCTTTACACAGATTGCGAGGTGCTATGTCATCAGGTCAACTTGTTCAAGAGTATGGGCGGAGGCATCGCAAGACAAATTGCAATGTGTTTTCCCGACGTAGAGAGGGCATATCGCCACTATGAAAAAGCAGAATTGGGCGAGGTGTGTTTTGCAAATGCAAGTGACTATGTGGTGGCAAATTGTTATAGTCAAGACGGCTACGAAACGGACTACGTTGCCCTTGCCAAGTGCTTTGCAAAAGTCAATGCATATATGGACAAATACGGACTTACAACCGTTGCAATCCCATACCACTACGGTTGTGGAATCGCAGATGGCGACTGGGATACGGTGTTGTTCATAATCTCGCAATGTCTTATTGAAAAGACACTTAAAATATACAAATTGTGATGATAAAGTGGAGATTTTGACAAAATGACATATTCAAAATATAGGGCAAAGTTTAAGACGGTTGAAGAATTTAAAAAGGCATTCGGTCGTTTGAGTGAGGAAGAAGCACGTGCATTGATTAATGCAGAAAGTTGTGCCACTCACATAAAAGCACAGATGTTTTCAACATGGCGTAGCGCCAGGGCGGAGTATAAAAAACAAAGAGTATCGGCGTATGATTATTATCAAATGTTATGTTTGAGAGAAGTTGAAGCTTGCGTAAATCAAGATTGGGATGAAGCAGACAGAATAGGCGACCAAGCAAAAAAATATAGAGATGAAAATTTTTCAAAAGAAGATTGGCTAAGGTTGATTGACGGTGCAAACACCAACGTGGCAAAAATTGGACTGACAAAAGCCATGAATAAGTTGTTCCCGGAGTAATGTTATGGAAAACGAAGAAATTATGATACCAGACGGGAAACTGTTTTTGGAATGCACCAAGGAAGAGCTTGAATGGGCGAAAACCCAAGATGAGATGACCGACTACTACATTAAAATCTGGGCAAACCCCAAAGAAAATGCCATGCAACTCTGTGACCCTATGTGGCACAACGGCAAATGGGTTGACTTCATTTGGTAGCTCGATTATAAAACGGTAAACAAGTTAACTAATAAAATGTATTGAAATTTAAATTAATATATGCTAATATATTATTTAAAGTTAGATCAACAAAGGAGGATGAGTATGTGGTGTGATATTTGCAAAGAGCAAACAATTGGTTCTTCATGCCCAAAATGTGGCGTCCCAACAGAACCATATCCTCCTGTTGAAATTTATTGGTGTGAGAAGTGTAAAACACCAATAATTGAAAATATTACAAGTGAAAACCATAAATGCCCCTTGTGTGGTAACGCAATTCATTATTTAGGCAAAGACCTTAGGCCTGTTTTCCCCGAAGAAAGATTGTTGATAGAAATATTGTTAGGGCACCCAATGCAATGGAAAGACTCTTCAGTATGGGCAAATAACTCAAGATATTACATCGACGGAAAAGTGCGCAATATTAGCATGTCTCAATTTAAAGATGCAAATATCCCTAATATCATAAAGCAGCTTTCTGAGTATAAAGATATAAATTCATACGAAGCATTTAATAAATTCATTAAATTATTTGTCGAAGCAAATAGGCAGCGTTTAATTGATATTAAAAATGAAGCATATGAATTCATAAATCTAGAAGCAGCAAAATATAGGCCAGAACAACTAGTAATTTCATTCTCTGGTGGCAAAGATTCCACCGTAGTGGCAGATCTGGTTGTTCGAGCGCTGTCCAATCCATCAATAGTTCATATTTATGGAGATACGACGCTAGAATTTCCTACATCATATGATTATGTAACCCGATTTAGAAAAGGTAATCCAAAGGCAATACTGCGAGTAGCAAAAAATAAAGATCAAGACTTTTACTCTGTATGTGAAGATATTGGGCCACCTGCGAGAATGATGAGATGGTGTTGCACAATGTTTAAAACTGGACCTATAACAAGAGTTTTAAACTCCCTTTACAGAGATGAACATATCCTAACATTTTATGGTATTAGGAAGTGTGAATCTACTGCTCGAAGCAAATATGACAGAGTTTCATCTGGAGCAGATGTCAAAATTCAAAAACAAACGGTAGCATCTCCAATATTTTATTGGAATGATGTTGACATCTGGCTATATATGCTTGGTGAAGACGTGGATTTCAATGATGCATATCGTTTAGGCTATGACAGAGTTGGCTGTTGGTGCTGTCCGAACAACAATGTTAGAGCTCAATTTCTGTCGCAAATTTATATGCCCGAGCAATACAAGAAATGGAGAGATTATCTTATTAGTTTTGCAAGGTCGATTGGAAAACCCGATGCAGAAGAATATGTAGATGGTGGATGGTGGAAAGCCCGTCAAGGTGGAAATGGTCTTGAATCGGCAGAGGATGTCAAGATCAAATTTACTAACTGTACTGCAGAAGAAAATGCAAAAATTTATAACTTGAATAAACAGGTCGATGATGAGTTTTACGATTTATTTGTTCCGTTTGGTAAAGTAAGTCGTGAATTGGGAAGAAAACTTATCAATGAAGTAATCGTTTTAGATTTGAAATCAAATGTGCCGATTATTTCAATACAACCATTTTCTCTTGATGGATACGAGCATGCAGTAAAAATTAAGACCATGAATGTAAAATCTCATGAAGATTTGCAAAGAATGATTGGGTACCAAATAAGAAAATACAATGCGTGCAGAAAGTGTTTAAAATGCGAGTCAGTCTGTGACCACAATGCAATCACAATAACGAAAGAGCATTATCGAATTAATCCCAACAAGTGTAAGCGTTGCAAAAAGTGCGTATCTGCAAAATTCTTGGACGGGGGATGTTTGATGGATAGGTTCTTAAAAGTTAAAAAGGAAGAAGAATAATGAAGATAAGAGCACATGAATCATTCTATATAAGAAAGGGATGGCTCCAAAAAGGCGTTAAACATGTCTTAAAAGATCCAAGACTTTTTGCTGGCGAAACTAATGCTTGCGATATTTTAGGCATAGGAAGCAACATGGTAAAATCATTAAGATATTGGCTTAATGCGACAAGAGTTGTAGAAGAAAAAACTAAAAAGAGCAATAGATTAGCAGAAGTCACAGATATTGGCAAAATAATCAATACGTACGACAAATATTACGAAGAAATAGGAACCCTTCAAATCATCCACTTTCTTTTGGCAAGCAATAAGGAAGATGCTACAGCATGGTATTGGTTTTTTAACATATACAATGGTAGTGTGATAGACAAGAAATTGTTTGTTAGTGAATTGGCTCATTATTTAAAAGTCGAAGAAAACCAAACATCATCGCCAAAGGTGCTTGAGGACGAATTCAATTGCCTTGTGAACACATATAGCAGCAAATCTGTCGAAGATGACGATCCAGAAGAAACAAAGATTTGTCCATTGGCAGAACTAAGTCTTCTAGACTTAATTGATAGTAAAACTAAAGAATACAAAAAAGCTTCACTCAATCCAGACGATATTCATCCATTAATTGCATTTGCAATTTTAAGTGTGGCGTTTGAAGCTTCAAAACTTGATGAAATGCTCATAAACGACATTTGTGATGCTCCATGCAATCTGGGAAGGATTTTTAATCTCGATAGAATAGGAATTATTTCAATCCTAAATAAAATTGTTCAACTCGGCTATATAAGCATGAGTAGAACGGCGGGGCTTGATATTATCAAAGTTAACAAAAAGAAATCATTTAATGAATGTGTCGAAATGTATTATGAAATGTTAAATGGGGAGGGAAAATAAATGAACACATTATCTTTTTTGAAACCCATTGGACACTTTCAATACTCAGTGAATTTGTCGTATGACTTAAACGATGAAAACAAAATCAAAGCATATATTCCTACGACAAGTGCTTTGTCTTTGATAGAAGAAATAATTTTAAGCACACATCCAAACAGCACAACAAGAGCACGACTCTTAACAGGAGCATACGGCAAAGGCAAGTCACATTTGACATTAGCTTTGTCTGCATTATTATCTGGGAAAAATCCAAAACTTTTCAAAAACATATTAAACAAAGCAAAACAGACCGACGAGAATATATACGGCAACATTAAATCATACATAGACTCAAACAAAAAATTATTGCCCATAGTTGTAAATGGCATTTCGATGGATTTGAAAGCAATGTTGTTGTATGCATTGGGTGAATCATTGAAATCGCACGGCCTCGAACAAATAATGCCAACAACATTTTTCGATGTTGCTATTTCTAAAATCCTGTCTTGGAAGGAAAATTTCATTGATACATACAAGGCATTTGAAGAAATGATTGGAACATCTGGGCAGACTTTCATAAAAGAGTTGGCAGACTATAATCAAGCGAGCTACAACCTGTTTGTGAGAATATATCCGTCTTTGACATCTGGTAGCGAATTTAATCCTATGGAAGGGTCAGATGTAATCAAAGTCTATTCTGATGTAGCCGAAAAAATTAATAGCTATGGTTATGATGGGCTTTTCCTAATCTACGATGAATTTGGGAAATTTCTTGAAGGAAGCGTTGAATCTGGTTCAGCAATGGACATTAAACTATTGCAAGATTTGGCAGAGAAAGCAAATCGTAGTTGGTCAAATCAAATTCACTTGTTGTTTGTTTCGCACAAAGGAATAGACAACTATGTCGGCAAACTTTCTAAAGAAAAAATAGATAGCTGGAAAGCAGTTTCTGAAAGATTTACAAAAATTTCTTTGCAGAGCAAAGATTCTGAAATCTTTGAAATGATTTCTCAAATTCTGCAAAAAGACAAAGAATCGTTTAGGGCATTTGTGGCGCAACATAAGGCAGAATTCGACAACCTAGAAAACCAACTTGCTTTATCTGCGAAAGGAAAAATTAAAAATGCAGCATCAGGAATTTTCTCTGAAATATTTGAGGCAGTAGGAGAATCATTCGTTTATGAATGTTATCCCTTGCATCCATATTCACTTTATATGTTGCCAAGAATATCTGAAATGGTTGCTCAAAATGAGAGAACGATTTTTACATATTTGGCATCGTCAGATAAAAACTCTGTATCTTACTTCGCAAAAAGGTGTGAGAAGGCGTTCCCAATCATCGAACCCGACCAAATTTATGACTACTTTGAAGGGCTTTTTAAAGGAGAACCATTTGGAAGTGACATTAGAAAGCATTGGCAAATAGCAAGTTCGGCAATCGCAAAACTTAATTCTTACGACAATGATCTATCAATCAAAATTGTGAAAACCATAAGCTTGATTTATATGATCAATCAATTTGAAGTTTTGCCTCCTAGCCTAGATTTGATTTACGACATTTATTCATCATACGGCTTCGCTGACATAACAGCCGCGATTGAATGTATTAAATCTGCTCAACTACTCATAGAACTTCAGTTTAAGCCGCATATTCGATTGAAGCAAAGCAGCGGCAATGATATAAACGAACTTATAAACAATGAGATGATAAGAGTCGAGAAAGGATTTAACAAAAAATCCATTCTCACTGACTGCTTGTCCAAAACATATTATTATCCAGTAGAATATAATGATTCTATTGAAATAACTCGTTATTTCAAATTTTTGTTCATAGACTATAATGAGTTAATGGCAATAGAGGATATCGAGAAATATACACATCGGATTGATGCAGATGGCATTATATTTGGTGTAGTAGTTGATGATGAAGCGGAACGCATTGCTGCAAGGGATAAAATATTAAAACTTCAAGGTAATCGTGTCGTATTTATTTTGCCAAAAGACATAAGGGTTATTACAACACACCTGCTTAAAATCGAGGCAATCAATAGCCTTCTTGCAAAAAGCGCATCAGATATTCTTTTGACTGAAGAACTTAATTATGTGAGAAACGATTTGCTTGATCTGGCGAATAATTACGTTGAAACGCTTTATCTAAAACCCGAATATAGAAAGTCCGAATATTTCTATATGGGACAAGAAGCTAAAGTCATTAGAAAATCCAATCTTACAGCACTATTGTCTAAAATATGTTGGGAAGTTTATAGTAAGACGCCAATCCTTGTTAATGAAAATATTAACAAAAACATACTATCGACACCGATGAAGAATACAAGAAAGAAAATATTGGATGGTATTCTTGCGGAAGAATTAAAAGAGAACTTATCGCTTGTAGGCAGCCAAGACATTAATGTCTTGAGAAGCGTATATTTAGTTCCGGGCATATTGACGTGTCTTGATAATCCTGCGATTAACTTGTCGGACTTGTCAGAAGAATATAAACATTTATTTGCAACTATAAAAGGGTTTATCGTTTCATCTGCAAATGAACCTAAACCTTTTGTAGAATTGTATGAATTATTGGTCAATCCAGAAAATGGCATTGGGCTCAAGAAAGGAGTAATTCCATTTTATATTGCTGTTGCCGTTAGAGAATATAGAAAGTATATTGTCGTAAAAAACAAAAATGTTGAAGTTTCCATTTCGGGAGAGCTTCTTGCTAATATAAATGAGCATCCAGAAATGTATACTCTTAAAATTGAAAATTGGGATGAAAAGAAAGAGCTTTATACGTCCAGATTGGAGGCTTTGTTCTATCCCTATGCAAACGATTCCGATAAAGCATACTCAACATTTGACTATGTCGCAAAAGCAATGCAACGTTGGTTCTTAAGATTGTCAAAATTTGATAGAGAAACCAAGAATTCTTATAGCGACCAAGGGAAAGAGGCTTTGTCAAAAGACGACATTATGTTAAAAAACATTTTGAAATCGCCTGAATTGAATGCAAGAGAATTGTTGTTTGACAAGCTGCCCAAAATATATCATACAAATGATTATCCTTCGATAGTCAAAAAAATAAAAAGTCTTAAAGAAAAAACCGACAATAATAGCAAAAATTTAACCTTACTTATTGCTACAACTCTGAAAAAAGAGCTGGGCGCAATGGAAGAAGCATCCCTTTCATCGGCACTAAAAGATTTTTACGACTCATTAAGTGATAAAGCTAAAAATCACGTTTACAGCGGGGTAGAAAACAATTTAATTGGCTACATTAAAAATCCTGCCAACGACGATGAAACTTGCGTGAAAGCGATAGTTAGAGCTATATTCTCTTTGAGAATAGAAGACTTCACAGATGTGTTAGCAGATTCATTGATTAATAAAATTGTTGAAACATTCAAAACAATCGTTGCCTATAACGAAGAATCGGCAATACAAACAGAAAGCTCTGGATATGTAATCACTTATAGAGATGGTTCAAATAATGAAATAGTTCGTAACTTTGACAACAAAGAACTATCGCCACAAGCAAAATTGCTATATAACACATTGACATCTGAAATTGATGAATTTGGTGAGGCTGTTTCTCCTGCTGAAAAATGGCAGATTCTTGTAAAAATTCTTATGGAGTCATAAACATGGCAGAAGCTTATTTTAATGCTGCAGCGACAACTAAATATAAGCCCCAACTAGTGCTTGACGTAGTAAGCAATTTTTACAATACCGATTTTTCTGCAGATGGAAGAGATAATACATCAAATTCAATAGTTAAAGAGACAAGACAATTGGTTAAAAGCTTGTTTGGGGCGACTTCTAATTTTACTACTGTATTTACTGCAACGGCGACAGAAGCAATTAATGTAATCTTACAAGGGCAAAAATGGAACAAAGGTGATGTATTATACTTGTCGCCGTTTGAACACAATGCAATATATAGAGTCGCAGTTATGCTGTCTAAAAAGATGGGTGTGGAGATAGAGCTCTTAAGCACAGATAGGACAGGGTTTGCTTTGGACTTGGAATCTATAAGATTTCAATTTGCACTAAAAAAGCCGACATTCATTTGCATAAGTCATGTCGGAAATGTTTTTGGCAATGTATTAGATATCAATGGATTAGGCATCATTGCTAAGCAATACAATGCGAAATATCTTATCGACTGTTGTCAATCTGCGGGAGTGTTAGATATAAGTGCAGTGCAAGCAAATGCAGATTATATAGTTTTTGCCGGGCATAAGACCCTGCATAGCATTTATGGCTGTTCAGGATTTGTTTGTAAAGAGTCAGATATGATAAAACCACTTATTTATGGTGGAACCGGGCTGGATTCTGCGAATGAAGATATGCCTAAATATTTGCCAGCAAGGTGTGAGGCGGGAAGTACAAATATGCTTGCAATAACGGCACTCAACGCGGCTCTGAAATGGATAGAGCAAGAAGGCATAGAAAATATAAGACATAGAGAACAAGAAAACATAAAACGACTACACAAAATTCTGTCCAGTTATTCGTTTATAGATGAGATAGGATATACAGGAAACAATTCAAGCATAATTTCATGTGCAATCAAAGGATTTTCTCCTGATTCAATAGGCCCAGTGCTAGCTGATAAAGGAATAGTAGTAAGAACGGGTTTGCACTGTTCTCCGTTGGCACATAAGCAAGCACGTACATTCCCAGAAGGAACGGTGCGATTCAGTGTTGATTGTTTTACAACGGAAGAAGAATTTCAATTATTGAAATCCGCACTTGAAGAAATTGAAATGGAGATTTAAAAATGGCTCTTAGAGATATAAAATTTTCAAAGTCATATAGAACTCTGCACGGAGATGTAGTGAGAGATTTTTATTTGCCTGTTTTAAAAGAGGCTATTCTATATAAGAGAGCAGTAGGATATTTTAACTCTCAAGCGTTATACGACATTTCCGATGGAATCATGCATCTTGCAAAAAACAATGGAAAGATGCAATTAATCGTATCCCCACAATTGGAAAAGGAAGATATAGAAGCAATAATTGAAGGATATGAAGCAAGAGAAAATATTGTTATTAAAGCAATAACACGAGCATTGTCTGAGCCTAGTACGCCGATAGAAAAAACGAAATTAAATCTTTTAGCCAATCTTATTGCAGAAAGCGTTTTAGATATAAAAATCGCATTAAAAGTTGATAGAAAGTCTACCGGCATCTTCCATGAAAAAATGGGTATAGTAGAAGATTGCGAAGGGAACAAAATTGCATTTTCTGGCTCAATGAACGAAACGGGTGCAGGATTATACAATAATTACGAAACTATTGACATCTTTACAGATTGGTCATGCGATGACAATCATGAAAGAGTGTTAGATAAGGAAGGAGCTTTTGATTCTCTTTGGAATAATACAGATCCTGCTATAGACACTTTTGAATTCCCCAAAGAAGCAAAAGAATGGCTTGGAAAACACAAAGAGAAAACTACAAGAGAAATAATAGATATGGGCGAATTTCTTCCAGTACACAAAAAAATCGAAGAACGACCAGAAAATTGTTTCATTGTTCCAGAGACGGTTAGTTTTTTCAAGTATCAAGAAGATGCTATTGAAAACTGGATGAAACAAGAATCTTGCGGAATCTTTGATATGGCAACAGGAACAGGCAAAACATATACCGCCCTTGGAGCACTGTGTGCGCTGTCAAAAAAACTTAATCATAGATTAGTAACGGTTATAGTTTGCCCATATCAACATTTAGTTGAACAATGGGTGGAAGACATAAACAAATTTGGGGTTAAACCTATCATTTGCTACTCTAGATATGACTGGAAGGAAACAGTTAGAAAAGCAGTAAGAAATTTTAATTTAGAAGTAGTAGATAGATTCTGTATAATAACAACAAATGCTAGTTTAGTCGCCAATTCATATCACCTATTGCATGAATTGCAGAAAGTGAAAGAAAACATGTGTTTAGTAGTAGATGAAGCACATAATTTTGGTTCAAAAAGACAAATTGAATGTATGGTGCCTGAATTTAAATATAGATTAGCACTATCTGCTACTCTAGATAGACACCATGACGAAGAGGGTACACAGTGTCTGTACGATTATTTTGGCGCAAAATGCATCACATATACATTACAAGAGGCGATTGAACAAAATAAGCTAACGAGATATTATTACTATCCGATACCCGTTGTGTTGCGATCAAACGAGTTAGATGAATATGTAGAATTGACGGAAAAAATAGTAGACATATTAAGAAAGTTTCCAAAGAAAAAGAAAAATGAGATCCCGTCCTCGGTAGAAACTTTATTAATTGAAAGGTCTCGTATTATAGCAGGTGCTCAGAATAAATTAGATGCACTTCGTGAAATTTCGAAAGAATGGAAAGATAAAACAAATTTACTTTTTTATTGTGGTGCAACAAAAGTTCAAAATGAAGACGAAGATACAATAAAAGAAGCAGATGACTATGAATTGAGACAAATAGATGCAACAACCAAAATTTTGCACGATGAACTAGGAATGATTGTTACCCAGTTCACGGCGGCGGAAGATTCGAAGCAGAGAGAAATTATTAAATCGGAATTTAAAGAACGAAGGATTCAGGGACTAGTAGCAATCAAGTGTTTGGATGAAGGCATGAATATTCCGGGAATTGAAACTGCATTTATACTAGCAAGCAGCACAAATCCAAAGGAATACATTCAAAGAAGAGGTCGTGTACTTAGAAAAGCCCCTGGGAAAGAATATGCCACAATATATGATTTTGTTGTTATACCAAGAGATTTCGACGAGGAAGTCTCGGAATACTCAAAACAAGCAGAATTGTCTTTGGTGCGAAGGGAGATGGAAAGAATGGAAGACTTTCAGGTATTATCCGAAAACCCAAGCAGCACAACAAAATTAATGAATGCACTAAAAAGTAAGTACAAAGTATACCAAATAGGAGAATACTATGGAAGAATTTAAAACTAAACCACTGGATCAAAACATTCTTTTAAAATTAGAACTTCAAATTTTTCGAATGGAAAAAGAAAATTTGAAAACAAAAGAGGCTAGTGAAGATAAAATGGCTGAAAAGATTAAAAAGGCTATTGAAGAATTGGTGCGCGCGGAGGGAAAATTATGATAATTAAATCGCTTACGCTTACAAATTTTAGGCAGTACAAAGGGACACACGAAATAGTTTTTTCGACAGACAAGGAAAAAAATGTAACAGTAGTTATAGGAAAAAACACATCGGGTAAAACTACGTTGGTACAATCTTTTTTATGGTGTCTTTATGGAGAATGTTCTTTTAAAACTAAAGACGTTTTGAATGTAGAAGTTAGAAACGAATTGTACGGACCTGTTGGGGCATCAGTAATTGTTAAAATAGTATTAGTGCATGAAGATATAGAATATGTAATTTCTCGTCAACAGGATTTTAGTGTTTCCGAAAATGGGGCTATTAAAAGCACTCAGGCAGTTATGTCTATAAAACACATAGATCCAAAAACAGGAAATGCAATTCCTACGTATTATCGTGACAATGAGAATATTATCAATCAAATTTTACCTCATGATTTGTCCGACTATTTTTTCTTTGACGGAGAAAGAGTTTCTGGTATTAGTGAGAAGAAAAATGTTGTTGATGCCGTCCGAGGGCTGATGAACATTAATGTGGTAAATGCTGGAGTTGAACACTTAGACCCCAATAAACAACGCTCAGCTATTGGAAAACTGAGAAAAGATTTCGATCTAAAGGGAAAAGAAACTGCGGATAGTTTAAAAATGCGCATTAGCTCTTTGGAGGACAAAAAATCCAAAGCCCAAGAAGCATTAGAGCAGATTGACAACGAAATTGAGTTCTATACCAAAGAAAGAGCAGATCTACAAGAAAAACTTGATGCTTGCAAAGATGTTAAAGAGTTGCAAAATAGTAAAAAACATCTAGAAAGCAAAATAACAATGATCGAAATTCGAATCAAAGAATTGCGAAAGAAATTGGTTGATCAATTTAATAGCAATTACTATTCATTCTTGGCGAAACCATTGTTTAATAAGGGAGTGGAGATCCTCAAATCTGCAAAACATGACATGAGAGGGATTCCAGAAATGGACGAAAAGTCTATAGACTTTATTCTTGAGAGAGGTAGGTGTATTTGCGGAAGATTGTTAAAAGATGATCCCGAAGCATTACAAGCCATTGAATACGAAAGAAGTCTGCTACCACCTCACGAAATTGGAAGCACAATAAGAAAAGTCGTTGAATCTGCAGAGTTGTTGTTGAGCATAGAAACCGATTTAGGCGAACAAAACAAACAGGTGTTCAAAGAAATTTGCAAAGCAGAAATAGATCTAGAAGATGCAAGAATTGAGCTTAATGAGACGATAGAAAAGATTAAGAAAGTTGGAGATGCAAATGTTGCAGAAATGGAAGCCGACAGACAAAAGGCACAGTCATTCTTGATGAAATTAAACCAGGATAAGGGTGCTAAGACTGCTGAAATAAGCAATTGTACTTCTTCAATAGCCGAATTAAACAAAGAAATCAATTCATTGGTTGTGCGCAATGCTAAAAATGAATTAATCGAAAGAGAAATTCAATATGCAATGGCAATTTACAAATGGTTCAAAGATGATTATGATAGGCTAATTGTTGAAGTAAAAGAACAATTGACCAATAGAATAAATCAAATATTCTCAAAAATGTATCACGGCACAAGAATCTTTGAATTAGACGACAACTATAGAATACAACTTTTGGTTCCTGTTGGTAATAACAAGTTTAAAACCGATGAATCTAAGGGATTGGAGGCAGTTAAAAACTTCTCGTTTATTTGTGGGTTAATGGCTGTAGCATGCGAAAAGGCTAATTCAAAAAAATCTTCGGATCAACTCGAAGCCGTGCAGGCAATAGAGCCATATCCGATTGTTATGGATGCACCATTTTCTAATGCCGATGAAACCCATATAGAAACTATATCGAATGTTTTGCCAACAGTTGCCGATCAGGTGATACTCTTTGCAATGCAAAAAGACTGGGACTATGCCAAGGGTGCCATGGGGGACAAAGTAGGGTCTTATTATGCAATCGAAAAGGTAAACAACTCTGATACTCATTCTGTAATTAGGAGGATTTAAGATGTTTGATAGCAATATTGATGTAGTAGGAAAGCATGCAACATATTTGAAATTTATTTCAAAAAAAGCGGGAGAACTAAACAAAGATGCAAAAATTGCACCAATTTTTAACAGGTATCTTGATGTCTATATGGCTGCGGCAATTATAGGTGCAGTAAAAAACATAAGAGCAAACAAAGATACGACTAGCTCCGATAACGCTAAACTGCTTGCGGAACAAGTAATTAAAGAAAATAAACGTTTAAAATTGTTGTATCGCATGGTGCTTGTGACGGACACGTCTTCAGGAATGAATGAGGAAGAGAGAGTTGATTTTGTATTTCGCTCAACTAAAAACGAAGATATTGCCAAGGGAATGGCTATTTTTGAATCTTATGTGCGTGGCGGGATAGAATGGTTGTACGAAACAATCACAGACGGAGCGACTTCTGAAGATCAATATTTGGAAAACTTGTACAAGCTAATCAATGAATACAAAAATCTTTACCATGAAGATGCTAGTGCCTTAATCGAAGAATTATTTTGACCAAAATTTAATAAAATGAACAAAAAAGAAGCGGTAAGAATTATAGAGCAATGCATTGCTAGGTCAGCAATATATTACGAAAACAGAGGATCTAATTTTTGGCCAGCAGTCAAGCTGTTTTCTAACACAGGACGGGTATTTTTCATCAGCAAAGACCGAATGCTCGATCCGTGTTATGTTCAAATCCCCGAATGGAATGCACGCGGAGACATGCCGGTTTTGTATGAAGAGATTAATACAAATAAGCGCTTAAATTTGCTAATTTGCGAATCACACGAAGATCAAGGGGAATATTGCTATTCTATATTTAAAAACCAAAAGGACTGAATATGATTATTAAGCGCGAATATGTAAAATTCAATGATTTAATTCTAGCAAATGATGAGGGTGGTGAAATGTTTTGTAGAGCAATGGACGAGGTTCTGCAAAGTTTAGAGCCCACGAAAAAGGCAGAAATGTATCTTTGGTTAGGAGAAGCGTGTTTTTGTTTCAGAGACATGAGCTGGAGCCTCGATATGCGCGAAATGCTTGAAGGTTTTGAAAGACTGGATAAGGAGCAACCCTTTGACAATGGGTTTACTTATGCAGATGTCACAGAGGCTAAAGTGTTTCCTGAATACGAAGATTTGCTATTCTTATTTACTACTAAGAATGGAAGAAGGCAAGTCGTAAAAGTTTTAAACATATAATCATCATACAATTCAAGTTATGGTTTAGTTGGGGTAGTGAGTGTGGGGTGTACGTGCTTGTGTTTTTGAGGAAGTGTGGTATAATGAGGGTAGTAAATGTTTGGAGGGGAGTATGGTTGTCAAAGTCAAAAAGTTGATGGATAGTGCGGTGATGCCTGAGTATGGCACGGAGTTTTCTGCAGGGGCAGACCTTGTCAATGCAGGAGATAGTGTTGTTGTTGAGGTTAGCAAGACAGTGATTATTCACACTGGTATCGCAATGGAAATCCCTGTGGGATACGTGGGACTTGTGCATGCAAGAAGTGGTATGGCAACAAAGCGTGGGCTTGCACCTGCCAACAAGGTGGGCGTCATAGACAGCGACTATCGTGGCGAAATCATGGTGGCACTGCACAATCACGGCGACGAGGCTCAAACCGTAGAAAGCGGTGAGAGAGTGGCACAAATCATCATCGCTCCCTACGTGACAGCAGACTTTGTTGAGGGCGACCTTGATGACACCGTCCGTGGTGATGGTGGCTTCGGCTCAACTGGCAGGAAATAGGTTTTATATTTACAAAATCAACACTTAAACCGCCGATTTGGCGGTTTTTTGTTTTTTTGATGTGGTCGATGTGGGGTTGCATACCTGAGTATAATTGGTGGTGAGAGCTGTCGGAGATATTGTGTCAAAAGGGGTGCTTCCGTGGCATAAAATAGTAGAGATTGACATTTGAAGACAAAGGGAGTATTATAGATATATAAAAACAATGTTGGAGTGCGCGCGTGCGCACCTGGCAAAGTTGGTTATTATGGATTTTTTGCAAAAACTGAAAAAAGGAATTGCCCCTGTTGATAGCTTCGTCAAGAAGTTTATTTATACCGATTACTATATGTGGCTCATCCTCGCCATCGTATTCATCGGCTGGGTGGCAAGAAGTGCAACCTTTGGTTTTGTCGCGCTGATTTTGACATCTTCTTTCGTATTGCTCTTTGCAGACGACATTCTCCCCCTCGTTGCCAATATCTTGTCCGCGGTGCTTATGATATTCACGGACACTATTGACGCGTTTTTATATTTGTGGCCCACCTTTATTCCTCTTGGACTTGCAATTGCAGTGTTTGTGGTGCGCAACGTCAGGATAAAGGTCAAAACTCCCGGAGAAAAATTCCATCTTGGCAAAATGTTTTTCACAAGACTTGCGGTGTCGCTGGCACTCCTTCTTGGTGGTGTGGGCGTAGTCAGTGGTGAAGGCTATCTTATGGCTCTTCCCAACACAATCGCCCTTGGCATAGGTGTCCTTGCGGTGTATCTTCTTGTCCGCAACTTCTTGAAGACAGGCGGTGACCTTGACCGCAGTGTTTATTTTGCAAAGATACTTGCATATGTAGGTATGGTGGTGGGCCTTGAACTGGTCATTGCCATTGCAAGGACTGGTCTTGCTCCTGCAAACTGGGCAGGCGCATACTGGGATATCGGTTGGGGCAACCGCAACAACGTGGCAACATATCTCATCTTCACCGCGCCTATGTGCCTTTTTCTCAGCACAAAGCACCGCTATGGTGTCATATATCTTTTGATGGCAGTGTTCCAATATTGCTGTCTTGTCATGACCTTCTCCCGTGGTGGCATTCTCTTTGGTATGATTGCCGCAGTGTTCGGCATTGCTTTCACTATCTGGAAAGCAAAGGACAGAAAGCGCCAAGCAATTTACGTCGGCGGAGTGATTGCATTGATGGTTCTGTGCTATCTCATCTTTATGGACAGTGTCAACGATGTCATCAAGAGCTTATTATCCCGTGGCACAGGCCTCAGCGGACGTGATCTACTCTACGTTGAAGCATGGGACCTCTTCAAGCAAAAACCCTTCCAAGGACACGGCCTCGGTTATATGGGAACTGGCCCTGGTGGAGTGCATGAAGCAATCAATCTTTACTGGTTCCACTCAACCTTCTTCCAAGTCATTGCTTGTATGGGTATCCTTGGCATCTTGGCATACGGCTATAACTATGTGGTGAAGTTTGTGCTTCTCCTCAAAAACTGGCGCAACAGCTTCAACCTCTTTGTCCTTGTGATTTTCATCGGCTTTGAAGGCTACTCAATGATGGACACTGGCACAATGGTGCCTTTCCCCAATATGATGCTTGTTGCCATCTTGATGTGCGTGGTTGAGATGTTCACTTCAGACCGCGACACCGTCACCTTTGACAAACTGTGCAGGACTGAAGTTTACACCCGTGAAACCGCTCCCGCAGTCGAAGAAGAAAGCGGAGAAGAACTTGCCCCCACAGAGGCATAATCAAAACAAAATAAGACAAAAAAAGAAAACAATCAAAAACTCAATAAAAAAAACAAAAAAACCACCGCAATCGGTGGTTTTTATTTTGCATTTTGACACTTAAAGTTGCTGTTTTGTGATTTTGTTTATTTCAGGATGAAGGCAACAACACCGTCTTTGGGGATTGTTGCGGACACTTTTTTGCCCTTGATTGTGGCCTCGCCAACGATGTTTTTGAGGGTGATTTCATCACCAAATTTAGCGTTGACGTAGTTGTCGCCAACAAGGGATTCAAGGTTTAAATTCACCTTTTGTTTCAGTGCGGTCTTGTTGAAGAAACAGATTGCAGTGCCCTCTTCAACAGGTTTTGCAAGGACGTCAACAGAGCCCTTTCTCACACGCTTAGCTTGCATACATTTGCCGTCTTGATTTATGGCGATAAGGTCGGGATTGGTGACGATGTCCTTCACGGAGTCGGGCATTTTTCTAAGGTCATTGCCAAGGACGAGAGGTGCATTCATAAAGCACCACAGGGTGAAGTGTGACAGGTTTTGATTGTAGGTGAGGTTTCCGTTGCCCACTTCAAGCATGTCGGGGTCGTTGTAGTGTCCTGCATTTGCGTGGCGGTAGAGGTTGACGTTGCGCTCGTATATCATCTTAATCCAAGGCCACCAAGGACGGATGTCGGGGGTGGTGCGCCACATATTTCCTGCGGTTTTTCCCCAAAGCCAAGGTTTTCTGAATCCCCATTCGCAGATTGAGAAGAGGATAGGTTTTTCCTCAGTGCCGTTTTCATTTGCCACTCGTTTGGTTGCAGTCTTCAATGCCTTTGCCATACGGCGGTAGAGGAGGGTTGCGCTGTCAATTTTGTTGCCAACGGGATTGTAGAGTTTGACTGTATTGTAGCCCTTTTTCATATCCACTGCCACTTGGAAGCGTGCAGTCCAGTTGTAGTGTTTTTGACTGGGGATTTCAATTTCATAAGGCACACCGTTGACTTCGGCAATGAGATATTTTTCATATTGACCTTTCTTTCGCACGTTGACGGTGAGGGCATATTTGCCGTCTTCTTCAACAAAAACGTTGTTGAAGGTGAGAGAACCTTTTCCGCCGTCAAGGCCAGACACGTATCTGTCTCCCTCCACGTGGCTATCCTTCATAAATCTTGCAAGACCGCCGAGGATTCCGTTGGAGCAGTTGTAGAAAGTGGCGTCTTTTGTGCCGAAAGGCGCAACGGTTATTCCATAAACTAGAGGCGCGTACACAGGCAGGGGAATGTTGTGGCAGAAGTCGTATTTGAAATACTCAATGCCCCACTTTGCAATAGTGTAGGCATCTTGCTCTTCACGTCCCAGTGATGCAGGCAAATCCTCACAGGTGAGAGTGCCGTTTGAGGAGTAAATTCCCAGCTTCAAACCCAGGTCGTTGACCTTTTTGGTGAGGGCAGGGATTCCACTGGCAAAAGCGATATAATCCCCGATTAGATCGCCGTTTTCGTCACGATTGTTGGAGTGCCAGCAGTCATCGATGTTGACATAGACGTAGCCTGCGTCTTTCAATCCTTTGTCCGCCATTGCTTTGGCTGTTTCATAGATGAGGTCCTCAGTTATGTTGCCTCTGAAAGTGTTCCAACTTGACCAACCCATAAGGGGTGTACGGCGGGATACACTGTCATATTCGGGCACTTCGGGGACGGGGGCAACCGTCTTTGCGCCGAAGAGGGCGTTTTTCAAAAAACATATAGGACACATACCATTTCTTTTCATAATTCACCTCGCAACATCATTTTAGCAAAAGCCCGTGGCAAAAACAAGTCCAAAGTGGAATAAGTGAACAAAACTCACAAAAATGTAGGATTTTAGGGCAAAATGACTATTTACACAGGCGGAATAAAATGCTATACTTTTTGTATAACAAAAAAGGGACGGTAGAATTATGGGAAAATACGTTATCGCTTACGACATCGGCACCACTGGTGTTAAGACTTGTCTTTTTGAAATTGAAAAGGACATCAAAATGCTTGCAGCAGCCAGTGAAGGATACAAACTTTACGTGCTTGATGATGGCGGAGCGGAACAAGACCCCGATGAGTGGTGGGGTGCTATGCGCTCAACGACGGCAACCATTTTTTCAAAGGTTGACGTAAAGCCTGAAGAAGTTGAGGGTATATCCTTCTGCTCACAAGCACAAGGACTTGTCCTTGTGGACAAAGACGGCAACGCAATCCGCAGAGCATTCAGCTATATGGATCAACGTGCTCGCGAAGAAATCAAAGAGGGCATAGCATACGGCTTCCAAATTGCAGGGGGCAACGTCATGAAACTTCTCCCCTCATTGATGATAACAGGGGCAGCACCTCTTTCAGTGAAGGACCCTGTGTGGAAATACAACTGGGTGAAGAAGCACGAGCCCGACAACTTCAAAAAAGTCCACAAGTGGCTTGACGTCAAGGAGTATCTCATTTGCCGTATGACAGGGGAGTTTGTCATGACTTACGACTCCGCTTTCGGCACTGAAATGTACGACTACAAGAAAAAGTGCTTCTCAAAGAAGATGTGCAAGATGTTTGGGGTTGACATCAATCACTTCCCTCGTCTTATTGCATCAACTGAGTGCGCAGGCACAGTCACCAAAAAGGCGGCAGAGGAACTTGGTCTTGCAGAAGGCATCAAGGTCTATGGCGGTGGTATGGACGCAAACCTTATCGGCGTAGGCGCAGGAAGCACCGGCCTTGGGGACACACATATTTACAGTGGTACGTCTGGTTGGATCGGCACAATCACTGACAAGTCAGTGGTGGACGCAACTGCAATGATTGCAGCAACGGTTGCAGCAGAGGAAGGCAGATTCAATTACTTTGCAGAGCTTGAAACCTCAGGCAAGTGCTTTGAATGGGTGAAGGATCATCTTGCTCTTGACGAAATCGGCATTTACATCCAAAAGACCGACGTGTCTGAGGATATTGAAAAGAAATATCTCAGTTTGTTCCAGTATATGACCACAATCGTGGACGACATCCCTGCAGGCTGTGGCGGTGTCATCTTCACACCTTGGCTCCACGGCAATCGTTGTCCTTTTGAAGATCCCAACGCAAGAGGTATGTTCTTCAACATTTCCCTTGAAACAGGCAAGAGTGAACTTATCCGTGCAGTCCTTGAAGGCATCTGCTATCACAAACGTTGGATGCTTGAATCCTCTGCAAAGAAAGTCACCCCTAGCGATACAATCCGTTTTGTTGGCGGCGGTGCTCTCAGTGAATTCACTTGCCAACTGCTTGCAGACATAACTGGACACAGAATCGAAACAGTCAACAGCCCTCAAAACGTAGGCGCAGTTGGTGCAGCAGTATGTGCTGGTGTCGGCGTTGGACTTATCCCCTCATTTGAAAAGGTCAAGGAGTTTATCCCTGCATCAAAGTCATTTGAGCCCAACCTTGAACTGAAAAAGGCAGTGTATGACAAGAACTTTGAAGTGTTCAAAAAGCTCTACAAAGCCAACAAAGAAAACTTCGCGCTCCTCAACAAATAGCCCATTAGAACACCAAAAACAAAGGCGGTTTGCCTTTTGAGAGTAAATTCCCACAACTTGTGGGAATTTATTTTTTCAATGAATATATTAATATAAAAAAGCAATCGTTGACATTTTTCAGTCATAGCATTATAATAATGCTATCATTTTCAGGAGTTTACTATGAATCACGACGTACAAAAAATTATTGTCCTTGATTTCGGCGGTCAGTATAAAGAGCTCATCGCAAGAAAAGTCCGTGCACTCAAAGTTATGAGTGTCATTATGTCCGGCGACACCCCCATCGAGCGTATCCAAAAGGAAAACCCCATTGGCATTATCTTGACGGGTGGTCCTCACAGTGTATATAAGGAAGACTCTCTCCACGCAGACAAAGCACTCTTTGACCTTGGCGTGCCCGTCCTCGGCATTTGCTACGGCATGCAATTTATGGCACATACCCTTGGTGGCGAGGTTTCACCCTGCGCAATCAGTGAGTACGGCAAGACAAAGACCACCGTTGACACAAACTCCTTGCTTTATAAGGGCATCAGCTCGACCACAAACACCCTTATGAATCACACCGATTTCGTCAAGCGCATCCCCGAAGGATTTGTGGTGACAGGTCACACAAAAAATTGCCCCGTTGCTTCAATGGAATGCCCTGAAAGAAAACTCTATGCAGTGCAATATCACCCCGAAGCAGACCTCTCTGAAAGCGGACTTGACGTCATCCGCAACTTCCTCTACGAGGTTTGTGGCGCAGTTGGTGACTACACAATCGGTGATTTCATTGACAAAGAAGTTCAAAGAATCCGTGAGCAAGTTGGCGACAAGCACGTAGTGCTTGGCCTTAGCGGTGGTGTTGACAGTTCAGTCACCGCAGCAATTTTGGAGCGTGCAATCCCCGACCAAGTGACTTGCATCTTCGTTGACCATGGTATGATGAGAAAACACGAACCAGAAGAGGTTGAGGCTGCATTCAGAGGCAAACACCTGAAATTCGTCCACGTCAATGCAGAAAAGAGATTCCTTGACAGGCTCAAAGGCGTCACCGACCCCGAACAAAAACGAATGATAATCGGTGAGGAATTCGTCCGTGTATTTGAAGAAGAAAGTGCAGAATATGAAGGCAGTTTCCTTGCACAAGGCACAATCTATCCCGACGTCGTTGAAAGCGGACACGCCAGTGGCGCAGTGATCAAGAGTCACCACAACGTGGGCGGACTCCCCAAAGAAACCAAGTTTGTAGGCCTTGTTGAGCCTCTCCGCACATTGTTCAAAGACGAAGTGAGAGAACTTGGTGTCCTACTTGGACTCCCCGAGGAATACGTATCTCGTCAACCTTTCCCAGGCCCCGGCCTTGGCGTGAGATGTATCGGCGAACTGACAAAGGACCGTCTTGATATCCTTCGTGACGCAGACTATATATATAGAGAGGAACTGAAAAACGCAGGTCTCAAATTCGACCAATATTTTGCTGTCCTCACCAGTATGCGCTCAGTTGGTGTCAAGGGTGACGGCAGAACATACGGCTACGTTGTTGCACTTCGTGCAATCCACACCACAGACTTTATGACTTGTGAATACGCACATATCCCTTATGACGTCCTTGACAAGATCACTTCCCGCATAGTCAACGAAGTGAAGGGTGTCGGCAGAATCGTCTACGACATCACCGGCAAACCTCCTGCGACAATTGAATGGGAATAGGCATTTACCCGCGGTAAATGCAATTAAATCCACACGTTGTGTGGGATAAATCTGCGGTGTAGATGAAATCCTTGCGGGGCAAGGATGAAATCGCTTTGCGATTGTGGATTTAATTTCACCGAAAACGGAGTTTTCGATTTCATCCACAGATGTGGATTTCATCACGAAGTGATTTCATCCAGAAGTATTTCTGGATTTCATTAAAGGAAACACTTATGAAAGAAAACAAACTTGTAGAGCTGTCAATGATATTTGCAGTTAATTCCCTAGAATTTACCGATAGTATTACGGGACATTACGCTCTTAAAAATCAATTCGAGCGCTCTGCCACCAGTATCGGTGCAAATATTAGAGAGGCGAACTATGCTCAAAGCAGTGCTGATTTTGCTTCAAAATTGCAAATTGCTCTTAAAGAGTGTTATGAAACAGAATATTGGTTGGAATTATTTGTAAAAGCAAAACTGGTTGAAGAAACACAGGCAAAGAAACTCTTACACGACTGCGGCGAACTCCGTCGTATGTTGGTGTCGTCAGTGACAACGTTGAAGGAAAAGATATAAATAAAACCATTTCACCTATGAGTTTCTCATAGGTGTATTTTTGAAGAGAGATAGAATTCAGGAGTGGTATGCAGTACAAAATCATAAACGGCGCGGTTTCCTATGACGGAAATATGGTGCTGGAAAACATCGATTTTGAAATAAATGACCGTGAGAAAATAGCCGTCATTGGAAGAAACGGCTGCGGTAAAACCACACTCCTTAAGGCTATTATGGGGGAGGTTGACCTTGAAGAAGGCACAGGTGAAAACGCTCTGCAAGTGATAAAGAGTGGTCGTCCTGAGATTGCATATCTTCGTCAAACTCCCTTTGACAATGAAAACGAGTTGATGATTGACGAGGTGCGCAAAGTGTTCCGTCATCTCATCGCAATGGAAGAGAAACTCGCTCACTTAGTTGAAGAAATGCAGGTGCATAGCGATGAAAAAATCGCCCTTGAATACAGCAATTTGAACGACAGATTCATATCCCTTGGCGGACTCACCTACAAGAAGGAATATGAAACTATGATACGCAAGTTCAACTTCACAAAAGAGGACGAAATGAAGCCTGTCAGTGAGTTTTCTGGGGGTCAAAGGACAAAGATATCCTTCATCAAAATGCTCTTGTCAAAGCCCGACGTTTTGCTCCTTGACGAGCCCACAAACCACCTTGACATTGAAACAATCGAGTGGCTTGAAGACTATCTCAAATCCTACAAGTCCGCCCTTGTCATCGTATCCCACGACCGTATGTTCCTCAACAAAATCGTGGACAAGGTCTATGAAATCGAGTGGGGTGAAACAAGGTGCTACAAGGGGGATTACTCCTCCTTTGAAAAGCAAAAACGTGCTCTTCATGAAAAGCAACAGAAGGATCACGACCTGCAAAGAGCAGAGATTGAAAGGCTCACAAGACTTATTGAAAGATTCCGTTATAAAGCCACAAAGGCAAGCATGGTGCAGTCCAAAATCAAACTCATTGAAAAGATGCAGATCGTGGATGCTCCTGACAGATACGACACCCGCACCTTTAGAGCAAACACTGAGCCTAGGGTTGTAAGCTCTCGTCAAGTGCTGAACGTAAATAACCTTGTCATTGGCTATGACAAACCCCTTGCAAAGGTGTCTTTCAACCTTGAAAAGGGTCAACGGCTTGGCATCATCGGTGGCAACGGAGTAGGCAAATCCACCCTTGTGAAAACAATTATGGGCAAAGTGAAAGCCCTTGACGGCACCTATCAATTTGGCTACAACACGGACGTAAGATACTTTGACCAACAACTGGCACAAATCACCGGCGACAGCACAATATTTGAAAGTTTCTCAAATGAATATCCCTTTATGAGTGACACCGAAGTGCGCAGGGCACTGGGGGCATTCCAGTTTACGGGAGAAGACGTTTTCAAGTCATTGTCAACCCTGTCTGGAGGAGAAAAAGTGCGACTTACACTGTGCAAAATTCTCCATTCACGCCCCAACGTTTTGGTCCTTGACGAGCCTACAAACCACCTTGATATCGTGGGAAAGGAAACTCTTGAAACAATGCTTGGTGACTATCAAGGCACCTTGATTTTTGTGTCCCACGACAGATATTTTGTGTCAAAACTTGCAGACAGACTTTTGGTGTTTGAAGGGGATAAGGCAACCTTTTATCCTATGACTTACAGTGAGTATGAGCTGACCAAAAAAACTGTTGAAGAGGTCAAGCAAGAAGGTGTAAAGACGGGCGGAAAGAAATATTATTCCCCTTCAAGAGAAAGAAACAAAATGCAAAAGAGGGCGGAAAAACTTGAAACTCTCATTGCAGAAATCGATGAAAAACTGACCGCGCTGAACGATGAAATGAACTCCCCCGAAGTGTTTTCAAACTACGTTAAGGTGGGTGAAATCCAAAGTGAAATCGACAATCTTTCCAGCACTCAATCTCAATATATGGATGAGTGGGCGGAACTTCTTGACAAGTTGTCTGCCATTGAAGAATAACAACCGAATCAACAAAATAAACACTTTACAAACGAAAAACCGACGGATAAACGTCGGTTTTTGTGTTTTTATCATTTAGTGGTTGTGTGTTTGATTAAGGTGCGCTTTTGTCAATCAAAGTTGTCGGTGAGGTAGATGCCGATGTGCTCCTTGCCTCTTACGTTGTCGGCGCAGTTGCGTGCATTGAAGTAAAGACGAAGGTTGTCGTCACACTTCACAAGGTTGCAAGCATACACATATTGCTTCATCCAGTTTTTGTTTTTGCCCTTTGTGACGGTGGGGGCAAGGAACATCTTTTTGTGGGTGAAGTTGATGCCGTCATCTGACACAAGAAGCATAATGGTTGAGTGGGATTTGCCACCCTTTTTGTAGATGCCGTTTTGAAGACCGATGAAGCAATCGTTGAGCTCATACACCTTGATGCAACCGGCGCACAAATTCAAATACTCATTGTTTTTGTCGGGGGAGATGATAGGTGTGGTGGCAGGCACAAAACCGCCGTCAAGTCTATCGCTTTCCCCGTAGGAAATATGGGTGGGCTCAGAGAAACTGCAATCGGTGATATAGGTGAGGCCGGCAGAGAAAAACAGACGATATTTGTCACCGACTTTTATGAGGTGAGGGTTTGAAACCGACGTGCCAAGACGGCTTGTCATATAGGGCATATCCCCCTTGATGATAGGGGTGGGGGTTGTCCAAGAAATCAAGTCCTTTGAGGTGGTGAGGTAAATTTCTGAAAACCACTTTCCGCCCACAAGGGATATTGCCTTTTTGAAGAGGGACTGGGTTTGCTCATAGTAGAGATAATAGGTGCCGTCAACATAAACACAGTCGGGGCGCATGGCACGGGGCAGGACGTGAGAGGTTTTTGTCCAGTGTATGCCGTCATCACTGGTGAAGAGAAACACTCCAAGAAGTCCGTGACAAAACAGGTGCCACTTGCCGTCGTGGGTGTTGTCGGGAGTGAGGACGGAGGGGTCTGCGATGACAGGGCTCACCCCAAAGCAACGTATGACGGGGTTGTCCTCATAAAGGTGAAAGTCTTTGTCCAAAAATTGTTGGAGTGTAAGGTCAAATTTTTTCATAATCCCTTATAAAAAACGCACCTTGTAGTGCGTTCAAATTATTTTGTAGTGAGGTACATTTTCAGCACTTCTTCAGTCTTTTCAATTTCGCGACTGCAAATTTTGAGTGTGCCAAGATATTTTTTCAGTCCAGTCCAAAGTGCTTTTATCATCAAGACGTCACGGCTGTCAAGAGCGGCGGCAAATGCTTCAAGCATAAGCATAAGTTCACCACGAGCATTTTTGTCCTGCACTGTCTCATTGACAGTTTTGACGATTGCTACAAGGATGTTTTTCACTTGCTCGCCAAGGCCAGAGGGGGCAAAGTCCACTGTGCGCTCAACCAAAACTTGCTCTTCCTTGATGCCGTTGACAACCATATTCACAAGGGCGTACTTGAAGGGCTCAACCACCTTTGACACAAAGAGGTCAAGGCTTTCTTGTCCTGTGGTGGCAGGGAAGTAGTTTCTTGTGAAGGAGAGGAGGTCCATACTGCCTGCGTCCATTTCAACAAGCATACCCATGATGAGGGCAACAAATTGCTTGTCGTTTTTAGGAAGACGGAGCACGTTGTGCTCACCCACCTTTTGGAGGGCTTTACGCTTTTCGGTTTGATAGTCAAAACCCTTGTTGACGTGGCCGAGGACTGTCCTAAACTCGGGATAGAAAGCAAGACACTTCAAAAGCTCCTTCACCTTTTTGTCGGCAAGGATAAGGTTGACTGTCTGCAACTCGTCGATGATGCTTACAAGGGCGGCTACGCCTTCGCCAGAATATGCCATAAAAAACTCCTTTTCTTGATTATATCAAGGATTCACCACAAAATCAATTATAAAATAAAGAGGAAAGACGGATAAAACAGAAAAAATGGGGGATTTTGAGGTTGAAACCTGCAAAAAGTTGATGAAAAGATGACCACGCATACAAGCTGCCATGGTCGCGCACTCTTGCGCATTATGTCCGCACACATTGCGCGCGCTACGTTTGCGCACATAGGCACTTGTATTTTTCATCACTTTGTTGTAATATAATGTGTATCAACATAATGGGCTTTGGTGGGGATTTATCCAAAGCACAAAATATAAGTGGAATACGAAAACTATGAAAACTATGAAGAATAAAAGAATAATTTTGGTTGTGGCAGTGGTTTTGCTCCTTGCAATGACCGCAACAACCCTTTATGGATGCAATCTGTTTGGATTTGGACTCCTAGGAGAGGCGGACCTCATCGCAGTCATGAACGATTTGGCGGTGAGTATGTTCGTCGGAGACGGACTCTCCATCAACATTTTGCTTGAAAACCCCGAAGCGCTTGGGCTCTTTGACCAACCTGCACAATTGCCCATGCCCATTTTTGACAAGGCAACATATGAATCGAATATGGCAGGACTTGGCGAAATTGTGGAGGCTTTCAAACAATTCGACTATGACAAGTTGTCGGTGGTCGGCAAGCGCGACTACGACACGGTGGTCAACTATTTCAACACCTATTCAAAATACGGCAATTTCTATTATCTTGACAACCGTGACTATATCGGTGTCAACAACGGCTGGAACGTTATGATTCCGCTGTATCTTGACAAACTGGCTTTCAAGACAGAAAACGATGTCAAAAACTGGATTTCACTGGCAGAGCAAACTGAAACCGCTTTCAAGGAATACGCAAGATTTGAAAAGGAAGTGCTTATCCCTGCTGGATACGGTCGCTCAAAATCCACCTATCTTGACATTGCAGTGCAATGCGATTTGATGGCAGAGATTGACACGGAAACTGGAGAACACTTTTTGCTCACCCTTTTCAAAGAAAAGCTTAATAATGTGGGCTTTTTGACAAGCGATCAAAGAGATGACTATCTTTCCAAGGCAAATTTGGCGGTGAACAAAGTGATATTTGCATATCAAACACTTTCTGAGGAAGTGACGGTCCTTGCGGAAACCGCTCCCGAAGAAAGCAAGCCTCTCAGCGCATATCAAGAGGGCAAAGCGTATTATGAACTTTTGTTCCTTGACAACGCATCAACCAGTGACAGCGTTGACATGGCATATGAAAATTTGAAAGCCGCCTTCAATGAAACTCTTGCTGAGGCGAGAGCACTTCAAGCACAACTACCCGACGGATTCACTCTTGAACCCAAGATGTCAATGGAAGACCTCAAAGGATATTACAATATCTTAAAGAGCAAATACACCGAGGATTTCCCCGCATTGAGTGAGGATATCCCCGATGCAACCTTCCACAAAGTGCCCGAGGCTATGAGCGAATTTTACAATCCTGCCGCCTACTTCAAGTCTGCCGTGGACAGCAACTCCGCTCCCGAAACAATTTACGTCAACGAGGGCAACACGGGAGGATACGTCGGCTTTGACATCATCTCTCACGAGGGCATTCCCGGTCATATGCTTCAACACGCCTACTTCAAGTCATCTGGTGCAAATATGCTCCGCACTCTTCTTGGCTACACTGGCTATGCAGAAGGTTGGGCATCATACGTGCAACACTATTCAACCAAGTATTACGAGGGCACCGAAACAGAGAAACTTGCCTATGAGGCAGAGAGTCTTTTCACAAAGGCAAGCATGTATCTCTACACCCTCATAGACATGGAAATCAACTACTACGGAAGGACAAAAGAGTATCTCTCAGCCCACGAAGTCTACTCACTGATTTTCAGTGACTATATGTATGAATATATGATTGCAAACCCTGCAGTCTATTCAAGCTACGGCTACGGCAACTACAAAATGGAAGCATTGCGCGATGCCTTTGAAGGCACCGACCTTGAATTCCACACCGCCGTGCTCACCGTTGGACCCACCACTTACGAAATCCTTGCAAGATACATTTAGGAGAAAATTATGTCACGATTTGGACTGAAAACAGAGCCTATCAACCCTTCACAAACCTATGTGAAAAACGGCGTGAGATTAAGCGTCATCACCCCCAGAATACTCCGTGTTGAAAGGAGTGTTGACGGAGTGTTTGAAGACCGTCCCACACAAATGGTTTTTGAGCGGAATTTTGCAAATCCGCAGTTTAGTGTCATAGAAAACGGCGATAAAGTGACGATTTTGACAAAACAAAAGGAGTTTTCAGTTGACTTTAAAACCCTTTCTGTCAGTGTGAAAAAGGACGGAAAGTGGGTGTCCTCACACAGTGGCAAAAACCTGAAAGGCACCGCGCGCACCCTTGATTTTTCTTGGGGTAGATGGCAACTTCAAACGTTGAGAGTGAAACTTGGCAAAGGCATTTTTTCAACCAGCGGAGTCACTGAAATTGACGACAGCAAGTCCTATGTTCTTCTTGAAGACGGAAACGTGTTGGGCAGAAAAAAGGGCACCGTTGACAAGTATATTTTTGCCTTTGATGACGATTATCTTGGAGGGCTCAAAGAGTTTTACTCCTTGACTGGGGCAACCCCCGTCCTCCCCAAATATTCACTTGGCAACTGGTGGTCAAGATACCACGCATACACACAAGAGGAATACACCACTCTTATGGACAAATTCATTGAGAAGGAAATTCCCTTGACCGTTGCAACAATTGATATGGACTGGCACCTTGTACATAACTTGCCCAAAGACGTGAAGAAGGAACATTTCGCAATTCAAGGTGTTGGCTGGACAGGATACACTTTTGACAAAAATCTCTTCCCCGACTACAAGCAATTTTTCAAGGATTTGAAGAGCAGAGGTCTTGCCATAACAATGAATCTGCACCCCCGTGACGGAGTGAGGTATTTTGAGGATCAATATGAGGATATGGCAAGGGCAAACGGCATTGACCCCTCAACGAAAAAGACCGTGCCCTTTGACTGCACTGACCTCAACTTTATGAATTCCTATTTTGACTATCTCCACCACCCCTATGAAGAGGACGGCGTGGACTTTTGGTGGATAGACTGGCAACAGGGAACAAAGTCAAAGCTGAAAGGATTTGACCCTCTTTGGGCACTCAACCATTATCACACTTTGGATAGCGGACGCGACGGACGCACTCCTCTCATTTTGTCAAGATATGCAGGCATAGGCTCACACCGCTATCCTTTGGGATTTTCTGGTGACACCTGGGTGAGATGGTCAAGCCTGAAACTGCAACCATACTTCACCGCAAACGCCTCAAACGTGGGCTACACTTGGTGGTCACACGACATCGGCGGACACGTGGCAGGCAAGGGAGATGGTGAACTTTACACAAGATGGGTGCAATTTGGCGCGTTTTCACCCATCAACCGCTTGCACTCCAACAATTTGTCTTGGAGCAAAGAGCCTTGGCTGTATGGTGACAGGGCAGAAAAGATTTCAACTGACTTTTTGAGATTGAGGCATAGACTTTTGCCCTATCTTTACACTGCAAATATCCGCACTGCAAGGGACGGAGAGCCTCTTGTTGCGCCTATGTATTATCGTGACCATTCACCCCTTGCATATAGGGCAAAAAATCAATACTATTTTGGCAGTGAATTGGTTGTTGCGCCGGTGGTGACAAAGATGAAACCTGACGGCTATTCCGTCACTGACGTATACCTCCCCGAAGGCAAGTGGACAGACTTCTTCACCGGTGAAATTTACCGTGGCGGAAGGGTGTACAAAATGCGAACTCCCTTGGATAGAATGCCTGTTTTTGCAAAAGCAGGGGCAATTATCCCTATGATTGCAAAGCGTGACGGCAACAGTCAAAAGTTTGACTCTCTTGAGGTCAAAGTGTACGCAGGGGAGGGTGAATATCGTATGTTTGATGAGGGCGGTTTCACCGATTTCAAACTGACTGAAATTGAGGGCGGATATCTTCTCACAATCAACGACGACAACAACCCTCAAAAGGCGGATTACAAGGTGACTTTTGTGGATAGAGAAGAGGAAACGGTTATCCTTGAAAAAGGTCAAAAACAGGTCACTTTCCAAAGGAAGTAAAAATTGTGGCGAAATTTGCTTGACATCTCTTTTTAGATTTATTAATATATACAAGCACATTTTGTGGCATATATTTGCGAGGAGAACTAGCCCCTTGAATCGCAATTGACATATAGCAAATACTAAAATAATTTCGGAGGTCCATCATGGCCAATAACAAATCATACATGGCAAAGCCCGGTGAAGTGGAAAGCAAGTGGTATGTTGTTGACGCATCAGGTATGGTGCTCGGCAGACTCGCATCACAAGTTGCTTCAATCCTCAAAGGCAAAAACAAGCCCGAATACACTCCCCACGTCGACTGTGGCGACCACGTTATCATAATCAACTGCGAAAAAGTCGTTCTCACTGGCAAGAAGTTGGAAGACAAGTACTATCGTTATCACACCGGTTATATCGGCGGTCTCAAGGAAGTTCAATACAAGAAACTTATGAACGAGAAACCGGAATTTGCTGTTTACAAGGCAGTCAAAGGCATGCTCCCCAAGAACACTCTCGGCGCAGCAATGCTCAAGAAACTCCGTGTCTATCAAGGCAGTGAACACAATCATCAAGCACAATGCCCTACAGTGCTTGAACTCAAGTAATGAGGTGAATTATGGCAACTAAGAAAGCAGCAGCAAAAAAGGTTCAATATCTCGGCACCGGCAGACGTAAGAAGGCAATCGCACGCGTTCGCCTTATCCCCGGTGAAGGCAATATCACAATCAACAAGAGAACATTCGAAGATTATTTCCCCGTTGACACAATGAGAATGATCGTCGAACAACCTCTCGTCCTCACCGCAACCAAAGACAAGTTTGACGTCGTCGTCAACGTTTATGGTGGTGGCATGACCGGCCAAGCAGGCGCAATCCGTCACGGCATTGCAAGAGCACTCTGTGTTGCAGACACCGAAGCATACAGAAGCGCACTCAAAAAAGCTGGCTATCTCACACGTGACCCCCGTGCAAAAGAACGTAAGAAATACGGTCTCCACAAAGCACGTAAGGCACCTCAATTCTCAAAGCGTTAATCGTTTTCAAGAAAACAAAAACTCCAACTTCGGTTGGAGTTTTTTTTGTGTCCTGAATCAATATATAATGAAAAATAAAAAAATAAAACTATAAAAGTATAATAAACGTGTGCGCGTGATCGCACGCGTGTGCGCGAGAAAAATCAAAAATTTTGGGGTGGAGAAGACAAAATCTGCGCCTTGAAAAAGCAATTTTTGATGAAAACTTAAATTTTTTTTGAAAGAAAAATAGGAAAAAAATATAAAATCAAAGTTTTTTTACGGGAGAAAAATATTTTTTTTCGACCGTAGAAAAATATTTTTTCAGCCGAAGAAAAAATTTTTTCAAGTTTGAAATCCTCAAAAAGCATACAAAAACAACAAAAAACAAAAATAAAAAAATCGGTTTTTGTAAGGTTTTTAAGAGAAAAAACCGAAAATTTTTACTGAAAAACCCGCTAAAAAAGTGAAAATTTTGGGCAAAATTCAGTGAATAAAATGCGTGAAAAACTCAATTTTTTATGAATAAAAGGGGTCATTTGTTGTATGTATGGGCGGATATACAGCCATTATTCTGTATGTTATAAAATTATACGCATATTTATGCATCCATTCACTTTGCCTAATTAAAGTGATAAATTAAAAATTGAGTTCTTAGAGCCAAAAGTCATCTTTTCCCGCCCCGTGAATATATAAAAATATACGCATACACGCGCGAAGAAGGGAAGGGATGGATTAATTATGCAATTAAAATTGATAAAAAATTAATTTTTTGTTAAAAATCATTTGCCATATCGGCAGTGTGCGTTTATAATGTAGATAATTTCATTTGAAATGGAGTAGTATACTCCTTTCAGTGAAATCCAAACTCAGTCCAAAAAAAGGATAATATTTACTCTATGGAGGTAACAACAATGAAGCAAAGAAAACTCATGGCTATCTTGGCAGTGGTTCTTGTCCTCGTTCTCAGTGTTGGCGTCTTCGCAGCATGCGATAAGCCCGTTGAAGAACCCAATGGACCTAGCGCTCCTGCGACGTATACCGTATTGGATTCTTTTAGCACGTCACCCACAACCTGGAACCCTCACAAATCCAGAACAACTGACGACACCTACGTTGCTGATTACACAACCAGCGGTCTGTATGAATTCTTCTTCAACGCAGACAAGACCGGTTATGAAATCTGGCCCGTCATGGCAGCATCAGAACCCGTTGACGTGACAGCAACCTTGAAGGCAGACGCAAAATGGGAAATCCCCGCAGACGCAACAAAGGGCTATGCATACACCATCGCACTCAACCCCAATGCAAAATGGGACGATGGCACCCCCATCAATGCAGACACCTATGTGAAGTCAATGGAACTCCTTCTCCGTCCTCAACTTCAAAACTATCGTGCATCTAACTATTTCTCAGGCAACATGATCATCAAGAATGCAGAGAACTACTTCAGATCATCATCACCCATCTTCAACCCAGTCGTTCCCGCATACGGCTCAGGTGACACCCCTGACTATTCATTTGATACCGAAGCAAACCAAGTCTACATCAACCTTGAAACAACAGGCATGACTTTTGCAGGTTATTCATTTGAACAAATCAAGAACACCTACGGCTACATCTACGATGCAACAGATAAGGATGGCAACGTTGTCGCACCTGGTGCAACTTACTACAATGAACTCGCAAAAACCGCAGATGGTTATGGCTACATTGCAGTCACCGAAGACAACATGGACAAAGTCCTCCTCATCATGGACCAATTCTGCTCAGCATTTGGTCTCTCAATCTACAATGAAGACAAATCAGTGAACATGGAATTCTACAAAGAATTCTTGTTCTACAACACCGGCGAAGTCACCGAAGCATTTGATTTTGCAAATGTTGGTATCTACAAGAGCGGCGAATACGAAATCACCCTCGTCCTTGAAAAGTCACTCACCGGCTTCTATCTCCTCTACAACCTCGCAGGCAACTGGATTGTCAACACCGAACTCTATGAAGAATGCCTCTACCAAGATTCACTCGGCATTTGGCAAAACTCATATGACACCGATGTCATGGCAGGCACAGCATGTGGTCCTTACAAACTCACCACATACCAAGAAGGCAAACTCATGGTCTTCGATCGTAACACCAACTGGTTCGGTTACAGCGATCCTCGCTTCGAAGGCATGTACCAAGCAACTGGTATCCGTTCAACAAACGTCAAGGAAGCATCAACAAGAAAGCAAATGTTCTTGAAGGGCGAACTCGACTCATACGGACTCCAATCAGAAGACTATGCAGATTACAGAACATCTGACTACTTCTACACCTCACCCGGCACAACAATCTTCTTCCTCGTCCTCCACTCAAATGAAGCAAACCTCAAGACTGCTGAAAAAGACGGCGTTGACAAGGAAATCATTGCAAACGATGCATTCCGTGAAGCACTCTCACTCTGCTTCGACAAGGACGCATTTGCAGCAACAATCTCTCCCGCACGTAGTGGCGCATACTCAGTTGTTGGCGCATACGACATTTGGAACCCCACAACCGGTGAAAAATATCGTGATACAGAAATCGCAAAGACAGCACTCGCAGAATACTACGGATTCACAAAGCAAGCAAACGGCATGTGGAAGTCAGCAGGCGATGACGTGACAGAATACACCCTCGATGAAGCAGTTGATGCAATCACCGGCTACAACGTCGAAGCAGCACGTGATCTCTTCACACAAGCATACAATGAACAACTTGCAGCAGGCAAGATCTCTGCAACTGACAAGGTCGAAATCGAATTCGCACTTTCAGAAACAAGCACATTCATTGACAAGACCGTTGCATACTTGAACGAACAAATCGCAATCGCAACAACCGGCACACCTCTCGAAGGCAAAGTTTCAATCACCCAATCAGCACCTCAAGGAAACAACTGGTCAACAGCACTCCGTGAAGGTAAATCACAAACACAACTTTGTGGCTGGAACGGTGGTATGCTTGATCCCTTCAACAGCATGCTCTACTACACATATCCTGAATATGATCCTTATGCAGAAGCATGGTGGGATACAACAACCGAAACCCTCACCCTCACCCTTCCCGTTGGTGAAGGCGGCGCAGACGTCACCCTCACAATGACACTCGAAGACTGGGGTCTCTGCCTCAACGGTGACCAAATCGAAATCGCAGGTGCAGGCGCAGACGGTGAAATCGGCACAGAAGATGACACCCTCGCAAGCTACAACTTCGGTTATGAACAAGTTGCAGACAATGTCCGTCTCACAATCCTTGCAGAACTCGAAAAGGCAATCCTTGGCACAAACTATTACATTCCTATGCTTCAAGATGGTAGCGGCTTCTTGCTCACACAAAAAGTCAACTACGCACTTGGTCCCGATGACTACAATGCAGTTCTTGGCCGTGGCGGTATCGCATACATGACCTTCAACTACACTGACGCAGAATGGGAAGCATACGTTGCATCACAAGGCGGCACACTCACATATTAATTTGTGAATTTGTGCAGTAAGTGATTATTGCAAAAACATTAGGGGGGGGATTATTCCCCCCCCAAACATGTATAAGGATTTTATGTGACAATACCGCGGAATAGGCGATATTGTCACATAAAATTAACATTTTGGAGAAAAACAGTGGCCAGATACGCATTAAAAAGACTTGTTCTCATGCTCTTTACATTTTTTGCGATCATGTTGATTTGCTTTACGCTTATCAAGCTGTTGCCGTTGCCTGAATCAGCAAAATACGGCACTCAAGCAGAATTGATCCAATTGAGTAGAGAAGCCAGAGGATACAACAAGCCCATTATTGAACAGTTTTTCATCTTTTGGGAAAGAATTTTCACAGCATGGGACTGGGGTGTAGGCGAAGAATACAAGACCGGTCTCAACGTTGCAGAGGTTTTTGCGACCCGTTTGCCTGCAACAGTTCTCGTCAATCTTTACTCAATCATTTTGTCAATTCCTATCGGTATTGGTCTTGGCATTTTTGCAGCACTCAAGAAAAACAAATGGCAAGATCACGTCATTTCAACTGGCGTCATGATCTTTGTTTCAGTGCCTAGTTTCTTGTTTGCATTTTTGTTGCAATACATATTCTACTTCAAGCTGGGAATATTGCCTGCACAGATGGCATCAACGGTTGAGCATGGATATTTCTCATGGGAAACAACAAAATCTCTGATTTTGCCTGTTTTGAGTTTGAGCCTTGGCGTTATTGCGGGGTTCACCCGTGTCACACGTGCAGAACTTACTGAAGTCTTGACATCTGACTTCATGCTTCTTGCAAGAACAAAAGGTCTTACAAAGGCACAATCTGTCATGCGTCACGCACTTAGAAACTGCGCAGTCATCATTGTCCCCGCAATCATGGGTGAATTCATTTCAATCATGAGTGGCTCACTGATCATCGAAAGCTATTTCGGCATCCCTGGTGTCGGCCAACTTTATCTTGAATCAATAACCACGTTGGACTACAACTTCTTTATGATGTTGTCTGCATTCTACACATTCATCGGTTTGCTGGCAGGCATCATTGTTGACATCAGCTATGGATTTATTGATCCTAGAATTAGAATGGGAGGTAAAAAATAATGCTTAATAAAGATTATAAGATTGATGCCTCTATGTTTGAAATGACGCAAAGTGATGCGACCATTCATGACCAAAAGTTTGAAACAAAACCTGTTGGTTATTTCAAGGACGCATGGAGAAGATTCAAAAAGAACAAAGGCTCCGTCGTCGCAGCATGCATCATTTTGCTTCTCGTGCTCTTTGCAATCATAGCACCTCTCGCATCAAAATATGAATTGTCTGACAGAGACAAATTCTATATCAACAAGCCTCCTTTCTGGAGAGAATCCGCAGAGAAGACAGCACTTTGGGGCGGAACTCAAACAAAAGAAGTCAATGAAACCATGTACTACTATCTCCGTGCAATCGGCATAGAGACAGGTTTGGACCCCATTGTTGAAGTCATCAGCGAATCAGTGCAAAAAGTGGGCGCAAAGGAAACTCGCTACTATAAAGTGAAGATCAACACCTATTATCAACTTGGTGTTCTCAACACAATCACTGTCACATCAGAAGATTACGCAAAGATTTGCGAATATCAAAACGCAACTGGCAGACAAGTCATTTATCCTTATGTCGAAGACAAGGATTTGGCAGGCGACTCCGCTCTCAATCCTGACACAATCAAGGGATTGACCAGCACTCCTGAAGCAGGCGGAAACTACTGGTACAAGGTCAAAAACTTGAAGGGCCTCCCTGAATTTGATTCAAACGGAAACTTCAAGCCCGCCTATGCAATGCAAAAGAACGGCACATTGTATTCAGAGTACAATTCAATCCGCGTGGCATCTGACCCCTATGACGCATCAGTGCCCAACTCAGGTTATGCATACGCAAAGAAGAACCAATCTGGTTATGACTGCCGTATCAATTACTGGGAATATTACATCTACAAAAACGGCCACGAACCTATGTATTTGTTTGGCACAAACGAATACGGTCAAGACATCTTCAATGCAATCGGCATGGGCGCAAGATTCTCATTGTTGCTTGCTGTCTGCGTGGCATTCGTGAATATGCTCATCGGCACCATTTATGGCTCAATCGAAGGCTATTATGGTGGCGCAACCGACATGATCTTGGAACGTGTCAGCGACATTTTGAGTGGTATCCCCACAATGATCGTCGTCACATTGTTCAACGTGCACATTGCTGATGAAGTTGGTGTTGTTCCTGCATTCATCATCGCATTTGTGGCAACAGGCTGGATTGGAACAGCATCTCTTGTCAGAAAGCAGTTCTACCGCTTCAAGAATAGAGAATATGTGCTCGCAGCACGCACCCTCGGCGCAAGCGATGCAAGAATCATGTTCAGACACATCTATCCCAACTCATTGGGCACCATTGTCACAAGCAGTGTTCTTGTTATCCCCGGCGTCATTGGTTCAGAAACAATGTTGACATACCTCGGAATTGTCAACTTGTCAAGCTCCAACACCACAACAATTGGTACATTGATGGAGCAAGGCAATCGCTGTGTCACCAGCGCGCCTCACGTGCTGTTGTTCCCCGCGTTGTTCTTGGCACTTCTCATGATTTCATTCAACTTGTTCGGCAACGGATTGAGAGATGCATTCAACCCGTCACTTAGAGGATCGGAGGGCTAAACTATGGAAAAGAAACTTGAAGTCAAGAACCTTAGAATATCTTTCCGTACCGACGCAGGCAAAGTTCAAGCTGTCCGCGGCATAGACTTTGACCTTTACAAGGGTGAAACCCTTGCAATCGTTGGCGAATCCGGTTCAGGAAAGTCAGTCACCAACAAAGCAATCATCGGCATTTCAGCCGTCAATGCAATCATTGAAAGCGGTGAAATCATCTACGATGGTATGGACCTTCTCCAAATCAATGAAGAAGATTTCCATAAACTCCGTGGCGACAAGATTGCAATGATCTTCCAAGATCCTTTGTCAGCACTCGACCCCATCAACCGCATCGGCATGCAACTTACCGAAGCGATGATCCTCAAGAATCGTGCAAATAGACGTGAGTCAAGAGTTGTGTTCAACCGCACCATCAAGAACCTCTTGAATGCAATGAACGGTGCAATGGGTGTTGATGAAAAGAGCGAACAAGGCAAGATCAACAAACAAAAGATTGCAGATTTCAACACCTTTGAAAAGCTCCATCTTAAATTGGAAGGCGCATACAACAATGCTCATACCAACGCAAATCTTGCAATTGAATACATCGAAGATTTGCTCTTCCACATTGAAAAGAAAGCAGTCAGCGACTTCGGCAATGAAAAGCGCAACATCGTTTCTACTGCAACCAAGGCAGAACATGAATATGTTTGCAGTGCAAACGTTTTGACCCTTGTTGACAACTTCAAACAAGCAGCAAAAGGTTGCGTGCGTGCAAAGAATTATGATGCATGTGTAGAACCTTTGAAAGCTCTCCTTGCAGAACTGAAAGAGGGCGCAGCAAAGCTGTCACCCAACTATTTCGCACTGGCATACTTCCTTACTTTTGGCAAGGAAGAACTGCCCTCAGTGCCCACAGAAGAGCTCAACGTCTATCTCCGCAAATATCTTGACGACAACTTCATGCTTGCATTCATCGAAGATGCAAAGAAGGGTCTTGAATATTCACGCAACTGCTCACTTGACAACAAGGCCACAACACTGAGCGTTGTGGATTCAGTCCGTGCAAAACTTGCTGATCCCGCAATTGACAAAAACACAGCAAAGGAAATTGCAAAGCAACTTGTCGATGCAGTTTCTGCAGCAATTGACAAACTTGCTCTTGTCAAGGATTCAACAGCATACACCTTCAAGTCAAGTATTAACCGCGCAATCAACAACTATTTTGCAGCAGGTCCTTCAAACGCAAAAGAAGAAAAGCGTTATGCAAAGGAAAAGGCAAAATATGACAAGATCATTGCAAAGGGCAAGACACCTGATTATAGTGTCATCCCCGCAAAGATTGTTGATGTAGATATGGCAAGAGAAAACATCCTCCATGTCGTTGACAAGCTTGCAGATTCATTCAAAAATGCTATCGCAACCAAGGACAACTATGACCTTGACAAAGAAGCAGTGGCAATGATCGACTTCCTCAAGGAAAAAGCACAAGCAGTTGCATATCGTGTCACAAAGCGTATTGCAAAGAGCAGAGCACTGAAACTTATGGAAGAAGTTGGTATCCCTGAACCTAAAAAGAGATACCGTCAATATCCTTTCCAATTCTCAGGTGGTATGCGTCAACGTATCGTCATCGCAATTGCACTTGCTGCAAACCCTGACATCCTCATTTGCGACGAACCTACAACCGCTCTTGACGTGACCATTCAAGCACAAATCCTTGAACTCATCAACAAGATCAAGAAGGAAAGAAACCTGTCCATCATCTTCATCACCCACGACCTCGGTGTTGTTGCAAACATGGCTGACCGTATTGCAGTTATGTACGCAGGCAAGATCGTTGAAATGGGCACCGCAGAAGACGTGTTCTACGCACCTGCACATCCTTACACTTGGGCACTTCTTTCATCAATGCCTGACCTTGATACAAACGAGAAGTTGGAAGCCATCCCCGGCACACCTCCCAACATGATCTATCCTCCCAAGGGCGACGCATTTGCAGCACGTAATAAGTATGCAATGAAGATTGACTTCGAAATGCAACCTCCCATGTTCAAGATCAGCGATACACACTCCGCAGCAACTTGGCTCTTGCACCCCGATGCACCCAAAGTGGATCTTCCCAAGACAGTTTCATCACGTATCAATCGCATGAAGAAACTCAATCAAGAGCTTGCAACTGCTAAAGAAAACAAAGAAGGAGGAGAAAACTGATTATGAGTGAACTTTTGAACGAACAAGAAGTCCTTCTCCAAGAAGAAACTGTTGAATCAACACCTGAAAAGCGCGTCATCAGCGACGAAACTCTTTTGAAGGTTGAAAATCTCTGCCAATATTTCAAACTGGGTCAAGCCACATTGAAGGCAGTCAACAACGTGAACTTCGAAATCAAAAAAGGCGAAGTTTTCGGTTTGGTTGGCGAATCTGGTTGTGGTAAAACCACCACGGGCAGAAGCATTATCAAGCTTTATGATTGTACATCTGGCAACGTGTATTTTGGCGACAGACGTATCTGCGCAGGCACAAAGGTGTACAAAGACAACATCAAGGCAGCATTTGCAGAACTCCTTAAAGTCCTCAAAACAAAGAAAGAGGAAGAAAAACCCGATGTCAAGGCCGAATTTAAAAAATGCCTTGCAGTGGTAAAAGAAGAAACTGCAAAAATCAGATCCGCAAAGAAGGATCACAAGAAGTGCGACAAGATGTACGCAAAGGAACATGTCGCAGCTGTCAAGGCAGAGTATCTTCCCAAGCTCAAAGAGCTGGACAAGAAGTCTCCTGAGTATAAAGAAACCCTCAAAAACTTTGTCAAGGCATACAATCTTGCAAGAAAAGAGCGTTTGGTCACCAAGATCCAAATGGTTTTCCAAGATCCTATTGCATCCCTTGACCCCCGTATGACTGTCAGAGAAATCATCGCAGAAGGCCTTATCATCAAGGGCATCCGCGACAAGAAAGTCATTGACGAAAAGGTTTATGAAGTCCTTGAAAAGGTCGGTCTTGTCAGAGAACACGCAGGCAGATATCCTCATGAATTCTCCGGCGGACAAAGACAACGTATTGGTGTTGCAAGAGCAATCATCATGAACCCCGAACTCATCATTGCAGACGAACCTGTCAGTGCTCTTGACGTGTCAATTCAAGCACAGGTCATCAACCTTCTGAATGATCTCCGCCATGAACTTGGACTGACCATTCTCTTCATCGCTCACGACCTTTCAGTCGTCAAATACTTCTCCGATCGTATCGCAGTTATGTATTTCGGCAATATGGTGGAATTGACCACATCAGAAGAGTTGTTCAAACATCCTCTGCATCCTTACACAAGATCACTGTTGTCAGCAATTCCTCTTCCTGACCCTATTTACGAAAAGAAGAGAACTCGTATCGTCTATAACCCTCTCGCAGACCACGATTATTCAGTGGACAAGCCCAGTTTCAGAGAAGTTGCTCCCGGACACTTCGTGTCTTGCAACGATGCTGAATTCAAGAAATATCAAGAGATTCTGGCACAGGATTAGGATAAAGAAGTGAAAAAAGGGCTACTTACTTATTCCATTTCCTTCGTAGTTGCACTTGCAATCATATTGGGTGTTTGCGGTGGAAATGGCGTGTTTACAAAAGATCTGTCTGGCCAAGAAACAATGAGATTCGTCTGTGATGGATTTTTCGTTGTGGCAGCACTATTCCTCGGAGTCAGTTTGATTGTATGGACTGGCAAGCAAGGGGTATTTGATGGACTTGGTTATTCAATGTCTCTTTGGACTCAAAAATTCACCAACCGCAAACGCGATTGGCACAAGAAAGAAGAGTTCCACGAATACAAAGAAAGAGTGGCTGAAAAGAGAAAAAAGAGGGAAGTCAATCATTTGCTTATAATAGGTGGCGTATTTGCCATACTGACCGCAGTGTCATACTTGGTGTACAAATTCGCATTTTAAAGAAAAAAACGGACAAGCAATTGTCCGTTTTTATTTGTTCATCTATTGCAAGTAGAAATCTGAAATAAAGTGTCCAACCATCAACGCATGGACGTTTTGAGAGCTCTAAGGGAAATCCCTGCGTCTGTGTTGACAAAGATGAGTGAGTCATCGTTTCTGGGGTCAACGGCCCTTAAACGCGTTCTGAATTGATAAGAAGGAAGATCCGGAGTGCCATCACGCCAAAGGCAAAGTATGAAGGGAAGAAAAGTGTGTGATGAGGCGATAAGATCATCAAAAAAGTCCCCGTCTTGATGAAGAGGATCACCAATCGGGTTGCTGAGGAGATGGACAATGTCACCACTGTCGGTGAAGGCAACGATGCATTGTTCGGCAGATTTGTTGCTGTGAAGCAAAACACGCGCAGTGTCCATCAGTTCAAGAAAGGCATTGTTTTGTCTTTCAGTCATTGAGGGTGAAAAAATAAGTTCCATATATCCTTCTCAAAAAATTATAAGACAACCATGACTTGCTGTCAACAATAATCCGCTTTTCTCGCGCAGGTGCGAAAAATATTAAACACAAATCAAAAAATTGTCATATATTTGCACAAATTATTCCACAAAATCACTTTAACACTTTACTTTCTTAAAGAAAAAGAGTAAAATATAGGTATAAATGAGGCAACCTATGAATCTTTTTGAAATTTTTGCAAAACTTAATACAGCCGAAGAAGTAGAAGCATTTTTTGATGATCTCTGCACCTACGCAGAAATCGAAAAAATGGAGCAACGTGTAGAAGCCGCACAAATGTTCCTTGACGGCGCAACCTACAATCAAGTCATACAAAAAACAGAAATATCATCTGCAACATTGTCCCGTGTGTCACGTTGTATACGTCACGGAAGTGGTGGCTATAGCGACATTCTCCGCAGACTAGTAGCAGAGCAAAGAGAGGCCGCAGAGGGCGCAGAAGAGGCAACAGAGCCTGCAACAGAAGAAAGCGCAGAGGAATAATCATAAAACAAAAGAATACGACAAAATCCACCGTGCAACCGAAAGGATGCGCGGTTTTTTTGTTGCAAAATTTTGGTATGCAATCAGGTTTGAGAAAGAAAAAAAGACAACGGGCATACCTTGTCAGCCCCTACGTAGCACTGCGATACACGGCGGAGTTTCTGTTGATGATATTGTTTTTTTCAACAGGAAAGACTGGCTTTGCCCTTGCGCTAGGATTGTTTACAGGGCTCACTTTTGCACGGCAAAATCTCATCATCACAGCCCCTATGTTTGTGGTGGCAGGTATGGTGTTTTTGGACAGTTGGTGGACTATGATGTTTCTTGCAGTTCCACCTGTTGTTTTTGCCGTTTTATATTTCCTGTACACCCGCTTCAAAAAGAACGTGCCTGTGTGGGCGGTGGTGTTTTGCACCTTGATTTCCGCCCTTGCTGAAAGTGTCACAAGACTATTGCTTTTTGGTGATGGACTGCGCTTTGCACTGACTGTTGTGCTGTCAGTTGTTTTTGCTTTATGTTGCACAAACGCATGTTATGCAGTGCTAATCAGAGGTATAAAGTGCCGATTTACGCTGGATGAGCATATTTGCACTGCAATCTTTGCAGTGGCATTTGCATATGCTTGCCACGGTGTCAGTGTGTATGGCTTCAATCTGTATTTCCTCATTTTGCCCTTTGTGATAATGTGCTTTGCCTACGGCGGAAGTGGTCGAAATGCCATACTTGTCAGTGTGTTGTTTTCATTGGGTGCAGTGTTAGATAGCTTTGACTTTTCGCTTGTTGGAGTCAGTGTGTTGCTTGGTTTTGTAGCAACAGCGCTCACCTCATTTCATAGGTTTATCCCGGCCGTGTCTATGGCGGTTTTGATGATAGGATTTTGGCTTTTGAAGATAGGTGACCTTGGCTATCAAGGGGCGGTGATGACTCTCATTGGTGGATTTGCCTACGGCTTTTTGCCGAGAGATATAAGGAGCAAATTTCCTCGCCCATCAAGGGATAAAGCGGAGTCACTTTGCGCCATGGTCAATCGTGACAGGACAAATCTGTCAAATAGGTTGCTATCCGTCAGCGATGTGTTTTTGGACCTTGCCGAGCAACTTGACGATGAGGACAATGACAAAAATCCATACACCGCAAAACGGCTGTCAAAGGAGATTGCCAAAAACTATTGTGGCAAGTGTAGTGAAAGGAAGAAGTGTTTTTCCGCTCTTGGTGGTGACACCTCGTCTGTCCTTGAAGGCATGTGCGAAGCCACGCTCACAAGAAACAAAGCAACCATACTTGACGTGCCCAACTTCATTTCGTCAAGGTGCATCAAAACCCACAACCTCATCTCAGTCATCAACAACGCCGGCGAAGCCTACAAATCAAAGATTGCAGGAAGCCGTGAACTTTTCAACTGCAAAAAGACAATGTCCGCCCAGTTTGCCGGTATGTCGTTGGTGCTTGAATCTCTGTCAAAGGAGTGTGGCAAAAACCTCACTTTTGGAGGTGATGTGGAAGAGCGCATTGAAAACGAGCTGATGAAACACAACATCGTTGCCACTGAAACTGTTGTGGCAGGAAAGGGCGCATCGTCACGAGTTGCTCTCACTGTCCGCGATGTAGACGCAGAAAAGACCATGCTGACAAAAACTGTATCCAACTGTCTTCAAAACCCCTACGTCATTGAAAAAGTCACAGACCGCGGAGAGGAAAAGACTGTACATTTGGTGACTGCACCCGTATTTCAAGTGGCATACGGTGTTGCGGAAAAACGCCGTGACGGCGAAGAGGTGTCGGGGGATAGCATGGCAGTGCTTTCACCCTCTATGAACAAGCGGATATTTGCCTTGTCAGACGGTATGGGCAGTGGTGAAAAGGCCTCTATTGCCTCAAAAAAATCTCTCAGCATGATTGAGAATTTCTATCGTGCAGGCTTTGAGGAGGGGTTGATATTATCCCTAGTAAATCAACTTTTATGCCTTGTCAGTGAGGATAATTTTTCCGCCCTTGATATTGCGGTGGTTGACCTTGCCCTCGGCGGTGTTGACATCATCAAAATGGGGGCAGCCTCAGGGTTTATCTTGCGAAAATCCGCAGTGGAAGTGTTGCGTGCAGACACTCCGCCCCTTGGCATAGTGGACAGAATTGCGCCCACAACCGCAAGACACCAGCTGTATGACGGGGATATGCTCGTCCTTGCCACAGATGGAGTGGTTGATGCTCTCGGTGAAAACGGTGTTGTGGACGTTGTGGACGAGGCTCACACCACAAATCCTCAAACCTTGGCGGACAAACTTCTTCTTGGGGCGCTATCCCGTGGGGCGGAAGACGACTGCACGGTTTTGGTGTTGCGGATCCTTGCAATATGAACAAAATTCAAAAATAATAAAAATTATTTTTGGAAAATTTTTCAGCGTTCTATTTGGCTAAATTTTTGTTTTTGCAGGTTTTAGGATGACAAAATCGTTCTCATGTACACACGTGCACGCCAATTTGTCATAGACAAATTTGAGAAAGTGGTTTATACTTACTATATGGCTTGCAAAATCGTGCTGAATACACAATATCTCAAAACAAACAAAATCGCACTTGCCCTGTCCGGGGGCAGAGATTCAATGGCGTTGGCTCATATCTTGAAAAGTATGGGCGCGCCTTTTTTTGCAGTCAATTTTGACCACGGAATCCGTGGGGCAGAGTCCAAAAAGGACAGTGAGCTTGTCCGTGACTGGTGTTTGAAAAATGGGATAGAGTGTGTCAGCATTGCCTTTGACACTCCTTCATACGCAAGAGAAAAGGGTATGACCATAGAGCAGGCGGGCAGAGAGTTGAGATATTTCCACCTTGACCGACTTGTGGAAGAGGGCAAATGTGACCTTGTTGCCCTTGCTCACCACAAAGATGACCAAGCGGAAACCTTGATAATGCGTATCATCCGTGGCACAGGTGTCCGTGGGCTCAGAGGTATGAGCGAGGTGAGTGGTCACTACGTCCGTCCTCTTATCAACTACACCCGTGAAGACATCAACGAATACGTCAAGGAAAAGGATATTCCCTACGTTGAGGACAGCACCAACACAGACGACACTTACACAAGAAACTTTATCCGCAAGGAAATGGCGGTGTTAAAAGAAAGATTCCCCTCTCTTGATGAATCCCTTGCTCGTCTTTCACGAAACGCCAGTGAAATTGACGACTATCTTCTCAGCAAAGTGGGTGAAATAGCGGTTGTTGACGGAGAGTGCAGTATGCCCCTCACCGACCTAGACACTCCTGCCGTAGCCAAAAGAAAAATACTTTGTATTTTTGAAAAGTTGGGTGTAAGACAAGACATTGAAGAAAGGCATTATCCTTTGATATTTGACCTTGCAAGTGCAGAAAACGGCAAGAAGTTGAGCCTTCCTCACGGCATTGAGGTGCACAAGGACGGAGAAAATCTTGTTTTCAGTGCGGTGACGACACCTAGCAATATTGACGAAATCCCCTTTGAAAAGAAGTCTGTTGAGGGTGTCATCACAGTCATTCCCACAGACAAACTTCAGTTTGAAGAGGGTGAACTCATCATTGACCTAAACAAAATCCCAAAGACGGCGGTGCTTCGTCACCCTCGTGAAAAGGATAGAATCCACAAATTCGGTGGGGGAAGCAAAAGCCTAGGCGACTTTTTGACAGATAAAAAAGTGCCTTTGAGAAGACGCGCTGACCTTGTTGTCTGTGCCTCTGCACCCAGTGGATATAAAAACTCAAACCAAGTGCTTTTTGTCCTAGGAGTAGAAATCTCCGCCGACGTGAAGGTTGAGGACGGAAGCGATATGGCAAAAATCTCAAAACCAAACAATTAATACAACCGAAAAAGGTGAACTATGCAATACGGAAAAGAAGTGGCAAAAATACTTGTGACAAGGGCAGAAATCCAAAAGAGAATTGCGGAACTTGCAGATCAAATCAACCGTGACTATGAAGGCAAGGAATACACCCTTGTTGTCACCCTGCGCGGAGCGGTGCCTTTCTTTGCAGATTTGTTCTGCAAGCTGACAGGCAACAAAGTTGACTGTGATTTTATCGCCGTGTCAAGCTACGGTGCAACCACCTCAACGACAGGTGAAGTGCACATGTCAAAGGACTTGTCATCACCCATCAAGGGCAAGCACATCATCATCGTTGAGGACATCATTGACACAGGCATCACCCTCAGTTATCTTAAAAAACTCTTTGAAGCAAGAGAGCCTGCATCAGTCAAGGTTTGCTCACTTCTTGACAAACCTTCAAGACGTGAAGTAGAGGTTGAGGGGGATTACGTAGGATTCACAATCCCCAACGAATTTGTCATCGGCTACGGCCTTGACTACGACCAAAAGTATCGCAACTATCCCGACGTTTGCGTGCTTGCACCTGAGGTTTACGGTGGTTGATCACAAAAAACTGACAAAGCTTGCGTCCTTCTTTCCTGAAGGCAAACCCCTCTATGCAGTGGGTGGATACGTCCGTGACAGACTCCTAGGCATGGAGTGTCACGATGTTGACGTATGCGCAGAATTGACAGTTGACGAAGTCAAACAAGCACTTAAACATACCGATTTTGTTGTTTCAGACAAAAACTTGCGTGTTGGCACGGTGGTCATTTCAGGTCGTGGATTGTCCATTGAATACACCACTTTCAGGACGGACAGTTATCCTGACGGCAGTGGAACTCATACACCTTCAGAGGTGACTTTCACCGATGACATCAAGGTGGATGCACTCCGCCGTGACTTTGGCATAAACGCCATTTATCTTGACATTGTCAAGGACGAAATCGTCGACCCTCTTGGCAGAGTTGATGACGTAAAAAACAGGATTATCAAAACCGCAGACGACCCAGACCGCGTGTTTTCAGCAGATGGACATCGCATTCTTCGTATGGTGAGATTTGCTTGCGAGCTGGGTTTTGAAATTGACAAAGACACTTTTGCCAGTGCCAAAAAATATGCAAGTCAAGTGAAGGACTTGACTGTTGAAAGGATATATCAAGAACTTGACAGAATCTTTGTGGCGGACACACGTCACCCTGAACTGAACCTCACTGACGCCCATTACAGAGGGCTGAAACTTCTTGACGAACTGGGCTTGATGGAGGAGTTGTTCCCTGCGGTCAACGCCTTGAAAGGACTTGAACAAAACCCCAAATATCACCTCTACGATGCCTACGAGCATACCCTTGAAGCCTTCAAGGCATCAAAGCCTAACGTGAGGTGGGCAACTCTTCTTCACGACATAGGCAAACGCCCTTGTCAGGATAAGTACGGCAACACCTACGTCCACGCATCAGTGGGTGCTGATATGGCAAAGGATATCCTTGCCTACTACAAAATGCCCAAGCAAAAGGCAAAGAGAGTGTATGACCTTGTGTTCAACCATATGGTCAACATCAACCGCAATATGTCAAAGGCCAAGCTTGACTGGTTTGTGGCAGAGCATGCAGGGATAGCCAGTGACCTTGCCGACCTCATCGATGCGGACACCTATGGAGCAATGGGGGCATATCCCGAAGAAAATTTTGTAAGAGAAACACTGAATCAACTTATAGAAGAAAAGGCACCTCTTTCTGTCAAGGATTTGCCTGTCACAGGCCGTGACCTCATTGATATGGGGGTTGAGGACAGAGATAGAGGTATGATGCTGTATGAGCTGTGGCGTGAGTGCATAATGAACCCCGCACTGCGCACAAGAGAAAAGGCTTTGCAGTATATCGCAAAAAGGAGCGGAAAATGACAACAGAACAATATTTCAACGTTTTGCTTATACTCATCTTAGTGCTTGCCGTCATTGGTATAGCGGTGGGGATTTTGATTTTCCTCAAAACAAAGAAAAACGCAGGAGGTCAAGGTGCTGACACCGAAAAACTGGCGGAAGACGTCAAAAAGGATATGGCCACCACCATCAAAATTGAAAATAGTATGTTGACAGGGGCAGTGAACGCTCAAGCCTCTGCTACAAAGGATATGACAGGACGCATCGACCTGTTTATGCAAGACGTCACAAGAAAACTTGACGACTTGAAGGCGGAAAACACCAAAAACCTTTTGGCCATCAAGGAAGACAACGCGCGCCAACTTGAAGCCGTCCGCAAGGATAATGAAAAGCAACTTGAAAAGATGAGAGAAACCGTGGACGAAAAGTTGTCCGCAAATCTTGAACAACGCTTCAATCAATCCTTCAAGTTGGTTGGTGAAAGACTGACTGAAATCAACAACACTTTCAATGCACTTCAAGGATTGCAACACGACGTCAATGACCTGAACAAGATTTTCAAAAACGTGAAAACCCGTGGCACTTGGGGTGAAGTTTCACTTGAAAGCTTGCTTTCTCAAATCCTCACCGATGACCAATATGGCAAACAAGTCAAGGTGAGAAGAGGTGAAGACACCAGAGTTGACTTTGCCATCAAATTGCCCGGCAAGGGTGAGGGCACAGTGTATCTTCCCATCGATGCAAAGTTCCCCATAGAGGACTACGAGCGACTTGTTGACGCATCAGTTGAAGGGGATAGCGCAGTGGTTGAAGCCTGCGCAAAGGCCCTTGGTGAAGCGGTGCTGAAACAAGCACGCTCAATAAGAGACAAGTATATCGCGCCTCCTGCAACCACTGATTTTGCAGTGATGTATCTCCCTGTTGAAGGGCTGTATGCAGAGGTGGTGAGAAGGACAGACCTTCTCTCTAAATTGCAAACCGAGTGCAAAGTTGTGGTGGCAGGACCTACCACACTTTCAGCACTTCTCAACAGTTTGCGCATGGGATTCAGGTCCGTGGCAATTGAAAAGAAGAGCAAGGAAATCTCCAAACTTCTCGTTCAATTCCAAAAGGATTTTGAAATGTTCAGCAAGTATCTTTCCAAGTTGAAAGACAACGTTGGCACAATCCAAAAGACCATCGACAACGCTCAATCCAAGAGTGACAAGATCGGCGCAAAACTTGCAAAGGTCACCAAAATTGAAGTTAGTGACGAAGTGAGTCTTCTTGATGGTTTTGCAGAAACAACAGAAATAATTGAAGCGTCAGAGGAGTTTGACACGGAGGAATAAATGAAGGCAGATTTTCATTTGCACACCACTGCAAGTGACGGAAGTTTGACTCCGTCACAGGTTGTGGAATGGGCAAAAAGAACGGGGCTTGAAGTCATTGCAATCACCGACCACGACAGCGTCAGTGGACTTGATGAGGCCATCAAACGCGGAAAGGAACTGGGGGTGAAAGTCATCCCCGGGATTGAGATTTCAAGCTTTTCAAGTTGCGAAATCCACGTTTTAGGATACAATTTTGACTATAAAAACCCCGATTTCAAGCAAGATCTTGCAAAAGTTCAAGGCATGAGAAAGGAAAGAAACGGCGCAATTTTGAAGCGTCTCAGTGAAGTTGGTATGCCCCTTTCTTTCACCGCAGAAATGGACGGAATCGGCAGACTGCACATGGCAAAAGAGATGGTCGAAAAGGGATATGCAAAGGACGTCAACGATGCCTTTGAAAGATATCTTGGACCAAAAGGAAAAGCCTATCAAGAGATAAAGCGCACCACGCCTATGGACGCAGTCAAACTCATCAAAAAGTATGGCGGAGTGGCATCACTTGCTCACCCCAAAAAGTATTTGCTTGACAAAAAACTTGACCTTCTTGTGGGGGGACTGAAAGCCCACGGACTTGACGGCATTGAGGTGGAATATCCTAGATACACCGACTATGACAAGGCGGAGTTTAGACAAATTGCAAGAAAGTACGGCTTGGTCTGCACAGGTGGCAGTGACTTCCACGGGGACGAGGACAAGGACTTCCAAGTCAACCCCGACAAGAGCACTTTGAGAGCACTGGGCATAAGATATTAAGTCGTATCAAAATCGGAACAAGACGCATACTATCGGTATGCGTTTTATTTTTGTCAAAAAAACGTTGTTGTCAACCTTGCTCACTCTTTTCATAGTATGTTGTATGAGCAGTGTTTTTGATGACAATTCAGTTGCGAGAGGTGAAAGTCCTAAGGTGGGGCTCATCGCTTCCTTCTACACTTATTACGGCGACAGCGGTGAAAACAGAAAACACAATGTCGCCCTTGCGGTGAGCAAAATAGATGGCACGGTTTTAGCCCCCGAAGAGGAGTTTTCCTTCAACGACGTGGTTGGACCGCGTAGAGAAGAGAGAGGTTTTAAAACGGCATATATCATACAAGACGGTCAGTTTGTTGAGGGTGTTGGTGGAGGAGTGTGTCAAGTGTCCACCACACTATACAACGCGGTGCTTCTTGCCGACCTCACTGTCACAAGAGTGCAAGCCCACTCCTTGCCGGTTGGCTACGTTGCACCGTCATTTGACGCTATGGTGTCCAGTGGCAGTGATTTCAGGTTTGTCAACACTCTGTCTGCACCGGTGACAATCAAAATGTCCGCAGACGGAAAATACGTCAAGTGCGACGTGTACGGCGTGGCAGGACGGAAGATTTCAAGGCGGTCTGAAACCATTGAGATTTTGGAGTGCGAAACAATCTATCGTGACGACGACACCCTGCTTTTTGGTCAAGAAGTGGTGGAGGACAGCGGTGCAAACGGACTCCGCTCTCGGGGATATCTTCAATATGAAGGGGGAGGAAAGGTGGTGACAAGGCTTATACGCACCGATTTTTACGCCCCCCAACCGAAAGTTGTGCTCCGTGGCACAAAGCCGATGAGCCCAACCGAAAATGCGCCCAACATAGGCGAGAACGCAAATCCAAGCGGGTAGAACATCGAAAACACCACTAAATAAGAAAAGAATTAATCAAAAAAGTGTTGAGTGAGGACGGCAGAGATGCCGTCCTTTTTCACAAATAAAATTTGTGAAAGCATATTGATTTACTGAGTGCCGTATGCTAGAATATTGACAGGTGAATTATGAAAAACACAAAAGCACTTCTTGAACAATTTGACACACTGACCTCAAACCTCACCAACAAGAATATGGTGACCGCTTTTTCGCTCCTCGGTTTTGATGGATACGACGAGACAGATTTTGCCTCATTTAAGTTGTGGGGGGATTATCTTCCCATAGCCGATGAGCATCCCTACACCGAAACACAGCACAACTTGCACGTCCTTTGGGAAGCCCTTGACCGCTCACCACTTTCTATCAACGTGGATTTTGCAATCCCTTTGAGAGAGATGATTGCAAAACGACTTTTCAAAAAATGCGGTGTTGGTTTTGTTGCCAACGAGGGTTGCAGATTCAACTATGGTCACCTCATCGAAGTGGGGGACAACGTCACTTGGAATCATTGTTGCTATATAGACGCAAAGGGCGGAGTCAGTTTTGACGACTTTTCAATGATAACCGAGTACACCAAAATCTTTAGTCACGGCCACAGTGAAAGTGACCATATGGAGCGCAGTTATGCTCCTGTCAAAATTGGTAAATACGTGAAGATTTACACCGCTTGCACGGTGCTCCCCGGTGTCACTATGGGTGACGGCGCAGTGGCAGCAACAGGAAGCATTGTCACTAAATCCGTGCCCGAAAAAACCCTTGTGGCAGGCATACCTGCAAAGCCCGTCCGCGATAGAAAAACCGAGGGCAAACAATATCACGAGCTGAACCACTACACCTTGAAAGACAAGGCGTTTCAAGTGGAAAAAGGAGAATAAAATGAGCTATATCGACAACTACAAAGAGTGGCTTTTTTCAGACGAACTTGACCAACACGAAAAGGCAAGACTTGTTTCTCTCACCGAAAAGGAGAAGGAAGAAATGTTTTATGGACCTTTGGCCTTTGGCACGGCAGGCATGCGTGGCATACTTGACGTAGGCACAAATCGTATGAACGTGCACACCGTCAAAAGGGCAACGAAGGGCCTTGCAGACTACGTCAATTCACTGGGCGCAGAGGCAAGAAAAAGAGGTGTTGTCATATCCTATGATACACGCAGATACAGCGGTGAGTTTGCAGTTGCAGTCAGCAAGGTGCTCAGCGCCAACGGCGTGAAAGCGTGGCTCTATGAAGACGTGCGTCCCGTGCCTATGTGCTCATTTGCAGTCCGTCATCTTGGCGCAATTTGTGGTGTTATGATCACCGCATCACACAACCCCAAGGAGTACAACGGCTACAAGGTTTATGGCGAGGACGGAGCACAGATGAATCCCGAAGCGACAGATAAAGTGGTCGAATTCATATCATCAACACCCTATTTTGGCATAAACGAGGCAAAAGTGTCCTTTGACAGCAACAGCATAAAGGGCAAGAACAACGTGGCTCTTGACGACTACATCACGGTCATCGGCAAGGACGTTGACGACAAATATTTTGACGCCATCGAAACTCAAGGTTTGTCCCCCGAGGCAGTGAAGGAATATGCGGACAAGGTGAAGATTGTCTACACTCCCATCCACGGCAGTGGCTTTATGCCTGTCACCACAATCCTTGGCCGTATGGGTATCCCTGTCAGTGTTGTCAGTGAGCAAGCCCTCCCCGACACCGAGTTTGGCACAGTCCGTGTGCCCAACCCCGAAGAGGCAGACACCCTCAGCATGGGCGTTGAGTTGGCAGACAGAATTGGCAGTGACATCGTCATAGGCACTGACCCTGATGCAGACCGTATGGGCATTGCAGTCCGTGACAGAAGTGGCAAGTTTGTCCTTGTCAACGGCAACCAAATCGGCGTGCTTCTTGCAGACTACATTATGCGCAGACGCAGTGAAAACGGCACTCTGCCTGAAAACGGCGCAATGGTGAAAACCATCGTCACAACCGAGCTTGCAAGACGTGTTGCAGATCACTACGGCGTCACCACTTTTGACGTGCTCACTGGTTTCAAATTTATCGGTGAAAAGATGACCACTTGGGAAGCAACCGGCGAATACACCTACGTCTTCGGCTTTGAGGAAAGTTATGGCTCACTGGTGGGCAACCACGCAAGAGATAAGGACGCAGTTGTTGCGTCAATGCTCTTTGCAGAAATGACCTGCTATTACGCATCAAAGGGCAAGACGGTGTACGACGTGTTGCAAGAGATTTTTGCAGACTACGGCTACTTCATTGAAAAGACGATCTCCATCACTTTCCCCGGCCTTGACGGCATGGACAAGATGGCATCAATCATGAAACTGATGAGAGAAACCTCATACAGAAATATTGCAGGCAAGCGTGTTGTGAGAGTTGATGACTTTGTCACCCGCACAAGCACCGATGAAAACGGCGACAAATCACCTCTTGACCTGCCTAAGACCAACGCACTGAAACTGCACCTTGACGGCGGTGATTGGATTTGTGTCCGCCCCAGTGGCACCGAGCCCAAACTGAAAATCTACGGCGCCGCCTCCGCCTCTACTCTCGATGAAGCAAAATCAAAAGTTGAGGAATATCTCGCCACTATGAAGTCAATGTGCTAAAAACTGCACTATTTTGCGCCTGACTTCGGCAGACACATCGATTGCAACCCTTATGTACGCCCAGTACACGGCGGTCTGCCCTCGATGAATCTTTCTTGCCATCCATCAAAATATTGCAGTTTTACAAACAAACAGAGATCATGGCGTATAAATAGACGCACTATTTTGCGCCTAACCTTGAAGACAATCAACAGCACTATTATGTTTGAAAAGATAAAAGGAAACCTATTGTTTCACCGCCTATTCAAACGCCCCGACATAAACGAGGCGTATAAAATGGTGCCCGAAACTGACTCTTGGTATGACACTATATCCACGGTGCATAGATCACTTGGCGAAATACAGAAGTTGCCCCACGAGGTTTTGGAGATAAAAAGCCATGACGGATTAAAGCTGAAGGGCATATATTATCCAAACCAAAGTGACAAAACCATGATTTACGTCCACGGCTACACCAGTCATGCCGAAAGAGAAAGTGCTTTCCCCGGATTGTTTTACTTGTCGCAAGGGTTCAACGTGCTGATTTTGTACCTTAGAGCCCACGCCCTCAGTGAGGGCAGATATATATCCTTTGGTGCACTTGAACCTTTTGACGTAATGCGTTGGGTGGACAAGGTCAACCAGATGACGCCAGACGGCAAAATCCTCATTCACGGGCTTAGTATGGGCGGCGGAATTGTGCTCAACCTTTCAAACAAGGAGATGAAAGGGGTGAAGTGCTTGGTGTCCGATGCACCTTCAACAAGTGTTGAGCCGATTTTTGACAACGTGGCAAAGGAAATGTTCAAAAAGAACAGCGACAAAATCGCTTTCTATGGCAAAGAGAGATTCAAAAAGGAATTTGACTGCAACCTTGATGCTTGCGACAGCCTGAAAATTGTGGCAGACAGCAAATATCCTATCCTTTTGTCCGCAGGAAGCAACGAACATATGGAAGAGATTTTTGACGAAATCAAAAAAACCAACCCGAAAGACACCGAGATTGTCATCTTGCCCGGATGCAATCACGGAAATGGTATGTACAAACAAACCACCCTTTATCAAGGCAAGATAAAGGAATTTGCCGAGAGATATATTTAGCAATCAAAGCAATCATGAAAAAATAAAAGGAACGGAAATCCGTTCCTTTTTTAATGGTCTGTTTTGCCCAGTAAATAATCAATATTGAAATACAAAACGAGTAAGTATTATTTTTTGCTGTCTTTGAAAGCCTGCTTTGTTCCTATATAGAGAACATTTTTTGATTTACCATAAGACAAATCATTGGTGTCGGTCAAAAGAATATCAGCATCAAAGGAGTTGTTCTTAATTAAATCAAATATACTCACAAAAATATCATAATTGGTAGATAAGGCTTTCGCATCATCAAAATATACTATCAAAACCATATCTTCACCGTCACCTTCTTCAGAGATGCCGACCAAGCACGTGTCAATATCTCTAGTGAGATCAGAAAAATCTTCTTCAAATGATTCGAGCAAGCTATAGCCGGCACTAATAGCCGAAGGATCATCAAAGGCACTCACGACACTTTGAAGGGCGTAATATGCAAGTTCAGCTGCTTCTTCAGAATTTGAACTTACGATAACAGAATAGCCGTTTTTGCGCAAATTTGTTCTTGCATCTTTATAGTCTGTGGGGACTTTTGAGCAAGCAGTTAAAGAAAAAATGCAAATAATCAACAGCAAAACGGAAGTTAAAATTGTCACAATTTTTTTCATAGTTGGCCTCCTGTGTAAATATACCAAAATGGGATATTTATATCATACCGAGTTGGTATAATTATGTCAAGATATATTTTTGAGGCAGTAATGGAGTTTCGTCTAAAAGAACTTAGAAAAGAAAGGAACTTGTCGCAATTAAAACTTGCGATGGATTTAGACATGAATCAAAACTCCATCAGTCGCTATGAAACAATGGAGCGCGAGGCTGACTATGAAACATTAATTAAATTTGCAAACTATTTCAATGTATCTATTGACTACCTGTTGGGCAGAACAAATGTAAAATAGCCTATGTCTTATATAACAAAAAGGAACGGAAATCCGTTCCTTTTTTTGTTTATTGATTTCGGGTTATTCCTCGGTGTCGGGCATGCTGTCGATGTCGGCGGAGGATTGCTTTGCGCCTATCTTCATATCTTCAAGTTTGTAGGTGCGTACGTCGTAGTCTCCGTTGGAGAGAAGGACGCGGACACGTGAGGTTTGTTTGATGAGGTCGTTTTGTTCAACGGTGCCGTCACCGTCAGGAGTCTTGACCTTGCTTCCCACTTTGGGCATTTCTTTGAAGACTTCGCTGTAATAGGCGTTTTCATATTTAAGACAACACATAAGGCGACCACAAACACCACTTATCTTTTGAGGATTGAGGGACAGACCTTGTATCTTTGCCATTTTGATGGACACCTTTTCAAAGTCGGGAAGGTGAGTGGTGCAACAGCAAGGACGGCCACAAGCGGCAAGTGCGCCACGCATCTTTGTGTCGTCACGCTCGTAGATTTGTCTCAGTTCAATGCGGACTTTGAAGATTGATGCCAAGATTTTGACCAGTTCTCTGAAGTCAACTCTGCCTTCTGCGGTGAAGTAGAAGATGAGTTTTGAGCGGTCAAAGGTGTATTCGGCGTCAACCAGTTTCATTTGAATGCCCATTTCCGCCACCTTTTCACGGATGACTTTGAGGGCGTTGTCCTTGTCTGCAAGGTTCTTTTCCACCTTTTTGAAATCATCGGGGGTTGCCTTGCGGATGACAGGTTTCAAGGGTGAAACGATGTCTTTTTCGTCCACTTCCTTGTTTGTTATTGACACAGTGCCAAACTCTTGACCTCTTGCGGTTTCAACGATTGCGCCGTCGCCCTCGTCAAAGGCTATGCCTTGGGGGTCAAAGTAGTACACTTTGTTTCCGTTTCTAAATTTAATGCCAACGATTATTGCCATTTATATTTTGCCTCCAAAATTGAGAAGAGAAGTGAGTCTATTGTTGCTTGAACGTTGACGTTCAAGGACAGTTTTCTTCTTGCTTGATTGATGAGAAGTATGATTTCAGATATTGCCTTCATTGAGAAACCCTCTGCAAGGGTGCGGATTTGAAGACCAACGTGCCTTGACAACACAGGATTATTGCCCTTTACTGCAAGCATATCCCTGAGCACGATTGAAAGCACGTTCAAAAACTCGTCCGTTTGTTTCAATAGAACGGGGGAGTGGTCTAGCGCCACAACATCGGTGCTTCGGCTGAGTCCTTTCAATAGAGAAAGTGCTGAGGTGTAGAGGTTGGCGTAGTCTGGGGATTTTGCAATCTTATATGCCTTGCCAAGCATACCCTCACTGCAATCTGCCGCAAGAGAGGCAGTGTCCTCGCCAACACCCAAATCCAACATAGCGTTTTTGACGGTGTCGTTGTCAAAGATGTCAAGATACACCGTCCTTGTCCTTGACTTGATGGTGTCAAGCATAGCGGACTCGTTGGACACGCCAAGGAAGATGACCACACCCTTAGGGGGCTCTTCAAGGGTTTTCAGCAGTTTGTTTTGGGCGGCGGTGTTCATAAGATCCGCGCGGTGGATATAGTACACCTTTGTGCCGGAGAAGGACTTGATGCCTGCGTCCTCTGTGAGATCCTTGATTGCCTCAACCTTTATGTTTTCACCGATTGCATTGATGATGGCAAGGTCAGGGTGATTGCCGTGAAGCACCTTTCCACACTCGTTGCAGTGCATGCAAGCGGACTTTGTTTCGCAGAAAATTGTGGTGGCAATGAGCGTGAAAAACTCCTTCACAGTGTCGTCGTCAGGGGACACAAGCATATAGGCGTGTCCAAGTTCAAGACGGAAGTCGTTGCTGAGAAGATGATATGCGCGGGAGTTTTTTAGGGTGTCTTCAAAGACAAGTTCGCTCACTTGATTGCACCTCTTTCACGAAGGGCGTCGATGATGAGCCTACGTGTTATATTTTTGTCAAAACTGGGTTTTATGGGCACGATTCGACCGTTTGAAGTGGCGATTTCGGCTTTATAACCTGCATATACCTTGTTGTGGAATTCACGAGTTTCTTGTTCCATACGGTCTGCGCCAGGGGTGGCGCGGAAGGACTCTGCGGGGCTCAGGTCAAGGAAGATGGTCACGTCAGGCATACAGTGCTCAACGGCGTATGAGTTGACCTTTTTGACAAAGTCTGCACCAAGGCCACGGGCATAGCCTTGATAGGCAATTGAACTGTCAAGATAGCGGTCACACACCACAAGCTTGCCTTCTCTCAGTGCAGGCAAAATCACCTCGTCAATCAGTTGCACTCTGCTTGAAGCATAGAGCATAGACTCGGTGACAGATGCCATTTCTGTGTTGGCAGGATTCAAGATGACCTTGCGGATTTGCTCACCGATAGACGTGCCACCGGGCTCACGGACAAAGATTGCATCTTGACCGGTTTCCTTGAGGTAATCTCTCAAAAAATTCAGTTGTGTTGATTTGCCGACGCCTTCGCATCCTTCAAACGTAATAAACATATTCGCCTTCCTTTTAGGGCATTATATCACAAATCTTCCGCCCTTTCAACAAAATGGCTCTTATTTTACAGGTTGCCCAAAATGTAATATTTTTCGTTGTTGGGTTTCAAATCCTCACCAGTGTAGAAACTGTCAAGATAGGGCTTGATACAAGAGGTGAGGTCGGTGTTTTCGTGGTAGTTTGCCGAGTTGTGGCTTGCCCATGCAGCGGCAATATCTTCAGCACTGTCTGTGAAGAAATTGGCTTGCTTGTATTCAACTTCGCCGTCATTGAAATTGAAGAGCCCCCAACTTGAATAGCCTGCAGCGTGCTTGAAATTCCATGTGGTGAAGGACCAACCCTTTCCGCAGTAAAGTTCGATGACGCCCGCCCAAGCCTCTGCTTCGGTTTGGTCACTGGATTGGTTATACTTGGTCTTGTCGGCGTGAGTGTCAGCCCATACGTTGAATTCACCGATGATGACGGGGTATTCACGTCTTGATACAAAATCCATCGTAAAGACTTTCAAGTTGTAGAAAGTTGCATTCAAGGTGTTTGCAGATGCCCAGTTGTAGTGGTGGAATTGATAGAGCACGTTTTCCCAGCCGTATTCTTCAGGGTCGGGCAGGTTTTGTGCTTCCCAGCATGATTCCACTGAAATCATATGGTTGGGGTCAACTTCACGGATTGCATCGATGAGTTCGTCAAAGTAGTCCCAAGTCTGCTCATTGGTCACTTGACTTTTGCCCCCGCCGTTGATTGTTGCAACGCCGGGCTCGTTCATAAGGTCGTATGCTGCCACCCAAACGTTATTTTTGTATCTTTCTGCAATGCCCACCCAAAGTTCTTTTGTTTTTTCACGGCAGGCTTCACCGATTTCATCCTCACGCCAAAGTCTTCCAACCTTTTCAGAGATGTCGCCGGTGTGGTCTTGACCAGATTGTGAGCCTACGGCTCCGTGCAGGTCAAGGATTGCGTAAAGTTCATATTTTTCGCACATTTCAAGTGCCCAGTCAAGGCGGTCGAAAGCATCTTCACGCCAAGTGAGGTCTTTATAGTCCTTGACAACCCACTCACCAGCATTTTCATCGTAGATGAGGGGGTTCATAAAGTTCATATAGCTGAAAGGGATGCGGACACAGTTGAGGCCGATTGCTTTGATAGAGGCAAAGTCTTGCTCGGTGACCCAGTTGTCTTCAAACACGTCAATGAGTTCTTCTGCTTTTTCTTCACCGAAGCGGTTGTAGAGGGTGAGGTAGATGTCAAGTTGAGCAATCTCTTGTCCAGTTTCGGTGGGGCAGAGCCATTGCTCTTGCACAAGCCAACCGCCAAGGTTTGTGCCCATAAGTCCAATAGGATTTCCGTCTGGGTCGAGGACGCGTATGCCGTCTGCTTTGACAAATGTCAAAGGTGCGGGAGTGTCGGGAGTGTCGTCTTTTGGACCGCAAGCCACAAAAATACCGAGGGACAAAACTATGACGAGAATTGCTGATATGAGGACGAGAATTTTTTTCATAATGACCCCTTCAAAGTTGATAACAATATTTTAACCTCATAAAAGAGCGGTGTCAATAGGGGCGAAAACTCTTTTTTGTGTTGACTTATAGGCTATTTAGTATTAAAATTGACTATATTATAGATAATTTTGCGTGTTTGCCCGCGTGCACGCAGTATGCGAGCAACTTGGAGAAATATGGATCTTAAACAAATCGAAGCCAAATGGCAGAAAAAATGGGCAGAAACTGGGCTTTACAAGTTCAATCGTGACAGCGTCAAGGACAAGTACTACGTCCTTGAAATGTTCTCATACCCCTCTGGAGCAAAACTCCACGCAGGTCACTGGTACAACTACGGCCCTAGTGACAGTTTTGCACGCTTCAAGCGTATGCAAGGCAAGGAAGTCTTCCACCCTATGGGATTTGACGCTTTTGGTCTGCCTGCAGAAAACTATGCAATCAAGACGGGCATCCATCCCGAGGACAGCACCATCAAGAATATTGCCACAATGGAAGAGCAGTTGAAGAAGATGGGCGCAACCTATGACTGGGATTACGAAATCAAGACCTGCATGCCCGACTATTATAGATGGACACAATGGATGTTCCTCCAAATGTACAAGCACGGCCTTGCATACAGAAAGGAAGCCCCCGTCAACTGGTGTCCTTCTTGTAGCACCGTCCTTGCCAACGAGCAAGCACAAGACGGCATTTGCGAAAGATGCGGAAGCACCGTTGTGAGAAAAAATCTTACACAATGGTTTTTCAAGATAACAGATTACGCAGAGGAACTTCTCGCTGGTCTTGACGGACTTGACTGGCCCGAAAAGACAAAACTTATGCAAAAGCACTGGATAGGCAAGTCCTATGGCGGTGAAGTTGAATTCAAGGTGAAGGACAGCGACGTCACTTTCCGTGTTTTCACCACCAGAGCAGACACTCTCTTTGGTGTCACCTATGTTGTTCTTGCCCCCGAAAGCCCTCTTGTTGACCTCGTCACAACTGAGGCACAAAAGGCGGCGGTTGAAAAGTATAAGGAAGATGCATCAAAGGTCACCGAAATCGACCGAATGGCATCCAACCGTGAAAAGACAGGTGTCCTCACCGGCTCATACGCAATCAACCCTATCAACGGCAGAGAAGTGCCCATCTTGGTGGCAGACTACGTTATCGCATCATACGGCACAGGTGCAGTCATGGGTGTCGCAGCCCACGATGACCGCGACTTTGTCTTTGCAGGCAAACTTGGTCTTCCTATTGAAAGAGTCATCAAAGGTACAAGTGATGATGTCAATGACGCACTGCCTTTTACCGAATACGGCGTCCTCACCAACAGCGGTGAATTTGACGGTATGACCAGTGAAGAAGCAAAGGTTGCAATCATCAAGAAGTTGGAAGAAAGCGGTCAAGGCGCTCTCAAAACCAACTATCGTTTGAGAGACTGGCTTGTCAGTCGTCAACGCTATTGGGGCGCACCTATCCCTATCATCCATTGCCCTCACTGCGGAGCAGTGCCCGTGCCCGAAAGCGACCTTCCTGTCAAACTCCCTTACAACGTGGAGTTCAAGCCTGACGGAAAGTCACCCCTTGCAAAATGCGAAGAGTTTATGAACGTGAAATGTCCCGTCTGTGGCGCAGATGCACGTCGTGACCCCGACACCCTTGACACCTTTGTGTGTTCAAGCTGGTATTATCTCCGCTACGCTGACAACCGCAACAGTGAAAAACCCTTTGACACAGAGTGGATTGACAAACTCCTCCCCGTGGACAAATATATCGGTGGTGCAGAGCACGCATGTATGCACCTGTTGTACGCACGTTTCTTCACAAAGGCACTGAGAGATATGGGATATCTCCACTTTGACGAGCCTTTCCTCTCACTGGTGCACCAAGGCCTCATCCTTGGCCCTGACGGATTCAAGATGTCAAAGAGCCGTGGAAACGTGGTTTCACCTGACGACAGCATTGCCAAGTTTGGCGCAGACGTGTTCAGAGTGTATCTTATGTTCGGCTTCAGCTACGTTGAGGGCGGTCCTTGGAACGAAAGCGGTCTTGACGGCATTGGTCGTTTCTTTGACAGAGTTGAACGCCTCGTGAAGAAGTGCTATGAAAACTTTGAAGAAAGAGAAATGGGCAAGGAAGAGAAGGAGCTGAATTTTGTCCGTCACAACACAATAAAGAGTGTGACACAGGATATGGAAAACTTCTCCTTCAACACCGCCATTGCAAGAATAATGGAATACGTCAACGCAATCTACGCCTACGACAATGCAGTGGGAAGCAAGAGCGCATTCTACAAGGAATGCATCAAGGATTTGGTGCTCCTCTTTGCACCTTTTGCACCTCACTTCTCAGAAGAACTTTGGGAGATGATGGGAGGAGAATACTCAGTGTTCAACCAAAGCTATCCCAAGTTTGACGTCAACTGTCTTGTCCGTGACGAGATTGAACTTGGTGTCCAAATCTGCTCAAAGATGAGAGCAAAGATTATGGTGTCAAAGAACGCCACCAAGGAAGAAATCGAGGCACAAGCCCTTGAAGCAGTCAAGGATCAACTGACTGGCGCACCCAAGAAAATCATCGTCGTGCCCGGCAGACTTGTCAACATCATCGCATAAGGCAAACCCCAAAAAAGAGGGTTTATGTGGCGGAAACGTGGCATAAAACCTCTCTTTTGCAAAACAAAACCAAATCAAACAACTTAAAAATAAAATAATTTCATATAGAGGACAACAATGTTAGACCTTAACAGAATAAGAAACAACCCCCAAGAAGTTGTAGATGCACTTGCAAGAAAGGGCCACACAGTGGATTTTAGTGAAGTGCTCAAATGGGATGATGAACGCAAGGCTCTCATCACCGAAATCGAACAACTGAAAGCAAAGAGAAACAAAGTTTCAGCAGAAATCCCCAAACTGAAAAAAGAGGGCAAGCCCGTTGAACACATCTTTAAGGAAATGAGAGAGATCGGCGAGCAAATTGCAAAGGGCGATGAAAGAATCAACAAGCTTATTCAAGACGTCAACGCTTTCCTTTGCGCACTGCCCAACACCCCCGACCCCGACCTTCTCCCCGGTGAAAAGGAAAACAACCAAGTTGTGAAGACTTGGAGAGAGAAGCCTGCATTTGACTTCAAACCCAAGAGCCACTATGACCTCTGTGTTGACCTTGGTCTCATCGACTATGAACGTGGTGTCAAACTCAGTGGCAACGGATTCTGGTGCTATCGTGGAGTTGGCGCACGTCTTGAATGGGCTCTTCTCAACTTCTTCATTGACGAGCACCTTGCTGACGGCTATGAATTCATCTTGCCTCCCTATCAACTTGGTTACAACTGTGGCTTTGGTGCAGGTCAATTCCCCAAATTCAGTGACGAAGTGTATTGGCTTGACTGCGATGAAGACAGAACACGCAATCGCTTTATGCTCCCCACCGCAGAAACCGCCCTTGTCAACCTGTATGCAGGAGAGATTATCCCCGAAGACAAACTGCCCATCAAGTTGTTTGCATATTCACCTTGCTTTAGAAAGGAAGCAGGCAGCGCAAGAAGTGAAGAAAGAGGCATGATAAGAGGCCATCAATTCAACAAGATTGAAATGGTACAAATCGCAAAACCCGGCGACAGCATGAAGGCTTTTGAGGAACTTGTTGAAAAGGCATGCCGTCTTTGCGACAAACTTGGTCTCCACTTCCGCCTGTCTAAACTTGCAGCAGGAGATTGCTCTGCAAGTATGGCAAGAACTTATGACGTTGAACTTTGGATTCCTTCAATGGAAATCTACAAGGAATGCAGTTCAGTGTCCAACGCAAACGACTATCAAGCACGCAGAAACAACACTCGTTATCGTGATGCAGAAACAGGCAAGCCTCAATACGTCCACACCTTGAACGGCAGTGGCCTTGCAACCTCTCGCCTTATCCCTGCAATCGTGGAGCAATATCAAAATGCAGACGGCTCTGTGACAGTGCCCGAAGTGCTCCGCAAGTATATGGGTGGCTTGGAAGTCATCAAATAATGACTGAAGGGAAGGACTCTGTCCTTTCCTTTTTCATACATTGAGCATAAATTTGAACAAAAACAAAAAATAAATATAAATTTTTAGGAGAGATTTATGAGAGAAGAAATCAGAAAATATGCTGATGAGGCATTTGAAATCGTCACTCACGCAGCAGACGAAATCGGCCCCCGTTTGCCCGGTTCTGACAACGAAAGAAAGTTCCACGAAGTGATGAAGGACAAGATGAATGGTCTTGGCCTCAAGGTGAAGCAAGAGAAATTCCTTGTTGCACCTAGAGCATCAATCGGCGGAATCCCTTACGCAGGTTGGGTGGGCATTGCAGGAGCAATCATGCTCAATTTCACACAGCTTTACTGGCTTGCAGCAATTATGTTGACAGCAATGTGGGTTTGGCTTGTGTGCAGTGTGTTCCTGTACAAGACTTGGTTTGACTGGTGTTTCCACCACGAAGTCAGCTACAACACCTATGGTGAACTGACTCCCGAAGACGGCGAATATGACTACACCATTATGCTGTCTGGTCACACCGACACCAGTTGGAACTGGAAACACAGCGCAATCAAGAGCAAACTGAACCCCGCATTTGCATTTATCAAGGTTGGTTTTGGCGCACTTTGTGTCATCGCCACCACCGCTCTTGCTTGGACACTTGCAATCAGTCAATACGTGGACTATATCACTTGGATGTTTGTGGCAGAAGTGTATCCCATTGTTTGCCCGTTTCTCGCGGCAGGCAGTTTCCTTGTCACCCTGTGGCTTGACAAAAATGAAAAGACCGCATCACCCGGCGCAATGGACAACGCAACCGGCATCGCTCTTGCATATATCGTCACCAAGTATTTCAAGGAAAACCCCGACAAAATGCCCAAACGTTGCCGTATCATCGATCTCAACTGCGGAGCAGAAGAAGCAGGTCTCCGTGGCTCTATCGCATTTGTGAGAAAGCACAAGGGTGAAGACATCCTCAAAAATTGCTACAACTTGAACCTTGACTCCATTGCAGACGAGGACTATTTTGAAGTCGTCCGCGGTGACGCATGGCAAGGCACCAAGTTTGACCCCGAACTCATCAAGATGTTTGAGGAATCAATGAAGGAAGCAGGCATCGAAAAGCCGGGCAAAATCGTCAACCCCGTTGGCGGATGTGACTCAACCCCCTTCCACAAAGCAGGCGTGCGCACAGTCACCTTTGCAGCACAAGACCCCGTCATGACCAACTATTATCACACCTTCTATGACACCCCCGACCGTTTCAGTGTTGAAACCGTCGGCACAGGCCTTGACGTCATCCTTCGCGTAATCGACAAGATTGCAGCAGTGGAAGACGGCAAACGCGTTGTTGAAACACCTGCAGAAGTTCCCGCAGAAGAATAAAAACGCACTATTTGGCGAATAGCATAAGAACAATAAACAAAAAGCCCACTCTTTTGAGTGGGTTTTTTTGTATTGCAAAGCAAGATACGTTGTGATAAACTTAAAACATAAATTATGGAGCAAAACAAGACGATGAGTATCATTGAAACTCGGTTTATTTCAATAACATGTTGGTGAGGTAAATATGAAAAAATATATGTCGTTGGCTATGTTGTTGGCTGTTATATTGATGGTAATGCTGAGTTTGACTGGATGCTTATTGAGTAAAAAGGTCTATGAGCATTGGGAGTTTGATTATGCTGTAGAAGAGATTCAGGAAATCAAAATAGTTGAGAAAACACAAGAATTCAACAAGCCTCCATATAAAGTGGTTAAAGAACTTGATTCAAGCAAAATAAATAAAATTTGCGATGACATCAAAGAATTGACCATGTATAAATTCGCTTTGTCAATGGGAAGCCCCATGGAGCCATTTGGGACATGTGTTTGGATTGTTTACAACTCAGGGGAATATTATTTGATTTCTTTATCAGGAAGCAGTAAGTACAGATATGATTCAGAGACTGGTGAATTACTAGGTCATACGTCATGGTTATACAGTATAGAGACCGAGTTTGAAGCCATTCTAAACAAGTATTTAAATGCCTAAAATAAAAAACCCACTCGGTTGAGTGGGTTTTGTTTTGATGTGTTTTTGGATGAAATCCTGCTTCGCAGGTTGTTATGCGGAGTAGGGGCCCATGGCGTCCTTGGCTTCCTTGCAGTTGACGTAGGTGTCGGGGTTGGCGTCGTCGGGGTCATAACTGAAGGTCCAGTTGTAGGTGGTGTCGGTGACGAAGTTGACCATGCCCATTGCCTTTGCCTTCCACACTTCTTGGAAAGTGATTGCCTTGTAGTAGCCGTTGTCCCAAAGTTCGAAGGAGTAGGTGACGGTGCTGTAATATGCGTTTTTGTCCCCTGAGCCTGTGCGGATGGTGTCGATGATACGTTCAGTGAGGTAGGGGTTGGATGTGTCAAGGACCATATCCACCTTGTAATAGTTGCCTTCTTCGCTTTCGACGTAGGTGACGACCACGGATTCAACGGTGTCTTCAGTGACGTTGTAGGGCACGACTTCAAAGATGCCTTCTTGGGTGCTGTTGTACACAGGCACAGGGCGCTCTTCTTCGGTCAAGGGATTCTTCTTTGAATCAACCCAGTCTGCGGTGGGTCTGCCGTCTTCGGTGACGATTGAGTTGGGCACTTTTTGATAGGCAAGATAGTCCATATCGGTGCAGGTGTAGTTGCGCTCTGAAATGATGATTTCAAATGCGTTGCCGAAGACACGTTTCAAGGGGCAGTCCACTTCGATACGATAGTCTGCACGGAAATATTCAGTTTGAGTCTTGATGATGGTGGCGTCAATGTCAACGATGTTGTTTGAGCCTGCGTTCATAATCATAGAGCACAAGCAGTGGGCGGCAAGTGCTTCTGCATCTTTTGCAGTTGTACCGCCGTAGTTGAAGAGCATGACTGCGTATGCAATGAGGTCTTCTTCATCAGTGGGGATTGCGCCAAAGTCCTGAGCCGCACCTTCAGGGCGGACTTCGAGATGTTCAAAAGAGGTGATAGGCTCATTTGAAGGGCCTGTTTCGCCAAGGGCGAGGATGCCGAAGGCGGTGGTGAAGATTGCAATGAGAAGGATGGCTACAAACACACCTTCAAAGGCTTTTGTCACGTCGCTGGTGTTCATTGATAGTCCTCCTTGTCAAGATAATATTCGTTTTCAAGAGAGTGGTCGTGCTTGTAGATGAGTTGATTCAGTGCAAACAACACTACGTATGAAAGGGCAAGGCACACGACCAAACACACTATGTACACAGGCAAATATGCGCTTTTTTCGGTGAGACCGGGGTAGTCCTTGGCAAACACGTTGTCAAAGAGAGTGCCGTTGAACATATTGACGGTGTAGATGGTTTCTTCTGCCTTCAAAGCATATTGTGCGATGAATGCCCAACCTACGAACACCACAACGCAGATGACAATCTGCCATGAGGTCTTGATTGACAGCTTGAAGTTGCCCATCATGATGATTGAGCCAAGGAACAATGCATCGTGGACAAACACGTTGAGGAGCAGCCACAATTCACTGGGGCGTGCCTCGATGAAAGTGTCTTGTCCTATGAAGAGCATAAGGTTGAAGATGAGTCCGGACATAAATGCCGCATAGGTGACAAAGGGGTAGGCAACTTTCTTCTTATCGCAGAATACCACAAGGGCAAAGGCCACGCAGGTGAGCGTGCTAAATTCCGCAGGAATTTTGGGTTGACCGATTGCCGCATAATAGATGTACTGTATGACCTTCACCGCCAAAACAAATACACCCAATATCAGGAGCAATCTGTTTGCAAGACGCACTCTGCCACGAAGAAGGTGTGCACCGATTGCGATGACACAAAGGAACAAAACCGTGGCTGCGCCGATGATAAGATAGTGTTGCATGTGGACTCCTAAAACCTTTATTGTTTTATAGTATAAAACACACCCCTCATTTTTTCAAGAAAAAATATGAGAGAATTTTGTCGAGATTATCAACAAATTTTCCTTGGTGTATAGTTAAATTTTTCCGTGGCTTTTTTAGGGTTGAAAACCCTGTCCTTTCACCTCGAAAAACAAAAAATCTCTTCCGTTTTGGAAGAGATTGATGCGCTTGTGTCTGCGCCTATTTACGCATGCTTGCTTATGCTCACCTGCGTACGCCTTGCATGCATTTTTGTGCCTGCGACTCTCAAGCGCATAAATTATTTTCGCGCCCTTGTGCCTACGCGCCGGGGATAAATCCGTACATCAGCACACCCATCACTGCGGACATAAGCACGATGAATATGGGGTGCAGAGTTTTGCCTTTGATTTTTACGTTTGCCACCACCATCAGCACGCCAAATATGATGAGGCCGATATAGTCAAAGTGACCGACGCTTTCCCACACAGAGGACATTGACAAAATCACCGAAAGGAACAGCCCAAGAAATACGCTAAGGAGAAGTCCTGTCACCGATGAGCGCACTCCTGTGAAGACCTCTTGCACCGCAGGTTTTTTCATAAAGCGGGAGAGCAGTTTGACTATGAGAATTATGATGATGACAGAGGGGGCAACCACACCAAGGGTTGCACAAAGCGCACCAAGCAGTCCGTGCCCAAATCCACCAAGGCTTTCACCAACAACCGTACCTGTGTATGTGGCAATGTTGACCGCAAAGGGCCCCGGTGTGCTTTCGCTTATTGCGATGAAGTCAATGAGCACTTCTTCACTTATCCAGCCTTGCGCTACCACCTCTTCCATGATGAGGGGTATCATTGCGTGTCCACCGCCTATGGTGAACAAACCTATCTTGAAAAACACCCAGAAAAGCATGAGGAATTCCATTATCTATCCTCCCCCTTTTCTGCGGTTTGGTCTGTGACAATTTCAGTCACGTTGTCTTCTGTTGCGGTTTCGTCCTCGGCAGGACTTTCTTCTGCAACGACTTCGTCATCAATGGAGTTTTCATCTGTTGCGATTTCATCACTTTGTGCGGTTTCAACTGTGTTTTCAGTGGTGATTTTTTCTTTCTTTTTGGCGTAGATGTTTTTCACAACCATAAGGATTATACACAGCACGATCGTCACCAAAATGATGTATATGACACTGACGTCTGTCAGGAACGCAACAAGAAAAGCCCCAATTAGAAGTACGAAATCAAACCAATCCTTGCGCATATTGCGGAAGAAGGATATGACCGCCTTTGCAATCAAAACAAGGACGCCTGCGCGTATGCCTTTGAACACGTATCCCACCCAAAGGTTGTCACGGAAGACGTTGATGACGTAGGACAGTGCCATTATTATGATGATTGAGGGGAGCATAAGCCCAAAGGTGGTGAATACGCCACCAAATATACCTGCCTTTTTCGTGCCTACAAAGGTTGCCACGTTGACTGCAACAGCCCCCGGAGTGCTTTCGGCTATGGCAAAGACGTCCATAAGCTCGGACTTGGTGAGGTACTTGTGTTTGTCCACCACCTCACGCTCTATCATTGTAAACATGGCGTATCCGCCACCAAATGAAAACAGACCTATTTTGAAAAATAGGGCAAAGAGATGAAGTGCGGTCTTAAGTTTTTCCTTGATTTCAGGTTTCACGATGCTATTTTAATATATTTTCTGTCTTTACACAAGTGCTTTTAGATGTTAAAATCTTATTATGGAAACTTATGAAATCATCATTGTAGCAATCATAGCCGTCGTGGTGGCACTGGTCGCCCTCTTTGCAGTGGCAGGATATTACTTCTTTCAGGGTATATTCAAGCGCAAGCCTTTCAGCCTTCTCGGTGAAAAGAAGCACGAAACCGAGCAACGTCTCCTCATCAAAGAGGCTCGAAAAAAGGCAATAGAGCACCTTGAAACCTTGCCCGTTGAAATGCTGGACGTCACCACCTTTGACGGACTGACCTTGAAGGGAAGGCTGTATAAAACCCCCAAGGACAACCCAGACAAAAGGATTGTCATCTGTGTCCACGGCTACACCTCTCACGGCAGAAGAGAGTACGCAGCCTACGTGCCTTTTTTGCACAGCCAAGGTCTTGATGTCCTCCTTGTTGACGACAGAGCCCACGGCGACAGCGAGGGCACACACACAGGCTTTTCAGTCCTTGACCGCATTGACGTAAAATACTGGGTGGAGAAGATGAAAGAGGACTACGAAAAGATCTATCTTTTCGGCATTTCAATGGGGGCAGCAACGGTGGCTATGGTAGGCGCAGATATGCCTGAAATTGCAGGTGTCGTCTTTGACTGCGGATTCACTGAGCCCATGGAAGTGTTCAAAGCAACCGTCAAACGCCACGCACCTGTTATATTTGCACTGCCTGTATTCTTCTTTGGCAGAATTTGGTGCAAACTTATTTTGGGCTTCGACTTCAAAAAGGTGTCCGCCATTGAAGAGGTGAAAAAGGCAAAATGTCCTTTCCTTTTCATACACGGCACTGCAGACCCCACCGTGCCCAAATATATGTCAGACGAAATGTACGCCGCTTGTGGCAGTGACAACAAGGTGCAAGCAATTTTTGAAGGAGCAGAGCACGTGGCTTGCTACTATCTTGAAACCGAAAGATACGAAAACCTGTTGAAAGAATTTTTCAAATAAATCAAAATTGAGTGTACAAAACAAAATTGGTGTGCTAGAATAATAGTGCGAAAGCGAAGCGACGCGGATTAAAACTATAAGGAGAATTACTATGCCCAGACTTATCAATGACGAATGCATCATGTGTGGAGCATGTGCAGACACCTGCCCCGTCAACGCAATTTCAGAAGGCGACGGCAAATTTGTTATCAATGCAGACGAATGTATCAACTGTGGCGCATGTGAAGATGGTTGCCCCGTTGGCGCAATCGTTGAAGCATAATTAACACGACAAAAGAACAAAGCGACCCAAGTGGTCGCTTTTTCTTTTGCAAAGCGCAACGCTTTGCCACAATATCACTTGTCTTGCGTTGCAAGACAAATAAAAAAGCACTCAATCGAGTGCCTTTTTTTAAAATCTAAATGGGATTTTGTCTTCACAGAGATAGTGCAGGGTCAGTCCGCCTTTTCCAAGGTGTGAGCCTACGATTGCGGATATGTCACCGACATACACTTTGATACCGGGGAATTTTTCCTCCACCATCTTTTTCAACACTTCTGCGTCGTCGTCTGCGTCGCAACTGCCAATGAAAGCCACTTTGTTGTCGTAGCCCTTTGTCTTTGCCACCATTTTGTCAACGAGGGTACGAAGAGCCAGCTTTCTGCCCATCATCGTGTTTGTGGGCACAAGTTTTCCTTCATCACTGACCATAAGCACAGGCTTCATCTTGAGGGCTTGACCTACAACCGCAGTGCCTTTGCTGACACGACCGCCACGATAGAGATGATTCATATCATCAACTGTGAAGACATGACCTATGTGATGTCTAAGGTCGGTGAGATATTCTGCATTTTCATCAATGGTTGCGCCTTCGTCACGCTTTCTGAGAGCATAATAGGCAAGGAGACCTTCACCACTTGCAGCGCACAAACTGTCCACAACAACAACTTTGTTGTTGGGGTAGAGAGATTCAAGTTCCTTTGCAGCGGAGATATAACTTTCGTGGCAACCACTGAGGGCAGAAGTGAATCCGACGTGCAACACGTCGTAGCCATCTCTCAAAAACGCACCGAAAAACTCCTTTGCTTCTTCAACGGTCACCATTGAGGTTGATGAGGTTTTGCCTTCAGCAAGAGCGGAGTAGAAATCCTTGGTGCTGAGGTACGGATTTGTTTTGCCATCGTAAAGCACTCCGTCCATGACGTATGCCATATCAATGATATGAAAATCCTTTTCGCTGTCTTTTAGGACCGCAGGGTAGTCCGCAGTCATATCTGTTGTGATGATATATTTTTCCATACCTCAAAAATATCACAAAACTGATAAGTTGTCAATAATGGCGCACCCAACACCAAAGGATTAAAGTGTCGAATTTTAGTGTGAAAAAAGTGGTGGACAACTTGAAAGAAAAGTGATAAGTTTATTGTACTAGTAGGAGTGAATTATGTTTCAAAACAATTTGTCAGCAATAAGTGGAGAAGCCCTTATGATCATTCTTTCCCTTGTGGCAGGGGTGGCAGGCACTGGAATCGGTGGCGTCATCGGCGTATTTTTGAAAAACAAGGGAAGCAAGGTTATGAGCAGAGTCTTGTCCTTTGCGGGCGGTGTCATGGTTGGCATCGTCGCCTTTGAAATGGTCCCCGAAGCGGTCAGTGAAACCATAGTCGACGGAAAGCAGTGGACAGGTGTCCTTATTGCAGTGTCATCGGTTGTGGTGGGCATTTTGTCCATCTACGGACTGAACAAACTTCTTGACGTCCTTGAAAACGTGAGAGAAACACACCGCAAGCCTGCAGAACTCCATCACGAAACAGCAATCCTTGAACTCAACAGCAGTGGTGAACTTGGCAACAACGGCGTGTCAAAGAAAAGGATGCTGAAAGCAGGTCTTGTTATGTTGTTTGCTATTGCGTTGCACAACTTCCCTGAAGGTATGGCAATCGGCGCAAGCGGTCTTGCGGACAAGAGCGCAGGCATCTTGGTTGCGATCATGATTGCCGTCCACGATATCCCCGAGGGTATGACCATATCAGCACCTCTTGCAGGTGGTGGTGTGGGCGCTTGGAAAGCAATAGGGCTCACCGCTCTTGCAGGTTTTGCTACGGTTATCGGCGCAGGCATAGGCTTGCTTGTTGGTGGACTGGGAGCAATCGCCACAGGCATCTGCATGGGATTTGCAGGAGGCGCAATGCTTTACGTCACTTTCTGCGAAATACTCCCTCAAGCAACCCTTATGGAAGAGGGAAGAGTGCCCGCAGTCAGTATGCTTGTGGGCATCGTGTGCACGATGTTGTTTGTCTATCTGTTCTAAAAAGGCAGAACACAAAGCCTCAACACAAAATCTAAGAAAAAACAAAAACGGACGATTATCGTCCGTTTTTTTGATGTTAAAGTCTGTTTTTTACCACTTGTTGTGGACTTTTTCTGCAAAGCCCAGTTCGTGGTCAAGTTCAATGACGGTGCCGTCATCAAGGGTGCAAGTGCCTGTGAACCAACCAAAAACTTGGTGAGGAATCATGCACATGACTTTCAGGTCAAAGGGCTCGTAGCGGTCAATGATAGGGGTGAAAGTGAGGTCCATTCTGCCGTCTTCACTCTTGAAGGTCCAGTCCTCCATATATCTGGGTTTGCCCTCGTCGTCACCGGGGATTCCAAACACAACCTTCACAGGGAGTTTGTGTGCCTTGCCGTCGTAGAAGAGCATATCTTCGGTTGCAGCGGAGGTGTTGCCAAAGCCGTAGCCCAAGTTGAAGCCAAAGGTTTTGCCGTCCTTGAGACGGGTGTGGAGACTGCCCCAATACCAAGTGTTGTCATAAGTCCAAACACCACGGCCCCAGTCAAGTGTGCCCATTGAGTCCTCTTTGTTGAAGGGGCACTCTCTGCCGTTCAAAGTGAATCCACCTTCTGCAGTCATACAGTTGACTTTTGAGTTGAAATAGAAATATCCGTCACGGTCAAAGGGAGTTGCAATGACCATACATTCTTCGGGTGCGTCGGTGAGGGTGACGTCCCACTTGACAGTTGTGCCACGCTTGTCGGCGTTGGGATATTCACCGGTGAGGCGACGGGTTGTGCCATCGTTTTCAAACTTCATCCAAGTTTTGCCGTTTTTCCAGAAGCAGTCGCCTTTCTCAAAGGTTGCAGGCATTTTGAGCTTGCCCATAGGGAAGAAGAAGATGCTGCTGTTGGTGAATTGGGCAGGGGTGACAAAGTCGATGACAGAGATTGACAGTGCGCCTACGTATCCCATATCTGCTATGGTGAGGCAGAGGGCGTATTCCTTGTTGGAGATATAGTAGTAATCCCACTCTTTCAAACGAGTGCGCTTTGCGGTGATTTTTTTGTTGTCATATTCCCAGTTGATCCTTTTGGCATATCCGGGCTCTGCAATATTGCCCTTGTCGTCAAGGAGCGGTTTTTTGACCAATACTTCGTGTTGTTCTTGCATAGTGGCCTCCTAATGTTTATATAAACATTTTATAACAAAAAAAATCCGCAGTCAATACGGATTTTTGCAGTTTTACACTATTAAAGCACCTTTTTGGGAGGTTAAAGTGCTATTTTATCTCGTGCTCACACCAACAGCGGTTGTGACAGAAAGGGCAGTCCACAAGTCGCTTGGAGGGAGAGTGCATACTGACGAGCACTTGAAAAGGTCTGCCTTTGAACTCCATATTGCAGCAACTGCACTTGAAATAGGAGTGTGTCATCATGACGGCCATAGCCACCGAAACAAACAATAAAAACCCTCCTGCAAACACGGCGGTGACAATGGTGTTGGTGTCGTTGTCACCCACCTTTTCAACAATGAGCAGGGCAAAGACAATCACCACAATCAGTGACAATATTGCAAGGCTGATAAAAATTTCAAATGCGCGTTTTGCTTTTGACATAATTCACCGATAAAATTATATCCCACCTTTGGTGGAAAGTCAACGAGCAAAACTTTCAAAATGCTTTCGTTTGCTTGTGTTTCAACTGAAAAAGGAATATAATGTCCACATCGGTGGGGCTTGGTGTAGTGGTAGCACACGGGCCTCTGACTCCCTTAGTGTAGGTTCGATTCCTATAGCCCCTGCCAGAAAAAACGACAAGTTTCGGCTTGTCGTTTTTTTATCCAAGCCACAGGCTTGGTATGGAATCACGCGCAAGCGTGTATGGCATCGCCGTAGGCGCATGGCATCACCGGAGGTGCATTTTCTGCGGCTTGATTCCATACCGTCTTGCAACGGATTCCATACAATGCTTTGCATTGATTCCATACACGCCTCACGGCGTGATGTGGCGCACGAGTTCAAGTCCATACGAAAACTCATTTGCGTGAACAAAAGGTTTGACACAAGTGTCAAAAGCCCATATAATATATATTCGATAAATTAGTCAACCGAAATCGGAGGCAATTATGAAACTTGAAAAACTCGTCGGCGAAAGATTTAAAGAAAGACCTTCTGACTGTGTGGTGGATAGCCATGCTCTCATGGTCCGTGGCGGTTATATGAAATACGTGGCAAACGGCATCTTCTCATCATACATGCCCTTGAAGCGTATCACTCGCAAAATTGAGAATATTCTCCGCGAAGAAATGGACGCAATTGATGGTCAAGAAGTGTCCTTCCCCGTGGTTATGCCTGCATCAATCTGGCAAGAATCTGGCAGATATGACAGCATCGGCAAGGAACTTGTCCGTTTCAACGACAGAAGCGGCAGCCCTGTTGTCCTTGGCATGACACACGAAGAAGCCGCAGTGCAACTTGTCCGTGAATATGGTCAAACATACATGAAATACCCCTTCATGATTTACCAAATCCAAACCAAATTCCGCGACGAAGCACGCCCTAGATCAGGTCTTATCCGTGTCCGCGAATTCACAATGAAGGACGCATATTCCTTCCATACATCACAAGAGGACCTTGAACAATACTACGCAAAGTGCCACAAGGCATACGAGCGTATCTTTGCAAGAGCAGGCATCCCCGAAGTCATCTCAATCGCATCAGACTCAGGTATGATGGGCGGAAGCATTTCTCACGAATTTATGCTCCTCACCGACATCGGCGAAGACTCCATCGTCATCTGCAACGAGTGTGACTATCGTGCAAATATGGAAGCAACCCCCAACGTTGTTGACTACGTCCGCACCGAAGAATCAAAGGCACTTGAAAAGGTGGCAACACCCGGCAAGCAAACCATTGAAGAAGTCAGTGCATTCCTCGGCGTTGAAGCAAAAGACACCTGCAAAGCAGTGGTCTATCAACAAAACAAGGACGACAAATACGTGGTGCTTTTCCTCCGCGGTGACTACGACGTCAATGAAACAAAGCTGACCAACTATCTTGGCTGTGACGTGCACCCCGCAACAATCACTGATGATTGTGGTCTTGTGGCAGGATTCATCGGCCCCGTGGGCATCACCGACAACTGCACAGTGCTTTATGACAATACTTTGAAGGGTGTCAACAATCTTGTCTGTGGCGCAAATGAAAATGAATATCACATGACAGGCCTTGACTTCGACCGTGACCTCCCCGATGCAGAATTCCACGACTTTGCAAAGGTCAAAGAGGGAAGTGTCTGCCCCAAGTGTGGCAAGCACGCACTCACAGTGTCAAGAGGCATCGAAGTGGGCAATATCTTCCAACTTGGCACAAAATACACCAAGTCAATGAATATGACCTACACCGACAGCGAAGGAAACATCCTCAATCCTATCATGGGTTGCTACGGCATCGGCGTTGGCAGACTGGCAGCATCAATCTGCGAAGCACACCACGATGATTACGGCCCTATCTGGCCCATCGCAATCGCACCTTGGCAAGTGCATATCTGCGCAGTCCGCGCAGACGACAGTGAGGTTAAGGCTTATGCAGACAACCTCTACAACACCTTGACCGAAAAGGGCATCGAAGTCATCTACGATGACAGAAACGTCAGTGCAGGTGTTATGTTCTCAGACGCAGACCTTCTCGGCGTGCCTTTCAGAGTGGTTGTCAGCCCCAGAAATATGAAGGGTGGCATCGTTGAAATCGCATCAAGAGACAAGTCACTCAAAACCTCAGCAACCCTTGACACGGCAGTGGACGAAATCACCTCTCTCGTCAAAAACGCACTTAACAAATAACAAGAATCAGTCCGCAAGGACTGAAAACGGGGTGTAGCGCAGTTTGGTAGCGCGCTTGGTTCGGGACCAAGAGGCCGCGAGTTCAAGTCTCGCCACTCCGACCAAAACAGAAAGTCCGCTCAAGCGCTTGCATTTGAGGCGGACTTTTGTTTTGGCCATAGCCATCTGTTTTGGTGCAAAGCACCACAACGCAGTTGTAATGCGTAGCATAAACAGATGCGCGTAGACCACAAGTGAAGGTGGCGTTCCTTGGGGCTACGCCGGTGCCTATGGCACTGAACTCGCGTAACCGCGTGTGGCGTTCGCCTAAATGAGTAAACTCACACGGCTCACTATTACGCGCACTACGTTTGCTACAAGTCTCGCCACTCCGACCACAAGTGAAGCCCTCCCAGTCACCTCAACAGAAACAAGAAAAGCACATCGTAAAGTGGTTTTGTATCCTTGAAGTATACATAATTATGTGATATATTTAAACAGGACAATTTTATTGAGGAGGCAGGTTTTGTTGTTGAAAATTGATTGCGTATGGGAACACAACGGCAACGACTCTTTACTGTATGCGGTAGATTATATCGGAGCATATACCCGTGGTGAAAGCCTCGAAATCGCAAAGGAGAAGATGTCTGGGGAAATTGCATCATATCTCAAATGGTTCGGAGAGGATGCCCCTGACAGTATCGAAGCCGTAGTTGTCGAAGAAAAGGAGTCTGAACTTGATATAAAAGATGCAGATTCTGATGTGCTTTTTGAGAGTGAAAAAGCACCGCTTACGGCTGATGAATATGAGAAATTGAAGTCACTTGCATTGAAATCAGCAATGGATTTTCTCGCATTGTATAAATCTATCCCTGACAAGAGTGCTACCGCAATAGCTGAACGCAAAACTTTTTACGGTCAAGTTCCTCGCACGGCTGACGAAATGTACGAGCACACGAAGAACGTAAATGAGTATTACTTTGCAGAAATAAACGTTGATGCCGATAACAACGGTAGCATTTATGAATGCCGCAAGCGCGGATATGAAGCTCTGGAAGCAAAACCGGATTTTCTTCAAAATACTGTTATTGAAGGTAGCTATGGAGAGGATTGGTCGCTTCGAAAAGTGCTTCGCCGTTTCATTTGGCACGACCGAATTCATGCAAAGGCCATGTATCGAATGGCATCAAAGGTGTTTGGTACAACCAAAATTAAAAATCCATTTTGCTTTTAATTGTAGAGCGGGAGACAACAATATGAAAATAGAATTCGAGAATATTGGCGTTCCTTAAAAACCAAAAAGAAAAACGGCGATGAAAATCGCCGTTTTTTTGTGTTCTAATAGTTTGGATTATGCTTCGGGGCCTGCTTTCACAAGGGCTTTGCCTGCATCGTTGCCGGTGTATTTGACAAAGTTCTTGACAAAACGTCCTGCAAGGTCTTTTGCCTTTGCATCCCAATCGCCAACGTTTTGGTAGGTGTCACGAGGATCAAGGATTCCTGAGTCAACGCCGGGGAGTGCGGTGGGAACTTCAAGGTTGAAGTAGGGGATTGTCTTTGTGTCTGCTTTCAGGATTGAGCCGTCAAGGATTGCGTCGATGATGCCACGAGTGTCCTTGATTGAGATACGCTTGCCAGTGCCGTTCCAACCGGTGTTGACAAGGTATGCCTTTGCGCCTGATTTTTCCATTTTCTTGACAAGTTCTCCTGCGTACTTTGTGGGGTGCAGTTCAAGGAATGCTTGACCGAAGCATGCTGAGAAGGTGGGGGTAGGCTCGGTGATGCCACGTTCAGTGCCTGCAAGCTTTGAGGTGAAGCCTGAGAGGAAGTAGTATTGTGCTTGTTCAGGTGTCAAGATTGAGACGGGAGGAAGCACGCCAAATGCATCTGCTGAAAGGAAGATGACGTTCTTTGCATCAGGTGCTGCTGACACGGGGCGGACGATCTTTTCAATGTGGTTGATAGGATATGAAACACGGGTGTTTTCAGTCACTGAGCCATCTGCAAAGTCGCAAACACCGTTTTCGTCAACGGTGACGTTTTCAAGGAGTGCGTTGCGCTTGATTGCGTTGTAGATGTCGGGTTCTGAATCCTTGTCAAGATTGATGACCTTTGCGTAGCAACCGCCTTCAAAGTTGAAGACGCCGTTGTCATCCCAGCCGTGTTCGTCGTCGCCGATGAGGAGACGTTTAGGATCTGTTGAAAGGGTGGTTTTGCCTGTGCCTGAAAGACCGAAGAAGAGGGCAGTGTTCTTGCAATCCATATCGGTGTTTGCAGAGCAGTGCATTGATGCCATGCCTTTCAAGGGGAGATAGTAGTTCATCATTGAGAACATACCTTTCTTCATTTCACCGCCGTACCAAGTGTTGATGATGACTTGTTCACGTGAAGTGATGTTGAAGACCACTGCGGTTTCTGAGTTGAGGCCCAGCTCCTTGAAGTTTTCAACCTTTGCCTTTGATGCGTTGTAGCAGACGAAGTCGGGTGTGAAGTTTTCAAGTTCTTCCTTGGTGGGTGCGATGAACATATTTTTGACAAAGTGTGCTTGCCATGCCACTTCCATGATGAAGCGGATTGCCATACGTGAGTCGGCATTTGTGCCACAGAAGACGTCCATGACGTAGAGTTTCTTGTTGGAAAGTTCGTCAAGAGCGATGTTTTTCACTGCCTTCCAAGTGTCTTCACTGCAAGGATGGTTGTCGTTTTTGAACTCGTCAGAGGTCCACCAAACGGTGTTCTTTGAGTTTTCATCCATGACGATGAATTTGTCCTTGGGTGAACGGCCGGTGTAGATGCCTGTCATGACGTTGACTGCACCAAGCTCGGTTGTTTGACCTTTTTCAAAGCCGGTGAGAGAGGGGTCGGTTTCTGCAAGGAACAAATCCTCGTAGGAAGGATTGTGCACGATTTCTGTTGCGCCGGTGATACCGTAAATGCTCAAATCCAGATTTTTCATTTTTTATTCTCCAAAAAATTTTATTATCATATTTTACTCGGCGGAGCGGATATAAGTTCATTTGAGAAGAATCCAACAGCGCCGAAACTTTGCATCGTATATTTTAGCACAAAAAAAAATTGAATACAAGAGTTATTGTTCAAATGAACAAACACGAACATTGTTCATATTTTTCTAGGTGTTTTTTGTGGTTTTTTAGGCGGTTTGATTGCGGAAATTGAAAGAGTGGTTGACAATATTCTGTTCAATAGTTAATATATAGATATAACCTGAAACCAACATTAAGGTAGGAAAATATATGGCAAAAAAACACATTGTGGCATTGCTTTACGATTTTGACAAAACACTTTGCACCCGTGATATGCAGGAATACACCTTCATCCCCAGCCTTGGAATGGAAGCAGATGACTTCTGGGCAGAGGCAGAAAAGGTGGCATCAAAAGAGAAGATGGACAGCGTCCTTGCATATATGTACTGCATGATTGACCAAGCCGCCAAAGCAGGCGTCCCCCTCACCCGCGACGTCCTTGTGGAATGCGGAAAACATATTGAATATCATCCCGGCGTTCTTGAATGGTTTGAGCGCATCAACCGCTATGGCGAAGAGGCAGGACTGAAAGTGGAGCACTACATCCTCTCATCTGGCCTCAAAGAAATCATTGACGGCACGGTGGTGGCAAAGCATTTCAAAAAGATATTCGCCAGTGAGTTTATGTACAACGAGGAAGGCAATGCAATGTGGGCAAAGATGGCGGTCAACTACACCAACAAAACCCAATTTGTCTATCGCATAAACAAAGGCGTCCTTGACATCAACAACAACGTTGACCTGAACAAGTCACAACCCGATGACATAAGACGCGTCTTCTTCCGCAATATGATTTACATCGGTGACGGACTCACGGACGTGCCTTGTATGAAACTGGTGAAGCAAAGTGGCGGACACTCAATCGCACTCTACCACAACGATGAAAAGGAAAAGGTGCAACCCCTCTTGAAACACGAAAGAGTGGACTGGATTTTTGATGCAGATTTCAGTGAAGGCAGTGACCTTGACAACGCAATGCATCTTCTCATCACCCAACTTGGATGTGACAATCGCCTTGAAGACGTCACTTATCATCAAAAGAGAGGAATCAAATAACAAAAGAAAATATTAAAGCACGAAAGACAAAATAAAAACGGACGAGATTTCGTCCGTTTTTTGTTTAGTTTGAGTGTTGGTTATGCGGTGAAGGCAAGGGTAGGATATGCGCCGTCTGCCACAATCCAAATGGGGTTTGATGATGAGGCTGTTGAATTCAGCTTCAAGTTGCCGTTGACCCAAGATGCGTTTTGGATTGTTTCAAAACCGGGGGTGACGTCCATGACGTCTGTGCGAGTTGTCACTTCAAAGGCAGGCTCTTCCTTGTCGTAGGCTGTGCCGTTGAGGGAGATGACTGCGTTTGATGACACGTACACGTTGGAGCACACGGTCTTGGTGTCGTAGACACCAAATGCACTGCCAAGTTTGGCTGTGCCTGCGGACACAACTGCCACGTCGCATTCTGCATACACTCTGGTGACTGCGCCGTTTGATGAGCTTGCACCTGCATTTTGTTGCCCTGCAATTCCACCTGCATATGCCTTGCCGTCACCCTTTGCGGTGACTGATGACGCCTTCACAATTGAGAATTGAATTTGACCTCTATTTCCGCTTTCGCAGTAGTTTGAGCCAACCATACCGCCAGCAACAGCCACTTTTGTGCCTTCTGCCACAATGGTTGCGCCGTCAATGAGGATATGACGGAGAGTGCTTCCGCCGTCACCTACTGCACCGCCTGCATAGGCATTATTGCCCTTTGCAGAAATGGTGATTGAGCCGAGAGAAATCTTTTCAAGAGTGTTGTTGACGATTCTGCCTGCAACACCACCTGCGTACACGCTGTTTGAAGCGGTTGCTTCAATATTCACTGAGGTTGCAGAGCACTCAGTGTAGTCACCCACGTTTATTCTGCCGGCAAATGCACCTGCGTACACACCATCACCCTTTGCGGTGATATCTGCGGATTTGCCTGTGCCGTAGAGGGTGAAGCCCTTGACAAAACCACGATTGTTTAGGCCGACCACGCCACCTGCATACACTTCGGTGCCGTCCACGTCAATGATGACGTTGGTTGCCTTTGAGCCACTGATTTCACTGTCGTTGTTGTAGCCGACAATACTGCCCACGTGTATGGTTGTGTCTGCCTTGACCGTAGCATTGAAATAGCGGACGTCAACTGCAGAGATTGTGCCTGTTGACACACTTGCAACACCCGATGCGTAATATTTTTCAATGCCCTCACCAAGTTCTGTCACGTTGATGACTGCGCTGATGAGCAATTCCTTGATTGTGCCATCGTTGACACCGATGAGGGAGAGATAGGGGCTGTCACCATTTGAAATGGTGAAAGTGATTGTATGTCCGTTGCCGTCGAAGACACCTTTGAAGGAGTGGTCTTCATCAAACTTTGCACTCCACTCGCCAAGGTTGACGTCTGCCATAAGATAGACGTTGGCGTTTTGCACCATTTCGTCGGTGTCATCAAGAGAAGCGAAGTCGCTTGCGGAGTTGATTTCAATGCGCTTTGTCCAGTTGCCGTACAGGTTGAAGATGCCCTCAGTTGTCAAGTCTTTGGTGACAGCAACACCTTGTGATGATGCGTCAATGTAGAAGCTCATATCAACAACTTTTTCTTCATCTTCATCATCTCTGATGATGTAAGTCCACTTGTCAAAGTCGTATCCGCTGATTGAGGGGGTGTCGGGTGCTGAGATATAGTCACCAACTTTCACCACCATATCGGGAGTGTCGATTGTTTCGTTTTCAAGACCTGAGTTGAACTTGACGGTGACGTTTTCAAGTGCGCTATACCACATTGCATAGAGGGTGCGTGCGCCGTCGTATTTGTATCCGCGGAGGAGTTCAATTGTTGTTGCAGTTGAGCCCTTTGCAAGAGTTTTGCTCAGTTGCACGATTTCATCACCTTCGTAGTAATACCAGTACATAAATCTGTCGCCATCTTTTGTGGTGGTGGGGACGGGAAGGGATTGACCCGATGAGGTTGTTGACTCGTATGAAAGGGCAAAGGTCAAGGTTTTCACGGTGACTCCGTCAACAACAGTGTCGCGGAGATTGTATTTGTCGCCGTCAGTGACAGTCACGTCCACGCCATAGTAGTCAGCAACGCTTCCGCTTGAAAGGTCAAGAATATTTCCGCTTACTTTTTCATCGGTGAGATATGCGGTGAGGTCGTATGACTTTGCTTTCCAGCTGGCATAGAAGGTGACGTTTGAGTAGACGGTGTAAGTGTTGAAGTCCACCTTGTCACCATTTGACAAAGTCCAGCAGTCAAATTCATATCCTTCTTTTGTAGGATTGGTGACGGGTGCTGCCACTTGTTGACCAAACTCTACGTCCTTGTATCCCTCAATGCCTGTGCCACCCTTTGAGTCAAAAGTGACTGTGAAAGTGACAGGAGCAGGGGTATCACCAGAGGGGGTGTCGTCTGCAGGGGGGTCAATGGGGGCAGGCTCGTTGCAAGCAACAAGGGAGAGCATAAGCACTGCAAGCACCACAATAAGCAAAAGTTTCAAGTTGATTTTTTTCATATTTTTCCTATGTTCGTGGGCATAGCCCACGTAGAGTAGTATGTTCGTAATTATTCCACAAAATTCGCTCTTTTCACCCACAATTTGCAAAGGGAGTGAAAGGGTATTTCGTTTATTGCAAAAATTGTTGTTTTTTGATTTTATGAGGCGAATTCCACGTAAAGTGCGCAGAGGTCGTTGACTGATTTCGCTTCAACAAATCTGTCCTGGTCAAAACCTTTGAGAGAGTTGATTGACGCACCCATCATAAATCTTGAAAGGCTGTCACCGATATGGTAGTTGACAGGAGTGTCGCCAAAAACTCCGCTGTCAGCAATTGCGGTCTTCAACTCGTTGTAGCAGTTGCGTTGAAACGCAGGTCTGTCACTGGTTGCAAGGACATAAACTGCGGTTGCGCCATCACCATTGAGGAGGCTGACTGCGTTGCCGATATACCCAGGAGAGGGCAGGACTGTGCCTGAAGTTTCATCGTAGGCAAAGACAACTTGACCGAAGCCATCCACAACAAAACTGACTATGGTGCTGTCAGTTGAGGACAATCCGTCACTGAGGTCGGTGTCCTCACCACCTCTATTAATCCACACAGACACAAAGGTGTAGTTTTCCTCTGCGGTGTCAGGCTTTTGTGTCATATAGGCGTAGATTGACACGGACAGGATTATGACGATTGCTGCAAGAATCAAAAGTATGAGAGAGGCCACTGTTTGCTTGAAAACTCTCATAGCCTTTTCATTTTGGCGGAGGCGGTTTATGGGCGAAATTTTCACGCGGTCAAGGACGTCGGGTGTCATATCGCCAGACTCTTGTTTCAATTGTTTCTTTATGTCCTTGATTTTCATAGGTCCTCCTCCGAGTAGTTGTTTTTGATTTTGTTGAGAGCATTTTTATACGTCCACAGCACAGTGCCTAGGGGTTTGTCCAGCATCTCAGCTATTTCTCTATGCTTGAATCCCGATATGAGGTGCAGGCTGATTATTTGTGCCTCGCTTTCGTTAAGCACCTTCTTCATCACGTTGAGTAGGGGGCTTGACACCTTGTCGTCTATTGTATATTGTCCACCAATCTTTGCACCCTTATCGTCAAAGTCAATGGACATCTCATGCTTCTGTTTGTTCAGTTCATTGAGAGTCAAGTTTTTTGCGATGGTGTATATCCACGCAAGAGTGTTTGACCCTGCCTTGTACATATTTGCAGACAGACGGATGCGGATGTATGTGTTTTGCATCACGTCTTCTGCTAGGTGATGATTTTTGCAAATGGACAAAATGAAAGAGTACAAGCCTGACTTGGTCTGGTTGTAGAGTTCTTCAAAGGCGACTTCATCACCCCTTGCAATGTGGAGCATCAAGTTGTCGAGGGTTATTCTGTCCATACAGGATATTATATCACTGTATGGAAGATTTTTCAACTGTCAATATTTGGGGCGGGGAAGACATGAAAAAATCTCCTTAAAAAACGGGGAGCGCACCTCTATGAGCGGTTTGAAAGAGGAGTGAAAAGTGAGGTGACTTTCAAAGCATCGCCCTCCTCACAACAGCTCAACAAATGCTCAAATCAGCATATCTTCATTTGCACCAGTGCCAAATTTTCACCGCGACTTGACCTATGAAAGCAAAGGAAAACGGCGCAGATGAACTTATGCACAAATGAGAAAATCCCACGAGGATCGCCGTGGGATTTTCAAAGGGGGAGATTATGTTTGTCCTATGTGTTTAGGTGATAGGGCAGGTTTTAGATTTTGCTTTCTCACTCGAAATGATAGTTTAACTTGTCATTTTGTGCGATAAACAGCGTGTTTGTCACTTTTCATTGAGGATGATGACGCTGAGAGGGTCGATGTCAACTCCGTCTTTGCTCATTTCAAAGTGCAGATGATTGCCGTCAAGTGATTCCTTTGCCATGGTGGTTGACATAGTGCCGATGACGTCTCCTTCAGCCACTGTGTCACCTGCTTTCAGGGTGACGCCGTCTCCGAGAGAGAAGTAGCGTGATTCATATCCGTCCTTGTGGGTGATGATGACGTAGTTGCCATTGAGAGCATCGTAGCCAACTTCTTTCACCGTGCCTCCTGCCACTGCCAGCACTCTCAAATCCTCTGCAACAAAGTCCACTGCAAGGTGGGTGGAATATTGACCGAGGGTTGAGTTCCACACAAGCACTGTGTCAGAGTAGCTGACGGTCACTGTGCCGTTGCAAGGTGCGGTGAAGGTGAGAGGGGTGTCCACAGGGGTGTCGTCCACAGGGGGATCAGGTTTGACGATAGGCGTGTCGCTAGGCTTGTCGTCAGGGTCGCCCACAGTGGGGATATCCGTGTTGTCGTTGTTGTTTTGTTCACCATCGATGTCGATGGATTGTTCTCCAAAGTTGCCGGTGGCAGCCAGGGCAATCACCGTTGCCACAGATGCGATACACAGCAAAATAAGAAGATACATTGCATTTCTTTTCATAAAGCCACTAAATCTTTTGGTGGCAACTGCTATTTTACTCATTGTTTTACCTCCGTGACTGAATTATTGACGGAGTGAAAAACTTTATACCTGCCATTTTAAAAATTGTTTTTTGGGCGGAAATAGTATTTTCCAAAATCCGTTGACGGCAGGAATTGAAAAAAGGTATAATAAAAATATGGATTACAACAAGACTATGTACAACTTTATGAGGGACTATCACGTGAAGGAGAATCTTCACGCGGTCACTCGTGGAAAAGTGCATCTGTCTTTTGACAAACTTGACAGTGAAGTGCGCCGTGTTGCAGGCGGTCTTTGGAAACTTGGTGTAAGACAAGGTGACGTGGTTATGTCCGCCCTCCCCAACATTGAGCAAGGGGTGTCTTTGTTGTATGCCACCACCCTTATCGGTGCAATCTTTGCACCCGTCCACCCCCTTTTGTCCGAAAGGGAATTTGTGAAAGAGGTCAAACTCCAAAACCCCAAAGTCCTTGCAATATCTGACATCAATTTCAATAGGTTTGCAAAGCACAAAGAGGGCGCAAAACTGGTGTATTGCCCCTATATGCTTCACACATTTTTCGGTTTGCCTCTTGCAAAGCACTTTGAGGAGTACAAGGGTGACGGCAATATTCCCGCTCTTCATATGCACTCGGGTGGCACTTCTGGTGTGCCCAAAACCGTTGTTTTGTCCCACTACGGCGCAAATGCACTGGTTGACAATCTTCTCACTTCAATCCCCTACGACTTTGACAAAAAGGACTCAATGCTGGTGACGCTCCCTATGTTCCACGGATTTGGACTTATCGTCGGTGTCCACGCATCTCTATGTACAGATATGACCGCAGTGCTTATCCCTCGTTTCAGTGGAAAGATTGCCCTTGACGCCATAAGAAAAAACGGCGTCACCACCGTCATTGCAATCCCTAGAATGCTGACAAAATTCCTTGAAACAAAAGGATTTGAAGGACCAGCCGTGTCAACTCTTGCCAACGTTTTTGTGGGCGGAGATACTCTCACCAAAAAACTTGCTCTTGACTTCAATGAAAGGATGGAAAGGGCAGGGGCAACTGCCGTTGCGCAACAAGGCTACGGACTTACTGAAATTGGCAGTGTCTGCGTTTTGTCACCAAAAGACGGCGAAGTTGGCTCAATCGGCAAGACGATCAACAACGTTGTGCCCCTTATCATTGATGACGATGACAACATTCTCCCCGACGGCGAAAAAGGGGAGTTGGTCCTTGAAAGCAATCAAACAATGCTTGGATACATCGGCAGTGACGAGGAGGCTTTTGTCATCATTGATGGCGTCAAATATCTCCGCACCGGTGATATATTCTCAAAAGAGGGAAATGACCTCACTTTCTACGGCAGAAAAAAACGCCTCATCAAAATCTCTGGGATGAACGTTTTCCCCAGCGAAATTGAGAGGGTTGCAAGAGAGCTTGATTTTGTGGGCACTTGCGCCGTATTTGAAAAAATTGTTAACGGCAAAACCCAAATCAAACTTGTCATTGAAGGCACTCTCACCGAAAAACAAAGAGAAGAAGTGAGAAAATATATAGGCAAAAACCTTTCCCACTGGCATATCCCCGGCATTGTCACCACTGTGGAGAAAATGCCATACACCGCAATAGGAAAGATTGATTACGTCAAGTTGCAGAATATTGATTAAAACCGTAGAACGCCGAAATCGGCACAAAGCAGGAAAATAATTTGGTTTTAAGATGCGTCACCCATTCTGGGTGGCGTTTTTTACTCTTCTTCGGTGAGGGCCTTGTGATAGGCTGAGATAACGTTGGATTTGATCAGCTCTCTAGTTTCGGTGTTGATTGGATGAGCAATATCCTTAAATTCGCCGTCAGGAGTTTTTCTTGAAGGCATTGCAATGAAGACTTCGTCATTTCCTTCAATGACCTTGATGTCGTGAATCACGAAGCAATCATCTACGATGATTGATGCGATTGCCTTAAGTTTTGAGTCGTCCTTTTTTACGATACGGACTTTTGTGTCTGTGATATTAAGCATAATACACCTTCTTTTACGCGTATGCATATATTAAACATATATTAAACGATTTTCACCCAAATTTCAATAGGAAATTATAAAAATCCTGTTTTCTTAAAAATATCGGGTGAAAATTTCAAGGTTTTAGTATGAAAATGCATAACAATGACAAGATTCATTTTATAGGGGTTGGAGGGGTGAGCCTCAGCGCCCTTGCAAAACTAATGTTTTTGAGGGGGAAAAAGGTGACAGGCAGTGACCGAGAGCGGAGCGCAGTCACCGATGAGCTGACAAAACTTTTCCCCGTGCATATCGGTGAAAATCCCGCCCTTGTTGTAGGGTGTGATTTGGTGGTTTTTTCCTCTGCGGTGAAAGAGGACAATCTTGAACTGAAAGAGGCAAGGCGGCAGGGCATACACACCCTTGAAAGACATCAATTTTTAGGTGAAATTGCGGGGGAATTTGAAAGGACTGTGGCAGTTGGTGGCACTCACGGAAAGACCACCGTCACCGCACTTTTGACTCACGCGCTTATGAAACTTGACACTCCTTTCACCGCCCACGTTGGTGGCGAAACTGAATACGGCAATTTGGTCACAAATGGCGGAGATATTTTTGTCACCGAGGCCTGCGAATATCGGCGCAGTCTTTTGAGCCTAAATCCTCATATATCAGTTGTCCTCAATGCAGAGTGCGACCACCCCGACTGCTATCAGGATTTGAAATCCGTTTTGGCAGTCTTTTTGACCTTCCTCAGTCAAGGGGAAATACAGGTGTTTTCAACGGAGTTTTTCAACGTATGCTCAAATGGGCATATGACCACAAACGACAATGAGAAATGGGCTATACCGGACAAATGCAAAACCCTGTGTCAAAAAATGGGTGAAAAGGGTGAAAGAGGTGTGATTGTGTCCTCAAATGGAAAGGTGGACATATTGACATATAAGAATTTTGGGACACCTGAAATGAGTGATCATGCAGATGAGAAAACTTGTTGCGGTGAAAATGACAGGTGTCTATTAAAAGCAGATGATGACAAAGCCCTAACCGATGAAAGCAAAAAATCAGCATTTGAAAACAATGCACCAGCATATACGGGCAAAGTCCTAGTCTATGAAAATGGAGTGTACGTCACTGCGGTGAAACCCTATGATGACAACGTCTCAACCCCTGAAAATATTCTCTTTGCTCTTGCGGTTTTGAAGGTGTTAGGCTATGGCTACGATGAGGGCGGAAAAGCCCTTGAAAGTTTCGGCGGAGTGAAAAGACGAAATGAGTTTGTAGGGGAAATTGATGGTGCAAGAGTGGTCTTTGATTATGCTCACCACCCCACTCAAATAAGGGGGATTTTATCCTCTCAAAAGGGGAAGACTATGGTTGTTTTTCAGCCCCATACATACTCGCGCACCAAGGCGTATTTTGATGAGTTTTGCGCCTCTCTTGCTGAGGCTCACACCCTTGTCATTATGGACACTTATGGTGCAAGAGAGAGTGTAAGTGACGGCGTTGACAGTGACGCGCTTGCCCACGCAATTTCGACAAAATTTGCAAAACAAGATGTTTATGGTGTGTTTTCATTTGACAAAACCCTTGATTTTGTCATATCAAGAGCAAAAGACCACGACAATGTCTTGCTCCTCGGCGCAGGGGATATATATCTGTTGAAGGATATGCTCACACCGTTTTTGGACAAGCCTAGATGACGTCCTCAAAGTTGAAGTCCAAGATTTGGTGCAGGTTTTTTGACATGGCAATGAGGGACTGGCATTTGCTCATTGCATTTTTAAAGTCACCACATTCAAGAGAACCTTCTTGCTCGGCAAGAGCCACTGAAAATGCACGTATGTCGGGGGAGAAAGTGAAAAGCTCCATACACTTTCTTTTTTCATTCCACCACATTGTTAGGTCTTGCGTTAAGGTGAGCGCGCCGTCGTCACCTCGGTGCAAAGCATCTTCAATTTCATATAGTTTTTGGTCTAAGGTGTCAAAGGTCTTTTCAATGTAGAAATGCTCCACAACCCCTGCGGATACAATAATCCCCAATATCAAAAGTGCAATGACCACTTTCTTCATAGGCTTTCCTCACTATCCAAGGTGACGGTGAGGCTGTCACCCTTGTAGGGTTGCACAAACACCTCACTGCCTTGCAATAGGAGTAGTAGCACGTCCTTGCTGTCCATATTGATTTTGTCAAGGAGGCGCATAATGCCTTGCTTTGTGACCCCGTCAGTCACAGCCAGATTGTTGCCAAGAAAGTTGCCTTCAAGGATAAGGGTCACGGGCATATAGGCTCTTTCAACGGTGATGTCAACGTCATCAGGGCATAGGGGTCTAGTGCTGGATTTTGGCAAGACTGTCATCGAGCCGTTGGTTTCAATTATGGCGTATTCAACGTCGGCAGGGTTGAAAATATCCTTGCCTCGCAGTGCTTCCATAAGGTCGTCTGTGTCCATATTCAGCTCCTTCATCACCTCGGGGAGAATGTTGCCTTTTTCTATGATGACAACGGGCTTGCCGTTGAGCACCTTGCGGAAACGCACGCTTTTTGAAGCCAGTTTTGTTATGATGATATGCACTATGAAAAGGGTGAAGACAGGGATTATCCCATAGATTATGGGGATTGTGGGGTCGCTCATAGGTATGCAAGCCAGCTCGCTTGCCACAAGTGTTATGGCAAACTCAAAGGGTTGCAATTCACCTAGTTGCCGTTTTCCCATAAGGCGCATTGCCACCAGCAAGAAAAAATATATGATTATACTGCGTACAAAAATATTAAGCATAGACCTATTTTGTGCCTATGCTTATTTTTTATGAGTTTGGATTTGGTATTGATTGATTGGTTTTGGGTTGTCTTATTTGTTTTAAGAGGGATTATTTCTCAATCGCGGACGGAATTTTGGCTTTTGAGGGTCTGAGAGGGGTTTTGAGCGACGTTTGAAAGAAAGACGACAAAGTCTTTGTCCGTCGCCTTTCCCTTTCGTAGAAAGGGACACGGCAGGTGTGAATAGGCGGAGATAGCCTTTGACGTCAACGATATTGAATGCAGACACCCCAATCACAAAGAAGAATATGACGTAGAAGGCGGTGACCACCATTGAAAACCAATATCCCAAAAAGTTGACAAGAATGCCGTTGAGGAAATATGCGGTGACACCGAGGGGCAGACTTATGCCGACAGCGGTCAACCCTTTGCCAACACCCTTTAAATCCCCCAGTTTCTTTTTGAGGGAAACAAGGCTTAAGACTGCGGACACGGTGAAGGCAACACCCATGCCCACTGCCACCGAATACACCCCTATGAATTTTGGCAAAACAAGTATGCAAGGGAGCATAAGCACCGCCCCAACGATATAGTTGATAAAGGTGCGCTTTTCAAGACCCAGTGAGTTGAGGATAGGGGTTGTGGCGTGGTTTAATGCAAGAGGAAACACCATAGGAGCGCAGTAAGATATAAACTCGCCGGCGTGCTCGTCTCCAAAGAATAATTTGCCAAAGTGCTTGCCAAAAGGCAGATACAACATAAAGAAAAATCCTGAAACCAAGGCGGAGAAAACGAGGAGGGCTTTCAGTTTGGTTTTGACACTTTCGTAGTCCTTCTTCTCGGCAAGAGAAGCCACGTCTGGGATAAGCACCACTGCAAGGGCAGAAATCACCGTTGCAGGTGCCATAATGAGAGGAAAAGCCATGCCTGCAATACGGCCGTATTCCGCTGTGGCAAAGGACAAACTCATACCACTTGCAACCAGTCTTTCGGGGATTATTAGGGCTGTCGCTGTGGCGGACAATGAGGTCAAAATCCGCATTGTGGAAAGGGGTAGAGTTGAGCGGATAATCTCTTTTGTGCCAGTTGGACGGCAAATCCGTCCTCCTTTGACAAAAAACATAATCCCTAAAACAAGGACACAAACAAGGTCGCTGACCGTAAAGGCTATGGCAACTGCCACACCACCGTCTAGGGCAACCACACCTCCTGCAAGACAAGTGGCAAGGACAATCTTCACCACCTCTTCAAGAAACTCAGTTGATGAGAAGGCAAGGAATTTTTTTCTCCCCCAAAACCAACTGCGCAAGGATTGATACAAGGTTGAAGTGAGAAGGGTGGGGAGCATGATAAGAAACAGCTTCACGCACCTGTCGTCAGCAAAAAGTCCGTCTAGGTGACTGTGGCAGGAGTATAACACAATAAGAAGCACGGCACCCACCACAAGACCGATGATCAAGGTTGCACTGACAAAGGCATTTTGCTTTTGTTTGTCCCCCTCAGCCCCTGCCACCTTTCTTGACAGCACCGTAGGTGCTCCTGCGGTCAATGAGAAGAGAAGGAGTATTATGCTGAGGGCGATTTGATATAGTCCAACGGTTTCCGCCCCAAGGCCACGTGACATCCACATTTTGAAGAAAAATGAGGTGAGCCTTGTTGCAACAGAAAATCCAGTGACGGTCATAAAAGATTTTATGGTGTTATTCATACAATAAAGTATGAAAGGGAACAACCATAAATACATAAAAAAAAGACAGGCGGTCTGCCTGTCTTTTTAATTTGATTTTGTTTTGCTTATTCGTTGAAGTCTTCGTACTTATTACGTTTTTCAACGATTGCTTCGGTGCTTGTTGCGGCTGCCTTTGCCTTTGCGGGCTTCTTCAACTTCTTGTAGAGAAGGACAACAACAACGACGATGATGATCACTGCGATGATGATTGTGGGGATCATCCATGAAAGTTGCTCAAGGTTGAACTTGTTTTCGGGCTCGGTTGTTTCATCTTCGCCGTCAACTGCACCTTGTTGTGCATCTTTTGCCACTGTGCGGACTGCCACAAAGTCGCCTGCCACTGCGCTGTCAAATTCTGCTTCGTCAACGATTTCAAATTCGATTGCGTCGAACATTGCATAACCTGTTGCGAGGGTTGACTTGTCGTCTGCATCGTATTCACCAAGTGAGAGTTTGATGCTTGCTGCTGACACGTCTTCATCAAGGGTCTTGACATAGAAGACATACTTGGTCCATGCGGTTGTGCCGTTTTGACCTTCTGCTGTGCCGATACCGCTGAAGATAAGGGGATTTTCCTTTTCGTTTGCACTGCCGAGATAGAACTCGATGCTTGCGCCATTGCCGGTGACGTTGTAGGTGCGTGCCCAGACGCTGATACGGTAGCAGGTTTCTGCATTGAGGCCGTAGTTGCTGCTGGTGTAGGTGTATGCGCTTGCTGCGGTGTTGTTGATGACGAGGAAGTTGTTGCCGAGGACTGATGCGATGTCGTTGCCGTCCTTGTCAAGAGAAGAGAGCAGTTCATATGAAGAGATATAGTTTGCCTTCATATCATTGTACATCTTTGTCTTTTGGAGGATGACCTTGATTTCTTCATCGGTCTTGCCTGCATATTGATCGCGGACTGCGTCGATTTCTGTTTGGAGAATTTCGTAGTCTGCTGCTTTGTAGGTCTTGCCAAACAGTGAAACTGTTTGTCCCATTTCTGCGATCAGTGCTGCAAAGTTGGGATCGGCTGCGTCTGCTGAATCGATTTCGTGGAAGGGAAGCACTGTTGCGTCTGCATAGACAACACCGCCCTTGGTGTTTTCTGCCTTTTGGTCTGTGCCAACTGTGCCTTTCCAGCCAGAGGGAGTGGTGAGTTGGGTGTGTGATTCGATTGATTCAGAGGGGATATCAAAGCCGTCTTGGAGATAGCTGAGCTTTCTTTCAGTTTCCTTGATGGTGCTTTCAGTGATTGCGTCGAATTCTTCGGTGGTTGTTGTGCTTGTGAGGGTCACGTTGTCGAAGAGAACGATACCGCTTGAATATTCATCTGCGTCTGCAAGGTCGCCTGAGATGTCTGAGTCATAGCCGAGGCCGAGGCTGAGACGGAGTGATGAGATGCTGGTGAGACCAACTTCAACATAGAATGTGTAGCAAGTCCAGTCGGTGGTGCCTGTTGTCTTGACAACGAAGTTTGCATCTTGACCGAAGTAGGTGTTTGCACTTGAACCGCCGGTGAGGTAGATGCTGAATGTTGCTGCGCCAATGGTCTTCACCCAAACCTTCAATTCATAGTTGTTGCCTGATGAGAGTGAGAAGGTGTCGCTGGTGAATCTACGGCTGTACTTGTTGCCATCAAGACCTGCAAGAGCAAGGACATAAGGTGCGCCAAGTCTGCCTTCGTTGTTGAAGTATGTGTCATCTTCTGCGCCATAGAGAGTGTCAAATTCGGTTGCGATTGTTGAGCCGAAGATGTTTGTGATTTGGTTTGATGCGTTGTAGAAGTTGCTGTTTGTGCTGTCTTGTGCCAGCTTCAAGATGCCTGCCACGAACTTGTTGTCGTCGTTGTATGACTTCTTGGTGTCAACAGTGTTGTCCTTGTCATCGCCGAGGGGTTTGTAGGTCTTGTCAGAAAGTGTCCAATCTGTGGGGAGACCTGCCTTGGTGTTGTTTTCAAGGATGCCGTATGCATCTTCAAGACCTTCTGTTTCTGCCACGTCGTATGAGTTGAATCCGCCGTTGTCAAATGAGAAGGAGGGGTTCTTTGTTTCGACGAGAGAAACTGATTTTGCGGTGTTGCCGGTCTTTGCGCCGGTGTAGTCGCTGTAATCGATTGCGGTCATGCTCATGTTTGCGATGAAGGCTGCGCCATCTGCAAGGGTTGCTGATGACCATCTGTCGCCTGAGCCGAGAGCGAAGCGGAGGCTGAGAGCCTTATCTTCGGTTTCGTGTCCGCGGAGGTAGAAGGTGTATTCTGTCCATACGCTGGTGGTTTCATCATCTTCTTTGACGGTTGTGTTGATCTTTGCAAATGATGAGAGAGTTTCATCTTCATCATCAAGGAGATAGATATGAAGACCTGCGGTTTCTTTGACATCAACAGTCTTGACCCACACTGAAACGCGGTAGGTTGCATTCTTTGCCACTGCAAAGCTGTCGGTGTCATAGTAGAAGTATGAGTCTGAGTTTGCCTTGATCATGAGGGCATAGTCAGAGTTGATGTTGTAGGGTTTGCCGGGGTTGTCAATGCCGTATGCGGAGAAGTCTGCACCGTCTGCAATTGACACAACACCGGTTGTCACGTCGATGACAGGGAGGGTGTTGTCATCTGCAACCTTGTCAAGAAGGCCTTGTGCTGAGAAACCTGCGGGAGTGCCGAGGGTTGCATCGTCATAGGTGTAGCCATCTTGTGCAAATGAGGTGAAATCGCTTGAAATTGTGCTGCTTGTTGCAAAGAGGTTTTCGGTGTAGAGAGAAACCTTTGCGTAGTTTGCGAAGTTGACGTCTGCTGCATCCACTTCATAGTCGGTGTCTGCGCCGATTGCAACGTAGTCTGCGTGACTGATTTCTTCAAGGTTGACTTCGTCAAAGAATGCCCAACCAGTTGAGAATGTACCATTGCCGAGATAGGTGGTGTATTCTCTGTTGCTCTTCTTTGAACTGCTTTCCCAGTTTTCGTAGGTGTATGCGTTGTTGTCATACTTGCCACCTGTGCCAAGCCACAAGGTCATTGTGTAGGAGTAGTCCTTGTAGTCGTTGCCTTCAATGTAGAAGGTGTAGGTGGTCCATCCGCCGTTTGTGCCGTTGTTGAGGTCAAAGTCGGGGAGACCTGCGTTGTATTCAGTTGATGTGGGGTTGGAGCTGATGCCCTTGATTGAGATGTCCTTGCCTTCCCCTGAGAGGGTGAGGGTGACGCCTGCGCCGTGGACGTCATAGGTGTACACTGACACTGAGATTGCGTAGTGCTTGCCTTTTTCGATGACGATGGGTTTTGATGCTTGGAGTCCTTGTGCGGTCATTCTTTGTTGTGACAGCATGAAGACGTTTGTTCCAAGACGGTTGTCACCGAAGTTGCCGATGATGCTTGCTGCACCACCTTCAACGGTGAGGCGGGTTGCAGGGTAGGTCAGTTCTGCGCTGGTGCCGTTTGATGACACGTAGTAGGTTGAAGCATAGCTTGAAGCATTCTTTGCAAAGTTGGTGACGTCGATGACACCGTTTTTGCCAAGACCTGTGGGTGCATCTGTGCCGGTGACAACTTTCCAGTTGCTTGCTGCTGCAGATGTGCCAACCTTTGTTGTGCCAAAGTCAAAACGACCGTTGTTGACTTTGAGAGTGTGGGTTTGGTTGTTCTTGCGATAGTCTTCTGCGGTGATTTCGCCTTTGCCGTTTTCGCAAGCGTCTTTTTCTGCTGCGTAAACTTCGCCGTCGATTTCTTCAAGGAGAAGGTTGTCGAAGAATGCATAACCTGATGTCAAGCCAACAGTGTATTCAGAGTTGTATTTGCCAAGACCAAGTTGGACGGTGAGGGCGGTGTTTGCTGCCACTGCACTTTCAAAGTAGAAGGTGTAGGTTGCCCACTGACCATTGGTGTTGATGGTTGCGTATTCTGCGTATGCTGCTGATGAAACGTAAATTCTTGCACCGGGTTCTGATGTTTCCTTTTGGTTGCCTTCTTCGTCAAGAGTGCCCTTGATGTCATAGGTCAAAACGTCAACTGACAGCTTGTAGTACTTGTTTGATTCAAGGTTGAAGCTGGTTGAGGTATAGCCGTATGCGGTGGGGCCGTAGTCTTGCTTGTCAGCATCTTCGATTTCTGCTTCAGTGGGCATATAGATCATAAGGGCATTGTTGACTGCATCTTCGTCTGCTGAATAGTGTGACTTCAATGCGTTGTAAATTGTGCCGTTATCTTTCCAAGTGCTCATATTGGCAGTGTAGAGTGCTTCTTCAAGGCTGATGACGCCTGCGATGACTCCCTTGGGGTAAGATCCGCTTGAATACATTGCTGCTCCTGTCCAACCGTCTGCGGTCAAGGGATAGGTTGTATCACTTGACTTTGTGACCTTGAAGTCGCCGTTGGAAATGAGGAGGCCTTCAGTGGGATCGATCTTGACGTCTGTGCTATCGCTGATGTTGTCTGTGACGTCTTTGTCACAAGCGACCAGCATGACGATTGAAAGCACCATCATAAGTGCCATCATAAGTGCTAATACTGTAAGTCTTTTCTTATTCATACTCACCTTTTTCGTCTAAACGAGTGTTTTTTATGATGTTGATACTGTTGCGCGGGGTCATATATATATGATGCCCGCGCGTGCATTGTATTAAACAATATGCTTAAGTATCTTACACTAAAAACATTATTTTGGCAAACGCTTTTCATACTTTCTCACAAATTTATCAAAATAAAAATATGGATGCAGTTTTACATGAAAGAGTAAAGGGGCTTATCTCCCAAAAGAAATTTGAAAAGGAAACACCCAAAAAGAGTAGGGTGGTGAAGGGAGTCTCCGTGCTCCTAGGAGTGCTAATCGGCTTCGTCAACGGACTGTTTGGAGCAGGGGGAGGAATGCTTGTCGTGCCTGTGCTCACCTTTCTTTTGGGGCTGAACACAAAGCGCGCTCACGCCACCGCAATCCTCATTATCCTGCCTCTTTGTGCAGTCAGCGGTGTTGTCTATCTCACCCGTGGCATGGGCGGTGAAGATATGTTTCTTCCCACGGTTGGAGGTGTTGTGCTGGGCGGAATCGTTGGCGCATTTGCCCTCAAAAAATGCAGCGGTGTGGCACTTCAATTTGTCTTTTACGGCATAATGCTTCTTGCAGGGCTCAAAATGATAATTTGACAAAATAAGCAGTTAAACATACAAAATACGACAATAAAACCCATTTTAGTGCAAAATATCAATCTATGCACATATGTTCAAAGCGGTCATATTAGAGTGGTTAAAAGAGAAATGATAGGACTTAAAGTCAAGGCAAAATCCGCTTGATTTTGTCCCAGTTTTAGGGCGGTGTGCCTACATATATGAAGTGGATTTTTTACGTTTTAGTTGGAATGGCAGGAGGAGTTTTGGCAGGCATGGGAATGGGCGGTGGCACGTTGACAATCCCCCTTCTTGTCCTTCTTTTAGGGATTGAGCAGACGGTGGCTCAAACGGTGAATCTTGTGGCGTTTTTGCCTACTGGTGCAGTTGCCCTCGGGGTGCATTTGAAGAACAAACTTGTGGTGCTTGACAAAGTGCTTTTCCTTCTTGTGCCTGCCTTTTGTGCTTCTGTTTTGTCCTCGATTTTTGCTACGGATTTAGAGGGAGAAGTGCTTTCAAAACTCTTTGGAGGCTTTCTTGTCCTCACCTCAATTGTGTCCTTTTCGCTCAGCACTTTCAAAAAATAGAAAAATAGGGTATTTACAAATACAATTTATTGTATTATAATATGTTTGTTATCAAATATGAACATTGTTCATAACATTTGAGCCGTTTTAAAATGGCTAAACACAAAATCGAGGTATTTATGGCAAAAACATTTCGCAGGGGAACGCATCCACCCACTCACAAGCGTTATCAGGATTTCCCCTTGAATGATTTCAAAGTGCCTGACAAACTTTACGTGTCCTTGTCACAACACATCGGCGCACCTGCAAAAGTGGTGGTGTCAGTCGGTGACAGCGTAAAGGAAGGTCAGCTCATCGGTGAAGCGGCAGGCTTTGTGTCTGCCAATATCTTTGCCCCTGTGTCTGGCACAGTCAGTGCAATTGTCAAGCTTCCTACTGCAAACGGGGGAGAGGCGGACCATATCGTCATTGACAACGATTTCCGCTATGAAAAGTCCTTCCTGCCCATTCTTTCAGACCCTACCAAGGAACAAATCGTTGAAAGAATCCGTGAGGCTGGCATTGTTGGCATGGGTGGCGCATGTTTCCCCACTCACGTCAAATTCTCTCCCAACAAGCCTGTTGACACCCTCATCGTCAACGGCGCAGAGTGTGAGCCCTACATCACTTGCGACTGCCGTCTTCTCCTTGAATGCGCAGGGGAATTTCTCCGTGGTGTCAAGTACGAGATGAAGGCTCTTGGGGTTGAGCAAGCATTTATCGGCATTGAATCCAACAAGCGACCCGTCATTGACCTCCTCAAAAAGATGTGCCCTAGCGGGATCTCTGTTGTCAGCCTTATCACCAAATATCCTCAAGGGGCAGAAAAACAACTGATTTATTCTGTCACACGCCGTATCGTCCCTGCAGGCGGACTTCCCGCAGACGTAGGTTGTGTGGTCAGCAACGTGCACACAGCATACGCCGTTGCAAGGGCAATCGAGGTTGGCGAGCCTCTTTACAAGCGCGCTATGACCATTGCAGGCAAGGGCGTTATGAAACGCGGAAACTTCTGGATGAGAACGGGTGTGAAACACTCATTCATCTATGATGAATGTCGTGGATCTGTGCCTGAGGAAGCCACAAGAAAGGTCATCAGTGGCGGTCCTATGATGGGCTTTGCACAAGCAACTCTTGATGCAGCCACAACAAAGGGCTCATCAGCACTTATGTTCTTTGACAAAAAGCAAACTGACGTCAGTGAGCCCACTCAATGCATAAGTTGCGGAAGATGCATACAATGTTGCCCTATGAATCTGCTTCCCAAAGACGTGGACAGATTTATACTCCGTGGCAACTATGACGAAATTGAAAAACTTGGCGTAATGAATTGTATCGAATGTGGCGTTTGCTCTTACACTTGTCCTGCAAAACGTCCTCTCGTCCAATCAATGCGCCTTGCCAAAAAGGAAATCAAAGCAAGGGGGGCTAAGAAATGAGCAAATACATAGTGTCGTCATCACCCCATATTTCATCAAAGTCAACCACACAAAAGTTGATGCTTGACGTGATTATCGCTTTGGTGCCCACAGTCATCGCTTCCGTAGTTCTCTACGGATTTTATCCTTTGTTCCTGCTGATTTTGAGTGTAGGCACGGCGGTTTTCAGTGAATGGGCATTCAACACCATTACAAAACGCCCAAACAGCACAAGGGATTTGTCCGCAATCGTCACAGGTATGATTTTTGCACTGTGCTTGCCTCCTGTTGTGCCTTTCTACGTGGCAATCGTTGGCGCAGCCTTTGCAATCATCATCGTCAAGATGCTCTTTGGTGGCATAGGCAGAAACTTTGCAAACCCCGCAGTGACGGCAAGAATTTTCGTTATGCTTTGCTGGGCAGGGGTTATGACAAAATTTGTCGCCCCCATTGACCTCAGTGACGGAGCAAACCTTTTCAGTTATTTCACCCACGCAGTCAACATCAATCTCCCTGACGCAATCACCACGGCAACACCTCTTGCAGTGATAAAGGGAGCAACAGGCAATCCTGTTGAGGGCTTGTCCGCTCTTGATATGTTCCTTGGTCGCATAGGGGGCAGTGCAGGTGAGGTCAGCACTCTTGCAGTGCTCATAGGCGGACTGTATCTCACAATCCGCAGAGTCATTGACGTGCGTATCCCTCTCCTCTATATCGGCTCAACAGTGGTGTTCACCGCAATCTTCTACGCCAACACCGACTTTGTCGGTGAATACGTCTGGTCAGGTCTTCTTGGCGGCGGTCTTGTGTTTGGTGCTTTCTTTATGGCAACCGACTATGCAACCTCACCCAAGTCAACGGTGGCGGTCATCATCTATGGCTTGCTTCTTGGCTTCATCACCGTCATCATAAGAAAGTTCGGCTCATACCCCGAGGGTGTGTCCTTTGCAATCCTCATCATGAACATCGTCACACCTCTTCTTGAAAAGATCAAGCCTAGAGTGTTCGGTCAACCTAAAAAGGACTTTGTCCTCATCATAAAAAATAAACAAGCGGAAAGGGAAGCAAAAAAGGCTTTGAAGGCCGCTGAAGGGGGTGCCGCAAATGAGTGATCATCAACTTGTCAAAACCCCCATTGTCAAAAAGGCAAAAGAGAGAAAGACACCTTTCTTCACAAAAGACCTTGTCAAATGCGTCGTCGTCCTTGCATCAATAGCACTGGTTGCAAGCCTTCTTCTTGGCGTAATGAATTGGCTCACCTACGTGGACCCCGATGAAACCATAATGAAAGAAGTGGCAGGCTATTTCGGCACAGACTTGTCCGCCGTGTCAAAGGACGAAAGTATGGCAGGTGAAAACGTCAATGCTTGCTTCGTCGCAAAAGACGGTGATACGGTGCTTGGATATTGCTTCTACGCAGTGGGCACTGGTGCAAAAGACGGCACAATGGAACTGCTTGTCTTTATCAACAGAGACGGCGTCATCACTGAAATCACTTGCTACTCTCAAGGTGAAACCGCAGGATATTTCGGCAAAGTCGAAAAGGCAAACAAATCAAAGTATATCGGCATTGACGTGGACGACATAGATGGGCTCACCCTCATCGGCTCAAAGGACACTCCTTCGGGCGCAGGTCAAATCAATGCAATAAGCGGGGCAACCTACACCTCAAAGGGCTATCACAATGCTGTGGCGGCGGCTGTCAACGCATACAAACAAAATAAGGGGGTGGCATAATGAAACCGTCAAAATCAAAGATTTTCACCAACGGCATTATCACGTCAAACCCCGTGTTTAGACTTGTCCTTGGCACTTGTCCTACACTTGCAGTCACCACAAGCGCATTCAACGGCTTGGGTATGGGGCTTGCAGCAACCTTGGTCCTCGTGTGCTCAAACGCACTGGTATCTTTGCTCCGCAAAGTCATACCCGACAAGGTGCGTATTCCTTGCTTCGTGCTCATCATTGCAACCTTCGTCACACTGGTTGAAATGTTGTTGAAGAGATTTGTCCCTGCACTGTATAGTGCCCTAGGCATATATCTCCCCCTCATCGTTGTCAACTGCATTATCTTGGCAAGAGCAGAAGCCTTTGCAAGCACCAACACTGTGGGTGACAGCATTCTTGACGGACTTGGTATGGGTCTTGGCTTCACCTTGTCACTGATGACAATGGGCTTCATAAGAGAATTCCTCGGCTCAGGCACAGTTTTTGTTGGCTCACTTGGTGAGATTGAATTTGGTGCAACTCTCGGCGCAATGCCTGACTATGCTATGTCAGTGTTTGTTATGCCTGCCGGCGGCTTCTTGGTGTTTGGACTTATGATGGCTCTCATCAACTGGGCTATGGACAAATATGAGCAAAAGCGCAAAGCAAAACTGGAAGCAGAGGCTTTACATATTGAAGAAAGCAAACGTTATCTTGACGAAATCGCAGAAAGCGAAGAAGTCAAGGTTGGAAACCTTGAAGGACAGGAGGTGGAAGCATGACGTATTTCCTTCTCATCATAGGCGCAGTGTTCGTCAACAACTTTGTCCTTTGTCAATTCCTTGGCATTTGTCCTTTCCTTGGGGTGTCCAAAAAGACGGATACCGCCCTTGGCATGGGTCTTGCGGTCATATTTGTCATGGGCATTGCATCTGTGTTCACTTGGCTCATACAAAAACTGCTTGTCTTGGCAGGAATTGAATATCTGCAAACAATAGCATTCATCCTTGTCATCGCAGCACTTGTCCAACTGGTTGAAATGGTTTTGAAGAGATTTATGCCCGCACTTTACAGCGCGCTCGGCGTCTATCTTCCTCTCATCACCACCAACTGCGCAGTGCTGGGTGTTGCAATCCTCAACATCCAAATCTACGGCGTGGCATCTGGCGAAAGCCTTCTTCAAGCATTCCTCAACGGCGTGTTTAGTGGTGTAGGCTTCACCCTTGCAATATTGCTTCTTGCAGGCATCCGTGAAAAGATGGACGTTGATATGGTGCCAAAACCCTTTAGAGGTTTCCCCATCACCCTTATTGCAGCATCAATCATGGCAATGGCATTTGCCGCCTTTGGCGGAATGATAAGTTAGGAGGACGATATGAGCATATTGATTTCAGCAACGGTCAACCCTATGACCATACTTTATTCAGTGTTGGTGCTTTTCGTCCTTGCACTTATTCTTGGCATAGCACTTGCCGTCTGTGGCAAGAAATTCGCTGTCAAGGAAGATGAAAGAATCTCACAGGTGAGAGAGCACCTCTCTGGAGCAAACTGCGGTGCTTGCGGATATGCAGGCTGTGACGCCTTTGCAAAAGCCCTTGTGGAAGAGGGCGCAGACATCAACAGTTGCTCTGCAACTGCAGTTGAACACAAGCAAGAGATTGCAAAGATACTCGGCACTTCAGTCAGCGGTGAAGAAACCATGGTTGTGGTGGCTTGCAGAGGAGGCCACGACGCTCTTGACAAATATGAATATATGGGCTACGGCAATTGCCGTAGTATGGAACTTCTCGGTGGCGGACGCAAAATCTGCAAGTGGGGATGCCTTGGCATGGGCAGTTGCGCAGACAGTTGCCCTGAGCACGCAATCAATGTCAATGACGGAGGTTATGCAGAAGTTGACCAATCAAAGTGTATCGCTTGTGGAAAGTGTATTACAGCTTGTCCTAAGCGCCTTACAAAGCGTATCCCCAAAAGCGCCAAAATCTACGTGGCTTGCTCAAACTGTATGAAAGGTGTCAAAGACACAAAGGCAATCTGCAAAAATGCCTGCCTTGCTTGCGGACTTTGCGCGCGCGTTTGTCCTAACCACGCAATCGAGATGGTCAACAACCTTCCCGTCATAGACTATGACAAGTGCACCGGTTGCGGACTTTGCAAGGAAAAATGCCCTGCAAAGTGCATCGTCAGTGTAGAATAAGCAGAAAAATTTATGGCGCATAAACCCGTCATCTAACTGGGCCAATTGAAATAAAAAAGCAATCTAAGCAAAAAAAATCAAATTCGGTCTTGAATATCTAAAAAAAATATTATAAAATATATGCACAATGGGGAGTTTCGGCAGACGATTCGCCCTAGGAATCAGTATTTATCAGTGGGCAATAGCCCAAGGAGAATGGCTTAAATGGAAAAAATCGCAATAATTGACCTTGGCTCAAATTCAGCAAGACTTGTTTTGGTCAACATACTCGAAGGGGGACACTTTGTAGTTTTTGATGAGCTTAAAGAATCTGTGCGACTTGGACAGGATATGGACTGGGACGGCTTCATCAAGCCCCAACGTATCGCACAAACCATCAAGACTCTCACCATGTTCCGCCGTCTTTGCGACGCAAACCATGTGGACAAAATCTTTGCATACGCAACAGCAGCAGTCCGTCGCGCAAAAAACCAAAAGTCCTTCCTTGACGAAGTGGCAATGACTTGTGGCATCAAAATCAAGGTGCTCACCGTTGAAGAACAAGCAATGCTTGTCTATCAAGGTGTCATCAACTCAATGGACGTCCCCAAGGGCCTCATCATGGAAATGGGCGGTGGTTCAACCAACCTTATTTATTACAATCGTCGCAACCTCATCCACTACGACACTTTGCCTTTCGGCGCAGTCACCCTCACCGATCTTTTCAAAAACGACAGCAGCGAGCCCGAAGAAAGAGCAAGAAAGATTGAGGAGTTCATCGGCGAACAACTTGACAAAATTCCTTGGCTCAGCCAAGTTGACCCCGACACCAGTTTTGTTGGCGTAGGCGGTTCATTTAGAAACCTTGGACGCATAAGCCGTCTTGTGAGAAAATATCCCTTCAACATGACACACAACTATGAAGTGCCCATGTCTGAATATGAAACAATCTACTCAACCATAAGAAAGCTTGACCTTGACAGCACAATGAAGATCAAGGGTCTTTCAAGTGGCAGAGCAGACATCTTCCCCAGTGCACTGGCAGTGATGAAGGCAGTGTTCTCACGTTTCAACTTTGACAAGATCACCATCAGCGGTTGCGGACTCCGTGAAGGCGCAATGTTCCGTTATGCAGTGCCCGGCGTCAATGAAAGACCTATAAGCGACGTCCTCGGCCACTCACTGCATACATTGATGAAATACTTTGACATCAATGAAAATCACGCAGAACAAGTGTACAACTTGTCAATCCAACTCTTCAAGCAACTGAAAGTGCTTCACAAGTTGCCCAGAGCATACGTGAGGGTTTTGAAGGTGGCAGCACTTCTTCACGACAGCGGTATGCGCATCAAATATTACAATCATCACTTGCATTCAAGCTACATCATTCTCAACAGCAACCTTTACGGTGTGCCTCACAAGGATCTCATCCTTGCAGCACTGGTTGCAAGCGGTCATCGTAAGTCCAGCGAAATCCCCAAGGAAGACATCCAAAGATTTGCCAGTGTCCTCACCCCCGAAGACATCGATGCAGTGCGCAAGCTCAGTGTCATTTTGCAAATTGCAGAAAGCTTTGACCGTAGCCAAAGCAGTGTTGTCACAGGCATTGACTGTGACGTCCTTGGCGACAGCGTAATCGTCAAGACACAGGCAGAAGGTGACTGCTCACTGGAAATCAAGGATGCACTTAATGCATCAGCCGAGTTCAAAGCGGCATACGGAAAGAACCTTGAAATCCTCTAAGATTATCCTCGCATCAGGCTCACCTAGGCGGAAAAGCCTGATGGCAGAGATGGGTTTCGACACAGAAATCAAAGTCCCTGAAGTGGACGAAAAGAGCGTTTTGGACCACAATCCAAAACGCCTTGTTATTAAGGAAGCATTGCTGAAAAATCGTGAAGCGCGTCGTCAATTTGATTGCGGTGAAAATACGGTGATTTCAGCAGATACCATAGTTTATCGTCGAAAAGAGTTCACAAAACCCCGCGATTTGTCAAATGCGGTGGAAATTCTCACCGAGCTTTGTGGCAAGTGGCACAGTGTTTATACTGGGGTTGTGGTCTATCACGACGGAAGAGAAAAATGCTTTGCAGTGCGCTCTCTTGTCCGTCTTAAAAAGTTGACCACTGATGAGATTGTGGACTACGTCACCACCTTCAAACCCCTTGACAAAGCAGGGGCATACGCAATCCAAGAAAACACGGTGGTGGACAAGTGGATAGGCAGCTACACAAACATCGTGGGTTTGCCCACAGAGAAACTTTCAAAAGTATTAAGTTCATTAGGAGTGACCAATGGCTAACATTCAACTTTCGGTTGACCTTGGCAGTAAGTTTATCACCATCTGCCAAAAAGGTGTAGGACTCGTACTTCGCGAGCCCTGCATTGCTATTGCACAAAAAACAAAAGACCGTCTTGAAATCCGTGAGGCAGGTTTTAGAGCAGAAAGCATAATATCCACCTCTCTTGGTGGTGCAAAAGTTGTTGCACCCGTCCACGAAGGATTCATCGTTGACGAGGAAATGTTCACCCTTCTTCTCAAACATTTCTTGAAGAAGATTTTGCCCTCAACCTTTATCCCTCCCAGAGTGAAAGCCATCGTCAGCATCACTTGTGCTATGACCAACAGCGACAGACGCGCCGTTGAAAAGTGCTTTGTGGGTGCAGGCATCAAAGAGGTCATTTTGGTGGAATCACCCCTGTCACTTCTTGCCTACACAGGAAGCATCGGCGGTATGTTTGTTGACATCGGCGCAGGCAAAACTGAAATCGCATCCGTCACAAATCGTGGCATTGCAACAGGCGTTGCAGTGAATATCGCAGGCGACGCTTTCAACAACGGCATCATTGACAGCCTTCAAAAGCACTACGGCGTGAAAATCGGTGAATACACCGTTGAAAAAATGAAAAAGAACGTGCTTTCCTTCTATATCAACGACGAAGGCACATATACAGTCAGTGGCAGTGGCAATGACGGAGGCCCTAGAAACCTCAGCGTATCCGCAGAAGATATGCGTGACGCAGTGCTCCCCTTGGTTGATGATGTCATCGAGGTCATCATGTCCGTCCTCGGTCAAACCCCTCCCGAACTCAGCGCAGAAATCCTCCGTAAAGGCATTTTCATCTCTGGTGGCTCAACCCATATCCCCGGTCTCGTGGACTATATCGAGCAAGCCCTCGAACTGCCTGTCACAGTGGTGGCGGACGTTGAAAACGCAGTGGCCCTTGGTGGTGTAAAATTCTTTGACGATATGCACTATCTTGGCAATTTATTGGGCATAAGACTGGACTAAAAGACAAAACAAGTTTTCTTACGACACAACAAGACACCAATTGCGGTGTCTTTTTGTTATGCTTTTTTTATGAGAAAAATTGTGATTACATCAGGAAAAGGAGGTGTGGGCAAAACAACCGTCACCGCACTTCTTGGCAGAAAACTGGCAGAAAGAGGGGCAAGAGTAGTCCTTGTGGACGGAGACGTTGGGCTCAACAACCTTGACGTGGTTATGGGTGTTGAAAACAAAGTTGTGTATGACGTCAGCGACGTCCTAGACGGCAGATGTCGGCTATCTCAAGCCCTAGTCATAGATAATGAAAGCGGAGTGGCGGTGCTCCCGTCCTCTTCAAGAAAGTTTGACGTCAGTGCGCAGGCGTTTAGGGGAGTGATTGAGTCAATCCGTGGGGCGGATTTTGTGCTCATAGACTGCCCTGCAGGGATAGAAGAGGGTTTTCATAGGGCGGTGTCCTCGGCCGACGAGTGCATTGTTGTCACAACACCCTCAGCCTCAGCCATACGTGACGCGGACAAGGTGGTTGCACTTTTGTCCTCATATCGGCTAAATGACGTAGGGCTTGTGGTCAACCGCGTGCGCTACGATATGATTGCAAGGGGGGATATGCTATCCGCAAAAGAGATAGGAAACCTTCTGCACTTGGGGGTTGTGGGGGTTATCCCCGAGGACGACCACGTGACGGTGTATCAACAACTGGGCAGAGTGCCCGACTTTGCAGTCAGTGAAAAGTGCGCGGAGTATCTTGCGGACAACATTGAAAAGGGCACAAAACAACTGGTTGAGCCCTATATGAAAAGGAGGTGGAGGTTCAGATGAAACCGTCAAAAATGACCTATGAGCGTATGAAAAATATGCTTGTCCGCGATAAACTTGGCGTCAGTGACGGCTTTATGCAGGTATATAAAACTGAACTAAGTCGTTTGACCGCCGACTATTTCAACCTTGACGGCAACCTAGATATGAAAATTGAACTCCTTGACGACGGGGAGTACAAGGTGCAGATTGAGTTTGTTGCCAATGAAACAAAAGGTTTTTCGGTGACAAGTGATATGAAAAGAGCGGGGTGGTGACCTCGCTTTTTCTTTGCATAATTGGCTTGACCACGGCATAGCATATTGCGAGGTGAAATATGGAACAAACTGAAAGAATTGAAGCAATCGTCACTGAAAATGAATTTGTTGAAAACCGCGTCCAAGAAAAGAAAAAGAGATCACTGAAAGACAAGGGCATTGACCTTCTTGACATAGCCATCGTGCCTGTTGCAGTTGGTGTGTTTGTGTCCCTTGGATTTTTGTTTGCAGGACTGTTTGGAGCAATGGGCGGAAACGTGGTTTCTGCCATAGGAAGTATGGTTTAACCGAGCATCTAACCTATGAAAATCAAAATTCACCCACTGTTTTGGGTGCTGGTTGCCATCACCATATTTTTTGGTGACGGCATAAGTTTGTTGTGGACTTTTCTTGCTGTTTTTTGTCACGAAACAGGGCATATTTTGGTGGCTCGCACAAGGGGCTATCTTATGAAAAGCATGGTGCTTATGCCTTACGGCGCAGTGATGAGTGGGAGGGAGAGTTTTGACGACACGTCAAGCGTACTTATAGGCTTGGCAGGTCCAGTCACCAACTTGATTTTGGCACTTGTCACCCTTGGTGTGTGGTGGATTTTCCCCTCTTGTTATCTAGTCACAAGACCCTTTTTTCACGCCAACTTATCTTTGGCGTTTTTCAACTTGCTTCCGGCCTCCCCTTTGGACGGCGCAAGGGTGATGATGGGGCTTTCAAAAAACAAACTTAGGGCACTAAGAGGACTAAAAATCGTGGGGATTGTCATAAGCATATTGTTTTTGGGCTTGTTTATTCTGTCCTGTTTTTACGGCGTGAATTTCTCACTGGTGACAGTCAGCATATTCCTCTTTTACGGCGCGGTTATGGACAACTCCGCAGAGCACTACGTCAGTGTGTTTTCGCCCGTGTCAAAGGACTATGATTTAGGGGTGGAAAGACGGCACGTTGTGGTGTCAAAAGATATGCCACTTCAACGGCTTTTGCGCTTTACTGGGCGGAATAACCTTGTCACCTTTGAGGTCTTGGACACGGATATACGCTTTGATGAAGATGAGTTGAAGGATATGGCACTCACCCACAAACTGTCCACTCCCGTGGGGGAAATACTCTTTCAAAACGACAAGAGAAAATGAGAGAAGTTATAAAGCAGTGCCTGCTTTATAATTAAAATATAGAAAACATTGCATTTTCACCGATTGTATGCTAAAATTTAAAAAAACTCAAAGCACGGAGGAGTTATGTATTACGTAGGAATAGACGTCGGCGGAATGAGTATAAAGGCCGGCATCATTGACGAAAACGGCAAAATTTTGAGACAACAATTCATCGTCACAGTCCCCGACAAACCATCCGATGAAATAGTGGAAGAGATCGCAGTGCTCATTGAAGACATAGTCAAAGAGCACGGCCTTACCCTTGCTGACCTCAGCGGTATCGGTATGGGTTTCCCCGGCTCAGTGTGGGATCAAAAGGGTGAAATCGTGTATTGTTGCAACATCAATCTTGTCAAAGTGCCTGTGGTGAAAATGCTCACCGCACGCCTTGGCGTGAAGAATATCAAAATCAGCAACGATGCCAACTGCGCCGCTCTTGCAGAAACCAGATTTGGTGCAGGCATGGGTGCAGAAAACAGCGTCATGATAACCCTTGGCACAGGCCTTGGCACAGGCATTGTGGTGGACGGCAAATTGCTCACCGGCAATCGCAGTGCAGGGGCAGAAGGCGGACACATGCAAATCAACTTTGGTGGCCCCACTTGTGGTTGTGGAAAGAAAGGACATTACGAAGCCTACGCATCAGCAACCGCCCTCATTGAGCAGACCAAACAAGCCATGGCAAAGCACCCCGAAAGCCTTCTTCACGAAGTGGCAAAAATCTACGGAATCAACGGAAAGACGGTGTTTATCGCTGCAAAACAAGGTGATAAAGTGGCAGTTGCGACACTCAACAGATATATCAAGTATATCGGCATAGGTCTTGTCAACTTTGCAAATCTGTTCTATCCTGAGGTCATCATCATCGGCGGTGGCGTGTCAAGACAAGGTGACGTTTTGGTCAAACCCTTGCAACGCTACGTGTCAAGAAATGTGTACGGATCAAAGTATAATCCCAAGATTAAAGTGGTGGCTGCAACCCTCGGCAATGAGGCTGGAATCATCGGCGCAGCCTGCCTTGCAATGAACTGATATGAACGAATACAAAAAGAAAATTGACGAGATTTTGCTCTCGGTGGAGAAGCCTGCAAGATACGTAGGCGGTGAGTGGAACACTCCCGATATGACAAAGCCCCACCGAGCAAAATTCTGTTTTTGCTTCCCTGACGTCTATGAGATTGGCATGAGCAATCTTGGCCTGCAAATCCTCTACGACGTCATCAACTCTCACCCCGATTTCATCGCAGAGAGATGCTATGCACCTTGGCCTGATATGGGGGCAAAACTGAGAGAAAACAATGTGCCTCTCTTATCCCTTGAAACAGCCACACCGCTCAAAGACTTTGACGTGGTTGGTTTTTCAGTGCAGTTTGAACTTTTGTACTCAAACTTCCTCTATATGTTGGATTTGGCAAACATACCATTCTATGCAAAGGACAGAGGTGATGAATATCCCATCATCTGCGCAGGCGGACCTTGTGCAGTCAACCCCGAGCCTTTTGCACCTTTCTGCGACTGTGTGCTCATTGGTGAAGGTGAAGAAATGGACCTTGCACTTTTGAAGTTGGTTGCAGACGGAAAAGAGAAGGGCTGGACTAAAGCACAAATCCTTGAAAAGGCAAAAGAGATTGAGGGGGTCTATGTGCCCTCAATGCTTGGTGAAGGTGAAAAGGTTGTGAAGGCCGTTGTCAAGGACTTTGAAAACGCACCCTATCCCACAAAACCTCTCGTGCCCAACATTGAAATCGTCCACGACAGAGCCACTCTTGAACTTTATCGTGGTTGTGCCAGTGGTTGCAGATTCTGTCAAGCAGGATACTATTATCGTCCTATCCGTGAGCGTAGCCCTGAAAAGTGCGCAGAGTACGGCAAAAAGATGATTGACTCAACTGGCTTTGGTGAAATCTCACTTTGCTCACTTTCAACCAGTGACTATACAGGTCTTATGGACCTTGAAAAAGAGCTTCGTCCTTTCATTGAAGAGAAGAAGATAACTTTCGCACTCCCCAGCCTTAGACTTTCAAGTTTTACAAAGGAAATGGCTCAGTCTTCAAGAAAGAGCTCATTGACCTTTGCTCCTGAGGCAGGCACGCAACGTCTACGCAACGTCATCAACAAAAATGTGACTGACGAAGAGATTGACAACATAGGCAGAGCCTTTGAAGCAGAATATGACAGCGTCAAACTCTATTTTATGCTTGGTCTTCCCACCGAAACCGATGAGGATATACTTGGCATTGCAGAAATTTGCAGAAGACTGAAAAAGCTGTATTTTGAAATCCGTCACAAGAAGAATTTGAATATATCCGTGTCCTGTGCGGTGTTTATCCCCAAGCCCAGCACCCCCTTCCAATGGGAAGAGCAAATCTCTCTTGACGAGATGCTCCGCAGACAATCTTTGCTCCGCAAAGCACTCCGTGAAATCAAGGGAGTGTCATTCAGTTGGCACGGCGCAGAAACATCTGTCCTTGAAGTGGCACTTGCAAGAGGTGACAAGCGTCTTGCCCCCGTCATCGTCCGCGCATACCAGTTGGGCGCGATGTTTGACAGCTGGACTGAATATTTCAACTGGGATATTTGGGTGCAAGCATTTAAGGATTGCGGAGTTGATATGCAAGACTATGTGGGAGAAATTTCTGAAGACAAAGTTTTACCTTGGGATTTCATCGACATCGGTGTCAGCAAAAAATATCTCCTTGGTCAAAGACATTTGGCATATCAAGGAATCACCACAAAAAATTGCAGAGAAGGTTGCAACGGCTGTGGCGCAAATAAACTTGGCAGGTGCACAATTATATGATAGTGCTGAAATACGTAAAAACTTTGGATGCAAGATTCATCTCACATATCGACCTTCTCAAACATATGTCGAGGATTTTGCGTAGAGCAGTTGTGCCTGTCAAACACTCACAAGGTTTCAACCCCCATGCACTCATTTTCTTTTCACCCCCTACCGTCCTTGGTGTCAACTCCTATGCAGAGTACGTTGCCATTGACACGGATATGAAAGGGGAGGAGGTTTTCACCCGCTACAACAACTCTGTGCCCGAAGGGCTGAAAGCAATAGAGTGGTTTGAGTGCGCAAAAAACCCCAACATACAAGGAAAGAGTGTGTCAGCAGACTACGTCTTTGACGTGGACTATTTTGACGTTGATTTGAGTGGTGGTCTCACCGTCACCTACAAGAAGAAAGACGACTTTGTGACCGAGGACGTCAGTGGCAAGATTTTTGGCTTTTTCAATGCAGACGGCCGTCTTGGCTTACGTCTTGCATCGGGCAACAACAACCTTAGAGCGGATAGACTTGCCACCGCCCTCAACGAGAAGTATGGCAAGGACATCAAAGTGACAACCATTGCAAAACTGAGTCAACACGTTTTGGTGGACGGAGTTGAAAAATCCGTTGATGAATATTTGAGGGAAACCCTATGAAAAAACTCTTGATTGACTATACACCGGGCATTGTGCGCGTTGCTCTCGTTGACGGAAAAAACCTTGAGGAATTTTCTGTTGAATATCCGTCAAGAATGGATATTGTAGGCAACATCTACAAGGGCAAGGTGGAAAACGTCCTTTCAGGAATGAAAGCCGCTTTTGTCAATATTGGACTTGACAGAAACGGCTTTTTGCACGTAGGTGAATCCTTGGTTGACGCAGGCAGACTGAACGAAAATCGCGAGCCTGCACCTTTCAACGTAAGCCCCGGCGATGTCATTATGTGTCAAGTGGTGAAGGATCAATTTGGCACAAAAGGTCCTCGCCTTACCACCGAGATTTCTTTGCCCGGCTACTTCCTCGTTTTGCTCCCCGGCACCAACTTTGTTGGGGTGTCAAGAAAGATCGGAAAGGGTGAAAGAAGAGATTATCTTGAAGCCCTTGCAAAATCGGTTTGTCCACCGAATACGGGGTTTATCATACGTTCTGCGGCAGATAAAGCCTCTGATGATGAAATTAAAGAGGAAATGAAGTCCTTGGTTTCACTGTGGGAAAAGGTGCTGAAAACATATCGTGCATCATCTCCTCAAACCCTAGTTTTCCAAGAGGCGGAACTTCTTGAAAGAGCAATCCGCGACACCCTCTCTGACGGCATTGAAAAAATCATAGTCAACGAGCCCGCCCTTGTGAAACTTCTTGAAAACAAGGTGGGAGAAGCAAAGGTTGAGGTGTATGAGGGGGACAGAAATATCTTCCGCAACTACGGCGTTGACGGACAAATAAACAAGCTGTTTGAAAGAAAGGTCAACCTTAAAAGCGGTGGTTATCTCATCATTGACAAGACAGAAGCCCTCACCGTCATTGACGTCAACACAGGCAAGTTTGTAGGGGGCAAGGACCTTGAAGACACGGTGTTTCAAACCAACCTTGAAGGGGCAGAGGAGATTGCAAGACAACTGCGATTGAGAAACATCGGTGGCATTGTAGTCATCGACTTCATTGATATGACTGACAAGGCCCACAGCAAGGAAGTGGTTGAGGCCCTCAAGGAGCATTTGAAGAAGGACCACAAGCGCACGTCCTCAGTTGAAATGACCTCTCTTGGCCTTGTGGAGTTGACAAGGAAAAAGACCTCTCTCCCTATTGAGGAATTTATGCTTGACAGATGCACTCACTGCCTTGACGGCCACGACGTGTCCAGTGTGCAAGCTCTTTTGATGATGAGGGGAGACCTCATTGAAGCGGTGGTGAGAAACAAGTGGGACAAGGTGCAAGTGCGCCTCAATCCCGACCTTGTTGAAGCTCTCCACGACGTGGATGTTTTGTCAAAGGACAAGGCTGGCGTGCTGAAAGACAAAAAGGTGTATTTCTTGGCGGACAATTCTATTCATAGAATTGACTACGAAATTGAAAAGATAGAAGATGAAAAGCAGGTGAGCAAAAAGGCAATTTTGCTCTAAGCTGAAAATGGGGGCTAAAAAATAAAAACTATTGCAATAGTCCTCTCATTGTGATATATTTAATGCAATATGAAAAAATGGTGTATTGAAAACGAAAACGACATCACTTTGGTTGAAAACGTTGTCACTCGTGGCGACGACGAAGTCAAGGTGAAAATGGCAAAAGTGGCGGTGTCCTCTGACGACCTCGTCTATTTTGCCACAGACGCAGACCATATCGTCCCCGGACATAGTGGTGTTGCATACGTAAGTGAAGCCGATGAATCTCTAGGATTCAAACTTGGCTCACGTGTCATAGTCAGCCCCTTTGTCAAGAGTGTAGAGCACGGCGCAGAAAAGGTCCGTGTACTCGGTGAGGACAGAGATGGTCTTCTTGTGGACTTCATTTCACTGCCTGCCGAAAACGTTTATGCTATCCCTGACGGCATCACCGATGACGAAGCCATCTTCACCGACTATATTGCTCTTGGCAGCAACATCATTGAAAGTATGGATTCAAGAAAGGGTGACTACGTTGTCATCGTAGGGGCAAGCACCATTGGTCTTATCCTTTCACAGTTGGCGATATACTATCAACTTGTGCCTATCTTGGTGGATATGGACGCGGACAAACTCCGTGTTGCAGAAAGCTGGGGAGTGTATTATACACTCAATCCTATGTTTGACAACCTTGAAAGACGTGTTGATGAAATCACCGGCGGACGCAAGTGTGAGTTTTCAGTGTTCTGTGGTGGAGACGGAATCCCCTTTGTCAATGCAGCTCGTCTGGTCAAGGAAAACGGCGTTGTCCTTCTTGCAGGCTATTCCACCCACAAGAAGCACCAACTTGATATGGACATTATCCTGTCAAAGCAACTGACCGTGAAGGGTGTCGGTGACGGATATGGTGAAATGAGCACTGCAATCAACCTTCTTGCCAACAAAATCGTCAAACTTGATGGTCTCATCACCAAGAAAGTCTATTTTGAAGACGTGCCCGCCCTTGTAAGAGAGTGTGTAGATTATCCCCTGCAGAACAATAACGTCCTCATAGTAATTTAAAAAACGCGCTAAATCGCGAATAGCATTGTCAAGCCCCTTATATCCCACCCTTATGTACGGCAAGTACACGGCGGTCGGTCTATAAGGGGCTTTTCGCGCTCTTCATCGATTTATCGCGTTTTTTACGCTCTTAACTTATTGTTGTTGTTTTGGAGGGGATAGTTTAAGCACTTACTCCTTCGAAGACGGAACGCGAGGAGCAGCGGCGACGAGGAAGGGAGCGCCGAGCACC
>CALABJ010000013.1:0-160080 GCA_937885645.1 uncultured Clostridia bacterium | reverse complement strand
TGCTTTGCAGTGCGAACCACCGTTCGGTGCTGACGCTTGAGCCTTGACGCAAGCGTCGGCTCTTCGCTATTACACGAATGCCACCCCCTCCCACCAAGAAAAGCACCGAATTATCGGTGCTTTTTTCTTTTAGGTGGGACTGGTGGATTATTGTGTGTTCTACACACAAACACTGCTTTGCAGTGCGAACCACCGTTCGGTGCTGACGCTTGAGCCTTGACGCAAGCGCCGGCTCTTCGCTACTAAACGAATCCACCCCCTCCCACCAAGATAACCCAAGTCGAAAGACTTGGGTTTTTCTTTGTTTAATAGGGGTGGATTTACTGCATCTTTGATGCAGTTGCAATACTATGTATTGCACGAACCACCTTCTCGGTGGTATCGTTCAATTATTGATTCGCTGAAGAAACGCCTTGATTTTAGTTGGTTTTTATGGTATAAACTACTCACTGATAAATAAGAATTTGTGAGGCAGTATGAAAGATTGGTTTAGTGTTGAAAAAATAGATATTAATACATTTGTTATAAGTGAATATAAACATTGGGAAGAAACACATTGTTATTTACTGCTTGGCACAAAATTGGCTATTTTGATCGATACAGGTTTAGGTGTAGCAAATATCAAAAGTGTTGTGGAAAATATAACTTCTTTGCCTATTCTGGTTATAACTACACATGTCCATTGGGACCACATCGGTGGTCATAAGTATTTCAAGGATATGGCGGTTCATGAAAATGAAGTGGAATGGCTTTCTGAAAAATTTCCAATACCGCTTCAAATGGTGAAGAAAAATCTTGCACTAAAACCATGTGATTTTCCAGATGATTTTGAAATTGAGAACTATAATGTTTTTCAAGGACATCCTACATCCATAATGCATGATGGCGATATTATACATTTTGGAAACAGAAAATTGAAGGTCATTCATACACCAGGGCATTCCCCAGGACATTGTTGCTTTTATGAAGAAGAAAAAGGCTATTTATTTTCAGGAGATTTGATATATAAAGGATGTCTTGATGCCTTTTATCCGACAACTGACCCGTTTGCCTTTATGCAGTCAGTGAATAAAATCAAAAATCTTGTTGTAAAAAAGATTTTGCCTGCACATCACCAATTAAATATTTGTGTTGATTTCATTGATGATGTAGCAAATGCATTTAATGGATTGTATCGACAGAATAAATTGCAACAAGGGAATGGAGTATTTGATTTTGGAGATTTTCAAATCCATATCTAATTGATAAATTCCAATTTATCGAACTAATATAGGTGCAACTCATTACATCAAATGCACACATAACTCTAAAATTTGCACCCATTTCAAAATGGTATTAAAATTTTAGATTACTCACAAGAAAAGCACCGAATTATCGGTGCTTTTTTCTTATAGGTGGGACTGGTGGATTGTTAATAAACACTTTTCCATAAAAGTGTGGTTTGATTTACGGTTGATTTGTAGTATAATTGTAATATGGACAAGTTTTATGTAGACATCGTGCATAAATGGAAAAACGATTACGAATTTCGTATGACGGTGAAGACGGCAATCAACTTTGTAGTGACCGTCATTTTTGCATTGTTCAACGTGGCATTGTCCATTTATTATAGATCTGCCTGGTATGGCGGGATTGGTGCTTATTACGTGATGTTGGCGCTCATACGTGGCTCGGTTGCGCTTGTTGAGATTAAGTCTAGAAAAATGGAAGAAAAACAGCAAAACGAACTTAGAAAGAAAACATTTCTTGGCACTTCAGTTTTATTGTTTATTATGAACATGGTTTTGGTTGTGCCTGTGACTATGATGGTGTTTTTCCAACGTGAAATCAAGTTTGATTTGTTTTTGTCCATAGGCATGGCGGCGTACACCGTTTGTAAAGCAGTGACAACTTCAATCAATTTTGCAAAGCGTAATCGTTTAGATAATTTTTTGCTCAAAGAGATTTCAGTCATCAATTTCATTGATATGTTGGTTTCCATATTATTGCTTCAAAACGCATTGATTGTGGTGAATAGTGGAAATGAAAACCATGAAATGTTCCTGCTTTCTGCGGTTGTCAGCGCGATATTTATGGTTTTGGCGGTGGGGCTATCCATCTACAATTTGGTGGGATACAAAAAGATAGGCGAAGACGGCAGCGAAGTAAACGATGTCGATTGACAATATTTAGCTGTTGAGATGATTTTCAATGTGTGGTATAATGTTGTTAGAAAGATTTAGAGGTGACTTATGCCAGACGTTAAACTTTTGTTCGGTCACACTATAAATGCACTAAACAAAACAGTTGACGACTTCAAAAAGGCGTCGTTGGCTTTCCGCATTGCCACGCTGTTGATTTCGGCAGGCTACTTTATTTATGCCATCGTGACTGAAACTGGCATTTTGTGGGCAAACAGTCTTTCTCTTGCTATTTTGGTTGCATACAACGTATTTGAGCTTGTGGCGGACAAGTTGGAGCTTGCAAAGACTGCAAAGAAAACCGTCAAACACGTTTATAAATGGTTGAAGATAGTCATCAAGAGTTTTACTCTTGTTGTTATGCTGTACGGCATTTACGTTGCTGCTGATAGCGTAAACGGAATCAGGATTATTCTTGCAACACTTATGATAATTATGTGGGTTTTGCAGGTGTTGCTTGAGATCGTTTCAATCGTTGCCGAGCGCAGAATCAAATACATAATTCAAGAATTTCAAAAGGACTACGAGCCTATCAACGAAAACTATATTCAACCTACCATGGAAAAGATAAACTGGTTGATCGACAAAAAGCATAAACTTGATGATGTCACCGACAAAATAGGTGGCACAATAGAGCACGTTAAGGACGTGACGACTCCCAAAATCGTTGAAACAACCGAAAGAATCAAATATCCGTTTTTGATGATGAGTGACAAGCGCAAGCGTAAAAAGGAATTGAAAGAACTTGTCAGAGATGAAAAAGAGCAAAGGTATCTTGTGGCAAGTGACGTCGAAGAGGACAAACAATAATTGAAAAGCACCTTTGGTGCTTTTTTATTTTCCCAAATAAAACTTGATTTTTTGACCCAAAAGTTGGCAAAAAAACAGTTGGCAAAATGGGATATGTGATATAAAATTATCACATAGGAGATTATATTATGAAAAAGACTACAATGCAAAAATATGCTCGTCTTATTGCAAGAAAGGGCATCAACATCCAAAAAGGTCAAGAAGTTATGATCAATGCTGACCTCGATCAACCTGAATTTGTCAAAATGTTGGTTGAAGAGTGCTACAAAGCAGGCGCAGGCAAAGTCATCGTGGAATGGGCATATCAACCCCTTGCAAAACTTCATTACCGCTATCGCAGTATGAAGACTTTGTCAACCGTTGAAAAGTGGGAAGTTGAACGAATGGAACATCGTGCAACAACACTTCCTGCAATGATTCATCTTGAATCTGACGATCCCGATGGACTCAAAGGCATTGACCAAGTGAAACTTGCCAAATCACAACAAGCAAGATATCCCATCATCAAACCTTTCCGCGATAGAATGGAAAACAGATATCAATGGTGTATCGCTGCAGTCCCTGGTGAGGCATGGGCAAAAAAGGTTTTCCCCGGTCTTAGAGTCAATCAAGCAGTGGAAAAACTTTGGGAAGCAATCCTTTACACCTCACGCGCAGACGGCGATGATCCCGTGAAGGCATGGGAAGATCACAATGCAGATTTGCAAGCAAGATGCAAATATCTCAACGATCTTGGCATTGCAGAACTTCATTATACGTCCTCAAACGGCACGGATTTCACCGTTGGACTTATTGAAGACGGAATCTTCTGTGGCGGATGTGAAGACACTCTCAGTGGCGTCACGTTCAATCCTAACATCCCCAGTGAAGAAGTTTTCACATCACCTATGAAAGGCAAGGCAGAAGGCAAGGTTGTTGCAACTCGTCCTTTGTCATATCGTGGTGAAGTCATTGAAAATTTCTGGATTAGATTTGAAAACGGCAAGGCAGTTGAAGTCCATGCAGAAAGGAATGAAGATCTTTTGAAATCTATGATTTCAATGGATGAAACCGCAGGCTATCTTGGTGAGTGCGCGCTCGTGCCTTACGACAGTCCTATCAGAAACAGTGAAATCACTTTCTTCAACACGCTCTTTGATGAAAATGCATGCTGTCACTTGGCTCTCGGCGCAGGTTTCAACAACTGCTTGAAGGATTACGATAAGTACACCCTTGAAGAATGCACAGAAAAAGGCATCAACGATTCAATGATTCACGTTGACTTTATGATTGGCAGTGAAGATCTTTCAATCGACGCAATCACTCGCGACGGCAAGACTGTTGCAATTTTCCGTGACGGAAACTGGGCGTTTTAATGAAAATACGAATTGCAGAAAAACGAGATATTCCTCGCATAATTGATTTGCTGAAACAAATCAAGGTCATCCACCACAACGGAAGACCCGACCTTTTCAGCGATGATGAAAGCAAATTTAGTCTTGCAGAGGTCGAGGCAATATTGCTGGATGAAAAGCGCAGGATTTTTGTTTCAGTCGACGAAAACGACATCGTCAATGGCTATATCTTTTGTCAATTTAGAGAAACTGAGGGAAATGGACTTCTTAAAAAACACAAAACCCTTTGGATTGAGGACTTTTGTGTTGACGAAAATGCAAGAAGTGGCGGAATTGGAAAACTGCTTCACAAAACCGCAGAAGAATATGCCATTGAAACAGGCTGCGACGATTTGACCTTGAACGTTTGGGGATTTAATTCTGGCGCAAAGGCCTTTTATGAAGCCAACGGCATGAGTGTCCAACGTATGATCATGGAAAAGAAACTGAAATAATCAATCGAAAAATGATAAGTGAAACCATCTCATAGAGATGGTTTTATTTTTTTTGCTTTGTTGGTTTTGAATAAAAATTGTCTTGTTGTAAACAATATGCGTATGGATATTACTATGGCAAATATTGAAGACAAGGAAGTTTATTTTAAAGTGCCAGATGATATTGACGTGCGACCAATTGAAGACAAGATATTTCTGGACGGAATAAAGGAAATTTTAGGAAAAGAATATGATTGAAAGAGAAATTTATCAAGAACACGTCAAGAAAACCGCACCAAAATCACCTATGATGCGAAGTTTGATTGCAGCATTCGTAGTTGGCGGAATCATTTGTTCAATAGGTGAGGGTGTGAAGGATATCATAAAACTTATTGCACCTGATATGGCAAAGCAAGACGTTGGCAGTTGGGTGTCAATTTCAATGATTTTCCTCGGTGCTTTTTTGACCGCAATTGGTGTCTATGACAAAATTGGGCATTTTGCCGGCGCCGGCTCAATCGTGCCAATAACAGGATTTGCCAATTCGGTTGTATCCCCGGCAATGGAATACAATCGTGAAGGCGTGTTCTTCGGCGTCTGTGCAAAGATGTTTGTCATTGCAGGACCTATCATCGTATTTGGCGTTGTTTCAAGTGTCTTGGTTGGCATTATAGGATTGTTTCTATGAAGATAAGAAAAGGCAGTTTTAGATTATCTAACGGGGTGTATTTCAAAAGCGGATACACAATTGTAGGAAAAAAGGAAGAAGACGGAAACTTTTCTGGCAACTTTGATTTAGTGCTGAAAAATGACCTCTGGGGCGAAAAATCCTATGAAAAAGCCGAGTGCAAAATGCATCGTGAAGCAATAAGTGGTGCAATCGCAAAGGCTAATTTGACACGGGATGACGTGGATATTATGCTTGCTGGTGACCTTCTCAACGAGCTTAGTGCGTCAAGTCTTGCCGCAAGAAACTTTCCAACCTCGTTTTTAGGTTTGTACAATGCTTGTTCCACCTTTGGTGAGTGCGTTTTAGTTGGAAGTATGCTGATTGACGGTGGATTTGCGGATATAGTCACATGTTCAACTTCAAGTCACTTTTCCTCTGCAGAAAGGCAATATCGTTATCCATTGGAGCTAGGCAATCAACGTACACCCACCGCACAATGGACTGTGACTGGTGCAGGTGCTTGTGTTTTGTCAAAGAAAAAGCCTGATTTTGAAGATAATTTGGTGAAAAGTGACCAAGTCATTGAAGATATGAACGAAAAGGACCGAAAATTCATCCTTGACACCGCAGTTGCACGTGTAAAATATGAGAAAAATCATGTTGCAAAGGTTGTTGAGGGCACAATAGGACGTGTCATTGACCTAGGAATTGACGATGAAAGCAATATGGGGGCAGCAATGGCACCTGCCGCTGCGGACACAATAATCCGTCATCTTGGGGATTTTGACCGTAAAATCGACTATTACGATGCGATTTTCACTGGTGACCTTGGAAGATATGGCAAAGAATTGCTTGAATATATCCTTTCAAAGGAAGGGATTGATTTGTCTGACACCTATATGGACACAGGGGCAAGCTATTTCAAACCTGAGCAACAAACATTTCAAGGTGGATCGGGGGCAGGGTGCATCAGCACTGTTTTCAACGGCTATATTTTGAGCAAACTAGAAAACGGGGCACTAAATAGAATTTTGGTTGTTCCGACGGGTGCACTCCTCAACAAAGACACTCCGTTGCAAAAGGAAACGATTCCTGGAATTGCCCACGCATTTGTGGTTGAAACCGAGAAAATCAAAGAAAAGTATTCTAAAAAACAATAAAATATAGAATTAAAATAGAATTTTGAGCGAATTTTTTAGAAAATTTGCCAAAACCCTTGGAATCAGCATATATGGACTATTTTTTGAGCTATCTTAAAGTTTTTGCAGTTGGCGGTGCGGTTTGTGTTGTAGGTCAAATCCTTATCAACAAAACGAGTATGTCGTCTGCACGTATCCTTGTCACCTTCTTACTCCTGGGAGTTCTTCTTGAAATCACAGGTGCATTTAAGTATATGGAGGAGTTTGCAGGGGCAGGCGTGACTGTGCCCATCATGGGTTTTGGAAGCAATCTTGCAAAGGGCGCACTGGAAGGAGCGAAAGAAGAGGGCATTTTGGGAGCAATCAAAGGAGGATTGTCCGCGGTTTCTGCAGGGCTTTCATCTGTCATCTTGTTTGGATTCTTCTTTGCATTGATATTCAAGTCAAAAAGCAAAAAAGTATAAATTGTACAAAATTCCAGTTGCTTTGATGTTTTATGCGATTTATTGCATAAAATCTTACATATTTTTCATATATTTTTTATATTTTTTATTCGTCAGGTGACAAATCAAAGATGTCTAGTGTATTTCCCATCGTGAGATAAGTGTCTGGAATTTTTCCAACAATCAAATTTTCACAAACCAAAACTTCTGCTTTTACACTTATTGTGGGGTCAGCAATAGGAGTGATGACGTTTATGTCAGCATAGACGTCAATGTAAATGCGATGCACTGTTTGATTTATCCCTGCGGACACGAATGATGACACAAAATCGCAGTTTGCTGTGCCGATTGGCATAATTTTGATGCTTACGTCGGGTCCAAAACCTGTGAGAAGAGCAAGTCCTGTGAAAGTGCCAAAGGCAATATCCAAATTTTGCACCCCTAAATCGTCTAAATTTGCTTGGGCAAGATTGGCTATTTGTCGTGCGATAGCATTTATTCGTGGAGAATTGGCTTGTATCATCTCAACGTCACCATTTTCATTTTTAATTACGGTGAAAAGGTCTTCATAGGTTATCTTTTCTTGCAAAACGGTGGTGGCTGCAAGGTTTACTGCATTTGTGCCGATTGCTCGCACTTGTGCCTCAGAGCTTTCAATTACGATGGGTACGACATTGTTGCGAAAATACGTTGTAGAAATGACAAAAACCCCAACAAATATTAAAATTGCAGTGGTAACGCGCAGTGCTTTTGGTTTGAATATTTTTTTGAGTTTTGCCATCTTTTCATTATATGAAAAATTCCTTTCATTGATAACAGGCAAAGGCAGTTGTACTTTTTTGCTTAAAAAATCCGCTTTTTAAGCGGTTTTTTGTGTATTTAGGCTGTATTTGTTGACGAAATAAACTCAAATTGTTATATTAATATAAGTATTATTCCGTGAGCGTACGTATGCGCTCCCGCTAGCATAGGAGTTTTTATGAAAGAACAAATGGAACTTTTGAAAGCATCCGCTCTTGATGCCATTGAAAAGGCAAATACCACTGCTGAACTCAATGACGTTAGAGTCCGTTTTCTTGGAAAGAGTGGCGAAATGACCGCTATTATGAGAGGTCTTGCCTCAGTCCCCAAGGAAGAAAAACCTGCAATGGGCAAACTTGTCAATGAAGTTCGCTTTGCAATCGAGGGCGCACTTGACAGCAAAATCAAGGCCGTTGCAGAAATGGAAAAGCAAGCCCGCCTCAAAGCAGAAGCAGTGGACGTCACTTTCCCCGCAAGCTTCAAGAAGACTGGCACATTGCACCCTATCACAAAAATCAAAAACGAAATTGAAGATATTTTCCTTCAAATGGGCTTTTCAGTTCAAGAAGGTCCTGAAATTGAAACAGACCTTTTCAACTTCCAACTTTTGAACGTCCCCAAGGATCACCCCGCACGTGATATGCAAGACACTTTCTACTGCGCAGATGACATTGTGCTTCGCACACAAACTTCTGCAATTCAAGCAAGAATTATGCTTGAAAAACAACCTCCCATCAGAGTGCTCAGCCCCGGCAAGGTGTTTAGAAGCGACGATGACGCATCACACAGCCCCGTCTTCCACCAAATGGAAGGTCTTGCAATTGATGAACATATCACCATAGGTGATCTCACCGGTTGCTTGCTTACTTTTGCTCAAAAGATGTTCAGTGAAGACACCAAGGTCAGACTTCGTCCTTCATATTTTCCTTTCACCGAGCCTTCAGTTGAGGTTGACGTCACTTGCTCAATGTGTCATGGCAAGGGTTGCAAACTCTGCAAGGGCACTGGCTGGATGGAAATCCTTGGCGCAGGCATAGTCAACCCTGCAGTCCTTGATATGTGTGGCATTGACAGCAAGAAGTATAGCGGTTTTGCTTTCGGCTTCGGCATTGAGCGTATCGCTATGATCAAGTACGGAATCCCCAACATCAAGCTTTTCTATGAAAACGACGTGAGATTCCTCAATCAATTCAATGACTAAGGAGGGTTGAAAATGTTAGCACCTATTTCCTGGCTTAAAGATTACGTAGATATCAACGTTTCACCTGAAGTTCTTGCAAAAAAACTTGTTGCAATCGGCTTTGAGGTTGAAGAAATCATATATCAAGAAAAGAGCGCATCAAAAGTTGTGGTCGGCAAAATTGTGGAAGTCGAAAAACACCCTAATGCAGACAGACTTCGCGTGACTCAAATCGATATCGGCAGTGGCAAAATTCAAGTTGTCACCAATGTGCCCGTTGTTGGCGGTGAAACAATTGCAGTGGCTCTTGACGGAGCAGTGCTTGCAGATGGACATCAAATTGTGAAAGGTCAACTTCGTGGTGTCACCAGTGAGGGTATGCTTTGCGGACTTGATGAAATCGGCGCAACAGTTGATGACGTCGTAGGACAATCAAAGGATGACATTATCCGTTTCCCCGAAGGCACAACTCTTGGAGTTGATGCACTTAAAGCCCTCGGCTTTGATGACGTCATCCTTGACGTTGGCGTCACAGCCAATCGTCCTGACTGCAACAGCATTTATAAACTGGCAAAGGAAGTGGCAGTTGCACTGAAAACTACTTGCCGTGAGCCTGAAATCGCCTACGAAACAGTTGAAGGCGACGTTAAGGACTTTGTGTCTGTTGAGGTGAAAAACAATACTCTTTGTCCTAGATATATGGCAAGCGCAGTGAAAAACGTAAAGGCTTGCCCCTCTGAATACAAGATTAGGCAAAGACTTCACGCAGTGGGCATCCGTCCTATCAACAATATTGTGGACATCACCAACTATGTACTCACTGAAATCGGTCAACCTATGCATGCATTTGACCTCCGTGACCTCGGTGGCAATGCAATCGTTGTTAGAAATGCGGAAAATGGCGAAGAAATCGTTACTCTTGACGGCAAAAAGAACGTCCTCAATGAAAATATGCTTGTTATTGCTGACGCAAATCGTCCTGTGGCAGTGGCAGGTGTTATGGGCGGTGAAAATAGTGGTGTCAAAGACGACACAACAACAATCGTGTTTGAATCTGCAAAGTTTGCTCGTGATAGCGTGAGAAAGACCTCTCGTGCACTTGCACTCCGCAGTGATAGTTCCGCTAGGTTTGAAAAGGGCATCGACTTTGCCTCACAAGAATATGGCATCAAGCGTGCACTTACACTTATCGCACAAGGCGGATACGGTGAAATCGTCAGCGGAATCATTGACGAAAAGGTTGATTATGCAACCACCCGTGATATCACTTTCACAACCAAACAAATTGAAAAGATTGTTGGTTGCAAAGTGCCCAAAAAGACTCTCATCGCAATCCTTGAAAGACTGGGCATCACCTGTGATGACAACGTGAAATCATTGACTGCACACGTCAAAGAAGACAGAGAAGACGTTGTTGGCGTCAACGACATAGCAGAAGAATTCATTAGAGTGTACGGCTACTCACACGTCAAGCCCACACTCTTTGCACACTCAAGACTGACAAGAGGCGGAAAGAGCGAAAAGATTTTGTTTGTTGACAAAGTCAAAGATATTCTCGCATCACTTGGCCTTAATGAGGCAATCTCATATTCATTTACATCACCCAAGTTTGCAGATGCACTCCGTCTTGACGAAGATGACAAGCGCAGAGAATTTATCACCCTTGTCAATCCTCTTGGCGAAGCACTCAGTGTTATGAGAACAACTCTCACACACACAATGTGTGAAACCTTGTCCTTTAACGTGACGCACTTCAACAAAGAAGCAGCACTCTTTGAAGTGTCAAGCGTGTATCTTCCTAAGTCACTGCCTCTCACAGAACTTCCTTACGAGGAAGAAAAGTTGGCAGTTGGCATGTATGGTCCTTCCGTTGATTTCTTCACATTGAAGGGTGTCATCGAAGAACTTCTTGCAGGACTTGGCGTTGAAGGCAAGTACGTGAAGGCAAACATCAACTTCTTGCACCCCGGCAGAAGTGCAGAACTTTTTATCGCAGGCGAAAACGTGGGCTATCTTGGCGAAATCCACCCCGACAGCGCAAAATTCTACGGAGTTGACAACAGACTGTACGTGGCAGAGATCTCCATCGATAAACTCTTTGACTTTGTCAAAGGTGGCAAAAAGTTCCAAGCATTCTCAAAATTCCCCGCAGTGGAAAGAGACCTTGCTGTGGTTGTTGCAGAAGAAGTTGCCGTGGGCGATATGTTGGATGCAATCCGTGGCGGAAAGATCAAATATCTCATTTCATCAACTGCATTTGACACATATAGAAGTGAAGCAATCGGCAAGGATAAGAAGAGTGTGGCGTTGTCTTTCACTTTCTCATCACTTGATGGCACATTGAAAGACGACGATATTTCACAAGAAATGGCAAAGATTTTGTCAATCTTGAAACGTAAATTTGGAGCAAAAATCAGAGGATAACAAACTATGTTTGACGTCAAGAGCCTGAAAACCCTTGAATATGACAAAATTCTTGAAGAACTTGCTTCCCATGCGCAATCACAGGGAGGCAAGGTCAAAGCAAGAAATCTCACTCCTTTTGAAGACTATGAAGGAGCAGTTCATGCACTGGATGAAACTGACGAAGCGGATAGAACTTTGTTTGATTTTTCCGTAAATCCGTCTTTTTCAGTGGATGACATTGATGAAGCACTTCATAGAGCCGCAAAGGGAGCGGTTTTGTCAATCACCGATATTTTGAAAGTTGGCAGAACCCTTAGGGTGTCTAGAAGACTGAAAAAGTCAATCTACACAGTCAATGGAGTGCCTATTTTGACTTCAATGGTTCAGTGTCTTTACGACAATATTGACCTTGAAAACCGCATTTTTGACTCATTTATTTCTGAAACTGAAGTTTCGGACAATGCTTCTGCGGAACTGCGCTCCATACGTATCCGCATACGCAAACTCAACGACAACGTAAAGACAAAACTGCAAAGTTATATCACTTCATCAACCTATCAAAAGTATTTGCAAGACAACATCATCACCGTCCGCGGTGATAGATACGTCATTCCTTTGAAAAGCGAGTGCAAGGGAACAATTCAAGGGCTCATCCACGACCAATCTGCATCCGGATCAACGTTGTTCGTTGAGCCTATGGCAATTGTGGAACTCAACAACGACCTCCGCACTGCAAAGGTTGAAGAACAAGTTGAAATCGAAAGGATTTTACGCAATTTCTCAATGTCAATTCAAGGTTGCGAAGATAGACTTCGTATTGCATACGAAACCATAACCGATATGGACGTCATCTTTGCAAAGGCACTTCTTGGCAGAGAGTGGAAGGCAAGTAGGCCCAACGTCAACACCAAAGGTGTTGTCCGCATAAATGCAGGCAGACATCCTCTCATTGACGGCAAAAAGGTTGTGCCCGTTTCACTTTCGATGAACAGTGAAGACAAGATGATTCTCATTACTGGCCCTAATACAGGCGGAAAGACTGTCACGTTGAAGTTGGTTGGGTTGTTTGTTTTGCTTGCCATGACAGGCATGTACGTGCCTGCAAAGTCCGCAGACCTTGCAATTTTTGACGGGGTGTACTGTGATATAGGTGACGAACAAAGCATCGAGCAAAGTTTGTCAACTTTCTCAGGACACATCAAAACAATCATTGAAATCCTTGACAAAATCACAGACAAGTCACTGGTTTTGTTTGACGAATTGGGGGCAGGCACTGACCCAGGTGAAGGAGCAGCTCTTGCCGTCAGCATAAGTGAAAGAATAATCTCGGTTGGAGCAAAGGCACTTGTCACGTCACACTTCAATGATTTGAAGGAATTTGCTCTTGTCACCAAAGGTGTGGTTTGTGCATCAATGGAGTTCAACGTTGAAACGTTGTCACCCACGTATAAATTGGTTATGGGAGCAATTGGTTGCTCAAATGCACTTGACATAGCAAAAAAACTTGGTCTTGATGATGAAATCATCAACCGCGCCAAAAACAAAGTATCCCCTGAAAAACGCAGATTCGATGAAGTTCTCAATGCTGCCGAAGAAACTCGCAGAAAGGCTCAACAATTGGTCACAGATGCAAGTCTTGACCGCGCTAAGGCAAGAGAGGCCCTCATTGATGCTGAAAAGGAAAAGGCAGTCATCGCTCAAAAGAGAGAAAAACTTGATGAAACAATCCGTAAAGGCACAAAGAATCTCATTGAAAACTCAATGGAAGAGGCAAACGATATCATTGCATCTCTGAAAGAAATTCTTGCAAAGCCTGAGGAAGAAATTGCACCTGCAGATTTGTTTGAAGCACACAAGTTGAAGAAAAAGCTTGAAACAATGTCTGCCGAATACGACAAAGAAAGCGTGGTCGAAGACCAAGAAATCCCCGGTGAAATCAAGATCGGTGACAACGTTTGGGTGAAATCTCTTGGCAAAAAAGGCAAACTTGTCAAGGCAAATAATCGCGAGGGAGAAGTTTCCTTTGGAAAAATCTCTGTGAAAGTGAAGAAAAACGACTACTACAAGGTGAAGTAATGACAGACCTGTACGTCCAAAATATAGAAAACCCATTGTCAAAATCTGCAAGAAAAAAGCAAATTGCAGGGGTTTTGTTTACGCTTCTTGGCATAGGTCTTATCATTGTTGCAACTGCGGTCAGTTATTACGCATTTATCGGCGTAGGAATTCTTCTTGCACTAGGCACCTATCTCACTGTAAGCTACAACAAAACAATCAAATCATACGAATATGGCTGCAACACCAATAGACTGATTTTTTCAGTGACAACAGTTATTGCTCGTACTGAAAGAAAGATTGAAATCTTTCTTGACGATGTTGTTGAATACGGCGATTTTGATGATTTGACGGTTGAAAGCGACTATATTATGTGCCCAAACACCAACGAAGTTGGTGTCAAGGCACTTGTATTTAACCTTGACGGCAAAAAGGAAAGAGTTTTGTTTTTGCCCGATGACTATATGAATGCATTTTTGAAAGAAACATTGAAAAAGGAGGTTGTACGCAACGAATATGACAGATTTTGACTTGATTTATCTTGACAATGCGGCAACCACAAAGCCCTATGATGAGGTAATTGAAAGATACGTGGAGTGTCAAAAGGCCTATTTCAATCCGTCTGCACTTTATAAACAAGCAGTTGACGGCGCAAGCGCAATCAAAAGTGCAAAGAAAACCATTTTGAAAGCATTGCATGCACCTGAATGTGACACGCTATATTTTACTTCTGGTGGCACCGAAAGTGACAACTGGGCAATTTTTGCCACTAAAAAGGCAAAGGGAAGCCGTATCATCGTTGGTGAGGGTGAACACGATGCAGTGGTCAATCCTGCAAAAGAACTTCAAATGCAAGGATTTGACGTGTGTTTTGCTCCTATCAATCCCGATGGAAGCATAAACGTTGAAGAATTTTCAAAACTTGTCACCCCCGACGTCAGTTTTGTGTCAATAATGCACGTCAGCAATGAAACTGGTGCAATCAACGATATAGCAAAACTTGTCAAAATTGTGAAGAGCAAAGCACCCAAGGCAATATTCCACAGTGACGGCGTGCAAGCCCTTGGCAAGACAAAGGTCAATCTCCGCACTTTGGGCGTTGATCTCTATTCAATTTCTGCTCACAAAATTCACGGACTTAAAGGTATTGGCGCACTTTACGTGAAAAAAGGAACTTCAATAAAGCCTCTTTTGTATGGTGGTGGTCAAGAAAGTGGAATGCGCTCTGGCACAGAGAATATGCCTATGATTTGCGCATTTGAAGAGGCAGTCAAGCAAAATCAAGTGAATTTTGAAGAAAATTATTCCAAAAAATCACAATTTATGGAATACTTCAAACAAAAATTGTTGACAGTGTTGCCTGATACGACTGTCATTTCTCCCGCTGAAAATGGTGTGCCTAACATTTTGACGGTTGCTTTTGAAACTATAAGAGGCGAGGTGCTTTTGCACTCCCTTGAAAAACACGGCATTTTGGTTGGAATCGGATCGGCATGCAGTTCACATCACGAAAGTAGATTCAAAAAACTGCTTAATCTTGACGAACTACATAGAGATGGCATTGTGAGATTCAGCATTGGCAATTTCAACGATATAGATGAAGTTGATTTTGTTGTTGACAAGATTGCCGAAGAAATGAAAACACTGAAAGAATACGCAAGAAAATAACATTTATCCCTTTGGGATAAAGTCCACAATGGAGAATATATGAACAACGTAATTATCATAAGATACGGCGAAATTTTCCTTAAAGGAAAAAACAGAGATTATTTTGAAAGTTTGCTCATCAAGAACATTAAGGTAGCTCTTGAAGACTATGACTATAAGTTTGTCCGCACTCAAGGCAGATATTTCATTGAAGACTTTTTAGAGGATGACGGATATGAAATTATGGAACGTTTGAAGTGCGTCTTTGGCATTTACTCACTTTCATACGCAACAAAAGTTCCTACAAACTTTGAGGGTGACTTCACAGAAGTCAAGGAGTCTCTTAAAGCACTTGCAAAAGAAATCAATGAAGAAAACACAATCCTTAATCCTACCTTCAGAGTGACTGTAAAGCGCGCAGACAAGCGTATCCCTATGAAGTCATACGAAATCGCAGGGGAACTTGCAGGCGTCATTCTTGCCACCGTGCGCTTTAAGGTGTCGCTTGAAAAGCACGACTATGAATTTATGGTGGATATGCGTGAAAACGGTTATTCTTACGTTTATTCAAAGGTGTTTATGGGTGCAGGTGGTTTGCCCGTCGGTTGCAGTGGAAAGGGTATGATGCTTTTGAGCGGTGGCATTGACAGCCCCGTTGCAGGATATATGATGGCAAAACGTGGCATGAAACTCTTTGCAGTCCACTTTGCCTCACCTCCTTACACTTCAGACAAGGCAAAGGAAAAGGTCATCGAACTTAAGGAAATAATGGAAAAGTATGCAGGAAAGATCAAACTTTACGTTGTTCCTTTCACAGATATTCAAATGGAAATCCACAAATCTTGCCCCAGTGAGTTTATGATCACCATTATGCGCAGATATATGATGCGCATTGCCACAATTCTTGCAGCAAAAGAGGATTGCAAGTCTATTGTGACAGGTGAAAGCCTCGGTCAAGTTGCTTCGCAAACAGTTGAAAGCATGACTTGCACCGGTGCAACCACAGATTTGCCCATTTTCCGTCCTCTTATTGGCTTTGACAAAGAAGACATTATGACTCTTGCTAAGAAAATTGGCACATTTGAAACATCAATCCTTCCTTACGAAGATTGTTGCACCGTTTTCTTGCCCAAGTCACCTGCCATCAAACCTCGTCTCGCAGTTGTTGAAAAGGCAGAGCAAGCAATGTGGGAAGTTGGTGAGGAATTGATGAAGAAGGCAATTGAAAACGTGGAAATCATCTAGTTTTGAAGCAAAATATGAAAATGAAAATGGCAACAAGCGTTGCCATTTTTTTATTTCAAAAATAACTAATAATTGACTCAAAACATTATCGTTTTGGTGCATGTACCAACAAGTATTCTTTCGTTGCCGTTTGAGACAAATATATCAAGGGTATAGGTTATCGGCAGACCAAAAGATATGGGGTTGTCACTTAATTGCACATCTGTTTTGCCGGTTGATGAGTAGATTACTTTCTCTCCAAAAACGTCCTTTCTAGTCAGCGAATATTGATAGATTTCCTTGGTGTCAAATGAAATAATGACCATTGGATTCAAACCATTTTTGATTGAAATATCAAAGTCAATTTCGCAGTTATCAAACATCGATTTCCCAAAATTGATTTTGTTAGATGCTGGAAAAAGTTCATTACTTATATATTTTGATGGAGTGGATGGAGTGGCAAGTGTCACCTGCATATTTTCTTCTGTTGAGTATGTGTCAATAGGAAGAGAAATGATTGAATCGGGTTTTTCTATTTCTTGATAAAAGTCAGTTTTTTCAGTTGTTTGATGCAAGTCTTTCCATAGGTTTGAAGCGTGTTTTGTTGGGTGTCCTCCACCCGTTTCATTTGAGTCACCATGCCACACTGCAAGAGTATATTTTTTGTTGAAACTGACGCACCATGCATCGGAGTTTTGCCCGCTTTTGTCATCACTTACCGTGCCTGTTTTTGCTGCGACCTTGAAAGGTAGAGAAGATAAACTTCTTGCAGTGCCGTCCACTACCGTGTCATACAAGCAGTCTGCAATGAGATAGGATGTCTCTGTTGAGATAATTGGCTTTTTTTCGGTTTCATGAGACCAGATTTTTCTATCCTTATCGATAATAGTGCGAATAAATGTTGGCGTGACAATTTGCCCTTCATTTGCAAACGTTGAATAGGCTGATGCAAGTCGCAAAGGACTTTGTCCTTTTTCAGTTGCGCCAAGTGCAGTTGTCAGGTTTTTGTCTTTGTCAGTCAAGGTCAAATTGAAATTTCTGCCATATTCAACAAGTTTGCTTTCGCCAAGATATGATGCAACCTTGACAGCAACAGTGTTTGAAGACGTCTTGATGGCGTCTCTTGGAGTGATTATCCCAAAATATTTACCCCCATAGTTTTTAGGCGCCCAACCCCCAAAACTGATTTGCTCGTCATTAATTGGTGTGGCAAGGCTTACCAAACCTGCCTCTAGGGCAGGAGCGTATACAACGATAGGTTTTATCGTTGAGCCTAGTTGGCGAAAGACTTCGTAGTCTAGCGATGAATGATATGCGAGGACGTATCCTGTGTCGTTGTCCAGAACGATAGAGGAGTTGTCCACGTTGGAATTTGAAAAATTGCTGGTTAGATCGCTGTTTTCTGTTAATATTCTTTGAATATTATGATCAAAAGTAGTGTGTATAGTCAGCCCTGAATTGTCAAGTTGATATTTGGTTATATTGAGAGTTTCGCAAACTTGATTGATGACCATATCAATGAAAAATTTTGATGTGCTTGATTTTTTAGGAGTTGAAGTGACAAGAGGCTCACTTTTGGATTTTTCTAGTTGAGCATCGTCAATATAGCCTTGTTTGTGCATAACATCAAGAACTAGATTTCGTCTTACTTTGGAATTTTCGGGTTGCTTGGTAGGTGAGTATTTTGTAGGGCTTTTGATGATTCCCGCAAGAGTTGCGCACTCACTTAGAGTCAGGTCTTCCACTGCCTTGTCAAAATAGAGTTTTGAAGCGGATTTAATGCCATATGCACCACCACCAAAATAAATGACAGACAAATACATTGAAAAGATTTCATCTTTTGAATATTTTTCCTCAATTTTAGTGGCAAGGGCAATTTCCTTTAATTTTCTAGTTATTGTTTTTTCAAAAGTCAAGTGGGTGTTTTTCACAAGTTGTTGTGTGATTGTTGACGCGCCTTCAACGGCTCCGCCACTTTTTATGTTTCTTACAACCGCACCAACTATTCTATAAGGGTCATAACCGCTATGACTATAAAATCGCTTGTCTTCAAGGGCAACAAAAGCGTTTTTCAAGTTGGTAGGGATATCGTCTGGGGATATATAGTTGTCGCTTATATAGTCCATTTTGTTGCCGTTTATGTCATAGAAAACAGGCAGGTTTTTTGCCATAGGCAAAAGATCTTCATCAACTTGAAAACTGTCCGCCCAAAGGCTGAAAGCAACAAGTGATGATGCTAAAATCAACAGCATAATGCCAAATATTATAGGCAATGGGCTAAAAAAGATTGAGAATTTTGTTCTTTTAAGCAAATATCTTGGCTTTTTCATACAAATTAGTGTTGTCATCTCGCCTATTTTTATGTATAATGTTTATTCAAGAAACTTTAACGTGCGCACGTATGCACATTTGCGCCCAAAGGAATTTATGAAATACAAAGTCGTCACATACGGATGCCAAATGAACGTTCACGAATCTGAAAAGGTTGCTGGCGTCCTTGAAAATATGGGCTATACACTCTGCGGTGAAGAAGAAATCGCAGACGTTTTGGTGTTCAACACTTGTTGTATCCGTGACACTGCCGAAAGACGTGCTCTCGGCAATATCGGCGTTGTCAAAGCAGAGAAGAAACAAAACCCCGATATGATCATTGTGGTCATTGGTTGTATGCCTGCTCAACCCGGCGTGGCTGATATGATAAAGGAAAGGTATCCTTATGTGGATATCGTGCTTGGCACAAGAAACCTTGATGTCCTTGAAAGCGAAGTGAGAAAGGTCATTGAAAAGCGTGCAACTAGACGCAAAAATGACAAGAAATATCGTTGTTTCAACGTAGAAGAGCCAGCCAACTATCTTGAACTTGACGAGCAACTTGCAGTTGCAAGAACATCTTTCCCAAATGCCTGGGTCAACATCATTTATGGTTGCAACAATTTCTGCTCATACTGCATTGTGCCATACGTTAGAGGCAGAGAAGTTTCAAGAGATATGAACGCTGTTCTTGACGAAGTCAAGAGATGCGTTGATGAAGGATATAAGGAAATCACTTTGCTCGGTCAAAACGTCAATTCATACGGCAACGATTTGCACCTTGACGGCGTGAATTTTGCATCACTTCTTAACGAAATTGACAAGATTGAAGGGAAGTTCCGTGTGAGATTTATGACCTCTCATCCCAAGGATTTAAGTGAAGCGGTGGCAGACGTTATGGCAGGATCAAGCAAGATTTGCTCAAACATCCATCTTCCCATACAAAGTGGCTCTACAAAGGTCCTTCGTGATATGAACAGACGCTATGACCGCGACCACTATTATTCACTGATTGAAATGCTCCGTTCAAAGATGCCTGACATCGGCATAACCACCGATATTATGGTTGGTTTCCCCACAGAAACCGAAGAAGACTTTGAAGACACAATGGATATGGTGAGAAGGGTGCGCTATTCAAACGCATTTACATTTATTTATTCACCTAGAAAGGGCACTCCTGCAGCGAAGATGGAGCAAATCCCTTATGATATCAAAAAGCGCAGAATTGGTGAACTTATCAAACTGCAAAACTCAATAACAAAGGAACTTTCTGCTGAATATATCGGCGGAGTGTACGAAGTGTTGGTTGAAGACCTTGCGCCAAAACACGAAAATATGGTGTGCGGACGCACCGAAAGTGGTCGTCTTGTCACTTTTGACGGCACTGCAAATGACATCGGCGAATTCAAAAAGGTTATGATAACCGAATCCCGTTCAGCATCTCTGTTCGGGCACACAATATAGGTGAAATATGGAAATCGACGTTAGTAAACTTTCCCCTATGATGCGAAAATATTTCGCAATGAAGGAAAACTATCCTGACTGCTTGCTGTTTTTCAGATTGGGTGACTTTTACGAGATGTTTTTCAAGGATGCAGAGATTGCATCAAGAATCCTCGATTTGACCCTTACCGGCAGAAACTGCGGTCTTGAAGAAAGAGCACCCATGTGCGGTGTGCCTTATCATGCTGTTGACACTTACATAAGAAAGCTTATTGAAGCCGGTCAACGTGTTGCAATATGCGAGCAACTCAACGACCCTTCAACAGCCACAGGCATGCTTGACCGTGACGTTGTTAGAGTGGTTTCTCCCGGCACGGTTATGGAAGAGGAAATCCTTGACGAAAAGTCATCAAACTATTTGGCTTCTGTGTATGCAGAAGGCAACGGCTTCGGTCTTGCTTGGGCAGACATAAGCACCGGTGAATTCAACGTTTTTGAATATGATGGAAAAGATGCGGATGCACGGCTTGGCGATTTGCTCAGTGCAATTCACCCTAGTGAAATTTTGTCAAACGAGGCTTTCACCTCAAAGTATTTGAGCGTCAATTACTTCATTGTCAACGAAAAACGTCCCAAGTGTTATCACAACTATGCATATGGCTATGCCACTGCAACAAAGAAGCTTTGCTCAGCACTAAAAGTGGCAACATTGCAACCTTTTGAATGTGAAGACAAGCGTCTTGCAGTATGTGCTGCGGGCGGTTTGATGGAATATCTTGAACAAACCCAAAAGAGAGCACTAAGCCAAATTGATACAATCACACTTCTTCGCGACAAGTCATTTATGATCCTTGACGGTGCAACAAGAAGGAATCTTGAGCTCGTCTCGCGCGCACGCGATGGAAAGCGTCAAGGCTCACTGCTTGCAGTCCTCGACAAAACAAAGACTGCTATGGGTGCTAGAACTATTAAGAGATATATTGAGCAACCCCTTCAAGACCCCGACAAAATAAATCAACGCCTTGATGCTGTGGAGGAACTTGTCCTTGACAAGATTTCAAGAGATAAACTTTTGTCAGCACTTTCATCTGCTCGTGACCTTGAACGTCTTGCAGGTCGTCTTGCATATGGAATGGCGACACCAAAAGATGTGTATTCAATTGCAGAAACTCTTGCAGTTGTGCCTGATTTGAAGGAAACATTGAAGGGAAAGAAGTCATCACTTTTGAAATCCATCAACCAAACAATGACGGCACTTCCGCACATAGCAGCAGTGGTCTTGTCCGCACTTGACGAGCAAAAACTGCTGTCATACAGGCTGGGTGGATATATACGCAAAGGATATGACCAACAACTTGATGAATATCGCAATATAAACCAAACCGCAAAGGCTTGGCTTGAGGAACTGGAACTTCGTGAAAAGGAAGAAACTGGCATCAAAACCCTAAAAGTTGGCTACAACAAAGTGTTTGGCTATTATATTGAGGTGTCAAAATCCTTTGTAGAAAAAGTGCCTTATCGCTATCAAAGAAAGCAAACCCTTGTTGGTGGAGAAAGATATATCACCGATGAACTCAAGCAAATTGAAGAGAAGGTGCTTTCAGCAGAAAGCAACGCAACGGCACTTGAAGAGAAAATCTTTGCTGAGTTGAAAGAGATGTTGTTCAGTGAACTTCAAAATCTACAACGTACTGCTCGTGCAATTGCTTGCCTTGATGCAATATTGTCCTTTGCAGTGGTGTCAGTGTCGCAAAGATTTGTAAAACCTGAAATAAGCAAAAAAACAAAGGCAGTCAAAATCATAGGTGGAAGACACCCCGTTGTTGAAACCTTGGTAGACAAGGGCTCATACGTGCCAAATGATACACTTCTTGACAGTGCTGACAACCGCACAATGGTCATAACCGGACCTAATATGGCAGGCAAGAGCACCTATATGCGTCAAGTTGCACTTATTGTGCTTATGGCGCATATCGGTTGTTTTGTTCCTGCGGACTCTGCAGAAATCGCGCTTACCGACCGTATTTTCACTCGTATCGGCGCAAGTGATGACCTCAGTGGCGGTCAAAGTACCTTTATGGTTGAAATGATTGAAGTTGCAACCATTTTGAACTACGCAACCTCATCAAGCTTGCTTATTCTTGACGAAATTGGCAGAGGAACTTCAACCTTTGACGGCCTCAGCATTGCATGGGCTGTCCTTGAATATATCACGAAAAACGTGAAGGCAAAGACACTTTTTGCAACTCACTTCCATGAACTTACTGAACTTGAAGACCTTGAGGGTGTTAAGAATTATAGAGTTCTTGTAAGTGAGCATAATGACACAATCATTTTCTTGCACAAAATCGCAAGGGGAGGCGCAAGCAGAAGTTTCGGCATCGAGGTGGCATCGCTGGCAGGTGTTTTGAAACCTGTCGTTGACCACGCAAAACGCATTATGGCATCTCTTGAAGAAGATGCAAAAAATAGAGACACAAACTCTGTTATGTTGTCATCAACAAAATCAACCAAAACCGCTCAAGTGAGTTTGTTTGACACTCCGTCATCAAAGATTGAGGAAGAAATCAAAGCCCTCAACGTGGACTCACTTACACCCTTGCAAGCACTTACAATCCTTGCAGACATAAACAAACGACTCAACGGAAATTAATTATGGCAAAAATCAATTTACTTGATCCTAGTGTTTTCAATATGATTGCAGCAGGCGAAGTGGTTGAAAGACCTGCGTCTGTGGTCAAGGAGCTTGTTGAAAACTCGATCGACGCAGGGGCAACCCAAATTGACGTCACCATCATAGATGGTGGGCTCAAGCGTATTCAAGTCAGTGACAACGGCGTAGGCATTGAAAAGGATGACATCCGCAGTGCATTCTTGCCTCACGCTACGTCAAAACTTCAACACATTCGCGACCTCGATACCTTGTCATCTCTCGGTTTTAGAGGTGAGGCTCTTGCAAGCATTGCATCTGTGTCTGAGGTGACTTTGATTTCACGTACTGCTGGCGATGACACTGCATCATACATCTATCTTGTGGGCGGAAAAGTCGTTGACGAAAGAGTAGATTCAAGGGCAAAGGGCACTTCAATCACCGTTGAAAATCTCTTTTTCAACACTCCTGCAAGATTGAAGTTTATGAAGGCTTCATCTGCTGAACAAAGAGCAATCATCTCAACCATTGAGAAGATCGTTTTTGCAAATCCTCTCATTTCAATCACAGTCAGTGATGCAAAAGGCATAGTCTTCGAGCATCAAGGCGGTGAACTGAAAGATGCAATTTGCTCAATTTGGGGCAGTGACACTTTTGAAAATATGTTGCCCATTGAATATGAAAAGTCAGGCATAAAAGTCACGGGATATGCGTCACGTGTTGAGTTTTCAAAACCTACACGCTCATGGCAAGCATATGTTGTCAATGGCAGAGCCATTGAAAACAAGGATTTGGTTGTTGCAGTGGACAAAGCCTATGATGGCAGACTGGTAAAACATAATTATCCTTTCTGCGTTATAGACATAGTTTTGCCTTTTGATGAAGTTGACGTCAACGTGCATCCTAGAAAATCAGAAGTCCGCTTCCGCAACAAGAGTTCTGTTTTCAGCGCAATCTATCACGCATTGAACAAGGCATTTGACAGCGTAGATCCTTTGGCAGGTACATCATTTTTGAGAAATGACAATCTCAGCTACGGCGAGATTATGTCCGGTCAAAACAATTCTGCGGCAGATTTTGGTTATAAAATAACCAATCCTTTCTATAAAGAAGAGAAAAAGGAAGAGCCTGTTCAAGAACGTATGGATATGGCTGCACTTTATAGCGCACTTGCAAATTACAAAACCGAAGAACCTGAAATTCCCGATCCCAGCAAAATGATGCACATAATCGGTGAGGGTGACGATCTTTACCAAGTTTACGGCAACGATCCTTTTGAGCTTGCAAATAGACTGACTATTGCAAGAGGCGGTGTTTTTGACGGAAAGATTATCGGTCAAATTTTTGACACCTATCTAATCGTTGAAAAGAACGGCGCAGTTTACATAATCGATCAACACGCCGCTCATGAACGAATTTTGTACGACAAGCTGGCAAAAAGACTTGAGCCCAAATACGTTCAAGCATTGCTCATTCCTTACAAAGTTAAACTTTTTGGACAAGAGGCAGAGTATTTTGAAAAGATGATGCCACTTCTCAACAATATGGGCTTTGAAATTGAAAAGAAACTTGACAACAATTATCTTTTCTATTCAATCCCTGATCCTATTGTTGATATGGATTTCAAGAAGTTTATGAGCGAACTTTTCAAGAATATGCTGTCAGACCATGAAATCACACTCCTTGACTTAGTCAAGGAAAAAGTATGTCAAATGGCTTGCAAGAGTGCAATCAAGGGCGGAGATAGGCTCAATCCTGGTCAAATTGAAGACACAGTTATGTCTTTCCTTGACGAGGAAGGCAAACTGCCCGAGAAATGCCCTCACGGCCGTCCTGCGGTGGTTAGATTGACCCAAAAAGACATCGAAAAGATGTTCAAGCGCATTGTGTAGTATGGACAAGTCTTTCGCACGTGAACCTATATATATTGTAGGGCCCACAGGCTCGGGGAAGTCTTCACTGGCAATGAAACTTGCTTTGCTTTTGGATGGTGTCATAATTTCAGCGGATAGCATGCAAATATACAAGACTCTTGACATTGGCACTGCAAAAGAAAGTGTTGAAAACCGAAGCAAGGTAAGACACGAGATGATTGACATTGTTGATGTGGACAGCGAGTTTTCCGTGGCGGAATATGCCGTTCAAGCAAGACAGCACATCAAAGATGTGCTTGATGCGGGAAAAACTCCCATCATCGTTGGCGGAACAGGGCTCTATTTTGAAGCTTTGTTTTACCCTATGAGTTTTGGAAAGACCAACAAAGATGAAAAAGTTCGCAGTAGGCTTGAAAATGAACTCGAAAAATTTGGTGCGGAATATATGCACGACAAATTGGCGGAAGTTGATCCTGAAACTGCAAAAAAATTGCACGTCAACGATACAAGACGAGTGATTCGTGCCTTGGAGATTGCAATTTGTGGTGGAAAAACAAAGTCAGAAAGTCGCGATGAAATGGAAAAACCCAACGTTTTGGTGATTGGTCTCAACACAGACCGCGCAAAACTTTACGATAGAATCAACAAGCGCGTGGAAATTATGTTTGAAGACGGTCTTGTCAACGAGGTTTATTCTGTGGGCAGTTTTGATTATCAAAGCATGAAGGCAATTGGATACAAGGAGTTTGCCGTGGCAAAACCCGCAAAAAATGCGGATGGGAAGTTTGTTCTTGACAAAAATGCCGAAGAAGAAATCAAAGCGACAATCCAAAAAAATACGAGAAATTACGCAAAACGTCAGTTGACTTGGTTTAGAAGATACGATTTTGTCAATTGGTTTGACGTTGAGGACCACGAAGGCGCAATACGTTTTGTTCAAGAAAAACTTTCAAAAAGACGGCTAAACTAAGCAAAATCAACAAAAAAACAAACAAAACTATTCTAAAAAATCCGATATTTTAGAATTAAAACAAGAAATTATTGATATTTGGTGATATATGAACTTTACAAAAACCACTGCTCGTCAATTCGTCCGTGAGTGCGAGCAAGAATTGAGAAATGATTTTGAACGTGTTGACGATATCGCACTTCACAATCAAGAAAAAGTGCTGAAAGCATTTCAAAACAACGGAATTCAAGCCCGTCATATGTTTGGCACTACGGGTTATGGCTATGATGATATAGGCAGAGACACTTTGGCAAGAGTTTTTGCCGAGGTTTTAGGCGCAGAATCTGCCCTTGTTTCCCCTCATATCGTATCTGGCACACATGCCTTAACACTTATGTTGTTTGGTGTCCTTCGCCCTAACGACACTCTTTTGGCGGTGTCAGGTATGCCTTACGATACACTTTGTGACGTAATTTCAGGTGAAAACAAAGGTTCACTTGCAGATTACGGCGTTAATTTTGGGGTTGTTGAACTGAAAACCGTTGACAAACAACCCGTTTTTGACTTTGATGAAATCGAAAATCGCTTGAAATCACAAAAAATCAAGGCTGTTTTTGTGGCAAGAAGCCGTGGATATTGCTGGCGCAGTGCTATAAGTGTCGAGCAAATTGCAGAACTTGTAAAGTTTGTCAAGAAAATCAGCCCCGAAACCCTTGTTATTGTTGACAATTGCTATGGTGAGTTTGTTGAAAAGATTGAGCCTAACGACGTGGGCGCAGATTTGGTGGCAGGCTCACTCATCAAAAACATTGGTGGCGGAATCGTGCCTACAGGTGGCTATGTCGCAGGCAAAGAAAAATGGGTTGAACAAGTGGCATTTAGACTTACTTCACCCTCAATTGGTGCTGAAGTTGGCTCATTTATCGGTGGTTATTTGCAATATTTTGAAGGTTTATTCTTGGCACCGTCTGTTGTAAAAAGTGCCGTTAGAAGCACACTTTTGTTTGCAAAAGCCTATTCAAAACTGGGTTTTGAAACATTGCCTGACGGAAAAACACCTCCTTATGACATTATTTGCAGTTTGAAACTGAATTCTGCTGAAAGACTTATCGATTTTTGTGGCGCAATTCAAGAAATTTCACCCATTGACAGCAACGTTGTTCCCATGCCTTGGGCAATGCCTGGCTATCAAGACGAGGTCATTATGGCCGCAGGTGCATTTGTTCAAGGTGCTTCAATCGAGCTTTCTGCTGATTCACCTATAAAAGAACCTTATATCGCTTATATTCAAGGTGCTTTGACTTATGAACACGCACTTTTGGCCGTTGAACACACCCTCGTAAAGACGGTCAAATAATCGGATTTAGAAAAATACTCGCTGTAGCTTAAAATCTTAAATTATGAACTTAAAAACGGTTATTTTGACCGTTTTTTTGTTGATTTTTTTGATAATTTGCTTCGAATTAGCCACTTATCAATGCGAATTTTTGGCATATTTTTGGCGATTTAAGTGGGATTTTAGCGGGATAGTCAGCGGCAATTTGATCGTATTTTTACCGGTAAAACAATTGGTAATCTACACGGTAAAAAAATGAATATTGTTGCGATTGTTAAAATTAATTTGTGGAATTCACATGAAGTTTGCTTGGTAAATTGGCGGGATTTTTGTCGTCATTTTGTTGTGCAAAATCATGGGATTTTCAGCGGTAAACAAGCCTACAGTCTAATAGCGTTTGTCGATGTAAATGAATGTGCAAATTTTAGTGAAGCAAATGCGTTCATAAGGTGAGATTATTTGATAAAATACTAGACAGTAATAAACTGGCAAACAGTACAGGAAATTTAACGGAAATATCGGTGGAATTATCGCCGGATTGAGAGTCGACAATCCAACGGATTATACGATGAAATGATGAGATAATCGCAAGATTTGGTTAAGTGAAATCAAAGGTTTATTTGAATAAATGATATATAAAAGATGCAAATTGAAATCAAATTTTGAAATAACATATTAAATATTCAAAATATTTAAAATAGTCAAACTCCACTATTTAGTAGCATTTTTGCCACTTTCTATGCGTAAAAGCTGTGTTTTGCGAATAGTTTAAAATAGGTTCTGCTCTCATTTTTCAATTCCAAAAATGCGGGAAAATTAAAAAGCAACATCTCTGCTGCTTTTTATTTTAGTTGCTTTTTGCAACTCTACTGTTCAAGTTTAATTCGCTTGTTGGGTTGCCTTTGTTTGTTTTGAATATAACCAATGTACTATTTTAAAAGTTTGCTCTGCCAAATGTTTTTCATTTCCAGTGCATCTTCACTTTGAGTCCCTGCTGACTCACTGAGGATGTGAGGCGTGAGATTATTCTTCACTATTACATCGGCAAAGGAATCGAACTCAGGTCCATAGATTTGGTCATCAAAAGTCAAGTGTTTGATTTCTCCCTTAGGACCGTATTGTATCTTGCTGAAATGGACGTGCATATTTTTGGTCTTTTCTTCCCCAAGTCCGTCAAACATCTTGTCTACGATTGCTTGGAAATCGTCCTTATTTTTGAGAATTCCTCCGTAAAGCGCATTAATATGACCAAAGTCTATGCAAGGATACACGTTGTCACCAAGTTTGCAAAGGTCGATGACCTCCTCTACTGTGCCTATTTGTGCGGATTTGCCCATGGTTTCAGGACATACCAGCATATCGTCAAGCCCTTGAGATTTGATTTCATCAAGAGCACGGATGAAGGCGTCTTTAGCTCTTGCGTATGCTTCTGCGCGGGGTTTTCCGCCCTCTGAACCTGTGTGGAAGATGCATCTTTGTCCGCCAAGTTGACGAAGTGCACGCAGTGATGCGGTGAGATAACCAATTGAGTTGTCGACTTTTTCTTGCTCAACTGATGCAAGTGAAATAAAGTAAGGCGCATGGACACTTATTTCAATACCATACTCCGCTGCTTCCCTGCCAATTTCTCTAGCAGTTTTTTCACTGAGACGAACACCCTTTCCAAAGGAATATTCAAAAAGTTCCAAGCCAAGTGATGACACCCATTTTGGCATTTCGATGGTTGCTGAATGATCAAGCAAGAAACTTTCAGAGTGTCCAGAAGGACCGAATTTTGGTGTTTTAGTAAGTTTATTTTCCATAATTTAAGTGGTTAGATGCTCGATTAATTGAAAAATTCACGAGCCTCTTTTTCATCAATTTTCATTTGATTGCAAAGTGCGGGTACGGAGGTAAACTTGGTCACTTCGCGAAGTTTTTTGTGGAATTCCACTTGAATTGTCTTTCCGTAAATGTCTTTGCTGAAATCAAGGATATGTGTTTCGATGGTGTGATTGTTTTCTCCAAAAGTGGGCTTAGGACCGACGTTTGTTATGCCGATATACGATTTGCCATCAAGATATACTTTGGTGGCGTATATGCCTGTTGCAAGCATAGTTGTGTTGCTGTGCTCTTCTATGTTTGCTGTGGGATAACCGATTATTGTGCCACGGTGTCTTGCGTGCACCACTTCGCCGACAATGAAATAAGGTTGTGTAAGAAGTGAGTTTGCAACTTGAATATCGCCGTCTTCCAAGAATTTTTTGATATATCTTGTGGAAATTTTCTTTGTATTTGCTTTTTCAAAAGGAACTATCTTAACTTTTACGTTTTTTTCTGCAAAATATTCCTTCAAAAGGCACACGTTGCCCTCGGCGCCCTTGCCGAAGGTGTAATCTCTGCCGGCAACCACGCCTACGATATTAAATCTATGGCAAAGACTGTCAAGATATTGTATGGGTGTTTGCTCTGCAAACTCTTTTGTGAAATCCTCACAAATAACGTTGTCAATGCCTTGATTTTTGAATACGATTTTGCGTTCCTCAATTGAGTAAACTTGTGCTTTTTTGTTGAGGAGCGAATTTGGGTCATTGCCAAAAGTTGAAATTGCAGTTTCGCCACCGACTTTGCCAGCCATTTTCTTTGCTTCGTTGATGAGTGCAAGATGTCCAAGGTGTACGCAATCGAAAAATCCTAATGCTAAAACAATAGGTTTTTCATAATGGTCTGTGCTCAAAAAAACGTTCATATTATACCAACCTCAATTTGATTGAAAGATTGCCGGCTACACTTTCAGCAATGCCGAAAACTTCGCCATCTATTGTTGCTACAAATGTGCCCTCTGGCAAGTCATCAAATGCGACCTTGATGCCGTTGAGCACTTTTTTTCTATATTCTGGGCGGATTTCATAGAAAGGAAGAAATGAAAGAGCCTTTTCCATTGTGATGAGATGGTCAAAGGGTGCTGCCTCAAAGTCCTTTATATCCACTGAATTGTCAAGATTGAAAAGTCCACTTTCCGTGCGTGTGAGTGCGCTCATATATCCATAAGTGCCGAGGGCAGATGCAATATCTCTTGCAATGGCTCTTATATACGTGCCTGCTCCACAGACTATTTCAAAGTGGAATTTGTTTTTCTCTCCGTCGATGAGTTTAATATCATAGATATTAACTTTCTTAGCAGGGAGTGAAAGTTCCACGCCTTTTCTGGCATACTCGTATGCTCTTTTGCCGTCAACTGATTTTGCCGAATAGGTGGGAGGGATTTGGTCGATTTCACCAATAAGGCTTGGCAAAACCGCTTCAATTTGCTCTTTGGTGACGACTTTATCGTCACGATTTGTTTCGGTGCCCCAAGCGTCCAAAGTGTCTGTGGTGCTTCCAAAAACGAATTCTGCAACGTAGGTCTTTCTCTTTTCACTTAGAAAATCAAAAAGTCTTGTTGCTTTGCCTATTGCAACAGGCAAAACACCAGTTGCCATAGGGTCAAGAGTGCCCATATGGCCGACTTTGTATCTTTCACCAGTGACTCGGCGCATTATGCCTCTCACGACTACGACGGCATCACTTGACGTCATATCTTGAGGTTTGCGTATGTTTACAAATGCGCAGACACTCATAGCCTATCCCTTGCAACCTTCAAAAGTTTGTCGACAATGTCTTCATAGTAGCCGTTGAGACGGCAACCTGCTGCTCTATTGTGTCCACCGCCACCAAATTCACGGGCAATGTCACTGGCATCTATGCCGTCCTTTGAGCGGATCATAATCTTGTATGATCTGTTGGCTGCCTCTGCGATGGCAAACGCAACTTTGACGGTGTCAATGTCGATGACCCCAACGATTGTGCCGAGAGTGTCGTTCATTGAGGTTGATGTTTCCTCAAAGTCCTTTGCGGTGAAAGTTATGATTGCAATTTGATTGTCATCAAAAAACTTGCACTTTGAAAGCACTCTGTTTTCAAGCATAAACTTGTTTACACTAGTCTTTTTGAAGACGTCATAAATAACCTGTCCTCCATCAAAACCGTAGGACATAAGTTCTCCTGCGATTTTGTGTGTGGTTTCACTGACGGATGAAAATTGAAAACAACCGCTGTCAGTGACGATGCCTGCAAACAAAAGTTCTGCAACGTCTTTGCTCATAAGCTTCATATAGGTCAACAGACGATATACGATTTCTGCGCAGGCAGACACATCGGTGTCAAGCAAAGTGACGTCAGCAAATTTTGCGTGAGTTTTGTGATGATCAATGGCAATTTGCACCTTTGATGAAAGAAAAGATCTCATTGCATTGCCAATGCGTTCAAGACTGTCGCAGTCAACAGCAATTGACAAGTCGTGCACTTTCTTTTCGGGCAACTTGACTGAATCTGCCCCATTCAAAACACAAAGTGTTTTGGGCACAGGGTCTACTGAATAAACATCAACATGTTTGCCAAGGGAAATCAGCGCAAGACGCAATGAAAGTGCGCAAGACAAAGTGTCGCAGTCAGGATTGACGTGTGTGTAGATGGACACGCTGTTTGCCTTTGCGATTTCTTTGGATACGCGGATAAACTTTTCTTTCTCGTTTTGAATCATTGGTGCTTCAAGTTTAGTTTTCGTCCTCTTCTTCTGCGGGAGGAATCACCATTGTTGACAGAATTTTGTCAATATGCATACCGTAGTCCACGCTGTTGTCAATGACGAAATTGAATTCGGGCATAAGGCGGATTTGAACTGCATCCTTGATTTTGTTGCGTATGAACATTCTGCTTCTGACCACGGTGTCAAATGCTTCTTTCTTTTTCTCGTCGCTGTCAGCATAGACGGAAAGATGCACTTTTGCATATTTAAGGTCGGGAGTTGTGTGAACTTTGGTCACGCTAACGATTGCCCCTTGAAGACGAGGGTCTTTGATGTCGTTGGCAATGACCTTGGCAATTTGCCTTTGAAGTTCACCATTTACTCTTTCAATACGTATTTTCATTAGATTTGCTCCAATTGATATGCTTCAATCACGTCGTCAACCTTGACGTCGGGATAGTTCAAAAGCATGATGCCGCAATCGTAGTTTCTTGCGATTTCCTTGACGTCGTCCTTGCCGTGGCGCAGTGATGCAATTTCTGTGTCGACTTCCACCTTGCCGTTGCGGATGAGACGTGCTCTTGCGTTGCGGAGAATCTTGCCATCTGTACAGTGGCAACCTGCGATTGTGCCAACACCTGAAATCTTGAAGATTTCACGGACGTCTGCTTGACCAAGGACAACTTCTCTATACTTGGGTGCCAACAAGCCTTTGACTGCTGCTTCAATGTCTTCGATTGCTTTGTAGATGACGTTGTAGAAGCGGATGTCAATCTTCTTTTGTGCTGCAAGTGATTTTGCGTTTGCATCGGGACGGACGTTGAAGCCGATGATGATTGCCTTTGCGGTGTCTGCAAGTGAAACGTCACTTTCGTTGATTGCACCAACACCACCATGGATGATTTCAATGTTGACTTCTTCGTTGCCCAACTTGCCGAGAGATTGCTTGACTGCTTCAAGGGATCCTTGGACGTCGGCTTTGATGATGAGTTTGACTGTTTTAAGTTCACCCTTTGAAATCTTGTCAAAGAGGTCGTCCAGGTTGACTGCACCGCTTGAATCGTCTTTCTTGGTTGCAAGTTTGAGTTTTCTTTCTGCAGAAAGATCTCTTGCAAAGCGATCGCTTTCAACAACGTCCATAATGTCGCCTGCTTCGGGGAGTTCATCCCAACCAGTGACTGAAACGGGGGTTGAAGGACCTGCTTTCTTAACTTGCTTGCCCTTGTCGTCGATCATAACCTTGACTCTGCCGGTTGCTGTGCCTGCGATCATATCGTCACCACATGAGAGTGTGCCTGATTGAACGAGGACAGTTGCAATCTTTCCAAGACCTTTGTCCATACGTGCTTCAATGATGGTGCCACGTGCGGTGAGTTTGGGATTTGCTTTTAGTTCTCTGATTTCTGCAAGGATGAGAACGTTTTCAAGAAGTTCTTCAACGCCTGTGCCAACTTTTGCAGACACGTTGACGACGGGAGTTTCACCGCCCCAAATTTCGGGGAGCAAACCGTGTTCAGTCAATTGATTGAGCACTCTGTCGGGGTTTGCACTGACTTTGTCAATCTTGTTGCAAGCAACGATGATAGGCACGTTTGCTTGTCTTGCGTGGTTGATTGCTTCGATGGTTTGAGGCATAATGCCGTCATCTGCTGCGACCACGAGGATTGCAATATCGGTTGCTTGTGCGCCTCTAGCACGCATTGTTGTAAATGCTTCGTGGCCAGGGGTGTCAAGGAACGTGATGGGATTGCCATTGAGAGAAATGGTGTATGCACCGATATGTTGGGTGATTCCGCCTGCTTCTCCGCCGGTGACGTTTGACTTACGAATATAGTCAAGGAGTGACGTCTTGCCGTGGTCAACGTGACCCATAATACAAACCACGGGAGGACGTGTGACAAGACCTCCTTGTGCTGCTTGCTTTTCACGCATTGCGATGAGTTCGTCTTCGTAGGTTGATTCGGGACGAAGTTCCAAGGTGATGGGATGGTCCTTGCTCAGTTCTGCGGTGACAAGTTCTGCAGTTTCAAAGTCAATGCTGCCATTGATGTTCTTGATGATGCCAAGGAGGAACAATGTGCTGATGATTTCTGCACCTGTCTTGCCAATCTTTTCACTGAGGACTTTGATAGGCACGGGATCTGTTGTGATGACTGCGTGCTCAATGACGATTGCGTTTTGTGCTGATTGTCCTTTTTGCTTGTTGCCGGACTTGTGACCACGCCACTTGAAGTCTTCATCATCGGTCATGGCTCTTGTTTCGTCAACAATATAGCCACGCTTCATCAGTTGATACTTGCTTGCACCAGTTTCAGTAAACTTCTTTGAACCGTCGTTGGTCTTTCCACCCTTGTTATTTCTTTGATTTTGCTTGGGAGGGAATTGTTGAGCAGCGTTTTGCAATGAAACGTTGTTTGAGCCAACTTGTTGGTTGGGGCGAGGTGCATTGGGACGTTTGTCGGGTGCGCCTGCTCCGCCTGCTTGTTGACCTTGAGGACGAGGACCTCTAGGTGCTCTTGTATCATATCCGCCGGGGAAAACTCTAGTTTCAGTTTTCTTGGGTTTTTCGGGGGGAATATATTGTTCTCTTTGTGTGCCGTCAGAATATTTGATAAGCCAAACATTGGGCTTGCCGGTGGCAATTCTTTCTATTTCAGCAGGTTGGGAGGATTGCTTTTTGGGTTGTGCAGGTTTGCCATCCTTCTTGCCTTCTGCGGGCTTTTCTTCTTTCTTTTCAACGGGCTTGTTTACCTTTTCGGCCTTGACAGGTTTTACCTCGGGAGCGGGCTTTTCAACAGCAGGTTCTGCCTTTTTAGGCTCGGCAACTTCCACGGGTTTTTCTTCCGCTTTGGGTGCTTCGACCACTTCCACCTTGGGTTCTTCTGCCTTGACTTCCTTCACTTCGGGCTTGACTTCCACTTCTTCTGCGACTGCTTCAGCTCTTTCTTTTTCAAGAGCAAGTTCGCGCAGTTGAGCCATCTTTGCCTTGATTGATTCCTTCAAAACTACGGCACGGCTCTTTTCACGTGAAATTTGTTGCATCAATGATGCATACTTTTCGCCCTTATAGGATTGCAACAATTTGATGTTGTCTTGGGGGTTAGTTGTTTTGTTTTCGGCCATATTTACCTCAAATTATCTAAGATTGCATTGCCAAGTCCACTGTCTGTTATGGCTATGGCAAGCACTTGGTCGCGATGAACGGCGTTTGAAATTCCGTCCATAACAAATGCAGGGATATTTCCGCACTTTTTCAGCAGTCTTTCCTTGTATTTGTCCGTTGCGCTTTCATCTATAAGAACTATGACACAAGAGTTCAGTCTTTCAGAGATTTTGTCTTCGCCAAGCAAAATTCTGCCACTGCGCATTGCAAGTCCAATATACGATTGAATTTTAGAGTTGATTTTTGAGTTCATCGTAAACTTCCTTTGCAACAGCACCTTTGAACGCGGCATTGAGTGCAAATTTCTTTATGCAAGCGTCAATGCACTTTTTATTGCGGTGTACGTATGCGCCTCTTCCGTCCATCTTTCCGGTTGTGTCAATTTTCACACCATCACTTGTTTTTACAAGACGGATGAGTTCAGACTTGTCTGCGTGTTCCTTGCACACACAGCATTTTCTTGTGTTTTTGGGATTACTAGGCATTCTCTTCCTCGGTCTTCAAGGTTGATGCGGGTTTGACGTCTATCTTCCAGCCAGTGAGTTTTGCAGCAAGACGTGCATTTTGACCGTTTCTGCCGATTGCGAGGCTGAGTTTTTCGTCGCTGACGATGACTCTTGCGTGCTTTTCTTCTTCATTGATTGAAACCATAAGCACTTGTGCAGGAGAGAGTGCGCGTGCGATATATTCAATAGGATCTGCGCAGTATTCAACAACGTCGATCTTTTCACCGCCAAGTTCTTGGACGACTTCGTTGACACGGATACCCTTGTTGCCGATGCATGCACCCACTGCGTCCACGTTGGGATCTTCGCTGTAAACAGCGATCTTTGTGCGGAAGCCTGCTTCACGGACGCAACCTGCGATCTTCACGAGGCCTGCTTTGATTTCGGGGACTTCAAGCTCGAAAAGTCTTCTAACAAAACCTGCTGCTGAACGAGACACGATGACTTGTGCGCCCTTCAAAGTTTCGCGGATTTTCTTGACGTAAACTTTGATCATATCGTTGAGATTGTAGGTTTCGGTGGGGACTTGGTCCACTTGCATCATGACGCCTTCCATTTGTGTTCCGCTGATTTCAACGTAAACGTTGTTGCCTTCCTTTCTGCGGACGATTGCGCCGACGATTTCACCTTGCTTTTCGTTCATTTCGTTGAGGATATATTCCTTCTTTGCATCGTTCAAACGTTGCATGACAACTTGTCTTGCTGTTTGTGCTGCGATACGACTGAAATCCTTGGGAGTGATGTCTTCAACGATGACTTCGCCAACTTGTGCGTTTTCCTTGATTTCAAGTGCTTCTTCAAGTGAAATTTGGCTTGCTTCGTCTTCGACTTCTTCAACGATAAGACGGTGTGCATAGACTTTGATTGTACCCTTTTCTTCATTGAGACGGACTGCGATTGTTCTTGATTCGCCAAATTCCTTCTTGTATGCGGATACAAGTCCTGATTCCAATGCTTCAAGCATAACTTCCTTTGAGATCTTGGTTGCTTTTTCAAGATCTGCAAGTGCGGGGAAGAAATCTGCAGTGAAGTCTTCTTTTACTTTCTTTGCCATAAGGTCCTCCTAAAACCTGATATACGGTTGTATTTTTACGTTTGTTTTTGAGATTGTTATTTCTTTAGGGTTTTTGTCCCCTGTGAGAATTGTGAATGAGTTTTCGTCGTGAGAGATAAGTTTTCCGTGGCGTTTGCCCTTTTCGTCCTTGACTTCGATTTCGGTGTCAAGTGCTCTGCGGAAGTCATCCATTGTGACGATGGGACGATCAAGTCCTGATGAAGACACGTTGAGGACGTATTCTTCGGGGAAAAGCTCCTCGTATTTGTCCATGATGGGGTCAAGTGCGTTGTGGACTGTTTCGCATCCGTTGAGGTCAACGCCATCTTTTGACCAAATGAAGACTGTGAGATTGTATCTGCCGTATTCCTTGAAGTATTTGATTTCAACCACTTCATAGCCATTTGCTTCAACAACTTCGGTTATGGACTTTTCAATGAGTTCTGCGGCTTCTGCGCTTACAAATTTGTCTGCCATTTTAACTCCTTATAATGAGAAGAGTGAACCTTTCGGCTCACTCTATCTAGCGTTTACTATTTAGCATAGTGATATTAACATATAAAAATACTTTTTGCAAGCAAAATTGGTGATTATTTTTGACCTAAATATTAAATATTTATGTGCAAAGTCAAAATCATCAAGGATTTTGCCGATTTTGCTCTAATTATGACAATCTTTTTGCAAGGACCTTCAACAGTTCCGCCGTGGCATACACGTCTGCGATTGCGCGGTGTGCGTTTTCGTGAGAAATGTTCAAGTTCTTTGACAAACTGCCAAGGTCAAAACGTTTGAATTCCTTGAGGTGTTCTCTTGCAAGAAGCAAAGTGTCCACCAAGTCATTATCAAATTTGTAGCCCTCTTCTCTTGCATACTTTTCAAGCAAAGGATAATCGTAGCCAGAAATGTTATGACCTACAAGAACTGCGTCTCTTGTAAACTTGAAGAAGTCAGGAAGCACCTCTTCAAATTTGGGTGCAAACTTGACCATTTCGTTGGTGATTGAGGTGAGGTCGGTTATGAAATCTGAAATGATTTCATTGGGTTTGACGAAGGTTTGAAAGACCTCAGTGAGTTTGCCGTTTACCATTTTTACTGCAGCAAGTTCAATAGGCTCTGCAGTGTTGATATATTTATCGGTTGCCTCAAAGTCGAAAATGACGAAAGTCTTGTCTTTCAAGAACTCAGGCACAACCACTTCCCCTGCAAACAAACTGTCTTGAGAAATGGTGTTGTAAGGTGTCGGGAACACCTTGTTGTACTTTGCAGGACAAGGTTTGTTTTGAACTGTTTGAATTGAATCGAATTGGATAGAACACCTAAAAATGCCGTCAAGTGTGTATGACAATGCTCCATTGTAAGTGGAGATTGACACGTTGCCAACACAGATGACTTCTTCCCCTTCATTCAGTGATTTCAGTGCTTCAACATCGTTTTGTCTAGGGAAACAAACACACTCAATTTTTGCTGTCGTGTCATCAATTATGCACCTAAACATAGGCTTCATTTCAGGCTCACGGGAATTGGGGTCGTCGGGATTGTACTTTTTGTTTTTGAATTCTCTATGTTGAATTCCACTGATTTTTCCGCAAAGAACAACGTTCTCAGCAGGATTTTTGATGTCACAAATATAGTTGGGCATTTGATTTACGCCACTGATTTTGCCTCTTGCATACACTTTGTCACAACCATCAGTTTTGATGAGTCTAAATGATTGTCCTGTTGTAAATGTGCGCTTAGGCATAAGGTCCTCTGCCTTGATTTTTTCGGGGTCAACCACTCTTTCTATGTAAGTTACTTCAACTGTGCCGTTGAAGGATTCATCAAGATACTCCTTCAATTTCACATCGGATTCCTTAGATTTCAAAATCAAGTATGTAGGGCTGTCAAATGTGATTTTTACAATGATTTCCTTGTCTTCAACGGTGACGGAAACGTTTTCATCACCCAGGAATTTGAAGAGCATTTGCTCATATTTGTTGAAATATTCGTAGATTTTGTTGGTGACAACCGTTTTGTCTGCATAAGTGCGGATATACGTGACGTTAATGTTAATGCCAGGGAAAATTTCTTCCACAACCTTTTGCACCTCTGCTTTCTTTTTGTCATCATAGAATTTTGAGTCGAAAGCAGAGATGATGAAACGTACGTCAAGGGAGTGTTTTTCTCTATAATAAGTTGCTGAATTGAACTTCAATTCAGGAAAAGCACCATCTGATTTTGTCAAAAACTCTTCAAAGAATTTTGTCATAAGTCACCTATAATATCTAATCTATGATTAGATAAATTGTTCAAGCAGAGCCATAAACTCTTGCATAAGGATTTCGCTAGGCACAGTTTTGTAGATTTCACCGTTTTTAAAAAGCACGGATTTTTCCTTTCCACCTGCAATGCCGAGGTCACTGCCCTCGCCTTCACCGATGCCATTCAAAGGACAGCCCATAACAGAGATTTTAAGGGGTTTTGTCACGTGTGCGGTCAATCTTTCAACCTCTTCTGCAAGGCCTTGTACATCGATTTCAGTGCGTGCACAAGTGGGACAAGACACAACCTCTACTCCGCTGTTTCTGAGACCTAGGGCGCGCAATATTGTCTTGCCTGCATAAACCTCTTCAACGACGGGTGCGGACAATGAAACTCTAATCGTGTCACCGATGCCTTCTTCAAGAAGTGTGCCGATGCCAATTGAGGACTTGATAAGCCCGCTTTTTAGTGTGCCTGCTTCGGTGACGCCAAGGTGCAAAGGATAATCGCATACTTTTGCAAGTTTGCGGTTGGATTCAATCATTGTGAGGACGTTTGAAGCTTTGATTGCCACGATAATATTTGAAAAGCCAAATTTTTCAAAGGTGTCTGCCGTTGAAAGCGCGCTTGCAACAAGAGCGTCATCTTCGCTCATGCCCTTGAATTGCTTGTCAAGACTGCCACCATTTACGCCAATACGTACGGGCACGTTGTAATCGTTGAGAATTTCAACGAGATTTTTTATGTGCTCACCGTCAGTTGCCATATTGCCGGGATTCATACGGAGTTTTTTTGCCCCTGCTTTTACGGCAAGTTCTGCAAGTTTATATGAGTAGTGGACGTCTGCAATAAGAGGCAATCCACAGCGGTCGGCAATGACCTTGAATGCCTCTGCGGACTTCTCGTCAGGCACTGCAAGGCGGATAAGATCGCAACCAGCGTTTTTGAGGTCGGCTATTTGTTGCAATGAACCTTCAACGTCGGTTGTTTTTGTGTTGAGCATAGATTGCACCGTTATGGGTGCATTTCCGCCGACTTTAATATCGCCTATGCTTATTTCTCGTGAGTATCTTCTTTTCATAATCTTTATATTAACTCGTTAATATACTTTTCTTCGTTATCCGTTGACTAGGTGGAATACATCTAGGAAAACCACTAGCAACAGCAACAGCACAAGTCCAATGGTGTGGATTATGCCCTCTATCTTTCTAGGCACAGGTTTGCGGAAGATCATTTCAATTGCGGTGAACACCATACGTGAGCCGTCGAGTGCAGGTATAGGCAAAAGGTTCATGACTGCAAGGTTTGCTGATATGATTGCCACAACGTACATAAAACTGCCAAATCCTTGCGAGCTGACTTCTGCAATTGTTTTGACAACAGTTATCGTGCCACCTGCGCTTTCAATTCCAATTTGACCAGTGATAAGTGCGCCTAGTGAAGCAAGAATCTTGAACACTATGAAGAAAGCAAATCCAAATGCACGGGAGAAAGCTAAGAAGAAATTAAGCTTTTGTTGGGTTATGGAATAAGATATTCCATATCCGTGCCTCGTTTCACTGACTTGGAATTCATTGCCGTCTGCATCTTTTTCTGTTGCTTCATAGTGATAATCGGTGCGGTGCGCGGTGAATTTGATTATTTCACCATTTCTTAAAACCTTGAATGTTGCGCTATCGTCAAGGTCACTGAACACTGCTGTCACGTCATCGGGAGTCATAATATTGACTTGCTTTCCGTTGACTGCAAGAATCACGTCCCCTTCAACAAATTGTTGCTCGTAGCCATAAAGCTCGTGTGTGTCCACAACCATAGGCAAAATTTGTCCGTATGCGGTGAAATAGATGGTTATGATGACTATAGAACTCAAAAAGTTGAAGAATGCGCCAGAAAACAGCACGATAAGGCGTTTCCATGCAGGATGGTCATTGAAATACGGACCTTTGACAGGCTCATTAATATAAGAAAGTACACCCTTTTTGCCGTCGGTTGCCACTGCGCTGTTGACGTTTGAAGGGATTTTGACACCCTCTGCGGTCACTGCCGTGTCCTTGACAAGATATGCGAGGATGCCGTCTTTACCGTTTTTTGCTACGCTTTGATTGACGTAAGGATTTTCCTTGTCTGTGCCTTCTTGGTCTTCACCATGAAATGCGCAAAAACCGCCTACGGGAATAGGACGGATTGAGAAAACCTCCCCGTTCTTTTTATTTTTTCTTTTGAAGATGGCAGGTCCAAAACCAATAGAAAATTCGTCAATGCGGAAACCCAGCATCTTACCCGCCAGATAATGTCCACTTTCGTGGATGATTATCATCAGCATAAGGGCGAGGATTGCCACGATGATGAATCCTATATATTTGAAAACTTCTCCTGCCGATGCAGCCAAAAGGTTGATCACTATTTTGCTCCTATGGAATAAGTATATTTTCTTGCTTCGGTGTCTATGCGTGTGACGTCGTCAAGGTTGACGTTGCCTATTTTCTCAAATTTGCTCAGTACTTTTTCAAGTTTTGTGGGAATATCGGTCAGTTTAATCTTGTATTTGAGATATTGTTCAACAAGGACTTCGTCCGCTGCAGACACTGCAATACAAGCGCCGTCACCCTTCTTTGCCATTTCTCTTGCAATTGTAAGGCAGGGGAATTTGTCGTAGTCGGGTGCTTCAAAGGTCAGTGAGCCAACTTCAGTAAGGCTCAGGGATGACACGCTGTTTGTGTTTTTCTCGGGATAGTATAATGCTCTGTCGATTGAAAGAGTGATGTTGGGGGTTGAAAGCAAAGCTTTCATGCTGTTGTCACTGAATTCAACCAGTGAGTGAATTATACTTTCGCGATGTATTACAACGTCAATTTTGTTGTCAGGCACTTCAAAAAGATGCATTGCTTCAATGATTTCAAGTCCTTTGTTGAAAAGAGTTGCTGAATCAATTGTTATCTTTTTGCCCATTTTCCAAACGGGGTGTGCAAGTGCTTGGTCTGGAGTGACTTTTGCAAATTGTGACTTGGGCAGGTCACGAAGTGCACCACCGCTGGCTGTCAAGATGAGTTTCTTGATATATTTGTCGTTTTCACCTTCAAGGCAACTTGCAATTGCGGAGTGCTCGGTGTCAAGAGGGATAATCTTTCCGCCGTATTTCTTTTCAAGAGCCTTCAAGTGTCTGCCTGCAGCAACTATGCTCTCTTTGTTTGCAATTGCAAGAGTGCCACCACGCTTCAAAACTGCAACTGCAGACCAAAGTCCTGCAATTCCACTGACTGCAGAAACAACGATGTCAGCAGGAATTTCAGCAAGTTCTTCAAGTGAGCCAAGGCACTTTGTGTTCTTTTCGTCTTCAAGGAAATCGAAAAGTGAACTTTGCACTTCAACTGCACCACCAGGGAAATAATAATGGGTGGGGTTGAACTTGGTGATTTGTTGACGAAGAAGATTTTCGTTTGAATATGCCGAAAGCCCGACCACCTTAAAGCGATCGGGATGTTTTGCGATTGAATTTAGCACTTGGACACCAACTGCCCCTGTGCTTCCAAGAATTGTGACTGTTTTCATTTTGACCTACAATATCAAAGATATTGGTTGTTATTTTCTATTTAGTTGGTTTAGAAACCGAAAATGCAAAGCATTGCGATTGTCACGATGACAAGGCTGAATGTTATGCTGTCAAGACGGTCCATAATTCCACCGTGGCCGGGGAAGATTTTGCCGTAGTCCTTGACACCGATTGCACGCTTGATTCTTGATGCGGCAAGGTCACCAAGTTGACCGAATACTGCGCCAACAAGACCGATTGCAAGATAGATCAGTGCGCTCTTCCACTCCCAACCGCTTACTGTATGAGAAATGAAAGGTGCATATGCTTGTCCACTGGGTGCAACACTGACAACGCTGAAATATTCAAATATTGTCCAGAAGATGATTGCCACTGCCATACCGCCGACAAGACCGCCCACTGCTCCGGCGATAGTCTTTTTAGGGCTGATTTTGGGACAAAGTTTTTTGCCTTTTATCATTGAGCCAAACCAGTATGCAAATGCGTCGCATCCGCAAGGCATAAAGACGGCAAGCATTATGGTGAATACTGCGTAGTATTTGTATGAAAGTCCCCAGGCAAGTGCCATAAACAACACGGGATACACCAAGATGAATACATTTGCAAACAAATCATTGATTTCGCAAGCTTTTTTAAGTTCACCTTCGGTGAGTTCGTTTTCACCACCTTTTGCAGGACGGAAAGTGAATTCTATGAGTGCTGCCATCACTGCAACCAGCAAAACGCAAAGCAATGCAAGAAATCCTACGTTTGACGTGGGGCTTGTAAAGTGATTTGCAATATAAAATGCAGGATATCCAGCGGTCAGCACGATGACTGAGGGTGCGATGAAGGTTTTGCAGCCTGCTGATCTAAAACAGTGATGCAGTTCATACACTGCCCCTGCTGTAAACACAAGCACGAGCATATCAACGAAAATTGCACTCACGTAATGTGATGCAACAATGACGCCTATAATGAGGCCTGCAAGACCAAGACCGGTGAGAGTTCTTTTCAACATAACAAACCTATGTTGCTTGACTAGGATTAAATTTTCATTAATTTTTCGCGGGCGCGTTACGCTGGCGCGCGAAGAAAAAATCCTTCAAGCATTACGCACCAAAGGTGCGTTTTCTTTTTTCAAATAATTCAATGATTTTATCCACGTCAGTTTCGTCCATATCAGGCCAATTTTTGACGAGGAAAATAAGTTCCGCGTAAGCGGCTTCATAAAGCATAAAGTTGCTCAGTCGCATTTCACCACCAGTGCGGACAACGCAGTCCAAAGGAGGCAAATGTGAACTTGCCAGTGCTCTTTCAAAGGCTTCTTTTGAAAATCTGCCGTGAGAAAAGCATATTTCTGCTGCATGAAGAAGATCGTCACGACCACCATAATTGAAACAAATGTTCAAAATAGTGCCGGGATTGTCCTTTGTTCGATCTTCAATTTCGCAGATGCTGTCTTCAAGATAGTCAGGAAGCATGGCAATATTGCCTGAATAAGTGATTTTTGTGTCACCGTCGTAGGTGCGGTTGAAGGTGTCAACCACCTTGAATATTGCTTCCTTTTCACTGTCTGGTCTTGCCCAGTTTTCAGTTGAAAAAGCGTAAACAGACACCGCTTCTACCCCTCGTTCCTTACATCTTGAAATAACACGACGCAGGGCCAAAAGCCCTGCGGGATATCCGTCAGCACGGGATAGGCCTTGTGCCGTGGCCCATCTGCCGTTGCCGTCCATAATAAAACCAATGTGTCGAGGTGTCATTAGATTTCGAGGATTTCTGCTTCCTTGTTCTTGCACATCTTTTCCAGTTCTTCAACTGCTTTTGCAAGAGCCTTCTCAACGTCTGCTGTGAAATCTTTGAGGTCGTCTTCTGTGATGTCAGATGACTTTTCAAGTTTCTTCAATTCATCGATTGCATCACGGCGTGCGTTACGGAGGACGACTTTGGTGTTTTCGCAACCAGTTTTGACGTCCTTGACCAATGCTTTTCTTCTTTCTTGTGTGAGTTCGGGGAAAACAAGGCGGATCACGATACCATCGTTGTTGGGGGTGACGCCGAGGTTTGCGGCGAGGATTGCCTTTTCCACGTTTTTGAGTTGTGATTTATCCCAAACAGAGATGACGATCAGTCTTGCTTCAGGGACTGTGATATTTGCCATCTTGTTCAGTTGGGTGTCAACACCATAATAGTTGACGAAAACTCTGTCGAGAAGGTGAGGATTGGCACGGCCTGCTCTGACCATTTTGAGTTCGTTTTCATAATTGTTGGTGGTTTTTGCAAATTTTTCTTGCATATCGTCGAAAATCATATCGACGAGATCAATTCCGTATGACATAAAATTGCCTCCTAGTTTTATATGGGATAATTATACCAAAGTATAATTAAAAAATCAACACATTTTATTTTTTCGCGACACTTATTAAATAATAAATAAAAGAACGGAAAATTCCGTTCTTTTAATCACATTTTAGAATGTCGTTTTTGTTTTAATTGATGCGGTTAGAATATCACTTTCCAATGTAGGTGCCAACTGCTTCTCCACGGATGGCTTTCTTCATTGCGTCTTCTTCCATAAGGCTGAATGCGATGACAGGGATTTCATTTTCCATGCACATTGTGATTGCAGTTGTGTCGGTTGCCTTCAATCCTTGTGAGATGACGTCCATATAGGTGAGAGTGTCATATTTCTTTGCATTGGGGTTGGTCTTGGGGTCGCTGTCATAGACACCGTCCACGTTCTTTGCAAGAAGAAGTGCGTTTGCACCAACTTGTGCTGCTTTCAGTGCTGCGCCTGTGTCTGTTGAGAAATAGGGGTTGCCTGTTCCGCATGCGAAGATGATGACTCTGCCCTTTTCAAAGTGACGAAGTGCACGTTTGAAGATGAACTTTTCTGCCACGTCAGGCATTTCAAGTTCGGTCATGACTCTTGATGCAACGCCTTTTCTCTCAATTCTGTCTTGAATTGCCAGTGCATTGATGACTGTTGCAATCATACCCATATGATCTGCGGTTGTGCGATTCATGCCGGGGTCTGCTTGTCTTCCTCTCCAGAAGTTGCCTGCGCCCACAACTATACCGATTTCTGCGCCCAGTTCCTTCACTGCAAGGATTTGGTCAACAACAAAGGACAACTTGTCGTTGTCGATGCCCATACCATTGTCTTTTGCAAGTGCTTCCCCTGAAATTTTGATGATAACTCTCTTGTATTTCACTGACATAATAACCTCATACAAGTTTTTGTGTAAAAAAAGGGAACGCAAGAGCGTCCCCTTTATATTTTGTCTTATTTAAGACCAGCTTGTTGCATAACTTCTTCTGCGAAGTTGTCTTCTCTCTTTTGGAGACCTTCGCCCATTGCGTAGCGGACGAAACGATAGATCTTTGCGCCGTTGAGATATTGTGCGATTGTGAGGTCGCTGTTCTTGACGAACACTTGGTCAAGCAAGCAGATTTCTTTGAAGAACTTGTTGATTCTGCCTTCGATCATCTTTTCGATGATTGCGAGGGGCTTGGGGTTCTCTTCATTGAGAGATTGTGCCTTCAAGATTTCTTTTTCGTGTGCGACGACTTCTGCGGGAACATCGTTCTTTGAGATGTATTGTGCAGATGCTGCTGCGATTTGGAGTGCGACGTCGTGGAGGACTTCGTCACTGCAGCAACCACATGCTTCGACCATGACGCCGATTTTGCCACCCATGTGGATATAGGTGTCAACTTTGCTGTCATTTTCTGCAAACACTGTGAAGCGGCGGATTGAGAGCTTTTCGCCCATCTTCATGACGTATTCGTTGGTGACGGGGGTCATTGCTGTGATGACTTCATCAACGGTTGCGGTGTCGTTGTCAAGAATGTAATCTGCAACTTGTGCAACGTATTCGCGGAAAACAGGACCGCCTGCCACGAAGTCTGATTCGCAGTTGACTTCGAGGAGAACACTCTTGCCGTTTTTGCTTGCTGAGAAGACGATGCCTTCTGCTGCAATACGTGATTCCTTCTTTGCTGCGGTTGCGATACCCTTTTCACGGAGGTAGTCGATTGCGGCTTCCATATCACCATCGGTTGCGACGAGTGCCTTCTTGCAATCCATCATACCGACGCCGGTTCTGCCACGGAGTTCCATAACATCTTTGCTTGTGAATGCCATATATATTCTCCTTTCAGTGTTCGATTATTTGTTTTGGCTTTCTTTTTCTGCGATTGCCTTTTCAAGTGCATCTGCAGGTGAAAGTTTTTCTTCTTTTGCGGGTGCTGCAACAACGGGTTGTTCTGCAACGACTTCTTTTGCCTTGGGTGCGGTGTGTGATTCACCTTGTCTGCCTTCGATGACTGCGTCTGCCATGAGTGATGCAAAGAGTTGGATTGCACGGATTGCATCGTCATTGCCGGGGATAACGTAATCGACGAGATCGGGATCGCAGTTGGTGTCAACGACTGCAACGATGGGGATGTTGAGCTTGCGTGCTTCTTTGATTGCGATTTCTTCTTTCTTAAGGTCGACTACGAAGAGGCAGCCGGGGAGACCACGCATATTCTTGATGCCGCCAAGGTTCTTTTCGAGGTCGTCACGTTCCTTCTTGAGTGATGCGACTTCTTTCTTGGGGAGCATTTCAAATTCGCCAATGATTTCTCTTTGGTTGATTTTGTTGAGTCTGTCGATTCTGGTGCGGATGGTCTTGAAGTTGGTGAGTGTACCACCGAGCCATCTTTGGTTGATGTAGTACATATCGCAACGTTCTGCTTCTTGTTGGATTGCATCTTGAGCTTGTTTCTTTGTGCCGACGAAAAGAACTGACTTTCCTTCTGCTGCAATGCTCTTCACAAATTGATATGCTGCTTCGACGTGATCGACGGAGATTGCAAGGTCAATGATGTGAATATCATTACGTTGTGTGTAGATGTACTTTGCCATCTTGGGGTTCCAGCGTTTTGTCTGGTGACCGAAGTGTACGCCTGCTTCAAGCAAGGTCTTCATTGATGTAACTGCCATGTTTTAGGCCTCCTAAATTTGTTTATTACCTCCCTCGGCTTCAGCGATTTGGCTACCTAATGGAACAACCAAAACTCCACCGAAGTGTGCGGTGCGTGTAGGATTATATAATAATTAAAAAAATAAAGCAAGAAAAAACAACAACAATTTCGTCAAAATTTCAACTTTTTTATTTGTTGTCTTGTTCTTCCCATTCTTCAAGCATTGCCATGAATTCGTTAAACACTTTTTCAAGGACTGCTTGATCTTCGATTGCTGCAAAGTTTGAGTTGCCGTCTTTGTCTTCGATGATTTCGTAAATGAGGACTTCGTCTTCTGCGATGTCAGGAAGTTCTTCAACGGGTTTCATGACGATATACCACTTGTTGTCAACGTCAAGAGTTGCAAGTTCATAAAACTCTTCATCTTTGTCAGTTGCTTCGTTGTAAAGGACTATGATATCGTCATCTTCTGTCATATCCATTTGGTCTTTGAAATAATCTGCCATAATATTCTCCTTTGCAGTTGTCTGCATTTCGTATTCATATTTTCAGTAGGATTTCACCGAAACTAGTGTTCTAACCTACCATTTTTTGAAAGATTGTCCGTCAAGGTATGATTGCAAAATGATGGTTGCAGCCACCTTGTCAATGACTTGTTTTCTCTTTTCTCTGCGAACGTCAGCGCAAATCAACATACGCTCGGCAGACACAGTTGTAAGACGCTCGTCAACGTAGATGACTTGAAGTCCACTGGCCTCTTTCAATGCCTCGCCAAACTCTCTTGTCACCTCTGCTCTAGGACCTTCAGAGCCGTCCATATTCATAGGCAAACCGATGACAAAAGCGTCGGCATCCTCTTCTTTTGCGTATTTCACAAAATAGTTGATGTCGTCTTCAAAGGTTTTGCCCTTTCTTACGTATGTTTCTCTTGGGTTGGCGGTGATGCCCAGCATATCGCTGACAGCAACCCCGATACGGACGTCGCCAACGTCAAGTGCCACTTTTCTTTTCATAATATCCTTTCCAATAATCAAAGATTATTGATTGTGTCTATACGTGTCGCTTTGCTTTTTCTCGGCAAGGTGTTTTCTTTCCTCTTGGCGCTCCTTGATGACCTTTTCAAAACCATTTTCAGTAGGCTCATAGAAAACTCTATCTTTGATTTCGTCAGGAAGATATTGTTGCTTCACCCATCCGCCGTAGTCGTGAGGATATTTGTATCCTGAAACTTTCTCTGTTTTGTAGTTGGTGTCACGAAGGTAAATGGGCACGGATTCATGTCTTATTGTCTTGACCGCATCTTCTGCACTGAACATTGCCTCGACAACTTTGTTTGATTTTGGTGCTTCAGCAACGTAAATAATGCCTTCGGTCAAGGGGATTCTGCCTTCAGGCAGACCAATTTTTTCGTATGCTTGCATTGCAGACACTGCAACGTTCAATGCATTAGGGTCAGCTAGACCTACGTCTTCTGCTGCGTGTATGACGATTCTGCGAGCGATAAGCATAGGATCGCAACCAGCATCAATAAGGCGCATTGCCCAATATACAGCGGCATTTGAGTCGCTTCCGCGCATGCTCTTGATGAAAGCGGAAATGATGTCGTAATACATGCTTTCGTCAAAGGATAATGCTTTCTTTTGGATTGACTGCTCTGCAACCTCTTTTGTTATGTGCACGACGCCATCTTTTCCTGCGTTTGTTGTGATTGCTGCAAGTTCAAGTGCGTTGAGTGCTGTGCGAAGATCTCCGCCTGCTGCCCAAGCCAAATGATGCAAAGCATCATCGTCCGCATTAATTTGCATAAATCCAAGGCCACGCTCGGCGTCAACAAGGGCGCGTTTGAGCCCCTGCAAGATGTCCTTTTCGGTCAGTCTAGAAAACTCGAAAACACGGCATCTTGACACAATTGCCCTAGTCATATTTGCGTAAGGATTTTCGGTGGTCGAGCCAATGAAAATGATATGACCTTGCTCCACTGCTTGCAAAACGCTGTCGCTTTGTGCCTTGTTCCATCTATGGCATTCGTCAAGAAGCAAATAAGTTTGTTTGCCATACATACGAAGAAGGCTTTTTGCCTCTTCTATGACTTTTTTGGCGTCAGCAACCCCTGCAGTGACCGCATTGAGTTTGACAAAGTTTGCATTGGTGTTTTCTGCGATAATGTTGGCAAGAGTAGTTTTTCCTGTGCCGGGAGGACCATAGAAAATGCAACTGCCAAGACGTCCTGCGGAAATTGCACGACGAAGCAACGAGCCGTTGCCGACAATCTTTGATTGTCCTATAAACTCGTCAATTGTTCTTGGACGCATTCTTTCAGCAAGAGGCGCAAGTTTTTCTTCATGTTGTTGAAGGTCAAATAAATCCATACGATTTTATTATAATTAATAAAACCGAAAATGTAAAGACAAACACGAGATTTGTCTTCAAATTGACCAAAAACCACTTTAATCCTTAGGTGGCACTTTGAGGTGTATGTCAAGGGGCTTATCTTTCAGTTGTATCACGGGTATTCCCGTGTACTTTGTACCATTGCAGTAGAGTTCACGACAGTCACCTTTTTCAATTTTCAAGTGGTGATTTACGCCGAATTCTGTGAAATGCACGTCAACCTCATTGATTTTTCTTGAGAGAAGTGGATTTATGCTTAACTTGCCATTTGACACAAAAACACCGAGTTTTATAGTGTTTTGTTGTTGATAATTTGCAAAAGTATTCTTAAAAACACTCTTTTTTAGAATTGTTTTCTTGTTTTGACCGCCAAATATAGTGATCATGGCATATCTTGATGAGAGTGCCGTTGCGAGAAGTTTCATATCCTTTTTGAAGAAAGACAGGACAACCTTCTTCCCTGCCAAATTTGTTGAAAATGCAGGGGTGTATCTGTTTTTTGCTCTATCCACGTATTTTTTCAAGGCATATGAAAAGGCAAATTCGTCCATATTCAGTTTTGACGATTGACTGCTTACTTCGGTCAAAAATGCAGATTTAACTTCATCAGGTGACGAAGCAAAATTTTCATAATTTTCAAAAATTTCGATGGGAGAGTAAAATTTTACAAAACCTACCAAATCAACAAATTTCAGTCCATCGAAAATTTTTGAGGTCAAAGAGCACAAATTTTGCAATACGTCAAAGTAAACAATGGTTGCATAAGTACAATCTTCTCCCCTATGCTTTGCGGTTAGATGCAAAAATGCGTTGTTATCCTTCAATCCTTTGTAAAACTTGTTTTGCTCATAGTTTTTTGGGTGACGTGCAACTTTCAATGCATATTTGTCCAATTTCACCAAATTTACTGCTCTTTTTGAAAGATAGTAGAGTTTTTCAAGATATAGAAACTTTATCACCAATGAAAAGTTGTTGACTTCTGCATAAGTCAAAGTGCTTGCTTTGTTGAAAATTTCAAAGCAAGTGGCAATCTTTTCCTCAACAAGCAGAAAATCATTGTGCTCAAGGAGTGCCCTTGCAACAATTTCAATTCGTGCGCCATTTTCAAAAGATGGCAAATCTCCAAGTTTTGAGAAATCAAGTTTTTTGAGTTTTTTCAAATCCTTAGTATTGTTTTCTATTTCCGCGACAAAGTGTTTCAGTTCAGTTGTTTGACAATGCTTGTTGTCTAAGTGTCGTTTTGCAACAAATTTTGCAAAACCAATGTATCGCACAAATTTTTTGACGGAATACTCCTTCTTTCCGTTTTCCTTTGGGAGTTTGTTCGATGATGCCAACTTTTCAAGTTTTTCCTTGAAGGCATCATCATTAAGTTTTTTAGTGAATGACTCTCTGTCTTTAGGTTTAAGTGCAAAATAAAGAAACACAAAGAAAATCGTCACCACTGCTGATATTGCATATTCCATATGATGATTGTATCCAAAATACTGAAAAACAAGCAAAAAGCCCTGATATTTATCTGTTTAGCTTTTTTGATGATTAATTTGTCAATATGCGGTCAAAACAAGTGTTTCACGGCGGTTTCGCAAGAAATACCCAACAAAATTTACATGGACAAAGGAAAAAGAAAAACACCACTTCATGCAGTGGTGTCTTTCACGTGTGCGAGATTAGTCTATAAGCCGAGTTCTGTCTTGAACGGTCATCTATCTAGGCGGTACGTTGCCGTATCGCTCAAGCGACTTGTGGAGCGGGCGGGCAACCCATATTGCTCCGTGTCTTGCATCGGGTGGGGTTTACATCGCGCCTCGTCACCGATTTGCGGGTGAGCTCTTACCTCGCCTTTCCATCCTTACCCGAGTGTTCGGGCGGTTTTTTTCTGTTGCACTTTCCTTAAAGTCGCCTCCACAGGCATTTCACCTGCACCCTTGCCCTGTGATGCTCGGACTTTCCTCACGGTATTACTACCCCGCGACCGTCCGGCTAACTCGCAGTGGTATAATACCACACAAGCCTACACTTTGCAACGAAATAAAGAAAAAATCAAGCCGATTTGACTTGATTTTGTGTTGATATCTATTGTTTTGGCTCATTATACCATTTGTCGAAATACTTTTGTGGGATATGAAAATACTCTTTCAACTGTTTGGCTTTTGATATGGGCAGTCGTCCTTTTTGCAAAAGAAGTTTTACACTAAACAAAAGGTTGATATAAACTGACTCGAAATCCGCAGGAACATTCAATCCGCTTTTTAAGAGATAATTCAACACGTGATATCCTGTGCCTATAATAGTTCCATCTTTAGAATTTACCTTATAAACTACTTCGGACCGCGTATTATATGCCGCCATAGTAATATATATTTTTTCTATTTCCGATAGCTTTATTTGAACCTCTTTAGATCTTATGTTTCGTTTTACCAAAAAGATTTGTCCGTCCAAGTCAGCCTCAACGCTGCCAGAACATAGTATAATATTCCAAAAACACGCCACCCAAAGAAACACATCGACAATAATGCTTGTCACCAAAGTTTTGCTCGTATGCTCAAATACGGAAAATGTAATGGCAGTAAACACGACAGGAACCAAAACTAATAATGCTATCGCACCCGGATGAAAATAAATTCGTTTTTTCACTTTATCCTCACTAACATGCTATTGAAACAAAGATCCTTTAAATCAAAAAGATGACTCATCTTTAATTCCAGTTTTTGATTCATTATACCATTTATTTAGATATTTCTTTGGCCAAGACGATGAGGCCATCAGCATCTTTGCTTGATAATCCGAAAGTTTTCCTTTTTGCAAAAGAATTTTGGCATTAATACTTACGGACGCATTGTATTCCGATATATGTACTGGAACATTTAAACGCATAACCAATGCCCTTATTGCCTTAAATCCAAATCCTAAGATTTGACCTTCCTTTGTGTTTGCTCGAATTACTGTAACATGTGTTCCGCTTTTGCCAGATTCAAGAGTTTTACCACAAAGATAAAGCATTCTTACTTCTTCAATTGGTACAACTGTTGTTTTTTCAAACAACTTGAAACGAACAAGAATTCGATACTCATCAATTATTAGAAATCCACCCATGATATGGAGATCTGCTACGGGAACAACTATCGCAAAAGCTCCTACAACACAATTGATGATTTGTTTGTCGCCAGTAAGTTCAGTTGTGCCATAATAAATCATCCATACCATGCCTGCAATAAATGCAAAAGCTAATAACCAATTTAGTATGCTGAATATAACTAATTTTCGCCTGTACATTACTGAATAACTCCAATATAGAGATAAAACATTGTAGAAAAATAAGTTCTTATATTAATGAGGACCGATCATAAACTTGCCTTGTACCTTTCTGCCCAGGCTTTCATTTCTTTTGCGTGAGGAATTGCGTGAGATGAATAATCTTTGCCACCAATGAGTCTTGCAACTTCTTCAGTGTCATCTTCAAGTAGGTCAAGATGGGTGTGGGTTTTGCCATTTTCGGTTGATTTTGCAATGAGGAAATGGCTGTCTGCCATAGCGGCAAGTGAAGGCATATGGGTGACTGCTATGACTTGACGTTTTCTTGAAATGTTGCACATCTTTTCAGACACAACTGCTGAGATGTTTCCAGAAATGCCAGTGTCGATTTCGTCAAAAATCATTGTGCCAATGTGGTCAATGTCTGCAAGGATATTCTTCAAAGCAAGCATAAATCTTGACATTTCACCGCCAGAGATTATTTTTGCAAGAGGTTTCAAAGGTTCACCTACGTTGGGTGAAATCAAAAATTCAACCTTGTCTGCGCCGTTTGAGGTGCAATCTTCTGCTTCAACTGCGCTGTCAATCTTCACGGTGAAGGTGCTTCCGCCCATGCCAAGGTCGCCAAGTTCTTTTATAATTGACTTTTCAAATTTGTCCGCAATATTTCTTCTTGATTCGGTGAGGTCTTCGCAGGCAGAGGTCAAGTCCTTGACTGCTTTTTTAAGTTCATCTTCAAGTTTTGCCACTCTATCCCCGGCGTTTTCAAGACGATCTCTTTCTTCAACGGCCTTTTCATAGAATTTTGTCAGCGCATCAAAACTACCGCCATACTTTCTTTGAAGCATACGGACAAGTTCAAGTCTTTCTTCAACTTGGTCTGCACTATGACGGTCAAAGTCAAGCTCGTCAAGAATTGATTTGACTGTGTCTGCCACGTCTATGATTTCTGCTCTTGCATCTTCGAGGCGCTCGTTGAGTCCGTCAATACGATTATCGTATTGAGAGATCATATTGAGGGTTGAAATTGTGGTTTTAAGTTCGGGACTGACTGCGGTGTTGTCATATCCGTCAAGAAGATTTTTGGCGTTTGTGAGAGCCTCCAAGATACGCTCAACGTTGCGTATGCGTTTGCGCTTGTCGAGGAGTTCATCTTCCTCGCCTTCTTGCACGTCGCCCTTTTCAATTTCTGCAATTTGGTATGCGAGGATATCCAATCTGCGGACACGCTCATCCTCATCACCAAATGAAGAAAATTCTCTTTTAAGAGAGGTGTAGTTTTTGTATGTTTCCTTGACTTTGTCAAGGAGTTTCATATGCTTTTCACCGCCAAGACCATCCAAAAGCCCAACGTGATTATTGGGATTAAGTAGAGATTGGTGCTCGTGTTGACCGTGTATGTCAACAAGGAGTTCGGTGAGTCCTTTTAGTGTTGAAAGAGTGGTCACTCTGCCGTTGATACGGCAGGAGTTTTTGCCCTCAACGGTCATCTTTCTGTTGAGGATAAGCACTTCTTCGTCCTCAATGCCGATTTCGTCAAGATACTCCTTGACGGCAGGTGTGAGATAATCGCTGAACACGGCTTCAACCACAGCATAGTCTGTGCCGTAGCGGATAAGCGAGCGGTCTGCTCTTTCGCCCAATACGAAAGATACGGCGTCAATGATAATTGACTTACCTGCGCCGGTTTCACCACTCAAAATATTCAGCCCGCTGCCAAGTTCAACTTGAAGTTTCTCAATGAGGGCTATGTTTTCAACTGAAAGACTTTGAATCATTATTGCAAAATGTTTTCGAGAGCGTCCATAACTCCATCAACGTGGTCAACAGAATCAACAGCCACAAAAATGGTGTTGTCACCTGCGATTACGCCAAGTATTTCTTCATATTCAAGGCGGTCAATAAGCTCTGCTGCTGCACTTGCAGCACCTTGTTCGGTTTTGAGAATCACAAGATTTTCTGCGGAGCGGATTGAAAGCACTGTGTTGCGGAAAATTTTGATAAATTTGTCTGCGGTTGAGGGCTCTTTGGGTTGTTGAGCCACGTACTTGTAGTGTCTGCCGTCATCAGTGAAAGTCTTGATGATGTTCATGTCTTTGATGTCACGGCTCACCGTGGCTTGTGTCACTGAATAGCCGTCTTCACGAAGACGTGCAACCAATTCTTCTTGTGTGTCGATGTCGTGTTTTGCGATGATTTCAAGAATTTTGAGTTGTCTTGATGCTCTTGCCATTATATCCTCCAAACATAGGTCAGCACGTAGTGCCCCATCTGTTCATTTTTTCTAAAAGTTTATTGTAGAAGTCGCGCTTGTCCACGTCGATAAATCTTGCGGTTTTAGACGACTTTTTGATTTTTATTGTGTTTGTCACGTTTGCGCAGTTTTCACTATCGGCAAAAACCACTGCTCCTTCATCATCTACGGTGATTTCAACTGTACTGTCACCACTTACAACAAGTGTGCGTGAGTGCAATGAGTGAGGGCAAATTGGGTTGATGACCATGGCGTCAACGTCGGGTGCAAGCACAGGACCGCCTGCGGACAACGAATAGGCCGTTGAGCCGGTGGGTGTTGACACGATGATGCCGTCCGCATGATATTTGTCAACAAATTGTCCGTCAACTGATACTGAAAGTGTGATAGGTCTTGCCGTTGTGCTCTTCACTGTCAAATCGTTGAGAGCAACGAGCATAGTGTCTTCGACCTCAGTTTCAATAAGACTTCTTGTCACCACTTTACCACACTTGACCGCTTTTGCAATGTCTTCTGCGGTCACTGATGACTCAAATTGTGTCAAAAAACCAACGTTGCCAAGGTTTACGCCAAGAATTGGCAAGTCAAAAGTGGTTGCAGCAGTGAGCATTGTGCCGTCTCCGCCAAACACCAAAAGGCAGTCTGCGCAGACATGTGCTCTATCTGTGTTTGCCTCAACAACATCAAAGCCGAGCCTTTTGAGATTTTCCGTCAACTCAACCTTTCGAGGGTGTGAGGACAGACTTTCTTTTGAAAAAATTGCCAATTTCATAACATACAGCATTATACATTAATATTCATTTTTATACAAGACATTTTCAAAATTTAAAGACAAAATTTTGATGGATTTTTATAGTATATAAAACCACCCGATTAGACCGCCGAAAGTGGTTTTCTCTTTTTCATTGACAAATTGACTTTGTGGCACTATAATCATGGTATGATAAACACTCTTCTTTGCATTGATGATTTTACAGTCAGCGTGCTAGGCGGTGTGGCAGGACTTGCAGTTGCAGTCATCATCATCGTCGTTTGCATAGTAAAAAAGAAGCGCCACTAAGTGACGCCTGTTTTATAATTCTAACCTTTAAAACAACTTAATTGTAAACAAAAAAAATCAACCATAGGTTGATTTTCTTTTTTATTTGCTTTTTTTCAAGTGCAAGAGATACTCAACGTTTTTGTTTTCATAAAAGATTGGTGAGGTTGTAAGCCCTAAAACATCAAAACCACTTGAAACTGCGTATCCTTTTACTAGGTTTATTGCTCTTTGTCTGTCCTTTTCACTTAGGACGATGCCCTTTTTGCTGAGGGCAGACTTTTCAAGTTCAAATTGAGGCTTTATGAGGACAACCGCTTCTCCGCCCACTTTCAATAATTTGTATATTGTGGGCAAAATAAGGCGAAGTGAAATGAAACTGACGTCACTGCATACAAAATCTTTCAAGGAATCCACAACAAGATCTCGTGCATTTTGCTGTATAAAAGTGACTCTATTGTCGTTTAGAATGCGCTCAGGCAAATCGCATTCTGCCACGTCAACTGCAAGGACAGAATTGACGTTTTGACGAAGCATTACGTCGGTGAATCCACCATTGCTGCAACCAATATCTGCGGTGTCAAATCCTTGAAGATTAAGGTTGAAAGCACGGATTGCTTCAACAAGTTTGTATGCGCCTTGTGAAGCGTAGCCTTCGTCTTCAATTATCTCAACAACCATACTCTCTTTAACGTCAAAAGACGGCTTCAAGATAACTTTGCCGTCTACTTTGACTTTGCCTTTCAGGACAAGGTTTTCCGCATAAGTCCTTGAAGGCGTAAGGTTGTTTTCAGTGAGATACTTATCAACTCTCAACGTTTTGCTTTTCCTTCTCTTCTTCGTATTTCTTTTGTTTTTCTTTTTGATGTTTGCGTCTACGTCTTTCTTCAGGATTGAAGATTGCAATAATTCGCGCCACAAACATTATGAACTCTTTTGAGTTGGATATAGCAATGTTTTTAAGGAATGCCTTGCCACCAATAGTCAGTGCTGAAACAAGTGCTGATATGCCGATTGTCACCCATTGTTGCCATTTTTGGTCCATACCAACCACAAGTTTAACAACGATTGCTGCCGAGCAAGCGCCGGAAATGATGCCGAAAATATCTCCTATGACGTCATTGCAGACATTGGACACTTTCTCGTTGTTTTTGACAAGCCACAGCGCTGTCTTTGCGCCATATACCTTGCGTGACGCCATTGACACAAAGGGTGTTATGTCGCAGGAAGTTGATGCAACACCAATGCCGTCAAACAAAATACTGCACAAAATCAGGAAGAACAACAGCATTATTGTGACGATGATATGCTCACTTGATGCCGTCAGCTCGCTAAGAAAACTGATAAATGCAGAAATAAATAAAGAAACAACCGTAATTTTCACGCTCCAAAGGTTGCGCTTCTTTTTCGGTTGCTTTTTCTGTTTCTTTTCGTCTTGAGAAATGGGACGAGATTCTTCGTCCTTGTTGATGACTATACTACTGTGGCCGTCCTCTTGTTTTTCCATATTTCTCCTAAAATGATTGAAATGGTGGCAACAATTCGAGTAAACCTTGCGCCATAGGTTCGGTAGGTTTTCCCGAAGCAACAACTTGTCGTCGCCGACCAAGACGTTTCCGATTACGTTGCAACCAGCGTGGTTTCCCTACGCTTCACCGAATCGCCACTAAGTGCACACTATAATCCCCGAACTGCTTACGAGAACAGTCTAGAAGATTTCCTTGGCAACATCACTCCGACCTAGTCCTGTTTTGCAGTCAAGATTTCAAAAGGCCATCGGCAAGGTCCGTCGGCCGACGAACGATAACCGTTCCTTTATCCCTGCGAGACCACTCAAGGCAGGCTACACTGTCCACAGCGCACGAGCCACCGCATGACAGGTTTAATCCCAGTCAGTAGACCATTCATCTGGAATATGTCCACCGATTTGGGTCTCCACGGCGATTGGGTCGCCCTTCGCATGCCGTTGCGACACGCCCAAAAGCCTTAACTCCCAGCAACAGCCCAAGTTTGGGCAACAAAAGCCATCACCAGAAACTTCATCGATATGCCCTTTGGCGATATTTTACCCCCGCCTTCGGTTCGGATAATGCTGACTAGAATACTGCGCCACCATTCAACTATATTATACATAATAATGAAAAAATGTCAAATGTCAACCGAAGATGAGGTCTTATTCGCAATTAAAAGACAAAAACCGCCAAAATAGGCGGTTAGATAGAGTGAAAATCAAAGCAATTTAATGAATTAAATTCATATTTGAATTTTGCGTCAACTATTAAGTGTCACAGACTTCAATTTGTTTTCAAAATCTGAATAATCCGCACCAAACAAATCACTCATTATGGTGGTCAATCCGTCATATCTAGAGTCTTTTGACATTTCTTTGGCTTTCATAAGCACTTTAACGTTTGAAGGAAGATTGAAATATGGTGAAAGGGTGACTCCTTTCTGCTTTGTGCCGAGGAAATCACCTGCACCACGCATTTCAAGGTCTTTTTCTGCAAGCATCAGGCCGTCGTAAATGTTTTCCATAGCAAGCAGTCTTTCTAGTGCTGTTGCTCCTGCACTCTTAACATGAAGGAAACAATATGCTTGACTGCCGTCTCTACCCACTCTTCCTCTAAGTTGATGGAGTGATGCAAGACCAAATCTGTCAGCATTGAGCACTGCAATAATGCTTGCTTTTGTGTCGATGCCAACTTCAACCAAAGATGTGGCAACGAGCACCTGTGTTTTGCCAGCTGAAAACTCTTCCATGGCTGTTCTCTTTTCGATGGCTGAAAGCTTTCCGTGAAGAATTGACAGGTTTAGATTGCTGAATTTGCTTGAATACAAGGAATAGAATTTGTCAACTGAGTAAATATCTAGGCCATCACTATCCTTGATTGTAGGACAAACGATAAAGGCTTGCTTGTTGTGCTCCCTACATTCAGAAGCAATATATAAAACCAAATCATCAAGTTTGTGTTCAAGAACAATTTTGGTGGATATGGAAGTCTTCGCGCTTTCACGCTTTGTTATTGATGACACGTCTATATCGTCGTAAAGTGTCAGTGCAAGAGTGCGAGGTATAGGTGTTGCTGTCAGAGTCAATACGTCAACTGCACCTTTATTTTCAAGTTCTGCCCTGCAAGAAACGCCAAATTTATGTTGCTCATCAATGACTGCAAGAGAAAGATTGTCATACTCCACGTCCTTTCCAACAAGTGAGTGTGTGCCGAATATTACTGAAATTTCTCCTGTTTTCAGACCATTGAGTATCTCATGTCTTTCCGCTGACTTTGTTGATGAAGTCAACACCGCAACCGAGATTGACAACTTCTCTGCAATTTTCTTATATGCGGAATATTGCTGAATAGCAAGGATTTCTGTAGGACACATATATGCGGATTGTTTTCCGCAAATTGATGCGTAAGTCAAAGCAAAATATGCAACAACAGACTTTCCTGACCCGACGTCACCGCTGACAATACGTGACATATTGACTGAGGAGCACAAATCCTTTTGTATTGCATCCATTGCCGAGGATTGTGTGGGGGTAATAGGGAAAGAAAGTGCATTTTCAAGGTCAAGTTTTACATTATTTTGGGTTTTGTAGAATACTTTTCTTCCTTTATCGGCGGATATCTTGGATTTGTGGTAGGTTTTTAGGCCCATTGCAAAATCTACTGCTGACAATGTTTCTATGGCTTCTCTACACTCTTTTTCGTCTTTTGGGAAGTGAATTTTGTATAGTGTGTCAAAAAGTGCATATTGACTATCAGTTAGGTTTTCACCCTTGATTATTCCCTTTTCTGAAGCCAATTCAATGGGGGTTTCGTTGCTTTCACATACACCCACTATTGTAGGTTTGTATCCTAGGGAATTGAAACATTCATAAACTAACTTTTTGAAAGTACGTTGACCTATTTCATTTCTTAAAGGATAAACCGTGTAAATGCCCTTGGTGAGAAGTTTGAGCTTGTCAACTGGCTCTATTGTAGGATTTATAAGGAGAGATACTCCCCCGTCTGTGATTTTTGAAAAAAGTCTGAACCTTCTGCCTATTTCAAATTCAACTTTCAGATAAGGTTGGTTGTAAAAGATTGCATTGAAATAAACAGGTTTTGTTGAAACGGTGTCCTTGAAGGTGACGGTAAAGGCTTTTTTACGACTTGAAGTTTCTCTGAGGCGAACGACTTCTCCTTCAAATAAATAAAATTGCCCTTCTTCTGCTGTGATGACAGAAGTGGGCAATCCTAAATCTACGTATTTAGACGGGAAAAAGGACAACAAGTTGCCGACGCTGGCAATTCCAAGGGCACAAAGTTTCTTTTCAAGTTGTGCACCGATGCCTTTAATCTCAGTCAGTTTCATTTTATTCTGCTGAAAGGATATAGTAATAGTGGGGTTGACCGCCATAGTATGCGGCAACTTCAAGGTCGGGATACTCTGCCTCGATGACTTCGGCAACGTGCATTGCTTCGTTTTCAGTGACTCCTTCGCCGTAGTACAAAGTGACCATATCGCAATCTGCGCAAATCTTTCTCACGCTGTTGAGGGTTGCTTCGGTGATTGAAGAGCTCTTTGCAACGATTTTCTTATTGCTGATTGCAATGATGTCTCCCTCTTTCACGGAGAATCCGTTCATGCGAGTGTTGCGCACTGCATGGGTGACCTCAACAGTTTTCACACCACTGAATGAAGCTTTCATATTTTCATAATTTTCTTCGGCTGTGCAGTCAGGGCTGAATGCGAGCGCTGCTGAAATGCCTTCGGGGGTGCAAGTTGTGGGAATAACGTATACGTTGACGTCTGCAAGTTCTTTGGCTTGTTCTGCGGCAAAGATAATGTTGGGATTGTTGGGAAGAACGTAAACGTTCTTTCCACCGGCAGAATTGATTGCGCCAAGTATATCATAGACGCTAGGGTTCATTGTTTGACCGCCTTCAACAACAACATCAACCATCAAGTCTTTGAAGATTGCGCTGAGACCGTCACCGGCACAAATAGAAACCATTGCAAAATCCTTTTCGGGTTCTCTCTTAGTTTTCTTCTTTGAGTCGCTTTCGCCCTTGATTTTGCGGTTTTGTTCCACCATATTTTCAATCTTGACTCCGTCAAGTTCACCAAGTTTCAGTGCTGCTTTCAGTGCTTGATCAGGGTGATTGGTGTGGACGTGCGTTTTGACAAGTTCGAGGTCACCAATGACAAGGACACAATCGCCGATTGTCATAAGATAATCACGGAATTTGTCTATATTGCTGAGAGTTGTTGTTGAATTAAGGTGTGTGATGAAAAATTCAGTGCAATACTGGAAGGTGATGTTGTCATAGTCGTTGACAAGGATATCTTCCTCAGTTGCTTCAGTGCCGTTTGCATTGACAATGAGTGCAGCAGGACGCACTGCGTCATCCTTGATCATCTTGATTTCTTCACCAGTAAGGACAGCATAAAAGCCTTCAAAAATGGTCAGAAGACCACGACCGCCTGCGTCAACCACTCCAGCTTTTGCAAGGACGGGAAGCATTTCGGGAGTTTTTGCAAGGATTTGTTCACCTGCTTCGATGACTTGTGACAAGAAATTGACAAAGTCAACGTTTCTGCCCTTTGCAAATTTGACTGCATTTTCACTGGCAACTCTGATGATGGTGAGAATTGTGCCTTCCTTGGGCTTGGTGACTGCGCCATAAGCAATCTCAGTGCCCTTCTTCATTGCTTCCGCAAAGTCTTTTGCGGTGAGCTCTGTCTTGTTGTCAAGTGCCACTGCAAAGCCTTTGAAGATTTGAGAAAGAATGACGCCACTATTTCCGCGCGCGCCTTTGAGTGCTCCCTTTGAAAATGCAAGAGCGATTTTGTCAAGCTCATTTGTGTCAGCAAGACCCACTTCACGCATTGCGGTTGAAATGGTCAGGGACATATTTGTGCCTGTATCTCCGTCAGGAACGGGAAAAACGTTCAATTCGTCAATAAGTGCACGATTGAGCTCTAATGCTTTAACTCCCCCAGCAAGCATTTCTTTGAATGTTGTGCCGTTTATACTGTTCATATTTCCTCTATTGTTAAACTCTGATGCCGACCACGTTGACTTGAACTTTTTTCACTCTCATGCCGGTGAAGTTTTCAAGCGCAAACTTGACTGTGTCCGCAACAGACTTTTTGACCGCTTCGATATTTACGCCGATCTTCAAGACCACGTATACTTCGATGAACATAAGGTTGTCAACGGAATTGACCTTGACACCTTTGCCACCTGAGGTTTTGCCCCAAAGGTTGCCAATGTTATCGCTAAAACGGCGTGATACCATTTCGACCACGCCATAGCATTCAGATGCGGCTTGTGATGCGATAAGCGCAACTGCCTCGTCTGATATAGAAATTTTTCCATAAATATTGGATGTTGTAAGCGACATATTGATTACCTTTCGCTATGATTTTACTATATGTAAAAATATTTTGCAAGTAAATGAATAATTTTGTGTAAATCGGTTGCCAAACTTATCGTAATTTGTTAAAATGACAATGTTTTTAAGGAGGTACTAGATATGTCCAGAGTATGTAGCGTATGCGGTAAAGGTAAAATGAGCGGCAACCAAGTCAGCCACTCCAACAGAAAGACCAGACGTAGTTGGGCACCCAACGTCCAAAAGGTTAAGGTCAAAACTGCAACTGGTGGCGCAGAATACACCTATGTCTGCACACATTGTCTTCGTTCAGGCAAAGTTGACCGCGTGTAATTAATATTTACAAGCATAACACTTGCCCGTCAATTAGACGGGCATTTTTCTTTTCTAAGTTTTTTGAAAAAACGAAACAATGGTTTCAGCACTTTAGGTACACTTACACAAACAATTTTCATATTCACCTCAAATTAAAATATGCTGTGATATGAACATTTGTCACTAAAAAAGAAAATCGGCGGCTTGCCGATTTTTTTTTATTCTTCTTCATAAGTCACTGACTTCAAAAGTATCTTTTTGTCAAAGCCTCCCCTTTCATCTGCTTTTTTATTACGGATTTTCTCGAATTCTTCAACCGACAATCCGCGAGATTTTACAATGGCATATATCACTTCAACGATGTCTGCAAGCTCTTCAATGCTTTTGTCTTGATGATATTCAAGCATTTCTTCAAAAAGCTTTTTGTCAAGAAGCTCAGCATATTTTTCGTCGTCCAAAACCTCTGTTGAGCATGCTTTGCCAGACTTCATTATTATTTCGGGAATTTTGTCCCTGACTAATTTGTCGTATATCTTTTCCATATATATGCGCGCGTTAGCACTCTATTTGCATCGACTTGACTGCCTCGGCAGGATTTGTTGCCTTGAACACTGCACTGCCTGCCACAACAACGTTTGCGCCTGCTTCAACACATTCATGAATATTGCTGGGACAAACGCCGCCGTCAAGTTGGATATGATAGTTGTAGCCCTTTTCATCTTTGATTTGTTTCACCTTTTTTGCCATTTCAAGACGGTCTCTCATAAAGCTTTGTCCGCCAAAACCTGCTTGAACGGTCATGATGAGCACCATGTCAACCTTGTCAAGGAAAGGCTCAATAACGCTGAAAGGTTGGTCTGCATTGAGGACTACGCCACACATTTTGCCTTTTGACTTGATAGTGTCAAGGGCTTTCATGGGGTCTTTGCTTGCTTCGGGGTGGAAAGTGACCATATCTGCGCCACAGTCGCAAAATTCGCCTACATACTTTTCAGGCTCGGTTATCATGAGGTGCACATCAAAAAACATATCGCTGTTTTTGCGAAGTGCCTTGACCATGGGCATGCCAAAGGTGATGTTGGGAACATATACACCGTCCATAACGTCACAATGCACCCAGTCTGCGCCCCAAACTTTGAGGTCGCTGACGGCATCTGCCATTTTTCCAAAATCTGCTGATAAAATGCTCGGTGCAACCAAAACCTTACTCATATTTGTTTTTCCTCCTTTCGGCGAGTTCATCGTAGATAAGTTTGTATCTATCATATCTGCCCTGTCCAATCTCTTTGCCAACGTGAGGCTTGACAGCGCATTCAGGCTCGTTTATGTGGGTGCAAGTGTTGAATTTACACTCAGGTCTAAACACCTCTAAATCGTCAAAATAAAGGCGCAATGATTCAGGCTCAATATCAACTGCATCAAGCATACTAAATCCGCAAGTGTCCATAAGATAAGTGCCACCAAGATTGTAAATTTCAATGCGTCTTGTGGTGTTTTTGCCTCGTTTAATTTTCTTTGCAAGTTCACCGACTTCGCACTCGTCGCTGTCTAAAATGGCGTTTATGAGCGAACTCTTGCCAACGGCAGATTGTCCTGCAAGGCACACCGTTCTGCCTTTGACATAGTCAAAGACAGCGGACACACCAAAGCCTGTTTCTGCTGAGATTTCAAAACACTTGACGATGGATGCATATTCACTCAAATCTATCTTTGATATATCGCACTTGTTTGCAAGAATAACAGGCTCAATTCCCTCGACCAAACAGTTGACGATGACCTTGTCAACCAACAAAAAGTCAGGCTCAGGCTCGGGTGCTATGACAATAAGACAAACGTCAACGTTGCTGACATACGGACGAATGAGTTGATTTTTTCGGTCTTGCACCTTTTCGATGACAAACGCGTCGCGGTCTTTTGCGATCTCAACGTAGTCGCCCACGTAGATATTGCCGTCAAATTTAAGTTTTTTGCGTGCAAAACAGACCTTGACACCACTTTCAGTGTCAACGAAAAATTTTGAGGCTACTGCCTTTACAACTCTTCCGCTTATTGTCTTTGTTGTTTTTGCCATATTATCCTTTGTTTTCAAGATATCTTCTTCTAAGTTGTCCGCAAGCACCCTCAATGTCGTTGCCAAGCGAACGGCGTATTGTTGCAGAAACGCCAAGTGACTCCAACTTCTTCAAGAAGTCTTTTGTGGCATCTTCTGTGGGGGCTTGGTGATTTCTTTCTTTCACCTCATTGAGACGGATAAGATTTACGTGTGAAGGAAAACCCTTTGTCAGTTTTGCAAGCTCCAACGCGCAAGCGTTTGAATCGTTTGTTCCCTTGATGAGAGTGTATTCGAAGATGACGCGCCTGCCCGTCTTTTCAAAATAATATTTTGAAGCAGACACGATTTCACCGATATTGTACTTTTTGTTGACAGGCATAATGCTACTGCGCAAGGTGTCAAAAGGTGCGTGCAACGAGATTGACAAGGTCACTTTGTGCCCGCTGTCTGCAAATTCTCTAACCCTATTTGCAAGGCCTGATGTGGAAAGCGATATGTTTCTTTCACTGATGTTTATGCCCTTTTCTACACTGACGAGGTCAAGGAATTTCAACACATTGTCATAATTATCAAAAGGCTCACCGCTTCCCATAAGCACTAGGTTGGTGACGGCTCTGTCTTTAATATTTCCGCCGTTGTCACGATTGACTGCGATCACTTGTCCAAGCATTTCACCGGGGGTTAGGTTGCGAAGAAGTCCGTCAAGACCGCTTGCGCAAAAACTGCAACCCATTCTGCAACCGATTTGTGTTGAAAGACACAGAGTATTGCCATAGTCGTGAGGCATATACACGCCTTCAATAAGATTGCCGTCAGTCAGCTCAAACAAATATTTGATTGTGCCGGACTTGCCTACGAATTTTTCACGTATTGCAACGGGGTTTGCAATATATTCTTCCTTCAGCTTTTCACGCAAGTCCTTTTTGAGTGAAGTCATCTCATCAAAAGTTACACCATTATGCAAGAACGGGAAAATCTGCCCTGCCAAATATTTGGGTTCAGGGAAAAGTTCTTTAAGTTCTTTTAAGCTTAGTGAAAGAAGGTCCGTCATATCAGTTTTTTTGCAGTTTTGCAATGAAGAATCCGTCGCTGCCGTTGGTGGGCAAAATGCGGATTGTTGATTTATCATTAGGCAGACAGTCGCAGTCAAAATTGACAAGTTTGACGTCATTTGACAGGACGGAATTTACTACATCAATGTTTTCAACATTGAAGAGTGTGCAGGTGGAATAAACAATTGTGCCACCACTCTTTGTATATTTGATTGCATTTTGAAGTATTTTCTTTTGGGTTTCAGCAATCTTCAATGAATCCCCGAAGTCGCGATTGAGAAACACTTCAGGGTGTTTCTTATATGTGCCAAAACAGGAGCAAGGAGCGTCAACAAGAACATAGTCAAACTGACCAATCCACTCCTTTTTCAGTTTCACGGCATCGTTTTGAACGGAAGTTATATTATCAACCCCCATACGTTTTGCATATTTGTCAATGAGTTCAACTCTATGCTTGTAGAGGTCGCAAGCTGTCACTTCGCTTTCAGGTGAAAGCTCTGCTATCAATACTGCTTTTCCGCCGGGGGCTGAACACAAGTCAAGGACCTTGCCGCTTTTAACATTGAGAGCCTTTACAGCCTTGATTGAGGACGTTGCTTGGAACGTTATCCAGCCACTGTTGAACATATCCTTGACGGCTCTATTATCTGCCGATGCAAGGATTGTGCCACACTCGCCAAAGGTGTATTTGACCTTCGCTTTGTCAAGTTTGTCAGTGACTTCCTTGACGTCAAAGTTGGTTTTAATGCGGATAGATTCCTCAGTGGTCACATCACTTTCAAGCAAAGCTTGAACTTTGTCCTTATCGTACTCCAAGAAGAGTTGGTCAATAAACCATTGTGGCAAAGAATATTTGACGGAAAGATAATTCTTGTCAGTTGGTTTAGGAAGGCGGTATTCCTTTCTTGAAACGCGTTTGAGCACTGCGTTGACAAATCCGCTTTGGCCGTGAAGTCCGTTGGATTTTGCCACTTCTACGCACTCACTGACTACTGCGAATGCGGGCACGTTGTCAAGATGCATAAGTGCGTACGTGCCGATTTTGAGAAGAGTGTATGCCTTTCCTTTGGGTTGCTTTTTTACGAGGGTTGAAAGCACGTATTCAATTTCAACGTTTCTTTCAAGCACACCATAGACAAGCTTTGTTGTCATGTCTGCGGTTTTGTCAGTTGACAAAGCGCGATTGGAATAACTTCCATCGTCAAAAACCTTTGTAAGGATTTTCAGTGCGCTGTCAAAATACTTTCTCAACCCAGTTTCACTCCAACAACTATATCTTTGTTTCCATTGAGGAAGGAAAGGTCATCGGTTTTGCCCTTGCCTTCAATTTGTATGCGTGTGAGGCGGACTGTTCCGTCTGCGCACTTTACGACAATGCCGTGTTGTCTATCCGCATAGATGACCGTGCCAACTTCTACGTTGCTATCATCTTCTACAGGAACAAGGTCAATGACTTTGAGTTGTTTGCCACCCACAAATGTGTATGCAGAGGGCCAAGGATTCATTGCATGGACAAAATTGCGCAGTGCCACGCCGTCTTTGTTGAAGTCGATTTGTCCTTCTGCCTTTGTGATTTTTATGCAATGTGTTGCCTCATCGTGATTTTGAGGTGTAAAGACTGCCTCCCCACTTTCTATGAGACGAACTGCCTCAACCACCGCTTCTCCGCCAATGACTGCCATTTTGTCAAAGAGTGTGTCAGCATAGTCATCGGGAGAAATTTCGATTTCTCTCTTGAGAAGCATATCGCCTGCGTCAACTTCCTTGACTGTTTTCATAATGGTGATGCCTGTCACTTTATCCCCTGCCAACATTGCAGATTGAATGGGTGATGCACCACGATGCTTTGGAAGGAGTGATGCATGAACGTTGATGACACCATACTTGGGGATAGCAAGGAATCTATCTGACAAAATTTGTCCAAACGCTGCCGTGATGACAAGGTCAGGATTGAGGGCTTCAATATCTTCAATTCCTTGACGAGAAACTCTCTCATATTGAAGGACGGGTACACCTGCATTCATTGCTGCAACTTTCAAAGGACAAGGTGTGAGCACCATCTTTCTGCCAACCGGCTTATCTACGCCGGTGACCACTGCGCTCACAGGATATACGCTATTCAGTTTTTCAAAGACAACTGCCGAAAAGTCGGGAGTGCCCATAAATATTATTTTCATTCTTCGTCGTCCATAAGGTCTGAGCACTTGCTTGTGTACACGATACCATCAAGATGGTCGATTTCGTGTTGGAAAGCACGTGCAGTGAATCCACTTACTTTGTAAGTGTGCTTTTTGCCATATCTATCTTGTGCGATGACTGTGACGTCGTTTGCTCTTGTCACAGTGCCATATTTGCCCTTAACTGAAAGACAGCCTTCAAGGCCTGTTTGTTCACCTTTCATTGATTTTATGACGGGGTTGATGAGTTCATAAAAACCATCTTCAGTGTCAACGAGAGCAACACGCTTCAACACTGCCACTTGAGGAGCAGCAAGACCTGCGCCGTTTGCGTCAAACAACGTATCTTTCATATCGTCAAGAAGTGTCCAAAGTCTTTCATCAAACTTGTCAACTTCTCTACACTTTTTTGCAAGGATAGGATCGGGAACTTGCACAATAAGTCTTTTTGCCATATTTCACCTTTAATAAAGATTTTGCGGATTGATTTCAACGAAAGCCGTACCCTTTTTAGGTCGATTTTCGCCTACGATTTTGTATGTATCATTGAGGATCATTTGAGAGTTTACAGTCTCAAGCCTCATAACGATTTGATAGCGGAATTGTCCGCTGAGTTTTTTGAGAGGAGATGCGGTCAAATTCAGGAACGGAAATTTGCCATAAGTCTTTTGTAGTTCGCGCACAGCCAAATATATTGCCTTCGCACTATTTCTGCCGTCTTCGACTTCAGATGAGGTTATCATCACACGGACAAGATCCTTGTACGGAGGAAATCCTGTGACAAGTCTGCGGTTGTTTTCAACTCCGAAAAAGCCAGCATAGTCATAGGTCTTTGCAAACTTGAAAACGTAGTGTGAGGGCCAAAATGCTTGAAGGATAACTCTTCCCTTTTTCTCCGCTCTGCCTGCTCGTCCTGCCACCTGTGTCACCAGTTGGAAAGTGCGTTCACTTGCACGATAGTCTGACATAAAGAGTGCTGCATCGGCTTCAATTATGCCGACCAAGGTCACGTTTGGGAAGTCGTGTCCCTTTGCAATCATTTGCGTGCCTACAAGTATATCTGCTTCGCCCCTTGAAAATTTGTCGAGGATTTTGAAGTATGCATCTTTTCCGCTTGTAGTGTCGTTGTCCATACGCAGACACTTGACGTCAGGGAAAATAGACTGCAGCTCTTCAACGATTTTCTCTGTGCCTACACGTCCTTCTTTGACGTTGTGTGAGCCACATTCAGGACAAACTGTCATTGGGGCCTTTGTTGTGCCACAGTAGTGACATTTCAAGCTGTTTTCGTGCTTGTGATAGGTCATTGACACGTCGCAAAGGTCACATTTTGGAATGTATCCACAATCCCTACAACGCATAAAAGAAGCAAATCCGCGTCGATTGAGAAAAAGGATAACCTGCTCTTTTCGTTCAATTGCTTGACCTATTGCATCAATAAGTTCGTGTGAAAAAGGTGATCTATTGCCACTACGGAATTCATAAGTCATATCTATGATTTCCATGTCGGGCAACTTGTGAGCAGAAATTCTGTCAGGCAAAGTTATGAGATTAAACTTGCCGTCTGCCGCCTTTTGGTAGGTGCATATATCAGGAGTTGCCGAGCCAAGCACAAGCACTGCTCCTGCAATCCTTGCTCTTTCTTCTGCAACTTCTCTTGTGTCATATCTAGGATTTGACTCACTGAGATAACTGGTGTCGTGCTCTTCATCAATAAAGATTGCGCCAAGATTTTCAAGAGGTGCAAAAATGGCACTACGTGCACCTATGGCTATTTGTGCTTGACCGGTGCGAAGGCGTTTCCACTCATCATATCTTTCACTGGCATTAAGCCCTGAGTGAAGGATTGCAACTTTGTCTCCAAATCTTGCCCTAAATATGCCAAGCATTTGAGGAGTCAAAGATATTTCAGGCACAAGCATAATTGACGTCTTTCCTACGGAAAGAAAGTGCTCAATTACGTGAAGATAGATTTCAGTTTTGCCACTGCCCGTGACGCCGTGCAAAAGATAGCCGCCTTGTCCGCTTACGATTTGATCAACGGCGGATTGTTGAGCGTCAGTCAAGGTGACAACTTTGTCTTTGCGGTCAAGACTGCCAAGGGGGACGCGTCTTTCGTGTACGTCGCTTTCGGTGACAACGCCTTTTTCACGAAGTCCATTGACAGCGGACACCCCATACAAATTGACCATTTGGGAGAGGAATCCACCTCCCTTTTCAGTCAAAAAGTCAAAAAGTTCAATTTGTTTTTTTGCCCTTTTGCTAATAAGTGCCTTAGCCTCATCACAGGAATATTTGCTGTTGGGACTGAGATAAATCCTCGTATATTCAGGATTTTTTTCCTCACGCAATTTAGTGGGCAAAAACAGACGCAAAACATCAATATATCGCAGGTTGTACTTACTGCGCATATAGTCCATAAGTTTCAGTTGTTTTTCGTCAATGGGGCTATCAATTAACGTGGCTTTTTTAAGATTTGGAAAGGTTGAGGTTTCTTTTTTACCTACTACAAAGCCAAGGAGTCGCTTTCTTCCAAATTCAACAGAAACACGACTTCCAAGTGGTATGTCATCGCCAAGATAGTCAAATGTTCTATCCACCTCGGCGCTTGATATATCAACAATAACCTCTAAAATCATTTTTGCTTTGCAATAGTATCGAGGATAAGGTGGGCAAGATCATCTTTTGACACAAGTCCGCTATCCACACTATATCCTGATTTGCTGATTATGGTTGCAACGTTTGTGTCCGTGTAGAAGCCTGCTCCCACCTTTGTCACATCGTTTGCAACAACGTAATCTGCATTTTTTCTTTGTAATTTACCGCTGGCATTGGCAATGAGGTTTTCAGTTTCTGCAGAGAAAATGACAAGGGTTTTGTCTCCCTTATTTTCGCCTACATATTTTGCCACGTCAGGGTTCTTTTCGAGTTCAAGAACAATGCTATCCGCCTTGATTTTTTGGCTTGATTTGTTTTTGACACGATAGTCTGCAGGTGCTGCCGCCATAATGAAAACGTCGTTGTCCATATTGTCCTTGACTGCATCAAGAAGTTGACAAGTGGTGGTCACTTTCACTTCTTTATAGACGCTAGAAGGTGTTTCAACGGACATCTTGCCTCTGACAAGAGTGACTTCTGCTCCGCGGTCTGCAAGGGCTCTGGCTAAAGCACAACCCATTTTACCGCTAGAGTGATTGGTGATGACACGGACACCGTCTATATCCTCTTCAGTTGCCCCAGACGTCACAAGAACCTTCTTGCCTTTGAAGTCTTGGACAGGTTGGAGGATTTCTTCAACAATGCGGACAATGTCAATGGGCTCTGCCATTTTGCCTTTGCCAACATCACCACAAGCAAGACGACCTTCAACTGAGTCGATTATGGTGACACCGCGGTCCTTTAAAATGCAAATATTTTGTTGGACTGCTTCGCTTTCATACATATTTGTGTTCATGGCAGGACAAACCACTTTGGGTGCTTTTGATGCCATATATGTGGTTGAAAGCATATCGTCGGCAATGCCCCTAGCAAATTTGCCAATGACGTTTGCCGTTGCAGGTGCAACCAAAAATAAATCAGCCTTTTTTGCAAGGGATACGTGTTTTACGTCAAACTCGTCCACTCTCTTGAAAGTGTCAGTGACAACGGCATTGTTTGACAAGGTTTCAAAAGAAAGAGGCGCGATAAACTCACAAGCATTGTCCGTCATGATGACGTCAACGTTTGCACCAAGTTTTTTAAGACGAGACACAATGTCGCAAGCCTTGTAGGCTGCGATACAACCCGTCACACCAAGGACGACGTTCTTTCCGTAAAGCATAATTAGTTCTCTCTGGTGATGATTCTCTTGTCTTCGTAGATTTCTTTACATGCAAGAGTGATTGCCTTTTCACCGCTCTTTTCAAGGGTTGAGCTTTCGCTGGTGAGAAGTTCACGTGTGCGCTTTGCGACTGCGCATGTGAGAGCATAACGGCATTCTGCGTGTTTGATAAGTTTGTCAATGGGGGGATCGATCATCATAGTAAGTTTCTCCTATACCGTTCTATCTTTGATAGAAATTGAATTTATTTTGTGAGGTTAGTTTACTCTTTTTGCGTGTTCTGTGCTAATAATGTCAAGGATTTTGCCAGCGCAATCTTTTGCAACGTCGTTGACAAGGACGTGGTCGTATTCATGGATCTTTGTGCGCTCGAAATCGATTTCTGCAAGACGTCTTGCAAGGGTTTCGGGAGTTTCGCTTTTTCTACCGATAAGGCGTGCTTTCAGTTCATCAATTGAAGGGGGATCAACAAAGATGGTCACGCAGTCGTCTGGATAAAGTTTTTTGATGTTTGCTGCGCCAACTACGTTGAGTTCAAGAAGAATGTCAAGACCGGCTTCAAGACGGCGGTCTATTTCACTCTTCAAAGTGCCATAGTGGTAAGTGAACGTTCTTGTGTATTCAACAAATGCGTCTTCTTCGATATATTTGTCAAACTGTTCTTCGCTGACAAAATAATAGTTGACACCATCCACTTCATAACTTCTAGGTTTTCTTGTGGTGCAAGAAACTGAAAATTGCATGTCGGGCAAGGCTTCTCTAACAAGGTCGATAACCGTGCTTTTGCCAACACCACTGTGTCCTGAAATAACGATTGCAAGTCCTTTCATCTGTATCTCCTGTGTTATTCAACGTTTTGTGCTTGTTCACGAATCTTTTCGATTTCGTTTTTCAGTGCCAAAACTTCTTCTGTGATTTTCAAGTTGTTTGCTTTGCTACCGATTGTATTAGTTTCCCTATTCATTTCTTGAACGCGGAAGTCAAGGTCTCTGCCTATAGGCTTTTCAAGAGAGAGGGTTTTCTTCATAATTTCGATATGTGCACCAAGACGAGTGATTTCTTCATCAATGCAACACTTATCTGCATACACTGCAACTTCTGTTGCAAGACGGGCTTCATCCACCACTCCATCTACTGCTTCACGGATGCGAGCATGGAGTTTTTCACGATATTCTGCGGTGACTGTAGGTGCAAGAGTTTTGATTGTGTCCAATGACTTTTGCATATTGTCAAGTTTTGAAGTGAGGTCTGCTTTGATTGAAAGGCCTTCCTTTTCTCTTGCTTCAACAAGAGCTTTCAGTGCGTCGTTGAGGGCTGAGAAAGTCAATTCTTGAAGCGCACTTTCATCTTCCTCATTTTCTACGCGAGTGACGATGTCACCGTTGCGGATGAGTGATGTGACGGTCACGTCGTTTACTGCGCCAGTCTTATCCTCAATTTCCTTGGCTGTTTTAAGATAACTGTCAAGAAGGTCAAAGTCCACAGTGTATCCGCCTTTTGCACTTTCAGATTGCTCGTAGGAAAGATACATATCAACGTGGCCTCGAGTGACGCTCTTGCCTATTGCCTTTTTGATGCCGTCTTCCAAAAACATGAACGTTTTCGGGAATTTAAGTCCAAAGTCAAGATATCTGTGGTTGACAGTTTTGATTTCTATTGTGATCTTCTTGCCATCGGCCTCGGCAATTCCTTTGCCGTAGCCAGTCATACTGCGCATATACGTGTGCCCGCCTATAGATATAATTTTATCTAGTATAACAAAACTTAAAAAAACTGACAACATTTCAGCACTAGTTTTTGAAAAATTCTTAAAAAATCTATGATTTTTAAAGGCAAAAGTGCAAAAACAAGCAAATATCAAAGATATTTAATTAGGTTCAAGCTGACTAAGCGGCTAAAAAAGAAAACGCAGGATGAACCTGCGTTTCAAAAAAATTGATTGTTTTAGACTTATTTTCCAATCATTGAAAGGAATTCCTCTTCACTGATGATTTTGATGCCGAGCTTCTCCGCCTTTTGAAGCTTGCTTCCAGCGTCTTCGCCAGCAAGGACAATATCCACCGTCTTAGACACCGATGAGGCAACTTCTCCGCCGTTTTGCTCTATGAGCAGAGTTGCTTCACCACGTTTCAACGTAGGCAAACTGCCTGTAAGAACAAATTTTAGACCTTTAAGTGCGCCGTCAATCTCTTCTTTTTCTTCAAGGACAATTCCGCTTTCGAGCAAGTCTGCAACCAACTTTTTATTGCTTTCATCATTGAAATAGTCGGCGATATTCTTTGCAAGAATACCACCAATTCCGTCAACAGATGCGAGTTCATCTTCGGTGGCTTCTGCAAGGGTTTTCAGCGTTCTAAACCGCTTGATTAAGTCTTTTGCAGTCTTTTTGCCTATGCCGTCAACACCCAATGCATACAAAAATCTGTCTGCGGTTGTCTTCTTTGATTTCTCAATTGAGCCGATTAGATTGCTGATTTTCTTATCTCCAAAGCCTTCAAGGCCAAACATATCTTCAGGCTTCAAATTCATTAAATCAACGAGGGTACGGAGACCGATCTCATTGTAGAATTGTTCGGCTGTCTTTTCAGAGAAACCCTCGATATCCATGGCATCTTTTGATGCAAAGTGGTCAAGAGCGGAAATTACTTGAGGAGCACAATGCTCGCCGGTACAATACAAGAATGCTCCAACCTCTTTCACTGGTGCGCCACAAGCAGGACAAACCGCAGGCTTCTCTACTTGTTTTGAGTGGTCATAGGTTTCTGCCACGCCCATGATTTCTGGGATAACGTCATTTGACCTGCGGATGAACACTCTATCCCCTATTTTGACGTTTTTGCGGAGAATATCTCCATAGTTGTTGAGGGTGGCTTTCTTCACCGTCACACCGCCGATGTCAACTGGCTCAAGGACAGCAAGAGGATTGAGCTTTGCACTTCTTGACACTTGCCACACAACGTCGTTGAGCACTGTGGTCATTTCATCGGCCTTGAACTTGTAAGCTATTGCCCATTTAGGGAATTTTTCAGTGTAGCCAAGTTCATCACGATATGCGAGATTGTTGACTTTGAAGACAAGACCATCAATGAGATAATCAAGTCCACTTCTCATTTCTTCTGCACGATTGATATATTCTTCAATCTCTTCTCTTGTGCTGACAAGGGCAAATTCACCTTCTGTCTCAAAGCCTTGTTTAATTAAGAAATCACGGATATCCTTTTGTGTTTCAAAAGTTTTGTCGCTGTAGCCAACGTTGTATGCAAAGAAAGATATGTTTCTTTCTGCGGTGACTGCAGGATTAAGATTGCGGATTGCACCTGCAACACCATTTCTAGCATTTTTCAAGGGCTCTGCAGCGGTAAGATTATATTTGTTGAAATTTGATAGGCGAAGTATGCCTTCCCCTTGGATTTCAATTTTGCCCTTATATTCAATTTCTCTAGGCAGTTTTGAGATTGTGCGGACTTGTGCGGTGACAATTTCACCAGTGACGCCGTCACCACGGGTTGTAGCTTGCACAAGCTTGCCATTATCGTACAAAAGATTGAGGGTAAGACCGTCAAATTTGTATTCTGCAGTCAATGTAGGGAGAGGTGAAACAACCTTCTCAGTGCGGGCACACCACTCATAAAATTCATCTATACTTTGGCACTTGTCAAGGGAATACAAGCGAAGCAAATGCTTTGATTGCTCAAACTTCTTTTGAGGAGCACCACCGACTCTATGTGTAGGAGAATTTTTGAGGGAATAACCTTCACTTTCTTCAAGTCTTCTAAGCTCGTCGTATAAGGCATCGTACTCCGCGTCAGAAACCACGGGAGCATCTTGCTCATAATAGAGAGAAGCATATTTGTTGAGCAGGTCAACAAGCTCTTTCATTCTTGAATAGTTGTCCATAATCACTCCTCTATCACGGTGAGATGTTGAGCGGCGATTGCAAGGGAGAATCTCTTGACACCCAATCCCTTAAATGCGATTGCGGCGGTCTTATCTTCTCCGTCACCAACGGTTGAAATAATTATGCCTTTGCCAAACTTTGAGTGTTCAACCATGACACCTTGTTTGTACATAGAATAGTCCACGTTTGACTTGGCTTTTTGTTGAGGCTTTTGTGATGAAGCCACCATAGATTTGTTGAATTGTGACTTGCTTTCAACACCATAAACCGCATTGGCGATCGCCTTTTGTACGTCAAAGTTGTATTTGTTTGTTGCGCCTTGATACATGCTGTTTGTTGCACGAACAGACACTTTACCACCTTGCATTTCAGTGATAAAACGGCTCTTCGGCGCATACGTCATTTCACCAAAGCGGAATCTTTGTCTTGCATTGATTGCATATAGACGACGTTTTGCGCGGGTGATTGCAACGTACATAAGACGTCTTTCTTCCTCTATGTCACCACTAGCGATTGCTCTGTTTACAGGGAAAATCCCCTCTTCAAGACCAATGATAAATACGGTGTCAAATTCAAGTCCTTTCACTGCGTGGACGGTTGCGATTGTAACATAGTTGTCGTCATCCATTTCATCGGTGTCAGACACCAATGCGACCGATTGCATGAAATCTGCAATGGTGCTGTCGGGGTTGTCCTTGATGAATCCTTCCACTGCCCCAACCAATTCAAAAACGTTTTCTAGGGCGTTGGTGTCTTCCTTTTCCTTTGCCAACATAAGAGCATTTTCTATGCCACTTCTACGGATGACGTATTGCATAAATTCAACGGGAGAAAGGGTGTTTCTCTTCTCAATAATGTCCATTGCAATGTCAAGGAAAGGTGACAATTTCTTGGCGGTGTTAGGGTTCAAAAATCCCGGGTTGATGAGCACTGAAAACATAGTCATATTGTTTGACTGTGCCACTTGTTTCAATTCTTCAACAGACTTTGCGCCTATGCCACGACTGGGATAATTGATGATACGAAGCAAGCTGTCGTTGTCGCTAGGATTGAGTGCAAGGCGGACGTATGCCAACGTATCTTTGATTTCTTTACGTTCGAAGAAACGGAAACCACCAAATACTTTATAAGGAATACCGTGCAGGTTGAAGTCTTCTTCAAAAGAACGAGTCAATGAGTTGGCTCTTACAAGCACCGCTATGTCCTTATATTCTAGACCAATGGACACAAGCCAGTTGATTTGTCGTGATACGTAGGTTGCCTCGTCTCTGTCGCTATATGCTTCAAAGTATTCAATGCAATTGTCGTCACGGTGCTCGCTCCAAAGGTTCTTCTTGTTGCGGGCTACGTTGTGTTTTATGACGTTATTTGCAGCGTCAAGTATGCCAGTTGAACTGCGGTAGTTTTGTTCAAGCTTATATACCTTTGCTCCCTCAAAATCTTTGGGGAATCCAAGGATGTTCTTGATTTCTGCCCCGCGCCAGCTATATATATTTTGGTCCTCATCGCCAACGACAAACACGTTCCCGTGCTTTTCTGCCAGCATTTTTACAAGGCGATATTGGAGCACGTTGGTGTCTTGGAACTCATCAACGTTGATATATTCAAAGCGGTTTTGATATTTCTCTAGGACGTCAGGGCAAGTTGAAAACAATTCAACCGTCTTCAAAAGAAGGTCGTCAAAGTCCAGTGCGTTTGAAGATTTCAGTTCTCTTTCATAGGCGGAATACACACTGAAAATCACTTTTGCATCGTGATAGTCCTTGTTGATTTCGTAATAATACTCCTCAGGAGACATGGCAAGTGTCTTCGCGTTTGAAATATGCCAAAGATAATCACCCTTCTTTTTGACGTCTGCACCGGGGATATTGGGACAAAGTCGTTTGACAACCCTTTCACTTTCAAGGTCAGTGTAAATTGTGAAGTTTGAGTTATAGCCCAAACGGTCGCAATCATATCTTAAGATGCGCGCACACATTGCGTGAAAGGTGCTCACCCATATAGATGAATAAACGCCGAGAGCGGACTCAATACGACTTTTCATCTCCCCTGCTGCTTTGTTGGTGAAAGTGATTGCAAGGATATTGTAAGGATTGACACCCTTCTCAACTAAATGGCAAATCCTCGCAGTGAGGACGCGGGTCTTTCCGCTTCCTGCTCCTGCGATGACAAGCACTGCGCCCTCGGTGTCTTGGACGGCCTTCAGTTGAGCATCGTTGAGATTAAAATTGTTGTACATCTTGGTTATATTCTACCATATGTAGTGCAAAAACTCAATTTTTTTGCAAAAAAACAAGAAAACTATCTTGAAAAATTATATTAACTGTGTTAATATATTATCAATTCATGGATGGAGGAGTTTTTTTATGGAAAAAAACACCATTTTTGACGAGGAAATCATCTTCTTCGACGCCGAAATCATGGACGACGATGATGATGCTCCTGTTGGCACTCTTGTAGTTAGACCCGAAGCACCCGCAACTGAAGCAACCACTGACGTGACAGCAGATGAAGTGTCTGTTGTAGATGAAACCGTGGAAGAAGCAGCCCCTGTCATCGATGAAACACCTGCGCCTGTTGTAGAAGTTGCCCCTGTCGTTGAAGAGGAAAACACCCCCGCCCCCGTGGTGGAAGAAGTGCCCGCACCTCAACCTGCACCCAAAAAGGCAAGAGCACCTAAGGCAGAAACTCCTGTTGAAAACAAACCCGTCCACGTGAACACAAGCAAAAACGTCCTCGGTGACAGTTTTGGTCAAGGATCAATGGATATGTCCTACGACTATAAGATTGATCTTACCCCTGCTCCTCAACCAGAGCCCAAGAAGAAAGCACCCGCAAAACCCAAAACCGCTCCTGTCAAAAAGGAAGTGACCGAGGCAGATATTTGGGGCACAGCTACAATAGCTCCCAAAAAGAAAGCGGCACCCGCCCCCGAAGCGGTTGAAGAGCCTGCGCCCAAGAAAGCTCCCAAGGCAGCACCTGCACCTAAAAAAGCAGTGAAGGAAGTTGAACCCGAAGCCGAAAAACCCGCCCCCAAGAAAGCTGCTCCCAAAAAAGTCAAGGCAGAGCCTGAAGTCCAAGTGGCTGAAGAAACTCCTGTCGAAACCGTCGCCCCTGCTCCCGTCAAAAAGACGCGCAAAAAGGCCGACCCCAAACCCGATGCCAACGATGTTGAGATAAAAAATACAAATGAGGAGGAAAACAAAGTGGCAAAAGAAACAACAAAAGCAGCAGCAACCCCCGAACAAATTCTCGTAGAAGGTACTGGTCAATACCATGGCAAGTTTGTCATCAAAAAGACAGACAAAGGTCACTTTGTTTACAAACTCTTTGCATATGGCAACAAGTGCGTTGCAATCGGCGCACAAGCATATGAAAGCTTGAGCGGTGTCAAAGGTGGCATTGCAAGCGTCTCAAGAATCGCAGCAACTTCACCCATAGAAAACCAAACCCTCAAATCATACGAAACACTCAAGTTCCCCAAATGGGAAATCTATGCAGACAAGAAAGGTGAATTCCGTCTCCGTCTTTATGCAGCAAACGGCAACCTGGTTGCAACAACCAACGATGGATATCTCAGCGTAAGCGCAGCAAAGAAAGGCATCGAATCAGTTGCACGTGCAGCAGAAGGTGCAGCAATCGTCAGAAACGACAACCTCTGGTAATCTCAACCTGACATAAATGAAGCGTATTCAAATGAATACGCTTTTTTTATTTGCAATTTTTCACTTTATCCAATTCTATGTTCTCCATCAGGATTAAGATAACTCAACTGATTTCTAAGCCATTATCTGTGAGCCTCTAAAAAGCATTTAAGCCAATATGACATTTGGACGACTAGTTGTTCAACTTCTCTGCCAATCCTCATTAAAATCAATTTCACACCTTCCAACAGCAAAAGAAAATCGCCCACGTCTGTGAGCGATTTCTTATTATTAGATTTTTGATTAAGGAGTGTACTTGCCTGCGATTGAAATACCGAGGACTTCGTTGCGCCACACGATGGTTTCTTTGCCATTTTCATAGACGGTGTATGAGAAGTTCATATAAGGCAATGTATCTGAATCATGGGTGCCCACTGTTGCAAATGTCCAAACCTTTGCAGTTTCGCCGTTTTCGGTGACAGTTTCAGTTGCATCGAGAAGTTTGTAAGGTCCTTGGATCTTGATGCCGATTGCATCGGGCAACTTGCTGAGGTCAAGGTCTTCGGGGATAAGACGATCGTTGTTGGGATCTTCGATGCAGTCAAAGAGCTTGTCAACTTCACTATTTGAGCGGTCAAGGCCGAAGATTTCAACGCCCATTGAGTTCGTGAGAAGTGCAAGTGATCCTTCTACGTCGCCGAGGTCAAATCCAGGGAACATAACCTTGACGTATCCGTTGATTGTGCCCATCAATGATGACTTTGTGAGAGTTGCAGTTGCTGACCCGATATCAAGATCACCGAGAAGTGAGCCAACAAGTTCCAATGTGCCTGCAACGTCAATTGTAAGGATGCAGGTGAAAGTTCCGTTGGGGCTAAGTTCAAAATAACTATTTTCTTTGTCAAGAGCCACGTCAAGTATGGTTGACAAAAGAAGGCCGGGAACGCTGTCAAGCTTTGTATTGGCGGTGTCAATGTCAAAGATCAAAGGGACGCTAGGAAGATAGCCGTGTTCGATTTCGCCACAGGCAGTAAACATAAATACCGATGACAGTGCAACAACGAGGACAAGAACTGTGATGATGATTTTTGTCATATTCTTTTTCATAGCACGGCACCTCCTTATTTATTGTTTGCGTAGTTCGGGACTACGTATGTGAAGATAGGATATGCTCTGTCACTATTGCGATTTGCAACTTCGTCAAAGTATTCCGGTCTTGTGATAGCATTGAAGTATGCAAGGTTTGCTTCGTATGCCGTTGTAGCATTGTTGATTGCTGTCTTTGCTGCTGCAACGTCAACGGGTGAGCCTGCATATGAGAACATTCTGTCAAGTTGTTCGCATCTAATTGCTTTGATTTCTGCAAGATAGTTTGCGCCTGCAAGACCAAGTTCAACAAGTTTGTCTTGTGTGACGTCTGCGATCATTGCATGACCTTCATTGGAAGGATGGATATAGTCTTGTGAGAAAAGTCTACGTGAATATGCTTGACCTTCCGAGGTGTCTGCATTGTGATATTCCATAAATCGATCGTGGATTTCAACGACTTCGATTGTGCCGGGATGATCTTCAGCATAGTCGCGGACGATATCGTTCATAAGTTCGATAAGGAAATCACCAAGTTCACGATAGTCTGCAGGGGTCACGCCGTAGTCTTCAAGAAGAATTTCACGAGTTGTACGTGTATCATCGTTCCAGCATTTTGTTGTGCCGTCAGCATCCACATAGGTGATAGGCAGTTCAAGGACCAACGTGCTTGTGTCAAAGATGGGATTGTAAACTGTTTGGACAAGAAGTGTCACGTCAGGATTGAGCTCATAGAGTCTTTCAACGATTGCTGCGAAGTTGTCAGTTGAGTTGTTGGGGTTGGGTTCACCCTTAACCTTTCCAAGTGCCTTCTCTGCATCATTGTAGCCTGCATATTGATAGACGTCGTTGAAGAGGATATCATTGACGTAGTCAAGTTTGTCACTTTCACCCTTTTCTTCCATTTCTTCAAGGTATTGGCAGGTCATAACGAGGAGCTTGCCAAGGTTGTCTTGAAGGAGGTCGTTGCCGAGGATTGAAAGCTCGATGATGTCTGCTCTTTGCAACAATTCAGTTGTAAATGCTGCTTCGTCATCCTTGTATGCATTGTCGGTGAGGTAAGTGAGCAATTGACCTGATTTCCAACCTGAAACTGACTTGTTCACATATGTGAAATCATTGCCCTTGCCAAGCATTGCATAGTAGGCATAGTTTTCTCTTTCACTGAGAGGTGAAGGACCTACGATGCCTTCAGCAATTGAGTCACCAATCCAAACCATAAGGGTTTTGCCGTCGAAGTCAAAGTAGTCGAGATGTGTAGGTGTTTCATCGACAGGTTCATCGGTTGTGGGATCACAAGCAACGAAGCCGATTGCGCAAGTCAGCACAAGGATAAGTGCCAAAACCAGCGTGCAAAGTTTTCTTCTCATAATTATCTCCTTAAATAAGATATAAATATCTTAACACCTTTTTTCAATCACTTCAATAGTAAACTTTATTTTTGCCATAATTTTTGAGATAATCAACAAAATCTACGATTTTGTCGGGGGCTTTCACTGATAAGATTGACGGATAGTGCCCTTCTATGCTAAAATAATTTGATAAATAGGAGTTATTATGCAAAATTACGACATTAAGAAGTCACTAGAACTCATCAAGCTTTTTGACACCATAATTATCCATAGACATTCAAGCCCCGACGGCGATGCAATCGGCTCACAAATTGGCATGAGAAAGCTTCTTCAAGCCAACTTCCCCGAAAAGCGCATATATGCTGTCGGCGATCACCCCGGCAGATATGCATTTGTTGATGATGCCATTATGGATGATATTGGTGACGAGACCTATCAAGGTGCACTTTGCATCCTTCTTGATATGGGTGCCGCTCATCTTGTCAGCGATGATAGATATCGTCTTGCTCAAAAGACAATCCGCATAGACCATCATCAACACGTAGAAAACTTTGCGGATTTTGAGCTGGTTGACACAAGTTTTGAAAGTTGCGCTGGTCTTGTTGCTTATCTGGCACAGGAATGGGGTCTCATAGTGCCCTCAGACGCCGCAAAAGCCCTTTTCACAGGCATGGTGACAGACAGCGGACGATTCCGCTACGACTCCACCAACGCACGCACTTTCCGCGTTGCTTCTTTCCTCTTTGAGCAAGGTTTTGACGCTAGCGATATATATCAAAATCTCTATGGTGACGACCTTGATATGATTCAACTAAGAGCAAGTTTTGTTCTCCGCATTCAACTGACAGAACACGGCGTTGCATATATCTACACCGACAAGCAACTTGCCGAAAGCCTTGGTGTCAGCACTTTTACGATTTCACGTGGTATGGTGAATACTATGGCTGAAATCAAAGGAGTTAATACTTGGGTCAACTTCACCGAAACAGATGAAGGTGTGCTCTGCGAACTCCGTTCAAAAAATCAAAACATTAACCAAATCGCTGTAAAATACGGCGGTGGCGGACATATTAAAGCAAGCGGTGCAATGGTTAAGGATAGAGCCGAAGCCATGGCTATGCTTAGTGATCTCGACCAAATGCAAATAGGTGAATAATGAACTACGAAATCAAAAAACAAATTCTTGACAAAATCAAGGAATACAACAAAATCATAATTTCTCGCCATATCCGTCCCGACGGCGACTGCACTGGCAGCACCAAAGGCTTGAAAGCCATTTTGGAGGCATCTTTCCCCGAGAAGGAAATCTACCTCGTCAACAGCGACTATAGCGAATTTCTGGCCTTTTTAGGCGGTGAAGACGAGCAATTCGATGACGACTTCTACTCTGACGCTCTCCTCATCGTCCTTGACACCGCTTCAACGGATAGAATCTCAAACAAGAAATTCCATCTTGCCAAAGAAATCATCAAGATTGACCACCATATCGATATCGCACCATATGGGGATTTGAGCTGGGTTGAGAATCTTCGTTCATCTCTCTGCGAAATGATCGTTGATTTCTACAACACTTTCCGTGATGAACTTGTGATGACAAAAGAGGCTGCAACCTGCCTTTACACAGGTATGGTCACCGACACCGGCAGATTTAGATTCCGTTCAGTTAGCGGAGATACCATGCGCCTTGCAGGTCTACTCCTTGACCAAGGAATCGACACAGACACTCTGTTTGCAAGGCTCAACCTCGAGGACTATGATTATCTCCTCTTCAAGGCCTATGCTCTGAAAGAAATCAAGATGACCGAAAACGGCGTTGCATATATCCACGTTGACAAAGCAATGCAAGAAAGATTTGGTCTTTCAAAAGAAGATAGCAGTGCGACCGTGTCCTTCCTTGAAAACATCAAGGGTTCACTCATCTGGGCGGCATTCATTGACAATGCAGACGGCACAATTAGAGTGCGTCTCCGCTCACGTTTCGTCTATTGCCATGATATTGGTGAAAACTGGCGCGGTGGTGGACACGAATGTGCTTGCGGTGCGACACTCTACTCAAAAGACGAAATCGAGCAACTTCTTGCTGAAGCAGACAAGAAACTCAAGGAATACAAAGAAACACACGAGGGCTGGCTATGATGAAAATTCTTCTTACAAACGATGACGGCATCGATGCAGAAGGTTTGCGTGTTGTTGCCGACTGGGCAAAGAACCTCGGTCACGTGACAGTTTGCGCCCCCAAAGTGCAACAAAGTGGCAAATCTCATGCAATAAATATCTATACACCTTTTGAAATCAAAAAGGTGGATTATGAGGGCGCAGATGAAGCATATGCAGTGGACTCCTCCCCTGCCGACTGTGTCCGTTTTGGCACAATTGGACTTGGTCGTCACTATGACCTTGTTTTATCTGGCGTAAACAAAGGTCTCAATATGGGTGAAGACATTATGTATTCAGGCACAGCTGGTGCAATCTTCGAGGCTTGCACAAGAGGAATGAAAGGCATAGCCTTCTCCACTCAAGTTGCTCACTTTGACAGCGCAAGACAATGGATTGACAGAGTGTATCAATTTGTCGTTGAAAACAAAATATTTGACTGCTGCGACGTCATCAACGTCAACATCCCTATCGGTGACGTAAAAGGCTTCCGCATCACAAAACAAGGTGGACCTTTCTACACTGACAGCTTTGCAGAGGTTGAAAAGGATATGTGGAAACAAACTGGCTACTGTGTCCACCAAAACCGCCACGACCTCTCCATTGACAGCGATGCAACCACAGACGGCTACATAACAATCACTCCTCTCACCATCGAGCGCACCAATATGAAAGCCTACGAAACCATCTGCGACCGCATCGGTCAAGATAAATAATAACCGCACGGCCCAGAAAACAAAATAGTAGAACAAAACCTCACGAAATCGTGAGGTTTTTTCAAAGGAAAAGGCACTCCGAAGAGTGCCTTTTTTATCTTTTCAATGAAATAGTTTTGTTTGTTGATTATGCATTGTATCCGAAGAATTCAACTGCTGAAATTTGGACGATACCATTCTTTGAGCCATGTGCTGAACAATCGACAACAACCTTGTAATAAAGACCTGCTGCGGGAGTTGTGATTGTAAATGTCGCATCACCAGTTGCGATTGTTCCGTCAATTTCTTCAACAACGTTTGTGAAATCTGCATCTGTTGAGACAACAAGTTTAAAGCTATTGACCTTTGATGTGTCGAGAACGCTGTCTATTGTGACAACAACCTTCGTAACAACTTGTGTCATTGCACCAGTGGAAATTGATGCAACACTTGCATCAGATTTTCTACCACACTTAATAAATGCCCAACCATTGTTATTATTGTTGAAGTTTTCAAGATTAAGTGTGATGCCGTTTTCAGTTGCTGTCCATGTATTGACATATGAACCCACCTTGCCTGAGTTGGTTGTTTCACCAAATGTGACCTTGCCAAGACTTGCTGATACGGGAGCACCTGCTTCCACTGTCTCAACTGCGACGATGGTGTTACCTGCGATTGTTCCAGTGTATGTGCCTTCTACTGCTGTGACTGCTGTTCCATTTACCTTAACGCTTGCGACATCATAACCTTGTGCTGCTTCAACTGTAAATGTGAATGTTGTGCCGTTTACGCCTGATGTTGCACTAAGTGTAACAGTTGCGTTTGCGCCTGTTGAAGTAATTGTGGATGTGCCTGCTGTGCATGCTACGAAATTTGCATAATCACCAGCGTTAGATGAAATCTCAAGTGTTCCATTGTAATTTGTGATGTAACCATGGATTGTCACTGTGTCGTTGACGTATGCTGCAGGGACATCTGTTGTAAAGTTAACTGAATAAACAAGGATTTCCTTTGTTGCATCAGTTGTGTCAACAATGTAAACGTTCTTGAGGTATGAACCAACTGTGCCGATTGACTTGATTGTGCCAGTGACATAAACTTTTCCGCTGTATGCACCAGATTCAAGCACACCTGCAACTGCAAGTGCATCTACGACTGAATAAGGATCAGCTTCAGTTCCTGCGTGTACTGTTGAGGGTGCAGGTGTAGGGGTTTCGCCACCGTCATCAGGAGTTTCTTCTTCTGCTTCTTCTTCAACAACGAAGCCCCAGAGACCAGTTCTTGCGATGAAGTTGGTGGTTGCATACTTGGATGCAACTGCACTCATTGTGGTGTAATTCTTGTCATTGCGTGTGCCAAGATATGTCTTGTCTGTGCCGACCATGGTGTAGAATGCCTTAATTTCTGCATCCCAGCCCCAGTCTGCTGCTTCGTCAACGATCTTGACATTGGTGTAATCACCGCTTGCGATGATTGCAAGATATTTTGTTGCGCCTGCTGCATCAACAAATGAAAGTGTATAGAAACCTTCGTTTGCGCTCTTTGCGATGACAATGTCTGTTGCATCAACATAGTCTTCTGTTGTTGCGTAGTAATAGCCATCCATGTCCCCTGCAAAGTACAAAGTCTTGTTGAGGTTGCCTTGGTACATTGCGAGCTTGAATGTGCCAACTTTTGCTTCACTGATTGCTTTTGCAATGTATTGTTGTGAGAGTGCTGCAACTGCGACCTTAAAGTCAACTGTCACAGGAGTTGCTTCACCCAGTGTAAGTGTTGCAGTGAGGGTAAGTTCAACGGCTTCTGTGGGCAATTTAACTGTCAAAACATTGCCGTCAACGACTGCGCAAGCATTGTTTGTTGACCATGTAACTGTGATGTTGCTGAAGATTGATGCTGTAGGAAGATCAAACTTGCCGCTTTCTTTGATTTCTTCGATTTCAAAGACAAGTGCTGCTGCTTCCATTTCAAGTTTTTCTGCATCATCAAGGTCTGCTGATTGGATATAGCGGAAGATTGATGTTGTAAATTCGCCAACGGTGATGTCGATTTGGACACATGCATTTTCAAGTTTGCCAGGTGCGACAACGATTGCGCCGTCAACAACTGACACTGCACGTGATGCGCCGAGGACTTTTGCGGTGATTGTTGCGCCATCAACTGTGGGAAGTGCAACGTTCTTTGCGACTGCGACCATTGCATTGAGACCGTTGTCTGCAAGAGCCTTGTCGATTGCTTTGACTGCTGCGCCTGCGGTCACGCCTGCGGTGTAGGTGCTTTCTGTGTCTCCCTTGACGATGCCGTCAATTGAGAGAGGCATAATTTGATGTCCCTTGTAGTTGCCGAGGACACCAGTGACTGAAACGACGTCGCCCACTTGGATGCCGTGTGCTGCAAGTGCGCTCCAGACTGCATCATCTGCTGCTGTCTTGTATGCGCCTTCCATATACTTGGACACTGCGACTGAAACTTCAACGCCACCCTTTTCGAGGATGAAGAGAGTTGAGGTTGCACCAGCTGCGGGTGCATCTTTGACTTCCTTAACCTTCCAGTTGGTCAATGAAACAAGGGTAGATTGATGATAGTTTGCTGAGAAGAGTCCGCCAACAACTTCTTCGTCAAGTGCGTGAACGGGGAGTTCTGTGAGTGCTTCTCTTTCGTCGTCGATGACGATTGTTCCACCCGAGTTGGTTTCAATGAGGCCGTTGTAGTTGGTGTTGACTGTGCCAGTGACGATGACGGGTGCACCGGGAACGAGACGATCTGCGGTTGCTTGATCGCACTCGACTCTGTAGAGGTAGTAACCTGCGCAGAAGTCTTCATCAACGATGTAGAGCGAGATGTTGCCATATTTAGGAGCAAAGACTGTTGCGATTTCAACAACGTAGCCTCTCATTTCCATACCGACACCAGTGTTTGCATACCAGTAGTCAACTGCTTGGAGGTGTTCTTTGACTTCTGAAACTGTCATTCTGTATGACTTGGTTGCGCTGTCTCCGTTGTAGGTGAATGTTGCATTGATCTTGACAGTGGGGTTCAAGCTTGTAGGATAAACGATACAAGTGTTGCCGTCTGCACTGATTTCAAGATAGTCAGCATATTCTGCATCAACGCTCCAGTCGATTGTTGCTGTCTTGCCTGCGTATTCGAATGTACGATCCAAATCGAAGTCAGCAACGACTGTATTCATGTAATTATCAAAGCTGTATGCTTTGATGAAGTCATGGACTGAGAGAGGATTGACGATGACTGTGAAGGTCTTTGTGACGTCTGCTGAAAGTGCAACTGTCAATTCAACTTCAGTGACTGTTTCGGGATAGCCAACCTTCATTGCATATTGTTTGGGTGTGCCATTTTCTTCGCTTGCAGGAACTTCGGTAAGAACTACGAATTCACTTGATGAAGTCCAAGTTGCATCGAAACCACCGATGTTGCCAGGAAGGACATGTTCACCAGAAATGACTTGACCATCATCTTCGAAGATGTATAAATCCAGTTTTTCTCTTGCGCCTGCTGTGTCAAAAGGCACTGTGGGATCGGTAGGGTCACATGCTGCCATTGTCAAGCAAGTGAGAACAAGCAAAACAACCAGAAGTATTGATGTAATCTTCTTCATATTTGTTTCTCCTTATTTTAATTATTAAATACAATATTTGTGTATTTCAGGATTGTTATCTCGCCGGAATTTTCAACATATTGATAGCCAGTTGTGCTGAAGGTGTCCCCTGCTTCAATTGTACAATTGTAGTTTGCTGCCACTTGCACTTTGAAGGTGAAGGTCTTCACATCACCCTTGTAGCCATCGGTTGTTCTTTGTTGAGCTGTGCCGACGATTGTAAGTGTTGTTCCATCAACTGTTGCAGAAACAACAGTCACATCACCATAAAGAGTTTCACTGTATTGTGAGATATATTTGAGGTCTTTATCAAACGTCAAGTGATAATTCTTTTGGATGGGTGCGGTGTAATCCATGCGGTCTGCACCAAAAATGACGTCATAGTTGATGCCAGACACTTGATATTCACCATAATAGTATTGGATTGATCCAACAATTCTGTACATATGGCCAAGCTTCATCTTGCTTGCAGGTGATGATGAATATGCTGCATACACGTTCATTGTGTATCTCTTGCCGTCTTCGTCATACCATTCTGCGATGAAGGTGTGTGTGCCACTATTGGATCTTTCAAGTGCTACAATACAAGCTGTGAAGCGGACCTTTGATCCTACTTCTGTTTCAATATTGTAGTAGGCTTCAGTGTTGGAATAAAAATCCTTAAGTGTAATATCTTCAGGATCGGTTGAGAACAAAGGATCATCTTCGGTTGAATAAAGTCTCAAACCATTTTTACGTGCAAAATTGTTTGCCTTTGCAAAATAGTCGTTATAAGGATATTCAGAAGAGATAAAGCCTTTGTTGTCGCTAAATCCGTTTTCAACAACCTCAAGATTGAGGAGTTTGAAGTTTGCACTATCAGCGGTCTTATACCAAACGTAGCCAAGATATCTTGTGCCATAACTATCCTTGACTGCTTTCTTTTGAGTTGCTTCAAGGACAATTTCTGTTGCACTAAGAAGACGTTCCTTCACAAACAATGATGCAGCTTTACCCCATTTTTCCACGTTGCCTGTTGATTCAGGGGTGTCAATTTGGTAATAACGAACAGCGATGTCGTCACCTTGTGCTGTGCGGAAACGTGTTGTGTCGCCGTCAGTGGGTGAAACAAGCTCTGCTCTGCCGATGCCATCTGTGAGGAAGGACTTGCCTTCAAAACTCTTAGTGAGAGTAAGTGTTTTTGTTATTTCATCATAATATTTTGAGTTGTCGATGACTGGCTCATCGCCACCGGGGGTGTCATTTTCACCACAGGCGACAAAAAGAGCCAGACAAAGGACAAGTATCAAAAGTATTGATGAAATTTTAATTGATTTTTTCATCTTTGAATTTCGCTATTTTATGCTATTGCTTATTTACCACCGCAGTTTCTGTATGCATCTTCAAGTGCTTCTTCAGGTGTCTTTTGGCTTTGGATTGCATAAACGAGTGCTGTGCCAACTTGTGAACGTGCTGTTGATGAGCCCTTGAATGCGGGTGATGTGAAGAATCTGTCGCTCATTTCACTTGCAACTTTTGCTGCAACTGCAGTGATGCTGTCTGTGTCTGCCATATGTTCGACATAGCTGTCAACTTCGAATGTTGAGAGACGGCAGGGGTTGTAGCCTGAGCCGATTGAGAATGCTGCTTGGAATGTAGGATCGAGCAATTCCTTGACGAAGAGCCATGTCATAAGTTGCTTTTCTTCCAAGTTGTCAACGTTGTAACCTGCTGAAAGCATGACGAGAGAAGGACCTTGTGAAATTGCTGAGTAGTTGACTGAACCGTCTGCTTGGACTGAACCGGGGATAGGTGCAATGCCCCATTCAAATGCGCCAGCAGGATCTTGGTGTGATGCGCCACCGGATGAACCGATACAATAGACCAAGCCACCATCATTGACGCCCTTTGTGAAGAGGCCTGATGTGTATGCGCCGTAGTCTTCTTGTGTGGTGAGATAACCCATATCATAGTAATCTCTGATTTCGGTCAACCATGCGATTGTATCTGTATTGTTGAAACGATAGTTGTTGCCTTCTGCGCTGGTGTATCCCCAACCATTTTGTTGGCACATGGTGATGAACCAGTTTGCTTCACTGTCGTAGCCGAGAGGAGTTGCGCTGGGGAACTTCTTGACGATTGCTTCGCATTGTGCCCAGAGTTCGTCCCAAGTTGTTGCAACGGGGAGGCCGAGTTCGTCAAGTGCTGACTTGTTGTAATACAACAATTCGGTTGACTTGATGAAAGGAAGGGTGAGCATTGAGTTTGCTGTGAAGCCGTAGTTTGCGTAGCCACCGAAGTTCACTGCATAACCTTCATTGTAGTAGCCAGGAACAAAGTCTGCCAGTTCTTCTGCGCTATAACCAACTGTTGCAAGGGTGCCGTCTGCAAGTTCAATGGTATCTGTGCTGTTGATGAACTTTGTCATGTCAATGACCTTACCTGTTTGCAGATATTGTGCAACGTGGTCAGGATAACAGTATGCGAGGTCAGGTTGAACGCCGCCTTGGAAGTCAGAAATAATCTTTTCCTTGACTTCGTCATAACCGCCGGGTTGACGATGGTCAATTTTCCAACCGGGATATTTTGCTTCAAATGCAGCAATTGCGTTGCTTGTGATTTTTTGCAATGCATCACCTTGGGTTGAATAGAAAACGATTGTCTTTGAGTAGTCTCCGTTGTCGGGGGTTGTGCTTCCGCCACCGCCAGGTGCATCAGGGTTAGTTTCGCCACATGCAACAAGGATAAATGTGCACATTGCCAAGACCAAAACCAATGCTGTAAGGGAAACGATTAACTTTTTCATTGATTTTTCTCCTTTAATATAGTTTTTTTTATTTGTTTGCTACTTAGATATATTTGTACCCTATTGGGGGATACACGAGAAAAAGCCACCAAAAAGGTGGCTTAATTTTAGCCCTTTGTTCCGCTCTTTGACACACCTTTCATGATGTACTTTCTGCAGAATATGAACAAGACCAGCAAAGGCAAGCTGACCAAGCAGACTGCTGCCATCTTCAGTGTTGTCAAAGGTTCTGAACCATAACCACTAACATTGCTCAAAATGCCCTCTGCGCCATACAAGATTCCTTCGCTGTCGTTGAATCCCCACATAACCCAGTTGGTGATCATTTGCCAAGGTTGGTTGTTGACAAGTTGAGGCCAAATGTATGAGTTCCATGTGCCGATAAACTTGAGAAGTGTGATAGAAATCAATGTAGGTGCTGTCAGAGGAATCATAACTTTCACAAGATAACCAAAATCTGAAAGTCCATCAACCTTTGCGGCTTGATAGAGTGAATTGGGTATTTGCATAAAGTTGTTTCTGAGCAGATAAGTATAATAGACGCTGACGAGGAAAGGTACGATCAAAACTGTGTACGTGTCAACCCAATTGAATTGGCTGGGTGAAACAGTCAAATAGTTTGTCAGTGTGTACATTTCGCCAGGGATCATCATTGTGCCAAGCATAAGAGTGAACAACAGGTTTTTGCCTTTGAAGTTCATTCTTGCAAGTGCATATGCTGTGATGATGATTATGACAAGGCCGAGCAATGTTGACAAAATGCCGACAACAAGGGTGTTTGTCAGGATTTGTGTAAAGTTGACACCGGAACTTGTTTGATTGAAAACTACTTTGTAGTTTTCCCACATAATTCTATCAGGGAAAAATGAGGATGTAGGGTCTCTGTATGAATGTTCATCTTTCACAGATGTGACAAACATCCAGAAGAAAGGCAAGAACGCCAGCGCTGCACATATCGTCAAAAACAAATAAACAAATACGTTTTTCAATATATTGCCAACTTTTTGTCTTCTACGTTCTTTTTCAACGTCAAACGAAACTTGTGCAACAGGTTGCTCTGTTTCAACAACTTCGGGCGATGTGACGTTTTCTTCAAGCATGGTTGCTTTCATTTCTTGTTCCATATCGCACCTCCCTAGTATGTGACGCGTTTCTTACTTACGCGCAAATTGATTACAGTTATGATCATAATTATCACAAACAAGATGAGTGAACCCGCATACGCATAGCCCATATCACCGCTTTGCAGATAGTTGTAAATATAACCGACCATTGTGCCCATTGTGCCATCTGACATGTCTACGCCGAAGACACCAACGATTGCTGAGTATTGTTTCATTCCGCCCATAATACCTGTGATAAGGAGGTACGAAAGCATAGGTGAAATGAGAGGCGTTGTTATCTTAAACAAAACAGTTGTCTTTGATGCGCCGTCAACCTTTGCAGCATCGTAATATTGTTTGTTGATGCTTTGAAGTGCGCTGAACAAAATCAAAATTTTGAAAGGAAGACCTGACCACACTTCATACACGATCATAATCAAATATTTGGTCCAAGGAATATCAACTGAACCCAATGACCATGACAATGCTTCTCTGGTCACCTTGCCGTTTTCAATTATAAGACGCGTTCCTTTAACCCACTCTATCGGGTCGGCTCCAAACAGCGCCAAGAAATCGTTGACAATACCATATTCTCCTAAGCCAGCAAGGTGTTGACGAGACGTTCCGATAACATCAAAGAATGTCAAGAAAACTGCGCCCATTGCCAATGAGTTGGTGAGATAAGGCAGGAAAAGCACTGTTTGATATGCCTTTTGGAGAGGCTTGATGGAGTTGAGCGCCACAGCGATGAGCAATGCAATAGCTGTTGAAAGAGGGACAGACACAAATGTCAAAATCAATGTGTTTGTCAAACATTGCAAAAAGCTGAAGCCACCAGTTCCTGTATCCCCTCTCAAAACTGCAGCAAAGTTTTCAAAACCAATTCCTGTCCACTTTGCGCCGAATTCGTTCAAGGGGTTGTAGCCTTCTCTAAATGCGTTGATGAATGAGCTGATAATGGGATAGAATGTGAAGATTGCCATCAAAACAACAGCAGGCATAACAAATAACCAGCCTTGTTGTGAGCGCATGAATCTCTTGAATCTTTCGCCATTTGAAAGTCTGGGTGAGGCAAGGAATTCTTGAACGACTTGACCATCGGGTGAAACGACGGTGCGAGTCTCCTCAACGTTGTTGTTTTTGCTTAAACTCTTGAAGAAAGTTTTAGTGGAATCAACCGCATCAACGACGCTTTCTTTCATATCAGTAAACTTTCCAACGATGCCATCTTTTACGTTGATGGCCTTTGTCTTTGCAAAATTTCCGACTTTAGATACGAAAGCAGGCATTTGCTTTTTAGCAGACACCTCTTCAACGGCAAGTTCTTGGAGTGAATCCAAGTTTTCCGCGTCAACCGAAGATTCGATTGTTTCAACTGTCAAATCTTTGTTTTCTTCAAGCAAAGATTTATCTTTTTCTGCCATTATTTAATCCTCTCTTCAGTTTCTGCATCAAAGAGATGCACCTTGTTGGGTTTCAATGTGAATGTAAGTTTTGTTGCTCCGTCGGGGAGTTTGACGTCTGAGTCAATGATTGTTCTGATAGTTTCGTTCACACTATGTGCGTGTGTAGAAACAACAGATTTATCTCTGCCCATAACTTCAATACGAGTGACATCCAAAGTCAAAGGACCATTTTCATCGTAGATAAAGCCTTCAGGACGAATGCCGACGTAAACTTTTCTGTCGTCAACTTCGGGCACGTCGAGGACTGCTTCTTCACCGATGTAGAGTTTGCCTTCACGGACTTCACCATTGAACACGTTGATGGGAGGTGTTCCAAGGAATTTTGCGACAAAGAGGTTTGAAGGATTATCGTAAATGCTTTGAGGTTCGCCAATTTGTTGCACAATACCAAGCTTCATAACGACCATAATGTCGCAAATTGACATTGCTTCTTCTTGGTCGTGTGTGACGAAGACGGTTGTGATGCCTGTTTCGCGTTGAATGCGCTTGATTTCTTCACGAGTTTGAAGTCTCAAACGTGCGTCAAGGTTTGAAAGAGGTTCGTCGAGAAGAAGAACGTTGGGCATTTTTGCAAGTGCACGTGCGATTGCAACACGTTGTTGTTGACCGCCAGAAAGTTCACTGGGCTTTCTTGCCATAAGGTCTTCAATTTGAACCAATTTTGCAACGTCAAGAGCTCTTGCTTTTGCTTCAGCTTTGGGCATTCTCATATTGACAAGAGGGAATGAAATGTTTTGTTCCACTGTCATGTGAGGATAGAGTGCGTAGTTTTGGAAAACAAGGCCAATACCACGTCTTTCAGGTGCCAAAGTTGTGACATCTTGGTTGTCGAACAAAATTGTTCCGCTGGTAGGTGCTTCAAGACCAGACAACATAAAGAGAGTTGTGGACTTTCCGCAACCTGACGGTCCCAACAGACCGACGAGCTTGCCAGAAGGGATTTCGATTGACATGTCATTGACAGCAACGACATCTGGAGCTTTCTTTTTTCTGTTAGGGAAAATTTTTGTCAAATGATTGAGTGTAATTTTCATGTGCTATTCCTCTTGCATCATTGTTTTTATTATTACTGACTTGTTGAAACCTTCAACGATCAACAAATCTGGAATTTCATTATATTGGATAAAATTCAGTGATTCTACCCCACTCAAATTGAGAACATCTTTTTGCACTCTTTGGCGATCAACATAACCATTGGCCTTGTTAAGAGTGAAGGTGACGTTTTGGGTTTCACTTGTATAGCTGACTTTGATTTCATCGTCAGCATTTGCCTTTGACTCAGCATCAAGCTCAAACACTACTTGACAGAAATAGTCGTTTCCAAAGTCTGCCACTTGTGCTTCCGCTGCCTGCTTCTTGCTCTTACGTTTTTCTGCCAACTTCTCAAAGTCAACCTTGAACACTTTTGTGAGAACCCACTTGCCTGCCTTGATGGTGTATCTGCGTCCAACAAGAAGGTCACCGATGATGAGGATTCCGACAAAGTAGAATACGATGGTGATTGTGGCAAGCTTGTCGGCGCGTGAACGAGCGATGCTTGTGGTGCTCTTTGAATATCCTTTGCCGATGAGTTCTTCATCGAGAGTGCTCAGTTCCTTTGCCATTGCTTCGAGCTTTGCATCATAGTTTGCATCGTCGGCATTGTTGACTTCAAAGTCGATGATTTCGTTGTATTTTGCGATTGTTGATTCTACGTCATTGAAGAACTGAGTGTCGAACAACTTGCCTGCTCCAAAATTGTCTTGGGGCAAAGTGGCTTCTGCAAAAACATTGCCATCCTTGTCGATGAATTTCAGTGCGGACATTGAACCCACAGAAAGCTCAGCAAGCTTGTCTTCGGGGATATCAATAAGGAAGAATCCGTTTTTGATGAGTGTAGAGATGGCATCCATTGCGCCATCGTTGTTAAGGTCTGTGTTGAGGAGGTCAAAATCCACTTCACCACTGTCGGTGACGATTTTGAGAATGGTTTGGTTGTTTTGCTCTTGTCTAGTGTTGTAAATTCCATCAACGCCATAGACAAAACCTGCGTATGACTTGTGCAGTCTAAATTTGGTTTTGGCATCCTCTCCCTCGCCGTATTTCTTGTCATAGAGAGTTGCGGATTCAAAGAGAACAATGCTTCCACCGCCGGGGAAATCCTGTGCAAAAATAGGTTCGGACTTGAAATAACCACCTACAAGAGCCATGCTGTCTGCAGGTCTGCCCTCTTCAAGGGATTCCTCGATCATGTTCATTGACTCGCCGTCATACATAAACAGGTACGGCAAGAAGAAACACATCAAGATGCCCAGCGAAATCGTGAACAGATAGTAGACTACTTTTGCGAAGGTTTTGGATCGTTTCATAGATTATTCGGCAACATCCTCGCTGACTGCGGAGGTTTCTTGTGTATCGGTTGAAACAACATTATCATCTGCCACGACATCTTCTGAAACCACATTTTCAGCAACATCGGATTCAACCTTGCCTTCTTTTGCAGCCTTCATAGCAGCCTCACGAGCTCTGAGGTTGTCAATTTGTTGTTGATATTGAGCCTTTTTGAAAACGGGCATCAAAAAATAAATTGCGACGATTGCAACAACAATGCCTGCGCAAACACAAATGAATGCTGTGTCAACTTTGCCTAATTTGTTTAATGCAAGAACCAATTGCGCCATATATGCACTCCTTAAGTAATGCCAAATCGAATGAATGTTTTGAGGAACATCTGCGTACACTTGTGCAGAATAATACTCTTCCTTGGCATTATAAACTAAAACCAAAAAAAAATCAATCTAGTTTTGTCATATTTTGTAATACAAAATGCGCGCGTCTTGAAAATGCGCCTGCATAAAGGATAAAACAACCGAATAGAACTGCATTTTTAATGAAAGGATTTGTCAAAAATTTACAAAAAAAATTTTGGTAGGGGTTTAAAACAACAAGCAAGCGATTTCACCAGCAAGATAATGGCCTGTTTAGTCAAAAACAAGCATTCTAACCGAATATATTGCAAAAGATGATCACGTTCAAAGGGAGAAATCTAACAAAAATCAAAAAAAGAAAATTTTTTGTTAAAATCAAACAAAACAAAAAAAAATTGCGGTCAGCACTTCCCTATCATCTTTGGCGGAGAAGGAGAGATTCGCTTGGTAGCGACCGCGAGTAAGTTTGCTCTCGGCGGGAGCGTCAGCATCGGTAGAGGGTTCGGTGGCATTTGTGCCACACACAACTTTGTTGTGTAAATCTCTCATTCGAGCAAAAAAAAGAAAGACACCATTTAGGTGTCTATTCTTTGGCGGAGAAGGAGAGATTCGTTCTTGCTATCCTCAAAGCAATTACGTCGTATAAAAGTATGTACTTTTCGGATTGCTTCGGTCACCGCTAAAAACAGTTCACAGGACTGTTTTCTTGACGCTTTTGTTCGAATCTCTCCAACATACAAACTGCTATCAAAAATAAAAAGATGCCCAACAGGACATCCTTTTATTTTGGCGGAGAAGGAGAGATTCGAACCCTCGAACCGCTTTTGACGGTTACACGATTTCCAGTCGTGCGCCCTCGACCAGACTAGGCGACTTCTCCACATGTTTTATTCAACGGAAGTCATTATATACTAACAAGCTGAAAAATTCAAGCATATTTGACCATTTGCACAAAAACTTATCCGCAGAATGCACTTCTCCGCTCTTTTGAGGCACCGTGAGGCTTTTTGAGAGGTTTTGCTTGCGCTAACAACAAAGTCATCGCCAAGCGACCACTTCTCCGAAAATCGCCACAAATTCAAAATTAAAGGCACTCGAAAGAGTGCCTTTTTTAACAATATTAGTACATATATTATGCTTGTTCATATGTCACAGACAAGTAATTAACATATAGTCTTGTTGATGTAGATGTTCCCATACAATAGAATGTAATCGACGAAACAGTTCCGTCTGCGTTATAAGTATATTTACCATTAGCAACCAAGTCTGAACTTGAGGATTTTGTTGCGTCAGCACCGATCGTATATGCAATCTTTGTTTTCATTGAAGAACCAATTGTTACACTATTAATCTTGTAGCCATCTGCTACTTTAATTGTTATAGTTCCACCACCTGTTCCAGCAGAATTTTGGTAAAGTCTAATCTGATTACTGTTAACAACTGGGTTAGATGTACCACCGCCCTTTGCCGTTACATATGATACAACACTGTCCATGCTTGCCGACGTTGCTGTGAATGTAGATAACGTCACTGTTACTGGTTCGCTTTCGCTAGGTTCTTTTGCGCCACAAGAGCATACACCTTCAACATAAGTGTGACCCGTTGCTTCGATTGTTTCGGTTTCAGTATGGTCACAATCAGCCCTATTACAACTTCTTGTTTGTTCACCAGCAGTTGTGCATGTTGCTGCTGTCGTCGTGGTCCATTCACCCATATCATGGCTTGCAGGGATTGTTTCACCGCCAAATTCTTCACCACAACTATTACATCTAATTACGGCAGTTGTACCATTTACTGTGCATGTTGCGGGTACTTCAGGTGTGACTTCCGTATAATTGTCGTGAGAACAAGAGCTGATTTGGTATGTAACCTCAATGCTGTTCAAACGAACTTGTCCGCCCGAGCACTGTAATTCAAAGCTATCAGCAGGGGAATTAAACATAATAGTTACATTCGTTTCTGATTTAGAAGCAGTATATTTTACGTTGTACCCTGCGTCCGCCTCAATAGACGCAAACAAATTAGTTGTATATTCGCTACTTGAACAGATAAAGACAATTTTTACAATTCTGTTAGCAGCAATAATAACCCTCGAACTTTTATATATGCGAACAGGATTTGTATAGTCGGCAACATTTGTAGTACTGCCGCTTTTGTTATTTGTGAATGTGACACTTTCACTCTTCCAAACCTGCTCTGAAGTGCTCAATGAAATTCGTTGGGTTGTGTCAGCGAAGCTAATGCTTTCTGTTGTATTTGTATACGTTAATCCGCAAACTGTACATTTTTCGTCAACCATGTTATGTCCAAGCGCAGCAGTTTCACTATCTTTATATGTATCTCCGCAAGCTGAGCATGTGTGGGTTGTGTATCCGCCTGCGGTGCAGGTAGGATCTGTCACGACACTTTCGTAGCTGTGCTCTGCCTTTTCAACAGTGTGAGTTGTTCTGCTAAGTTCTGCATTACAAACTGAACACTTGACAACCAAATCGTATGAGCCTTCCTTTGTGCAGGTCGCTTCAACTCTATTTTCTTCGACTGCTTCCGCAGGAGTGTGTGCTGCGAATTCGCCATATGCTTCTCCACAGACTGTACATGTTGCCTTTTCTGTGCAGGTTGCCGTGCCACCGGTGTGGTCTGCATATCCATCAACTTCAAATGTTTCAGACTTTTCTGCGTCAAAGTGTCCGCATGAGCATGACTTGTAGTAAGTTGCTTTTGCTGTGCAAGTTGCTGCGGTTGCAAGATATTTGTCTTCTGCAACTTCTTTGTCAAATTTGTGACCGAGTGCAACAACATAATCTCTATTTTCAGTTGCGTCACATCTTGAGCAATCATAGATGGTGTAGCCTTGTTCTTCACACTTGGGTGCAACAACTTCACCGGCTACAAAATCATGTCCAAGTGCATTTATCACTTCTTGTTCAACAAGAACCTTGCCGCAAACCGAGCACTTGCTTCCGTCTTCGAGACCGGTTTCGGTGCAAGTTGCGGGCTTTCCTGCCACTACTTCTGCGGTATGAGCCTTGAGCGCAATTTCTTCTTGTGCTACAAGGATTTCACCACAGACTGAGCAATGCTTACCTTCTGTAAGACCGGTTGCAGTACATGTTGCATCAACTGCTGCATCGACGACTTCTGTGTGTGCACTGACAACATAGTTGTCGCCGTCTTTGATGCTGTGGTAGCCGTCCATCACCTTGTTGGTGTAGGTGCCATCGGTGGTGTGGTTTGCAGGGTCAAAGTTGTGGAATGTGCCACCATAAACATTGATGACGCCAAGGACTGCCTCTTTTTCGTTGACATCAAGGGTAAACATTTGTCCATTGTATGCAACTGCTGAATATGTGCCACCATAAATGTTGACCTTTGCACCTCTTGTTGCATAGACTGCGGTGCTTCCTTCTGAAACAAAGTCACCACCATTGATTGTCACAACTGCTCCGTCAACTGCGGAAAGTATAATGACGTGTTCTGCGCCCTTGTCTTTTGCAAGGAGTGTACCATTGCCATTGATGGTAAGGTCGCCGTCTGCTTGCACATAGAATACCTCGCAAACGCCAGCTTTTTCGCCAGTGACGGTGATGTTATGTCCGTTGAGATCAACAGTGACCGTCTTTCCAGCGATTTCAATTGATCCGTCTTCAAGAATTATATCACTGGTGAGAGTTGCATTGAAGCCGTTTTGAAGGACTGTGCGCATATCTGCTTCATTTGCAACTTCGACTGAATTTGTTGTGTCAACTGTGACGTCTTCTGCGATATGTTCGCATCCTTCTCTGACGCACTTTGTGACTTTGTGGAGTGTGTTGACTCCTTCAACAACCACAACTTCGTATGCTGTGACAAGGTCGTGGCCCTTAGGATCAAGTTTATACCAAGGGCTGTTTGCGAGATAATCTTTTGCCACTTGGTCATATCTTGAATCCCATTGGCCTTCGCAATCGCCACATCCAATTTCAAGGTGGCCTGCTTCGGTGCATGTTGCAGAGATGACATTGACATCGCTGATTCTATGACCCTTTGCTTCAACTGTAATTGTTTCTCTTGAAAGTTCAACCTTACAGGTTGCGCAGTAGACAACATTGTCGTATGAGCCTGTTGTTGTACAGGTGGGATCGACGTTGTTTTCAACCACCACTTCGCCTTCGGTGTGGCCGAGTGCTGCAACTTCACTTTGTGCAACAAACACTTTGCCACACGCTGAACAATGTGAGCCTTCAGTGAGACCTGTTGTTGTGCAGGTGGGTGCAACTGCTTCATCAACCACTATTGTGTGACCCTTAGGATCAAGGTTGAAGTAAGGATATTCAACAAGATAGTCTTGTGCTTCTTTGTCTACCTTTGAGTTGAAGACCTTTTCGCAGGTTCTGCAAGTGATTGTAATATAACCTGCTTCTTCACAAGTTGCTGAAGTCACTTGAAGATTTCCATATGAGTGTCCAAGTGCGTCAACTGTCACCTTGCTTCTTGACAGCTCAGCATCGCACACTGAGCAGTACACGACATTTTCGTATGAACCTGCTTCGGTGCAGGTTGCATCAACGTTGTTTTCAACCACCACTTCGCCAGCGGTGTGGCCGGGAGCAACGTGGACTTTTGTTTCTCTTGAAAGTTCGAACTTGCAAACTGAGCAGTACACGACTTCGTCATATGAGCCGTTGACTGTACATGTTGCAGGAACATTGTTTTCTACAACTTTGTCGCCTGCGATGTGTTCATCGCAAAGTGATTCTTCACATCTGTCGCAGACATTGTTGCTATCTTCATCTTTGTGACTAAGTTTGTCGATGGTCTCTGTCTTTGTGTGAGAATTGTCGCGCTCACAGACAAAGTTAATAGCACCAGTTGCAACACAGGTTGCTTCTGTTCTGCTTGTTTCCACCCAACTATGGTCAAGCGCCTTAACAACTTCTTGTGCTACGAGGACTTCGCCACAGACTGAACAGTGCTTACCTTTGGTAAGACCGGTTTCTGTGCATGTAGGTGCAACTGCCTCATCAATGACTTCGGTGTGTCCCAGTGCGTCAATAACTGTTTGTGCTACAAGAACTTCGCCACAGACCGAACAATGTTTGCCTTCGGTAAGACCGGTTTCTGTGCATGTAGGTGCCACTGCCTTATCAACGACTTCGGTGTGTCCGAGTGCGTCAACAACTGTTTGTGCTACGAGAACTTCGCCACAGGCTGAGCAGTGCTTACCTTCGGTGAGACCGGTTGTTGTGCATGTAGGTGCAACTGCCTTGTCGATGACTTCAGTGTGTCCAAGTGCAGGGATTGTTTCTTGTGCGACAAGAGTTTCTCCGCAGACTGAACACTTGCTTCCGTCTGTAAGACCAGTTTTAGTACAAGTTGCGTCCTTGCCAGCCACTGTTTCTGCTTTGTGTCCAAGTGCATCGACGTCGGTTTGTGCTGTGAGAATTTCACCACAAACTGAGCACTTTGCGCCTGCTGTCTTACCCTTTTCAGTGCAAGTAGGTGCAACAGCGGGGATTTCAACTGAACTGTGTGCAACCTTTTCGATTGTCTTTGTATCTCTTGAAATTTCTTCACCGCAGACTGTGCAGTAAACAACGCTGTCATATGAACCTTCTTGTGTGCAGGTTGCTTCGACTCTGTTTTCTTCGACTGCTTCTGCAGGAGTGTGTGAGAGTTTTTCTATTGCTTCAGTGTAAGTATGACTATTGTCGTGAGTGCAAACGTATGTTCTGACGCCAGTTTCGGTGCAGGTGGGATCTTTTGTCACGGTTGACACATAATCGTGTCCAAGTTTGTCTGTTGTGTACTTTTGTGAAGAAAGCAATTCTCCACAAGTTGCGCAATAAACGTTCATTTCATAAGAGCCATCTGCTTCACAAGTGGCATCAACGACATTTTCCTTTGCAGGTGCTTTTTCACTGTGACCTTTTGCAGGAACAACAGTTTGTTCGACAAGGACTTCGCCACAGACTGAGCAATGCTTGCCTTCGGTCTTGCCAGCAGTGGTGCAAGTTGCTTCAACTGCTGCACCGACAACTTCGGTGTGTCCGAGTGCAGGGATTGTTTCTTGTGCTACAAGGATTTCGCCACAGACTGAGCACTTCTTACCCTCTGTAAAACCTTCTGATTCGCAACCGGGTGCAACTGCAGGGATTATTTCCTCAGTGTGACCGAGTGCTTCGGTTTCGCTGTCTTGATAGCTATCGCCACAGACTGAGCAGGTGTGGGTTGTGTATCCACCAGCTGTACAGGTGGGTGCTGTGACGACACTGTTGTAGTTGTGACCTGTTGCAGGGATTTCTTCAGTCTTTGTATCGCCACATTCACAGGTGAGAGTCTTCAAACCAGGTTGTGTGCAGGTTGCAGGGGTTGTAATTGTTTCGTTATAAACGTGAAGTGTAGGATCAACAGGGATTTGACGTGTCTTTGTTTCACCACAGTCATTACAGGTTGCGGTTTCAACACCACGTTCTGAGCAAGTTGCAGGAGTTGTGACAACGTAATCGCTCCAATTTTCATGTGCGCATGCGCTGCCACTTGTTGATTCAACTTGGTAAGAAACGACTATCTTTCCAAGACGTGATTGACCAGCCTTACAGACAAATTCGAAGCTGTTGACGGGTGTATTGAATTTAATAGTCAAAATTTTGTTTGAACTATTAATACTAACAGTCGCGTTTTCAACTGTCTTAAGATCAGTTTCAAGAGGCGTCCAGTACTTGCTCTCCCCACTGCCGTAAAGCACGATTTGAGTAATTCCTGTTGCAGAAATGATAACGGTTGAATTTTTGTACAGACGAACAGGGTTTGTATAATCACCAACGTTGGTCGAACTGCCATCCTTGTTATTTGTAAATGTTACACCATCATTTTCCCAAACTTGTTGAGTAGTGCTATATGAAACACGTTGTGCTTTATCTGCAGCAAAAGTAATTGTTCCTGTTACATCTTCGACAACAGTGTTGTTACCCTCTTTGTCAAAGCGCACTTCGAGAGTTGTATCTTCTTTGACAACAAAGGTGTATTCGTTTGTTTCACTTGTGATAGATTGACCATTGACAAGGACTTTGCTCACTTTATAACCATCGTTTGCGTTGACGGTTATGGTAATTTCATCACCGCGGGCAAGTGTGCCGGCAGGGATTCCACTTACTGTGCCTTTGCCAAAGACTTCGAGATAGACCTCAAATTCAGCAGGAATGTAGCTTTCGAGTGCACAACCAGTGTTAAATTCAATTGTGCCATTATAATTCTTAATTTCGCCACTGACAGTGATGGTGTCACCAACGCCAATGACTTCTGCGCCTTCACCCTTCATGCCATAGCAAAGCAATGAGAATTCTTCGGTTGCGCCGTCAACGGAAATGGTAACTGTGACGCTATTATATTTCGTATTGAAAGCTTCAGCATTTGTGATAACACCAGAGAGACGATATGTGCCATTGAGTGAATCGCCCTTTGCAAGTGCTTCTGCAAGAGCAATGATTTCATCGACTGAATATTCATATCCACATGCGCAAACGTTCTTGACAGGAGTATGTCCAGTTGCGGGGATCACTTCAACCTTTGTGTGCTCTGCGTTGTGTTCACAGGTATGGAGTCTTTCGCCTGCTTCTGTGCAAGTTGCAGGAGTTTGCACTTCGCCTTCATCCCACTTATGTGCATCTGCATCAATAGGAAGTTCAACGTAGGTTGTGTAGTCACAACGTGAGCAAGTGACGTATGCTTCCCAACCAACTGCGGAACAGGTGGGTGCTTTGGCATCGTGAGTGATTTCATCGTGACCAAGTGCGACGTGTGTCTCAGTGTATTCATGACCACAATCGGTGCAAGCATATGTGGTTGAGCCAGCTTCTTCACAGGTTTCATCAACATGTGATGTCACCTTGTAGTCGTGACCTGCAACTTCTTCTTTGCCACAAAGTGTACAAACGTGGTTGTGAGTGTCGGCATTTACGTATGTCCAATCACCATAGATGTGTTCGCACATGGGTTTGTGGCAATTGTCGCAATATTCATCGTTGTCACCATCAACGCAAGGCAGCATGTCAACGATTGTTTGTTCGATTGTGACGTGACCGCATACGGAGCACTTTTCACCTTCGGTGAGACCAGTGTTTTCGCAAGTAGGTGCCACTGCGGGGATTGAAACAAGAGTATGTCCTATTGCATCAACAAAGTCTGCATCAAATGTGTGGCCGCAATCAGGACAGACATAGGTCGTATGACCTGCAACTGTACAGGTGGGTGCGACGACTTCGTCAACTTCTCTATTTTCGTGGTTGCAGATATTTTCTGCTGACACCTTGAATTCGATGGTGTTGATCATGCAACGATAACCACCAGAAACTGTTGCGAATGACACCTTCTTATTTGTGGTTGTGTCAACCTTGACTTCAGCGTATTCTCCGTTGTCTGATGCTGTTGTAATTGTGTAGGCAACTCCATTCACGGTAATCTTTGCCGTATTGTCTTTGTAGCCTGCCACATAAATGACAACTTCAGTCACGTCTGCAGGCACTGTAAACTCAAATGAACCAGCAACTTTACCTGTTCCAAGCTTCAGTGCACTGTTGCCCTTTGCGTCAAAGCTACCAGGATACATCTTTGAACCATCGCTGATTGAAAGAGTGTATCCGTCTTTGGTTTCGGTGTAAGTTGCTTTGTCGGTGCTACCATCTTTGTGCGTTGCGTTTCCATTTGCACCAAAGGTGAAAACGATAGTTTTGTCAACGTAGGACACAGTTGCTTGACAGTCTTCACAGACGTTATCAACAAAGTTGTGAGCGGATTTTTCTATTGTTTCTGTGCGTGATTCGCCACAATTGTCAACTGTACAAGTGAATGTCTTGACGCCTTCTGTGGTGCAGGTTGCGGGGGTGGTGACGACGCCTTCATCCCACGAGTGGTCTGCGAGATCGCCGTACTTTTCGCCACAGACTGAACAGGTTGCTTGTTCAACACAAGTTGCAGTGCCACCAGTGTGAGCAACCTTGTCAACTGTGATTGTTTCTCTTGAAAGTTCATGATCGCAAACTGAGCAGTAGATGACGTTGTCATATGAGCCTTCTGCTGTGCAAGAAGGTGCAACGTTATTTTCTACTTTGACTTCGCCAGGAGTATGATTTGCAAGTTCGCCATATGCTTCACCGCAAACTTCACAGACTGCCTTGTCTTTGCAAGTTGCTGTGCCACCCTTGTGACCGAGTGCAGGGATTTCTTCTCTTTCTTCAAGAACTTTGTCACAGTCTGCGCAAGAAACCTCTGCGGTCAAGCCGGTGTTTTCACAGTCAGGATCAACTGCGGGTTTTGAAATTGTTGTATGAACGTGGTTTGTTGAGTCAATTGCGGTTGTGACGTCATCAATAACGTTTCCACCAGTTGCGCTGTCATAGTTGAGTGAGCAAGTTGAGCAAGTCCAATATTCAACGTTACCTTTTGAAATACAAGTTGCATCAACTGCTGCGTGATATGTCATTGTGTGGTCAAGAGTTGCACCAGATTCAAAAGTGGTTGTGCCCTTTTCACCACATTCGCATGAGTAGTAGTATGTAGCTTTTGCTGTGCAGGTTGCATTAGTTGCTTTATAGACATCGGTTGCAACTTCTCTGTCAAACACGTGGTTGCCAGAAGGTGCACCATAGAAGAACGTAGGTGAAGTTTCGGTGTCGAAATGACCGCAAGCACATGACTTGTAATAGACTGCTGCAGAGGCGCAGTTTGCTTCAAATTTGAGATATTTGCCTTCTGCTACTTCCTTGTCAAAGGTGTGAGGAAGTGTTTCGCCATTTTCAAAGGTTTCTGTGCCAGCCTTTCCGCAGTCACATGAGAAATAGTAAGTTGCCTTTTCAGTGCAAGTTGCGTCCGTTGCTTTGTAGGTTTCATTTACAACCTTATTGTCATAGACGTGGCTACCAAGTTCACCACTTTCAAAGGTTGCTGAAACGTCTGCATCAAAGTGTCCGCAATAGCATGATTTGTAATATGTTGCCTTCTTTTCACAAGTTGCAGCGGAAGCAAGATATTTAACTGCTGCCACTTCTTTATCGTAAACGTGAGCAAGCATATCGCCATAAGCAAAAGTTGCTGTGCCATGGGCGCCACAATCACAGGAATAGTAGTAGGTTGCCGGTTTAGTGCAAGTAGCATCAGTTGCCTTGTAAGCATCGGTTGCCACTTCATTGTCGAAGGTGTGAGGAAGTGCATTGCCATATTCAAAGGTTTCAGTTCCTTCAAGACCGCAAGCACATGACTTGTTGTAGATCGCAGGGCTTGTGCAAGTTGCCACGCTGACAAGATATTCTGCTTCTGCAACTTCTCTGTCGAAGACGTGGTCTGCATAGTCGCCGTATTCAAAGGTTTCAGTGCCCTTTTCTCCGCATTGGCAGGAATAATAGTAAGTTGCCTTGGCTTCACAAGTTGCATCAGTTGCCTTGTAGGCGTCAGTTGTCACTTGTTTGTCAAAGACGTGAGATGATGCAAAGTCACCATATTCGCCACCGCAAACGTCACAAACTGCCTTATGTCCGCAGTCTGCTGTACCGCCTGAACAGTTGCCACTTTCAACGTGATTGCTATCATTTGAGCAAACGCGCTTGTGAGTGCCGTCGCCGTTTGAAGTCCAATCGCCATAAGCGTGACCGATTGCAGGGATAATCGTGCCAGTGTCAAGGACGTATTCACAACCTTCACGGACGCAAGCCTTTTTGCCTGCATATCCATCTTCTTCACAAGTGGGCTCAACCACTGTGCCGGGGATTGTTTGGAGGTCGTGACCGAGAGCCTCGATTGCCACTTCTCTCTTGATGCCACAAACTGTACATTTGTTGATGAGAGTGCCAGACTCAGTACAGGTTGCTGCTTCTTTCACTGTGCCTTCATCCCAAGTGTGTCCACCTGAGCATCTTCCGCCACCGCCAGAGCATGCGGCGAGAGTGCAAGTCATAAGGACTGCGATGAGGACGAGTGCCAAAATCATCAAACGTTTTCTCATACTACTTCTCCTATAAAAAAATGCCACAGGTTGTGAAAAACCTATGGCATACGATTATTTTTTGGTTGGGGAAACGGTGTCCACATGATGTGTGGAACATGTGCAATACTTGTTTGAAGTAATACACAAAAAATTGAACATAACAATATTCCTCCCCTAATATTGCCTGTTGTGCGGTTGTTTTTTTTCTTATATTAAATATAACAAATATCGACAAAGTTTGCAACTTAAAAACGACTCAAAAAAGATTTAAGACACTTTGCTCTTTCTGTGCATTTATTTAAACCCTTGTTTGGCACATTTTGTTATAAAAAATGCTGTATAGCCACAAAATATTGTGTTTTGAACTAAAAGCCACTTTTTGCGCCACATTTATTGACATATTGTATCTTTTATAATATTATAAAGTTGGATAATTATAACCACATGCGCTTTTGCGCGATGGAGTGACTATGTTTACAATGAAAAACATGAAAAAACTTGGCGTCATATTCTTGTCAATATGTGTGCTTGTTTGCGCTTTTGGTTGTTGGATTGGAGTATTCTCCCCCAGCACATCAACCGAAATCGCAGATGCTGCCACTTATGACAGTTATTACGCAAACCTAAATGAAAACTTGACTGGCACTGCTTTTAGGGCGGAACTGGCCAGTCTCATCACTTCAACACACAAATATAACCCTACGTACGACGGGCTCAGAAATATATTCGATGAAAGTGATGCCGACCCCAACAAGAGTGGCAACATTCTTTGGTTCTACACTGGTACGTCCGTTTCATTCAATGGCAGTTTCAACACTGGAACAAACCGTGAACACGTATGGCCTAAAAATGCCGGAAATGCGTTCCCTGCCGAATCAGAAACAGGATCAGATGCACACCACTTGCGCCCTGCAAACAGCAGTTTGAACTCAACAAGAAGCAACAATAGCTTCGGTGAAGTCCCTCAAACCGTTGGCAACATCGTCAAAGAAAACGGTTCATCATCATACGACAACTTATGCTATCAAGCAAACGACACTTTTTATCCCGGCGAAGGCTATCGTGGTGCAACTGCACGTATTTTGATGTACGTACAAACAAGATGGGGCGACAAATACAATCTCTCATTTGTGCTTGGCAATGGCTACAATAAAACCATCGGAGACATTGAGGATCTATTCAAATGGCACCTTGAAGAACCGCCCACTGCAGAAGAAATTGCAAGAAATGAAGCAGTTTATGCTGTTCAAGGCAATCGCAATCCTTTCATTGATCACCCTGAATATGCAGAAATGATCTACTGCCACGACGGCGAAAACTACAATGATGAATTGCAGGCATGTGTAGAAAAATACGGCAGCTATCTCAGTGGTGGACAAGGCGGTTCATCAGACGTTGAAGTCACTTCTCTGTCAATCACTCCTTCATCAACAACCATTGCAGCAAATTCAACCACTAGACTCACCGTCACGGCATATCCTACTGGTGCAAGCAGTGCTGTCACTTGGTCATCATCAAACAGCAATGTCGCATCAGTTGACAACGGCATCGTGACTGGCATTTCTGCAGGAACAGCAACAATCACAGCAACCAGCACAAAAAATCCTTCAATTAAAGCCACTGCAACCGTTTCTGTCAAGGCAATATCCGCAATTACAATCAGCGGAACACCCACCAAGACAAAATACATGGCTGGTGAAAAATTCAATCCCGCCGGTCTTACAGTCACTGCAACTTACACAGACAATTCAACCTTGACTATCCCCACAAGCGATTGTCAATGGCTTGACGGAACAACAAGACTTGCAACTCTATCTCAAGGCACAACAACCGTTTTGATGAGATACGGCAATTTCGAAAAATCAATAACTGGTATCACTGTTGAAAAATCAACGACACAAACTCTTACCATAACAAGAGACAGTTTCAGTGGTAGTGGTGGGTATGCTTGGACAACTTGGTCTGCTGGCGGAATCTCAGGCAAAGCCTTTATGTATCCTGGCAATGCAAATAATATCCAAATGAACAGCAGTAAGACAGCGCAATATATCTTTAACACAACTGCTCTTCCTGGAGATATAGTTTCAATCACAATCAAGACAACCGCCGACAAGACATGGCAAGTTTTAACCTCTTCAACACCTTTCTCGGAAGGCAGTGGTAAAGCAACTGGCGGCACTGTGGCTGGAACAGTCAACTCAAGTACAACTGGTGGCTCACTTAGCATCAGTGGTGGCGGAAAGTATTTCGCATTGAACTATACAAGCACTGGTGCAGTCTATATTGATGAGATCGTCATCGTGTACAATGCAGAATCTGGTTCAGGCAGCACCCACACTCACACCCCGGGGGACTGGATTGTTGACAGCAATTCTACCTGCAAAATTCAAGGTAGCAGACACACAGAATGTACTGGCTGTGGCGAAGTTATCGATGTGGAAACACTTCCCCTTGAAAACCACAAATTCGGCGATTGGTCAGCAACTGGCAACGACAAAGAAACTCGCACCTGCTCTGTTTGCGGACATACTGAAACCCGTGATGCAGAAAACCAAGGAGGCGGAACTGACACTCCCGGTGGCGACACTCCCGGTGGTGGCACAGATACTCCCGGCGGTGGAACTGACACCCCTGGCGGTGGAAACCAAGGCGGAAATGAAGACGGAGACGAGGTCGATCAAGAACTTATTGCATCCTTCAACACTGCTGTAGATGCAGCACAATCCGCAACAACAATGTCCGAAAAGTTTAGTGCCATCAAGACTGCCCTTTCTCTTTACAATCAAATGAACAGCGATGAAAAGGCATTGGCTACAGGTGCATACGCTGACCTTGAAGACGTCATTGATTCCTACAATAACGCAACGGCTGTTGTCAACAATGAATCAAACAAATCAACAGAAAACGCAATTATGCTTTTCGCTGGTGCATTCTCAGTGCTTGCATTTGCAGCATACTTCCTTTTGAGAAGATAGGAGGTGGACAATGAAAAAGAAAATTTTTGTCACAATAATCATCGCAATCCTTGCCCTTACACTTACAGCTTGTCATCTTGTCCCCGAAACAGATGACACATATGCTGAATTAAACAAAATGGTAAAGTTGGACTATCAAAGCGTAAATATGGAAGTTCAAACCACAATGAATGGTGTCACCCTTGTCAATAGTTTTACTTCAAATATTGGCACAAACAGCACCGTTGTCACATACTCTATCCAAGAACTTGCAACCTTTGACAGCACAGACGGAAGCTACGTTATCCCTGGCAATATGATAGTCAAGAAAACTGGCACTGCTGTCATCAAAAATGGTGTCATCGTTGAACAAAACGGAGATGCAGTCAACATCCCTGTCACAAGTCTTGAAAACCTTACAATCCAATTTAAGGACAGCTTCTTCAACATGGCACAAAGCACCTACGAAGCAGGCGCATATGTGTTTAAAGCTGATGTCACAAATGTTAAAGGTTTCACTGGCAACGATAGTTTTGACGGCACAAATATGAGTGTCATGGTGAGATACAATGAAAAACTCTCGTCAATGGTCATTGATTACACCACCTCAAACGGTGCAACTGTCAAAGTGATCTACACTTTCAGATAAGAAAAACCAAATGAAAAAAGGCGAACAAACGTTCGCCTTTTTTTATTGCAATTTTTAATTTCTTGCGGTTGTTTACTATCTAAATATTACCACTTGTTTTCGCAGTATTCGCAGAATGCGTACATATCCTTCACTTCCACCTTTGTGCCATCGTCAAGGACTGCCGTGCCGGACCAAATGCCGTGGACTTGGTGACAGTGCATTCTTGCAAGATTGAGCACGTTGAGGTCGCCGTGATGGTCATAAAAAGGCTTCATGGTGAAATCAAATCTGCCGTCTTCACTGACAAAGTGCCAGTCATCCATCCATTTGTCGGGTTTGGGGAATTTCTCCACGTCCACTGCTCCAAACTTATGTGCTTTTCCGTCATAGAAAATGCAAGTTTCTGTGGCGTTTGATTCATCGCCTATGCCCCAAGTGATTTCAAAGCCGAAGATATGTTTGTTGCCATCTGCGTCATAGACGTAGTGGTTGCCATTGCCCCAATACCAAACCATTTTGTATGGTGTATTCACTCTGCCCCAATCAAGGAAAGCAAAGGAGTTGTCCTTCGAGAAAGTCCACACTTTGTCACCAACGCGGACTGTACCCTCACAAGGCATATTGGATTGCTTTGTGGTCATGAAATATCTTGTAGGTTTGCCAGGGAAAGGCAAAACTGTGGTAATATTTTCATTGCCTTCGGGGATATCCATAACAATGGTGCATTCCACTTCTTCCCCTTTCATTGTGCCCTTATAGTACATTGTTCGTTTTGTTTCTTCGGTGACAACCTTAAATTTTGATGGTGCGCCGATGCCAGTCACGTCAAAGTCAACAACGTTGGGTTCATCGCCTTTGGGAGGCAAGATATATTTCTTTCCGCCAAGGAAAAAAGTTGAATTTTCAAAGATATTGCCTGTGTGCAATTTCTTATTGTTTTGCCTATTATGCAAATCGGTCAGTGAAATTTGAGCATAGCCACCCACTGAAATGTTGGCAAAACTCAGTTGAAGCATAAGATTTCCGTCACTGACTTGATAGAAATCCCACTCCTTTTTGCGCCACTTAGGGCGTGCATCTTCGCGTCTATAATCAAATACGTTATGTCTTGCCCAACCCGGTGACAGCAACCTTCCGTCATCGCCAAGAAGTCTTGTAGGCTCGGTGTATTCCTTTTGCACACTCTTCACTTCCCCGTTGAGCCAACTGGGATATGTTCTCTTTGTTTCCTTGCTCATAATATCCTCCAAAAATTAAAGGACGGTGTCCCGTCCCTTAAATTTTATGCTAGTGATCATAATATGTCAATAGTCAATTTATATCCGCCGCCAAATGAACTAGTCAAGAGCAGGCTTTTCTATCTCTTCAAGATGACCCTTTGTGGCGAGGAAACATCTCTCTCCCAAATTGAATATGTACTTATCTGACTTGACTGAGTCGCTGTACACATCTTTTACAATGATATTGGGCAATTGCTTCTTCAAACGGACCACTTTCTCTCCCTTACGGCAGATTTCGCCTATCATGGTATATCTCTTTCCAAAGGTGCTGGCAATGCAATAGTCCACCTTCATACGCTTTGCGATTTCCTCGATGAGGAAGGAGGGGCTTGCGCTGACCACGACAGTCTTTCTACCACTGCGGTTTTCGGGACGGAAAAAGTCGTATATCTCCTTTTCATACTTATCCCAAAATTTGACAACGTTTTTCTCATTATTTATGAGGTTTGCAAACCAAAACGCCACTTTCTTGCAGGTTTTGACAGATATAATCCTTGTGCCCATCATAACTCCCCATATGAATTGGAAAGGCACGAGCAGAATAATCCAAGGATTATGTGCCATACAATATCCCCAGTATTTCAGCTGGCTGTCAAATGCAATGGCGGTCTTGTCAAAGTCGTAAAGATCAACTTCTATGGCTTCATTGGTGAGAAGACGCACCCCGTATTTGGCTTCCTTTTCGGTGATTGCGTACTTATCCGCAGAAGAGTCCTCGACTTTTACTGCAAGTTCATCTTCTTTTGCCAATGCTTCGGGGGCATGCTCAACTGTTTGGCCGTCTATTATCTTTTGTGTGTCGTGTTGTTCAGTCATTATTACACCAAAGGCTTTCTAAAAGTGAAGCCGTCCTTTTGCCATTTTGCAAGTTGGAAATTGATTTGATCAACAAACTCTTTGTTTGACGTGGTCTTGACGAGCATTCCAAGGAGGTTTTCAGTGGCTTCAATGGTGTCGCCAAAGGACAACATCTTTCTCACTGCCCATGCGCCTTCAAGCTCGCTTGAAGACAGGAGCAACTCTTCCTTTCGTGTGCCACTCTTTGCAAGGTCGATTGCGGGGAAAACCCTCTTTTCTTGAAGCTTTCTGTCAAGGTGGATTTCCATATTGCCAGTGCCTTTGAATTCTTCATAGATGACGTCGTCCATACGTGAGCCTGTGTCAACAAGTGCGGTTGCGATGATTGTCAGTGAGCCACCATCTTCAATCTTTCTTGCTGAGCCGAAGAAACGCTTGGGTGAGTGCAATGCACCAGGGTCAATACCGCCTGACAGTGTTCTGCCCGTGGGAGGGATTGTGGTGTTGTAGGCACGAGCAAGACGTGTCAAGCTGTCCATAAGGATGACAACGTCTTTGCCACTTTCAACCATACGTTTTGCCCTTTCAAGGAGCATTTCAGCGGTTTTGGTGTGATGTTCGGGGAGTTCATCGAAGGTGGAATAGACCACTTCTCCTTTGATGTTGCGTTGCATATCGGTGACTTCTTCGGGGCGTTCGTCAATGAGAAGCACAAGAAGAACCACATCGGGATAGTTGACTGAAATGGAGTTGGCAATCATTTTGAGCAAAGTTGTTTTGCCTGCCTTAGGGGGTGACACAATCATTGCACGTTGACCTTTGCCGATGGGGGCAACAAGGTCGATGCAGCGAGTTGCATACTCTCTGGGCATACCTGCCATTTCAAGGCGAAGTCTTTCATCGGGATATATGGGGATGAGATCGTCAAAGTTGGGGCGTTTGCCAACCTTCAATGCGTCGATGCCATTAATACTGCTGACGTGTGCTACCGCAGGAGGCTTGCCCTCTTGCATAGTTTTGCAACCTGCCTTGACATAGTCACCACGGCGCAAGCCATATTGCTTGATTTTGGGCGCAGGCACGTAGGCGTCCATATCACTGAATTCACCGTTTTTGACGCGGAGAAAACCATATCCATCGGGATAGATTTCCAAAAAGCCTTCTCTCACTTGGTCACACACAACGTTTTCACTGAATACGTTTCTTTTGCTTTCAACGTTGGTTTTGGCAGGTTTCATGGGAGTGAAATTGGGCTTGATTTCAGTGTCTTTCACGGAGGTCAACTCCTCAGTGGGACGGACGTATTCTTCCTTCTTGGGTCTGCCACGACGAGGGGCTTCGGGTGCGGGGATTTCACCGCTTGTTATTTTCAAGACGACGTCAACAAGTTCGCCTTTTTTCATTTTGGTAGGTGAAGACACGCCAAGCTCTTTGGCGAGGTCTCTCATTTCAAAGATGCTTTTTGCATCAAGTTGCTCTCTGCTATACTTTTCCATAGCGCCTCCTAGTTTGATTTGAGATAAAAGATTTGTGGGATACTCTCTGCAAAAAACAGAAAAAAGTGTTTAAATCCCGCCCCAAAACGGGGCGGTGTCATCATAAGAATTAAAATTTGAGAACGTAAACTTTGGTGCTTTCGCCGTCGAAATCGGCACGGTCAAACTCAACTGTGTCTGTGTCAAGATAGACAATGTCATCGTCGTCGAAAAGATCCAAAAATTCGTTTACTTTGGCAATGTCGAAATCGCAGTCTTTGGTCTTGTAATGCATGGGGATGACCACGTCAGGCATGATCCTGTCCACGTATTCCTTTGCCATTTCTGCATCGATTGTGTAGGTGCCCCCTACGGGGATGAGAAGAACGTTGACGGGCATAATGCTTTCAACAAGCATAGCTGAGCATTCCTCGCCGATGTCGCCCATGTGGCAGACTTCAACGCCGTCCATGCGGAACTTGAACACCAAGTTGTTGCCTCTGTCTGCACCCTTGTTGTTGTCGTGATATGACCTTTGTGCAAGCATATGCACACCGCCGATTTCATAGAAACCTGCCCCACGAATGACTGTGGGATCACCACTGACGGCAGGAAGATAATTGTGATCTTGATGACCGTGTGAAATGGTGACGATGTCTGCACTGACTTCGGGCATATCGTAGCCGACGTAATTGTGATAAGGGTCGGTGACTACAACTGTGCCGGTGCTTTCTTCAAGCTTGAATGAAGAATGACCTAACCAAGTGAGTTTCAAAATTGCCTCCTATTTTTTTGCAACGTGATTGTTTACAAGTGCGTGAATCTTGTCGAAAGGTTCAAGCAGATTGGAAACTGATTCATTGTAGTTGGCCGCTGCAATGATGTAAGCAAGATATTTGGAAATGTCTGCTTCGATGAACCAACTGCAATCTTTGAGTTCGGGGATTCTATACGTAAGGTTTGTTGACAAAACTGCGTCAAAATAGCCTTTTTCGTATGCATCATTGAATTTGTCCACACCTTCGGTGAACAGGGAGAAAGTGGCTGAAAGGAAAACTCTTCTTGCGCCCTTCTCTTTTATTTCCTTTGCAAGCTTGATGATGCTGTCGCCTGTTGCGATCATGTCATCTGCAACAAAGATATCTTTGCCTTCAACAGGTGCGCCGATGTATTCGTGTGCGACGATAGGGTTTCTGCCGTTGACGATGGTGGCATAGTCACGGCGTTTGTAGAACATGCCAAGGTCAAGACCGAGGACTGTTGCGTAATAGACGTTTCTGCCCATTGCGCCTTCGTCGGGGGACACGCACATAAGGTGATTGCGGTCAAACTCTACGTCGGGGAAACGCTTGACCAATGCTTTCAAAATTTGATAGTTGGGGAAATAATTGTCAAATCCCATAAGAGGCACTGCGTTTTGCACTCTGGGATCATGAGCGTCAAAGGTGATGATGTCACTGACACCCATATTTTGAAGTTCTTGAAGCATGACTGCGCAGTCGAGGGATTCTCTGCCTGCTTTTCTGTGTTGTCTTCCGCCGTAAAGCATGGGCATAACAACAGTGATTCTTGCAGGTTTGCCACCGGCAGCACAAATGATACGCTTCAGGTCAGCAAAATGCTCGTCAGGACCGAGGGGCACTTTTTGACCGAAGAAGTCATAAGTGACGCCGTGGTTACCGGGGTCACAGACCACGTAAAGGTCCTTGCCACGGAGAGTCTTCAAAATCATGCCTTTTGCATCGCCGTTGGTGAAACGAGGACACTTGGCTTCCACCAAGAATGAGCCTTTCTTGATGCGTGCATTTTTGGGAGCAGATGAGTTGTAGAGTGCAACAAGACGTTTGTCAATCAGTTCTGCAAGTTCTTGCGCGCCGGGAGTAGCGACTATAGCAAGAGGCGCTGACGGTGTTTCATCAAAAAGTGACAGTTCGGGTGACACGAGAATAACCTCCGTATTTTGTGTTTTGATTATAGCAACAAAATTTGCAAAATACAACCAAAATGACGGCAAAATATTTATTTGTAAATATTCCGTCAAAAAATCATATATTTTTCAGTTGAGTTTGGTGGAAAAAATAAATAAATTTCAGGCTACAAAATTTCAACGAGGATATGATTCATCACGTCCATACCCTTTCCGTTCAAGGCGATTTTGTCCCCTTTGTCAATGATGAAAGGTGCAAATTTATCCTCTAAAACTTTGACCTTTTCACCTAAAAGCGACTTGTCAACTCCTGTGTTCATACGGAGTGCAAGCATAACTTTTTCATCGTAAATTTCAGCATCGTTGAGGACTTCTTCTTCCCTGTCAAAGTCATCAAAACTCGACGAATTTCGAGCATCTAACAAGTAATTTTCAAAATCATTGGTGTTTTTAAGGCGACGTTCCTTGACGGACAAAACCCTGCCGTTTTCATCCAAAATTTCGTCCTTCAACAGTGAACTTGCACTGAGTCCAAGCCCAAGATATTCCTCTCGAAGCCAATAGCCGTTGTTGTGGTTTGAGTAGTGGCCGTCCTTTGCAAAATTGCTGACCTCGTATCTTTCAAAGCCTGCCCTTTCAAGGACGGAGCAAGCCTTTTCAAAAAGGTCTATTTGTTGGTCTGCATCTGCAACAATAATTTTTCCGCTTTCAACAAGTTTTTCAAGAGGTGTGCCCTTTTCAACTGACAACATATACACTGAAACGTGCTCCACTTTGTCTGCAACGGCTTTGATTTCATCTTCAATAACTATGTTATTGTCATAGGGCAAACCAACGATGAAGTCAACAGACAAATTGTCAAAGTGTTTCTTTACAAGGTCAATCTTTTCAAGGGCGGTTTTAGAATTGTGCACTCTGCCAATTGCTTTGAGGTTTCTATCATAAAGAGATTGCACACCTAAGCTTATGCGATTGACTCCTTGGTTACGTAAAAACGTGAGTTTGTCTTCATCAACACTCTCAGGATTGCACTCAACGGTTATTTCAATGTTTTCAGGGATATTAAAGGAATTTTTGATGGCACAAAAGACACTTTCAAACTGCTCTTTTGTGAGGAGTGAGGGGGTGCCACCACCGAAATAAATTGATGTAATATTGCGGTCACCATAGACCTTTCCTGCAAGCTCAATTTCACGATTTAACCCATTTAGATAATCGAAAATTGCGTAATTTTCACTGCAAGGAAAACTTTTAAAATCGCAGTAAAAACACTTGGATTTGCAGAAAGGTATATGGACGTAAAGTTTCATATTAGTCGTCGTCGCCGACTTTGAGGATTGTGACAAATGCTTCGCTGGGGATTTCAACACTGCCCACTCTGCGCATACGCTTTTTGCCTTCCTTTTGCTTTTCAAGAAGCTTCTTTTTTCTGGTGATGTCACCGCCGTAGCACTTGGCAAGAACATCTTTGCGAAGGGCTTTGACTGTTTCTCTTGCAATGACTTTGCCACCGATTGCGGCTTGCACAGGGATTTCAAACAGTTGACGAGGGATTGCATCCTTCAACTTCTCAGCTATGCCTCTGCCTCTTGCATATGCCTTGTCTTTGTGGACGATGATTGAAAGCGCATCACACATATCACCGTTGATGAGCATATCAAGGCGGACAAGGTCACTCTTTTGATAACCTGCCATTTCGTAGTCAAGGGAGGCGTATCCTCTTGTGCGGGATTTCAGTTTGTCAAAGAAATCATAAATGATTTCATTGAGAGGAATTGTGTACGTCAGTTGTACACGTGAGGTGTCAACGTAAGTCATGTCAACAAACGTGCCACGCTTATCTTGACAAAGTTCCATAATTTGACCAACGTATTCGGGAGGTGAAAATACTGATGCTTTGACAATTGGTTCTTCAATATAGTCAATTTCTCCTGCAGGAGGAAGGTTTGTAGGGTTGGCAACGTCCAACTTTTCACCATTGGTTTTTGTGACGATATATTGAACGCTGGGGGCTGTTGTGATGATGTCAAGGTCGAACTCTCTTTCAAGTCTTTCCTCGATGATTTCCATATGAAGAAGACCTAAAAATCCACATCTAAAACCAAAGCCCAATGCAAGTGAGGTTTCTTGCTCAAAGGAAATGCTTGCATCGTTCAGTTGGAGCTTCAAAAGTGCTTCTTTGAGGTCGTTGTATCTAGCACCGTCTGCAGGGAAAATGCCGGTGTAAACCATCGGTGTGGCCTTTTTATAACCGGGGAGAGGCTCTTTTGCGGCGTGATCCACTCTTGTGATTGTGTCACCTACTGCGGTGTCGGACACGTTTTTAATGCTTGCGCCGATATATCCAACTTCACCTGCTTCAAGTTTGCCTGTGGATTTCATTGAGGGTGAAAATACGCCAACTTCAACCACGTCAAACTCTTTGCCAGTGGACATCATGCGAATTCTGTCCCCTACTCTCACCATTCCATCAACAATGCGCACCATTGAAATAGCACCACGATAGTTGTCGTAGAAACTGTCAAAGATAAGTGCTTTGAGAGGTGCGTCTTTGTCACCTTGAGGTGCAGGAAGTTTCTCGATAATTGCGTCAAGTACGTCGTCTACGCCAAGACCTTCTTTTGCTGAAATGAGAGGACAGCCCTCTGTGTCAAGACCGATAATATCCTCAATCTCTGCCTTTGTGCCGTCAATATCTGCACTGGCAAGGTCAATTTTGTTGATGACAGGGACTATTTCAAGGTCATTGTCAAGGGCGAGATAAACGTTTGAGAGGGTTTGCGCTTCCACCCCTTGTGTGGCATCTACAACGAGCAATGCGCCTTCACAAGCAGCGAGAGAACGGGATACTTCATAGGTGAAGTCCACGTGTCCCGGAGTGTCAATAAGATTGAGGGTGTACTCCTCACCGTTGTGAGTGTGGAAAAGACGGCAGGTTTGGAGCTTGATTGTAATTCCTCTTTCCTTTTCAATGTCCATATTGTCAAGGAGTTGGCTTGACATATCACGGGCAGCAACAGTCCCTGTCTTTTCAATAAGACGGTCTGCAAGAGTGCTTTTGCCGTGATCTATGTGGGCTATGATGGAAAAATTGCGGATTTTGTCTAAGCTCAAAACTGCCTCTCGAAAAAGAAATTATTTTAACACTTGACATTATTATAATAGAATTATAAAATTTTATCAATAAAAATAATTAAGGTGGTAAAAATTATGAGTGATAAAAACTTTGACTGGCTATTGAATACACCCATCGCTCACCGTGGTCTCCACGATGAAACCAACCCCGAAAACAGTATGCCCGCTTTCAAGGCAGCAATTGAACGTGGCTTCCATATCGAAATCGACGTGCACCTTTCAAAGGATAATCAACTTGTGGTCTTCCACGACGCAAACCTGAAACGTGTCTGCGGTGTTGACAGAAAGGTGAAAGATTGCACCGTTGCGGAACTTAAAACTTATCGCCTTAAAGGCACTGACAACACCATTCCTACCCTCGACGAATTCCTTGAACTAGTTGACGGCAAAGTGGGTATCCTCTGCGAAGTCAAAGGAATTATCCCTTGGGATACTAAGATTGCTCGTGCAACAGTAGAACGCTTCAAGTCATACAACGGCAACGTTGCCCTTCAATCCTTCAACTTTGGCGCAGTCATCTGTTTCAGAAAACGCAGTGATCGTCCCTTCGGTCAACTGGTCACTTGGGGCGGAGACAAGCTCAACCACTTTGTTGACATCATGGGCAAACTCCACCTTGCAAAATGGTCAAAACCTGAGTTCATCGCATACGATGTCCGCAACTACAAGGCAGGCGAAAAGTATATCAACAAGGCTAGAAAGCAAGGCAAAAAACTTGTGCTTTGGACGATCAACTCCCCTGAAAAACTGGCTCTTGCAAGAGAGGTTGCAGACGGATTTATCTTTGAAAAACCCTGCGGACTTCTTGACGAAAACAAATAAATTTATTCAAAGAATAAAGCCACCGACTTCGGTGGCTTTTATTTTTTACGTTTTCTTTGGTTGATAAGCTGCAAAAATTTAGTTTTGATATAAAAGTTTGTACAAAAAAAGGACTGCGATTGCAGTCCTTTTTGTTTTGAGTTTTCAATTAGTTTTCCTTCTTGAAAAGTGATGCAACGTGTCCGGGTACGTCCTTGAACCATGCAACAAGAGTTGTTCTAAACTTGTCGGGCATTGCGGGGATATCTACTCTCTTGCCGTTGTTGGCGATTGAGTAGCTGACGTATGCGTAGTAGATGGTGAGGAGCACTGTGAAGACGCTGAATACGATGAACTCAGGGCTTGTTGTTTCATAGTTTGCAAAGTATGCGGTTGCGTTTGCGGTGCGGAAGAAATCATCAAAGTAGATTGATGATGCCACAAATCCGCTGTTGCTCATAAGTTGACCAACGTTGAGGAATGCAAGCACTGAATATCCTGCCAAGATGCCGTACATTCTCTTTTCACCGCTTATCATTGTGTAGATGAAGCCAAGTGCCAATGCCAAGAAGAGATAGGTGTAATCAACCTTCAAGGTGATGACTGAGATGAGGGCGAATGTGAAGGATGCCAGCATCAAAACTTCTTGCTTGTTGCGGTTCTTGAAATAGAGGGTTGCAACATACAGGAAGATGACCACGAGCACAAGCACGTTCAAAATTGAAGCGATTCTGTTCATGGGCTTTTCGTTTTGTGCTGCCATACCAAACAAGCCAAGTGCGTTGTCTGTCATGACGTTGTTGTTGGTCACTTGATTTGCAAGGAGTGTGAAGCCGTAGAAAGGCTTTCCGTTTGAAACGTGATTGAGGGCTGCAGGCAGTGTGAGGAGATAGACGACAACAAATGCACCGATAAGTCCGAAGATGATCATTGCGCGGTTTGCGGTGAATTTCTTGAGGTCGCTGTCGTCACGATAGTATCTGTATCCCATATAGACAAGTGCAAGGGTTGCAAGTGCCATTGCTCTCACGTCAAGGACGATTGCCATTGCAAAGACAAGATAGGTTGCAAGATATTTCTTCTCTACGAGAAGAATCATTGCGCCAACAAGGAGTGCTACAAGCACTGCGGTGAAGGTGTGATCAAGTCCGCCCATAATGAGAGTGATGGGAAGGAGTGCGTATGCTGCTGCATAGATGGTTGATGTGCGGTCGCCGACGTACTTTCTGCCATAGAGATAAATCATCACCACCGTTGCAACTGTTGCAAGGGTGTTGACAAGGCGGATAAGCACTGCGATGTCTGCATAGGACAAATTCTTGCCTGCTGCTCCAACGATTGCGAGAATATACAACGTGCCGGGTGAAGTGGTCTTCAAGGTGTTGGCGTAGGTTGTGAAAGCATTAAGTACGCCACCACTTTGTGCCATCTTCAGTGCAAGGTTGACGGTGTAGTTCATTTCACTGCCAAAGCCGTACATTGCAAGGAGGAAGATGAGGTTAACGAGGAATGCACCCACTGCAAGCATTGTTGCAACAAATGCGGGATGAGAGGTCACCTTTTTCACTGCGGACACTTTGCCTCCTGCTGTCACTGTTGCGCCAACTTGGTTGAAGTTGAGGAATGCGTTTTGCTTTGAATAGAGTCTTCTCACAAGGACGTAACCGCCTGCAAGGACGAGGACGCTGAACAAGCAAAGCATTGTGACAAACAAAATGCCTGAAACGTTGATGTTGTAGCGGACGATGTCTGACTTCTTGAAGTTGGTGACTGAAAATCCTTCAGGAACTGACTCAACCTTCATCATTGACACATTGTCATAGAATGCTGTGCCTCTTGCTGCTCCGTTTTCGCCACCGAGTGCAAGGCAGATGGTGAGATAGTCAGTGTTGGTTGCCTTGACGTAGAAAGTCAGGCTCTTCCAGTTGGCTGTTTCGGGATTGTTGTAGTATTCACGTTGTTCAACAAAGCGATAGCTGGTGTTTTCAAGGAAGGACACGTATGCGCCGTAATAGACTTCGTCTTGACCTTTCTTCACTGAGCCATCAAGTTTGATGTCAACTGTGACACGGTAGGTTGCGTTTCTGTCAACTTTGATTTGTTGATAGAGATATGCATAACTTGCTGTGCTGTTTTCAATCTTCAAGAATTGCTCGCCTTCTGAGCTGTATTTCAGTTCATATGCGGACTTCTTTGAATCCCAAGTTGATGAAACACGCCATCCGTCAATGGACACCGTGTTTTTGTCGGCGGTTGTAAATTCGTCAAAAGTGCCGTTCAAGACAAGTTCGGTGTCATAAGGCACTTCGTTCAAATTGCAAGCCGAAAATGCAAAAAGTGCCAGTATTGAAACCAGCACCATTGCGAAGATGACTAATAATCTTTTCTTCATTGTTGTTTTCCTTATCTAACTTCCTTGAGTTTTGCAGCCTTACCTGTTCTCTCACGGAGATAATAAAGTTTTGCTCTGCGGACTTTACCGTGTCTGACGACTTCGATGTGGTCAACTTTGGGTGAGTGGATGGGGAAAGTTCTTTCGACGCCAACACCGTAGGTCACACGACGAACTGTGACTGTTTCACGGATGCCACCGTTTTTGAATGCGATGATTGTGCCCTCATAGCTTTGAAGTCTTTCCTTGTCGCCTTCCTTAACCTTGACGAAGACTTTGACTTGGTCACCGATTGCGAGTTCGGGCAGATTTTGTTTCATACCCTCTTTTTCCAATGTGTCGATAATGTTGCTCATTTGACTAAACCTCCTATATTACAAAGTGTTCACAACAGATTTCTTCTGCCGGCGGAACACCCGAGTCACGCGTGATATATTAACATATATAAAATTTTTATACAAGTAAATTGCGCCTATTTTTTATAATTTAGTAAATTTCTTGACAAACCTTAACAATAAATTTTGTTGTGGCGTGATAATTTTCCAACTTTACTTTTTATGCAAGAATTTCAAGTCAGCACTCAAATGCAGCTTTTATGTGGTTGATTTCGTCCTCTAAAACCTCGATTACGTCAAAACGTATGTCAGTGTTCTTCACTCTGTTTGACAGGATATAGCCCTTTACGCCTTGAATATATCTCAGTTGCTTTTGTCTTGTGACTGCCTCGACAGGTCTTCCAAAGGCCACGTTGTTTCGTGTTTTCACCTCGCAAAACACAAGAGTTTTGCCGTCTTTTGCGATGACGTCAATCTCCACACCGCCGTACTCAGCGTTGCGTTCAAGGATTTTGTAGCCATTGTGAATCAGGTGCAGGACTGCGATTTCTTCACCGATGTCCCCTATTGCTTTTGTGTTGAGGTTGCGCATATTACTTTACAAAATTTTTGATGAAAGTCTTACGGTGAATTGGTGTAGGACCAAATTCTTTCAGGGCTGCAATGTGCTTCGCAGTGCCGTAACCAACGTTGTTTTGAAAGTCATATTCAGGGTACTTCTCTGCCATTTCAAACATAAACTTGTCCCTTGTCACCTTGGCGACAATGCTTGCTGATGCGATTGAATATGACAGTGCGTCTCCTTTGATGATGCCCATTGTTTTGTAGGGGATGTCAAGTTTAAGTGCGTCAACAAGAACAATATCGGGCTTGACTGAAAGCCCCATAATGGCATCTCTCATACATGCTTTGGTGGCTTCCAAAATGTTCATTTCGTCAATTTGGTGGTTATCGTAAGACACGGTGTTCACTGCGATTGCCTTCTCCATGATGATATCGTAGAGCTTGATACGTTTGTTTTTTGACACCTTCTTTGAGTCGTTGACTCCTTGGATGAGATCGTCAAGAGGCATAATGACTGCGGTGCAAGTGACAGGGCCTGCAAGAGGTCCTCTGCCCACTTCATCTACGCCACAAATATACTTGTAGCCAGCGTCCAAGCACTTCTTTTCATATTCCAAAAGTTCGTGTACGTCAACCATAGTTTACCACCAAAAAATTGCCTATTTTTCAAGGATAATTTTGCCGAGTCTGCCCTTTCTGAAATCGTCAATGACTGTCCTTGCGGTGCGGTCATAGTCAACTTCTCCCCCATGGATTTTGTATCCACGAGAAAGTGCAATGGCATCCATAAGTTCAAGAGTGCCTTCGGGCATTTCTTTAAGTCCGTATCTGTCCATAAGGTTTTGAGGATAAGTGACCTTGATTTCTTCAAGGAAGTCGAAGCACAAATCACCTGTGTCAAGGATGTCATCACGGATACTGCCAATGTATGCAAGGTGATGCGCCACCTTTTGATCCTCAAACTTGCCCCACAATGTGCCGGGGGTGTCAAGGAAGTCAACTCCGTCAATTGAAAGCCATTGTTTGCCTCTTGTGACGCCGGGTCTATCACCGGTGACGGCCTTTGCCTTGCCCACCATTGAGTTGATGATTGTGGACTTTCCGCTGTTGGGCACGCCAACAACCATTGCGCGGACACTGACTTTTGCGCCCTTTTCGGCAAAACGTTGAAGTTTGTAGGCGTTGATTTCTTTCAGTTTCTTCACTATTGCGGTGCAGTCCCCTGATGTGCCAACCACTTTGACACAGGGCTTGCCCATCTTTTCATAGAGTGCAATCCATTTGTCAAGGTCTTGCTTTTCAACCAAGTCACACTTGTTGAAGACGTAAAGAACGTTTTTGCCTACGATGAGTTTGTCAAGGAGAGGGTTTGCGCAGGAATAGACTGCTCTTGCGTCAATGACGTATATGAGAGAATCCACAAGACGAAGATTTTCCTCCATCATGCGGATTGCTTTTGTCATATGTCCTGGGAACCATTGAATGTGCATAACAACTCCAAAACAGTGTATCTAACGCAGTATTTTGCGATAAATTTCGAATTAAACTATTTTTCTAAAAGGTCGGGGCGACGTTCACGGGTGATGCGGAGAGATTGCTCTTTTCTCCACTTTGCGATTTCGCCGTGGTTGCCACTTTGCAACACTTCGGGGACTTTCAGTCCACGATAGACTGCGGGGCGGGTGTAGTGAGGATATTCCAAAAGTCCGTTTGAGAAACTCTCCTCATCTGTGCTTTCACTTGAGCCTAAAACACCGTCAACGTATCTTGCCACTGCGTTGATAAGCACAAGTGCAGGAAGTTCACCGCCGGTGAGCACGTAGTCACCGATGGAGATTTCCTCGTCAATGCAAAGGTCAATGATTCTTTCATCGATGCCTTCATAGTCCCCGCAAAGAAGCAAAAGCCCTTGCTCTTCCTTGGCAAGGTCCTCAACAAGGGCTTGTTTCAGTTGCTTGCCCTTGGGGGAAAGATAGATGCGTTTCAGTTTGTGGTCAGGGTCAACTGCCTCGATTGCACTGACAACAGGGTCGGGAGTCATAACCATACCTGCACCACCGCCATAGGGGTAGTCGTCTGTCTTGGAGTGTTTGTCCTTGGAGTAGTCACGGATATTTGTAACTGAAACGTCCAAAACACCTTCCCTAATTGCCTTGCCTATGAGGCTTTGGGAAAGCACGCCAAAATATTCAGGGAATATGGTCAGGATCTCAAATTTCATATCAATTGTTGTAGACGGCAACTCTTGAGAAGAATCGGCCATCAAGGATGATTTCACCCTTTTCTACGTCGTAAGATTTGACAACCTCTTTGAGAGCGGGGAAATTGACTGTGCCGTTGCCCACAAGTTTCACCACATAGACGTCTGCCGAGCCATATTGAAGGACGTCAACAAGTTCTCCAATGCGATCACCGTCAACGATGACGTCTGCGCCCATAATGTCAGAGATGTACACCCTGTCACCTTGAAGTCTAGGCAATTCACTGCGAAGAGCATATAGGCTCTTTCCGCGGTAGGTTTCTGCGCTCTCAACCGTGTCAATACCTGCAAATTTGATATAGGCAAAATCACCTTCGACGGAGATTTTTTCAACGTCAAAGGTGGTGTCGCCAAGTCGTAAATGTTTGATTGAGCGGAAGCGACTGGGGTCGCCCGTGTACAATTCAAAACGAATCTCGCCTTTCAGTCCACGGGGACGAAGCGCTTTGCCCACGAGGAATTCGGTCTTCATTATCTTTCTTCGATGACTACGTTGTATTTCACTGCGCCTTTTGCGCTTGCAGCCTTCACAAGTGTGCGGATTGACTTTGCAATTCTGCCTGACTTGCCGATAACTTTGCCGATGTCCTTTTTGGCAATCACGATAACAATGTCGCTCTCGTCGCCGTTTTCGCGAAGCTCGATTTCGTAGTCTCCGCCAGGGACGAGATTGGCCACCAAATATTCAACAAGTTCTACCATAATTACAGGATGCCGTTTGCCTTGAAGAGGTCACGGACTGTTTCGGTGGGTTGTGCGCCGTTTGCAAGCCACTTCTTTGCGACATCGCTGTCGATGACAACAACTTTGGGTTGTGCAACGGGATTGTAATAACCGATTTGTTCGATGTATTCGCCGTCACGTGCCTTGCGGCTGTCAACTGCTACGATACGATAGAAAGGTGCTTTCTTTGCGCCCATACGTGTAAGTCTGATTTTAACCATAATTGTTTCTCCTTTGAAGAAATTGTTTTTATATTTTGTTTTATTTGTATGTTTATCTTATGTTTTGACCACTTTAAGTGGCTGTTGTGTTGTTTAGAACAATCCTCGGAGGCCTTTCATTCCGCCCTTTTGCATACGGCTCATCATGTTCTTCGTCAATTCAAACTGTTTCAAAAGTTGATTGACTTCTTGGATTGACGTGCCACTGCCTGCTGCTATACGCTTGCGTCTTGAAGCCTTGATGATGTCGGGATTTCTTCTTTCCTTGGGGGTCATTGATTGAATGATTGCCTTGGTGCGAAGAAGTTGCTTTTCATTGATTTCAGGCATACCACCTTTCATCTTTCCTGCAAGGCCGGGGATCATATTCATCATGTCTCCGAGGTTGCCCATCTTGCCTACGCTTTCAAGTTGTTCAAGATAGTCTTCCAAGTTGAAACTGTTTTCTTTCAGTTTCTTTTGCAGGTTCATTGCCTGCTCTTGTGAATAGGCGGACTCCGCCTTTTCAATGAGGGTGAGCACGTCACCCATCCCGAGAATTCGACTTGCCATACGGTCGGGGTGGAAGGGCTCGATTTCTTCCATCTTTTCACCGATACCGCAGAACTTGATTGACTTGCCTGTGACTGCTTTGATTGACAGTGCTGCACCGCCTCTGGTGTCGCCGTCAAGCTTTGTCATAATGACGCCTGTGATGTCAAGAGTCTTGTTGAAGGTGTCTGCAACGGTGACTGCGTCTTGACCTGTCATTGAGTCAACTACCAAGAGGATTTCAGTGGGCTTCACTGCCTTCTTGACGTTGACAAGTTCGCCCATTAGTGTTTCATCAATATGCAGACGGCCTGCCGTGTCGATGATGACTGTGTCATAGCCGTTTTTGAGAGCATAAGGGATTGAGTCAGTGGCAATCTTGACGGGGTCGATTTGACCTTCCTCAAAGACTTCTGTGCCAACCTTGCCTGCCACAACTTTCAGTTGTTGGATTGCCGCGGGACGATAGATGTCGCATGCTACGAGCAAAACTTTTTTGTTTTGCTTTTTGAGATAAAGTGCCAACTTTCCGCACATTGTTGTCTTGCCTGCGCCTTGTAGACCGCACATCATATACACTGTGGGTTGACGGTCACTGACGGCAAGTTTTTGGGTTTTGCTGCCCATAAGCTCAATGAGCTCTTCGTTGACTATCTTTATGATTTGTTGGTCGGGGGTGAGGGATTTCAGAATATCTTCACCAATGGCCTTTTCGCTGACGGATGCAACAAATTGCTTTACAACTTGAAAGTTGACGTCCGCTTCAAGCAATGCAACACGGATTTCTCTCATGGCTTGTTTGATTTCAAGCTCGGTGAGTCTGCCCTTGTTGCGGAGCTTTGAGAAGATATGATTCATTCTGTCACTCAAAGATGCAAAAGTGTTTGCCATTTAGCCCTCCAATATTTTCTTTATTTGTTCAACCTTGTCAAGGACTGCAGTATCAGCGGTGTCAACAAGCTCATCAAGTATGGCGTGAAGGCGAATATCCTTCTCTACAAGGTGCAGTGCACTCTCATAGTTTTCAAGATGTTTGACGCCCTTGTTGATGCTGTCAAGCACTGCGTTGCGGGACACTTCAAACATATCCGCAATCTCGCCGTAGGACATATCTTCATCGTAGTGAAGACGAATCATCTCGTCCTGCTTGTCGGTGAGCAGTCCGCCATAGTAGGCGCGAAGGGTTGAAATCTCAAATCTATCCATACTGCTCTCCTGTCAAGGTTTTTTACTTCACACCTATATTACATAGAAAAATAAAAGGTGTCAAGCATTTTTGCCTAACACCAGATAAATTTTTAGAAAATTTTAAGTTAGAAGTAAGAAGGAATAAGTAAGACGTGTAGTTGAGATATGATTTTCATCACTTTTCTTCTGCTTATACCTCTCCTTTTAACATATTTGACCTAAATTCGACTTAGATGAGGGCTTCAACAAAGTCCTTAGCGTCAAAGGGGATAAGGTCGTCTATCTTTTCACCTACGCCTACGTAGAGGACGGGGAGTTCAAGTTCATCACTGATTGCCACAACAACTCCGCCCTTTGCAGTGCCGTCAAGTTTGGTGAGGATTATGCCGTCAAGGTCAACCGCTTCGCCAAATACTTCTGCTTGTGCCACTGCGTTTTGACCAGTGGTGGCGTCAAGGACAAGATATTTTCTGAAGTCTGCGTCAGGAAGTTCTCTATCTACCACACGGCAAATCTTTTTCAGTTCATTCATAAGATTGACTTTGTTGTGAAGTCTGCCTGCGGTGTCCACGAGGACTACGTCTGTTCCCTTTGCTTTGGCTGATGAGATGGCGTCGAACACAACTGCTGCGGGGTCACTGCCCTCGCCGTGTTTGACAACACGGACTCCTGCACGCTGTCCCCACACTTCAAGTTGCTCACTGGCTGCTGCGCGGAATGTGTCTGCCGCCGCCACAACAACTGATTTGCCTTGCTCCTTGAACATATGTGCCAACTTGCCAACAGCTGTGGTCTTGCCCACGCCGTTTACTCCTGAAAGGAGTATGACAAGGGGATATTCATATTCAGGCACGTCAAACTCGATGTCACCAACAAGGATTTCTTTGAGGAGTTCCTTGGCGTCTTCAGGGGCTTTGACCTTTTCTTCAAACACTCTGTCACGGAGTTGGTCTATGACTGACTCGGTGGCGGTGATACCCATATCTGCGGCAAGGAGTGCTTCCTCTAAGTTTTCATAAAACTCATCGTCAAGAGCGCGAGCGGAAAATGCAAAGTACAGCTTCTTTTGGAAATTATCTTTTGTTTTCTTTATGCCTTCGGCTATTTTTTGAAAAAATCCCATATTATGCCTCCATTGCAAGGCCGTCGTTTTCTTCCATACCTTCGGTGGCCTTCACCGCTTCTTCAAACTCGATTGCGACAATCTTTGTGACACCGCGCTCTTCCATTGTGACACCAAAGATACTGTCTGCGTGACGCATTGTAGGCTTACGGTGGGTGATGACGATGAATTGTGTGTAGTCAGAGAACTTGGTGATGAACTCTGCAAACAGGTTTGCGTTGGATTCGTCAAGTGCTGCGTCAATTTCGTCAAGCACGCAGAAAGGCATGGGTTTCAGGCTCAGGATTGAGAACAGAATTGCTATTGCCGTGACTGCTCTTTCACCACCTGAAAGCAATGAAATGTGCTTCAATGACTTTCCGGGAGGTTGTGCATAGATTTCAATGCCTGCTTCCAAGGGGTCTGTTGTTTCAGAGGTGTCAAGACGGAGTTCGCCCTTTCCGCCGCCAAACAATTGTGTGAAGACGTCCTTGAAGTTGACTTGTATCTTTTCAAATGCACTGACAAACTTGCCTGTCATTTCGGTGGTCAACTCTTCAATAATCTTGAAGATATCGTCATAGGCGGCTTGTATGTCGTCTCGCATGATAACTTGCTCTTCGTAACGTTTTTCAGTTTCTTCAAGGGTTTGGACTGCAAGGGGGTTGACTTCGCCAAGGCGGTTGATGTCCTTCTTCAAGTCACTGATGACTGTCTTTGCGCCGTATGCCTCAAAGGTTTCGTCCTTGAATTCAAGGGCACTGGTGTAGGTCAAGTCATATTCTTCAAGAATATGTTCTTGCAAGTGACGGTTTTCATCGTCAATTCTTTCAAGCATACCTTCGTCACGGATCTTCTTTTCGGTGAGAGCGTTCTTTTCTTCAAGAAGTCTGTTCTTGTCTGCGTCAAGCTCAAGGATACGGCTTGACAAAGTGCGCTTCTTTTCGGACAGGTTGCCGATTGAAGATTCCAATTCCTTAATTCGTTTCAAGTCGGCTTCTGAGAAAGAGGTCTTTTCGGGCGCGTGGATTATGTTGTCCAAATTGGCGTCCACAATCTTTATCTTGGCAATAAGGTCAAGTTTTTCTTCTTCAAGACCTTCTGCTTCGCGCTTGTGACGGAAGATGTCTGCATCGTAGCCGTCAAGTTCACTCTTGGTCTGAGTCATCTTGATGCGGAGATTCATAACCTCTTCGCTCAGTTGGTCTCTTTCACTCTTTCTTTCGCCGGATTCCGTCTTTTGAAGGGCTACGAGGGTGTTGTACTCGTCGCCTCTCGTCTTGACAAGGGCTTCAAGTTCATCTATTGATGAAAGCTTTTCAGTGAGGTCCTTGATGCGGGCTTTGACGATTTCGTATTCACCTGCGCCGGCAGAGATTTCTGCGGTCAGAGTTTCAACGATTTCAAAGGATTTCTTTGCCTTGTCTTCGTTGAGGGTGATTTCAATGCGGAGTTCGCTGATTTTTGATGAAAGGGCTTCAATCTTTTCGTCAGCAAGCTCGATTTCACGTTGTCTGTCCTCTCTTTGGTCGCGGAGGGCTTGGATGTTGCGTCTTATTCTTTCAAGATTTGACTTGTGTTGCTCGATTTGTGCTTCTTGTGAGAGAAGACCACTGATTGCGTTTCTGCGTGAGCCACCTGTCACTTCACCGCCCTTGGCGTACACTTCGCCGTCAAGGGTGACAATCTTGAATGCGCGGTCATATTTCTTCCAAATGCGCTCTGCACTGAGCATACTGTCCACGATGACCACGTTGCCAAGCAACGCACTGACAAAGTCGTCAAACTTGGGCTCGTAGCTGACAAGATCCGCCGCCACACCAAGACAACCTTGTTCTTTCAAGACTTCTCTCTCGTAGCCTTGCAGACTTCTTCTTCTGCAAGCGGTGCGAGGACGGAAGGTGGCACGGCCGTAGTTCTTTTGTTTAAGGTGGGTGATGAGAGCACCTGCATCTCTTTCGGTTTCAACCAAAATGTTTTGCATATTTCCGCCGAGAGCATATTCAATTGCGGACTCATACTCCTTGGGCACGACGATGACTTCTGCCATAATGCCCAAAATTTTGCTTTGCAAAACGGGATCGTGTTTGGCGTCTGCCATAAGTCGTTTGATGGCTTCTTGATAGCTTGAATATTCGTTTTTGATGGCGATTGCCAGTTTCAGTTGGGTTTCAACGTAGCCTACCTTGCTGTTGAGGCTGACTTCGTCTTCATTGATGCCCTTGATTGCCTCACTGGCATCCATCTTTTCAGACAGAGTTTCGTTGTATTCTTCAAGAACTGAGCGGAGCTCCTCTTTGCATCTCTTCACGTTTGAATCGCAAATTGAAAGCGCCGTGTTTTCTTCGTCCAGTTTTGCCTTCTTTTCATTGACGAGAGCAAGCAAGTTTTTGGCTCTTTCCTCGTTGACACCCTTTTCTTGGATGTATGCAGAGGAGTTGTTTCTAAGGTCCCCGAGTTCCTCAATGGCACGAATATACTCGGCATTTTTGGTTTCAAGGTCACTTTCACCACCCTCGATTGAGCGGGACAACAACTTCAATCTTTCTTCTGCCTTTTCAAACTCACTGCCAGTTTTGAGATAATCGCTGAAGACTTCTTCCTTTTTGGCTTCTGCCGTTCTTATCATTTCACCTGCGATGACAAGTGATGCGTCAACTGACTTCAAGTCCTCGTCAAGACGTGCCTTTTCTGCTTGGAAGTTGGCAATACGTTCTTTGAGCACATTGACCTCACCGGCAGTTTTTTCTGCATCAACTTTCAATGACAACAGTTCTGCATTTTCTGCATCGTAAGTTTGGTCAAGAAGTGCGCTTTCACGAAGGGATTTTTCATACTCCATCACTGCGCCGTTGTAGGCAAGTTCCTTGACCTTCAACAGACTGTTGGTTTCGTCTATACGGTCATAAACTCTTTTTTTGATGGTTTCGTTGTTTTCGTAGTTGTAAATGTAAAGGTTGACCTCTTGCTTTTTCAGGCTTTCTTTCAAAGCAAAATACTTCTTTGCCGTTTCTGCTTGACGACGAAGAGGCACAAGGTGTCTTTCAATTTCTGTGATGACTTCGTTGGCGGTTTGAAGGTTGAGTGCGGTTTTTTCAAGTTTTCTTTCCGCCTCTACTCTTTGGGCTCTAAACTTGGATATGCCCGCCGCCTCTTCAAAGATGTTTCTTCTGTCTTCGGGCTTTGCGGACAAAATCTCGTCAATTCGTCCTTGACCGATGATTGAATAGCCTTCTTTGCCTATGCCTGTGTCGTGAAGAAGGTTGATGATGTCCTTCATACGGCAACGGGTGTTGTTGATGTAGTACTCTGAAAGACCGCTTCTGTCCAACTTACGGGTGATGGACACTTCGTCAAAAGGAAGGTTGTTGAAAATCTTGTGACCTTCGTTGTCAAAGATAAGTGAAACCTCACTGTATGACATACTGCGACGCTTTTCAGTGCCGGCAAAGATGACATCTTGCATGCTCTTGCCACGAAGTGACTTTGCGCTTTGCTCACCAAGAGTCCAGCGGATTGCTTCTGCAACGTTTGATTTGCCACAACCGTTAGGACCGATGATGGCGGTGAAGCCGTCCTTTAAGGGAATCAAAGTCTTGTCTGCGAAAGACTTGAAACCGTGAAGTTCGATACGTTTAAGATTCAAAACGAATACTCCTCATTTTATAATTTAGAAAATTATACCATACATTAAAGCCCTTTTCAAGCAAAAAAATAAATGTTTCACAAAATCCGTGAAACATCCATTTTCGTTTTGTTATTCAATTGATTTTCTTACAGCAACTTTTGCAGTGCTTCCTTTGCCGCCCATTGTTGTGCGGATTGCTTTGTTGAGCCTCTGCCGTTGCCCATACATACACCGCCTACGTACACTTCAAATATAAAGGTGGGTTTGTGGACGGGGCCCGACTGAGAAACCATCTTGTAGGACACTTCTTGTCCGTGTTTTGAGGCATACTCATTGAGGCGGGACTTGGCGTCAACCTCTTCTTCTGCGGTGGCGTACTGTATTGCCTCGTCAAGCATTGTGAGGACAAAACGCTTTGCCTCACTCATTCCGCCGTCAAGATAGATTGCACCGACGATGGACTCGAAAAGATCGCATTTGATTGAGTCGTTCTCATAGATTTTGTGACGGCGTTCACCCATGCCAAATTGCATAAATTCCGCTATTCTAATGCGACCGATTGCATCTGCCAAGGGTTGTTCACTGACAACTTGTGCACGCATCTTGGTGAGGAATCCTTCGTTCAAAGTGGGGTGCAATTCCATCAGTTTTTCCGCCACGATAAAATCCAAAATGCTGTCGCCAAGAAACTCTATCGTTTGATAGTTTTCAGTGACGTCAGGCTTCAAAGAAGGGTGTGTGAAAGCGCGGACCAAAAGACTTTTGTCCTTGAATTCATAATCGATTATCTTCTCTATTTCTTGGACTTTAAGATTGTTGAACATCTCTTTCAATGCCTTTTCTAATAAGATCGGGAAGACCTGCTTCTGCCAATTTCTTTGCCATAATTATTGAGGCTGAAATTGACACGGATTTGCTGCTGCCGTGGGCTTTGACAACCACTTTGTTGCAACCGAGGAACACTGCTCCGCCTTGTGCATTGTAGTCAAGTTTGCGCTTGACAACTCTGAGGACAGGTTTGAGCATAAGATAGCCCAGTTTCATTCTCAGTCCGCCGTTCATAATGCCGTCGGTGAGAATTGAGAAGATTGCGCCTGCAGTGCCTTCTGCTGATTTCAGTGCGATGTTGCCGTTGAAACCGTCTGAAACAACCACGTCGTAGTCACCTGAAAGGATGTCTCTTGCTTCGCAGTTGCCCACAAAGTTGAGATTTTCATCTTCCTTCAAAAGCGCAAAGGCTTCTTGGTTCAGTTCATTGCCCTTGTGGTCTTCTGCTCCGTTTGAAAGAAGGCCGATGACAGGGTTTTCAATGCCAAGCATACTCTTTGCAAAGGCGTTGCCCATAATGCCGAAGTGGTGGAGATTGATTGCTTTGCAATCAACGTTTGCGCCACAGTCACAGAGGATAACCTTTTTGTCACCCTTCACTGTGGGGAGCATAGGTGCAAGTGCAGGGCGTGAAATGCCTTTGATTCTGCCCACTTTCATAAATGCGCCAACCAAAACTGCTCCTGTCGAGCCTGCTGACACAAGTCCGCCGACTTCTTCATCCGCCGCCACAAGATCAAATGCCTTGACAAGTGAACTGTCCTTCTTGCGCTTGATTGCAGTGGTGGGCACGTCGTCGTTAGTGATGATTTCCTTTGCGTCAACAACGGTGATTCTTTCTTTTCCTGCGCTAGCTTCAATAGATGCCATATCCATCTTGTCCGTGTCGCCGACAAGAATTACTTGAAGACTTGAGTCCTTCTCTACTGCGTCAAGAGTGCCTTTTACTATTTCCTCGGGGGCAAGGTCGCCACCCATTGCGTCAACAACAATTTTGTAATTCATAGTACACAAAAAGAGAGCGATTGCTCGCTCTCTAATCATCCTTATTTTTCTTCGTTCTTGCTTACGATTTGTTCGCCATCATAGTATCCGCATTTGGGGCAGACAACGTGGCTCTTCTTCAATTCGTGGCATTGGGGGCATTCAACAAGACCGGGGGTTGAGAGTCTGTTCTTCCAGTTTGCAAAACGGGAATTTGTTTTTGAATGTGAAATTTTATTTTTAGGTGTTGCCATATCTATATCCTCCGCTATAGTATTCAAATATATTTTGCTTGTATGATTATAGTGAATAATCACACTCTTGTCAAACGATTTCGATAATTTCTCTATTTTATGACCTTAAACTGCGTTTATAGGTGATTTTAGAGGTTTTCAACAAGGGCTTTGGTTTCTCTTGCGATTGAAAGTTCCTCATTGGTGGTGGCAACGAGCACTTTCACACGGCTTGATGCTGATTGGATTTCATAGATGCCGGGTTCATATCCGCTGACAAACTTCTTGTTGAGTTCGGGATCAAGTTCAACGCCGAGATATTGCATATCGCCTGCGACGAGATTGCGCATGACGTCACTGTGTTCACCGATACCACCGGTGAAGACGATTGCGTCAACGCCGTTAAGAGCTGCTGCAAATGAGCCCACGTACTTCTTGATGCGGTAGCCTGCTGCGGTGATTGCGATGGTTGCCTTTTCATCACCAGCTTTCATCTTGGGTTCAAGGTCACGCATGTCTGAGCTGAAGTCTCCGCTGAGGCCGTACATACCGCATTTCTTGTTGAGGTATGTGACCATTTCGCCCATATCCTTGCCAAGCTTTTTGCCAAGATATTCAACTGCGCCTGCATCGATGTCACCTGAACGTGTGCCCATGATAACGCCTTCAAGAGGTGTGAATCCCATTGTTGTGTCAACGCACTTGCCTGCATTCACTGCTGACAAACTGCTGCCGTTGCCAAGGTGGCAGACGATGATTTTTGCGTTGGGGTTGCCAAGATATTTTGCAACTTCGGTTGAAACAAACTTGTGGCTTGTGCCGTGGAAACCGTATTTGCGGACTTTGAACTTTTCATAGTCTTCATAACGGATGCCGTACATATATGCCTTTGCAGGGATTGTTGAGTGGAATGTTGTGTCGAACACTGCAACCATGGGTTTGCCGGGCATAACTTGTTGGCATCCCTTGATACATGCCACGTTGCCGGGGTTGTGGAGAGGTGCAAGGTCACTGTTTCTTTCGCAGATTGCGACGACTTCGTCATCGATGACCACTGAGGTTGTGAAATCTTCGCCGCCGTGGACAACTCTGTGACCAACTGCTGACACTTCGTCAACTGATTTGATTGCGCCGTATTCGGGATCTACAAGTGCGTTGAGGACAAGTTCCAGTGCTTCCTTGTGGGTGGGCATATCCTTTGTGACAACAAGCTTTTTGCCGTCCTTTGTCTTTTGAGTGAGGACGCCGCCTGCTGCGGTGATTCTTTCGCAAATGCCGGTGAGGATTGCGGTTTCTGTTGCCATATCAACAAGTTGATATTTGAGAGAAGAACTGCCTGCGTTGAGAACGAGAATTTTCATATATGCCTCCGATTATTTCTATTTTGCTTGAAGTGCGGTGATTGCTGCAGTTGCTGCGATGTCTTCGGCTGAGCAACCACGTGACAGGTCGTTGACGGGGAGTGCAAGACCTTGCATGATAGGACCAACTGCCATAAAGTTGCCAAGACGTTGTGCGATCTTGTAGCCGATGTTGCCTGCGTCAAGGTTGGGGAACACAAAGACGTTTGCTTCACCTGCAACGGTGCTTTCAGGTGCTTTTTGCTTGCCTACGCTGGGCACAAGTGATGCGTCGAATTGCATTTCGCCATCAACGTTGATTTCGGGGTGCTCTGCCTTGACCTTTTCATAGGCACTGCGGACCTTGTCCACTGCTTCGTGGCTTGCACTGCCCTTTGTTGAGAAACTGAGCATTGCAATCTTAGGCTCGATGCCAACAATATTCTTTGCGCTGTCGTTGGCTGCCACTGCGATGTCTGCAAGTTGGTCAACTGTGGGATAAGGGATGACTGCGCAGTCTGCAAAGATGTATGCAGGTGCGGTGTTATACTTGAATCCTTCTTCGGGAGGAATCATAACGAAACAACTTGACACACTGTTGATGCCAGGTGCGGGTTTGACAACTTGGAATGCTGCTCTCAAAACGTCTCCTGATGAGAAAACTGCTCCGCCAACAACGCCGTCAACGTCGCCCATTTTCAGTGCTACGCAAGCATAGAACATATTGTTGGTGCTGACGATCTTTTCTGCGGCTTCAAGGGTCATGCCCTTTGCCTTGCGAAGTTCATAGAGTGTTTCAGCATATCTTGCTTTGTTTGCTGAGGTTGCAGGGTTTTCAAACTTGACACCGGTGAAATCAACTTCGGGGAATTTTGATTTTGCCTCTGCTTCGTCGCCGATGAGGATAACCTTGCACACGCCTTGCTTGGTGAGAATCTCTGCTGCCTTGCAAGCACGGATATCAAAACCTTCTGCCAAAGCGATTGTCTTTTGGACTTTTGCTGCTCTTTCCATCAAATTGTCAAGAAATTGTGACATAATGTATCTCCTTCAATGGGTATAATCGCTGTTTGGATTGCTTTTTGCTTGCATTTCCGCAAAAAGCATATATAATTATAGTAAAATAATTGAAATAAATCAACACAAAACGGCAAAATGAATGAAATTCATTGCCTCAAAGTTGGTTTTGGACGTAATCGTGAAAATTGCAGCCATTATTGCAGAATACAATCCCTTCCACAACGGACACCTGAAGCAACTTCGCAAAGCAAAACGTGAAGTGGGCGCAGATATCCTTGCCGTTGTCATGAGCGGGAGCTTCACCGAGCGCGGTGACATCTGCGTCGCAGACAAATATACCCGTGCAAAGTGGGCGATTGAGGCAGGAGCGGACGTGGTCATTGAACTGTCCACCGTCTATACCCTTTCAAACGCTCAATTCTTTGCGGAGGGAGCACTGAAAACCCTGTCTATGTTTGGTGAATTCACCCTTTGCTTTGGCACTGAAACCGAGGAACTGAATGACCTGAGTATGGTGGCAGAATTTATGGCAAGCGAGTCAAAGGATATGAGCCGTATGCTGAAAAACTTTTTGTCAGAGGGCTACTCTGTGGCAAAATCTCGCTCTCTTGCTCTCAACCTCATCCGCCCCGACATTGCAAATATGCTTCAAATGCCCAACAATATCTTGGCAGTTGAGTATATCAAGGCAGGGGCAAAATACGGGGATAAAGTGGACTATCACAACATACCTCGTATCCCTGACAACGACCGTACTATTGCTTCATCAACGAAGATAAGAAACCGTCTATACAGCGGGCAAAGCTTTGAAAAACTGGTGCCTGAGTTTGTGAAGAAGGAAGATATGGTTGTGGACCCCACCACTTACGGCACCATCTCAACCTATGCACTGAAATCAAAGACACCTGATGAGCTGGCAGAAATCACCAATATCCACGAGGGTATGGAAAATAGAATTTCAAAGTCCGATTTCAACAGTTTTGAGGAGTTTTTGGGATTGACAACAAAGAGATATACCCGCTCTACAATCAAGCGTATTGCCGCTTGCACAGCAGTTGGAGTGACGAAATCCCTCGTTCAACTGGCAAAGGACGAAAAGCCTTATACCACTATCCTTGCAATCCGTGACAGCAAGCGCAAAAAGATACTGCCTCTCTTGTCATCTGCAGACGGATATTTCTACTACAAGCCTAGCGACTGCGAAAAGGACTCCCCTGTCCGTCCTCTCATCGACCTTGACGAAAAGGCCGCAAAGGTGCTGAAACTCTGCTCAAAACAAAAGACAGAATAACCGACAATCTAACCAAGTATTTTTGAAAATGACCGCTTTAACTAAGCGGTCTTTTTTGTTGTGTTGTCCTAAAAATTGACATCTTAACATAAATATGTTTGTGACCTTTTCAAAGACAAAACTGAAAGACTTTGCTGTGCCCCTTGTCATCATTGTTTTTATGGGGTTGATGCTGGCTTTTCCTGAGCACTATATGAAAGCAACGGGGAGAGGGTTGGCACTTTTTGCTTCAAACGTGCTCCCCACTATGTTTCCATTTTTGTTTCTCAACACTATGCTTTCAAACACTAAGGCGATTCCTTTCATAAACAAAGCCTTTGAGAAGCCTGTGAATAAGGTTTTTGGAGTGGTGAAAGAAGGTGCTTTTGTCCTCATTTCTGCACTAATCTGCGGTTATCCCGTTGGGGCGGTGACAACGGCAAGGCTGTATGAAAACAGAGATATCACAAGTGAGGATGTGAGAAGTTTTTTGCCTTTCACTTCCCTTGCAGGACCTGTTTTCATTTTGTCAACGGTGAGTAGTGTTTTCGGGGACAAAAACGTGGGGCTTGTCGTCCTCATTTCACACTACGTTGGCACTTTCATAAACGGACTATTGTGGCGGTTTGTGTCTCACGCGCGTGCGCGCAAACATAATAATACCAAAAGACAATGTGTGTGCTTGAATCCTTCTTCAATTTTGTCCGCAGACTTTGAAAAATCAGGCGGTCATAACCTCCTAGGCGAGGCGGTGACGTCCTCCGCACTTTCTATGTTGACGGTGGGGGGATATATAGTGCTGTTTGGGCTTGTTGTAGATACCTTTGCGCTTCTCCCGTTTTGGGGTGATTTGCCTGCCATTTTGAGGGTTGTGTTTACCTTTCCCGTTGAGATGACTAGGGGCGTGGTTGAGGCCTCTACACTCACCTCTCTACCCCTTGCGGTGGGGTTTGCAACTCTATCAGTCACCTTTGGAGGGGTGTCGGTTTTGGCACAGCAATATCACTTTCTTTCAAGGTGCAATTGCGGTGTTTTTGACCTGATTTTGCCCAAGATTTCACAGGGAATTTTGGGGTTTTTTAGTGCCCTAATTTTTTCAATAATTATTTTCAATATTTCGTAAATAGTTGGCACAAAGTATTGACTTTCACCCCTAAAAAAAGGTAAAATTATAGTAGAAAAAAGATATTTTATTTTTATTTCACGGAGGAACAACTAAATAATGAACAAAACTTGGAGCAACACACTGCTTGTTGCTTATTCTCATTTACCCAAAATTGAAAAAGCAATCGATTTTGGGGTTGAAAATCTGGTAAATTCGGGTTTTCGAGGCGTGCATTTTTCAAATGGCGTTTCAAATGAGCAATTGTATGAAAAAATATTGAAATTAATTGATGAAAAGCGGAAAATCGTCAACGTTTGCTATCTTGTTGACAGCGGTCTTAACGCCCTCAAAGATAATCATAGATTGCTTCTTGAACTGAGATACGTCTATCAAAAAACAATACAAGAAATTTCCACCACACACGGCATTCCTATGCGCACTTTGTATAGAAAACTGGAGGACGCTCTCACAAGATTTCAGGTTGAACTTTCACGCATGGGCTTTGACGAGGAGTTTCTTGAAAAGGAATATAGCTCAAGCCCTTTCATCTCAAAAATTCATAACGCTGTAGACACCGAAAAATTTAATACAGCATATAAATAAAAAAACGGCGAGCAATCGCCGTTTTTTATTACTGAGTTATTGTTCCTTTCCACATTCAGAGCAGAATTTGGAATCACGATCAATGAGCGCTCCGCAGTGCTTGCAATATTTGGTGTCACTGACACCATCTCTTATTGCTTTTGCGGTTATCGTCACTGCATCTTTTGTGATTTCTGCACTAGTTGTGGCTATGTCAGTCAAATCATCATAGTTTTCTTGTTGTACGTATTTTGCAGTTTTGATTGCAATCTTGTTAATCTTCGGCGCATAACCCATAACAAAGCATGGTATGGACAAAAACAGAATGAAAACCCCTGGCATCAAACAAGCCATTTCAGGGAATCTTGTCTCTACGTTCATTACGCGCGTGACGTCTGCAAACACCGTGACGGCAAGAATGATCAACGTCAAACCAACCAGAAAAAATATGGGGGAAAGGATCTTCAACGCTAGAAATACTTTGGGTTGCTCTACTTTTGCCATAAGTCACCTATCTACTGTTTTTGATTGAAATTGACAGGTATTTGTCAACGTCGTACATTTGCCAAAGACCTGTTTCAGGGGGATAAACTCTGAATGTCATTTGTTGTCCGCCTACGGGGTGTTGGAAACGAAGTTCACTTGCCCAAAGATGGAGAGGAAGTGAATACTTTTCGCCGTTGCCATATCTTCTGTCACCAACGATGGGGTTGCCCATTGAAGCCATTTGCACGCGAATTTGATGACCTCTGCCTGTGATAAGGTTGACTTGCACAAGTGATGTGTTCTCCTTGCTTTCAAGGAGTTTGTAGTCAAGTTCAGCGTATTTTGCGCCATCGGTCAGTTGAGGCACTACTCTCACCATATTTTCGCCTGGGAATTTCTTGAGGTAGCAAGTCAACTTTTCACTGCGCTCTCTTGTGACGCCTTCAAGTATGGCAAGATATTTCTTTTCAACATCGCCGTTGCGAAGTTGCTCACTAAGTCTACTTGCTGCCTTTGAAGTCTTTGCAAACACCATAACGCCACCTGTGGGGCGGTCAAGACGGTGCACAAGGCCCAAAAATGCGTCTCCGGGCTTGTTGTACTTTTCAACAAGATATTGCTTGAGCATGGTGAGAAGATCTATATCTCCGCTTTCATCACCTTGCACGGGCACGTTCATAGGTTTTGACACAACCAACAAGTGGTTGTCTTCAAACAAAATGTCAATGTCTTTGTAGTCCATATTATCTCCTAAAAGGTGGCAAAGGCGGTGCATCCTTGAGGGAGCACAAGACCTTCGTCTGTTGCAATGCCGATTTCATCGGCTTCTATCTTTGCCGTACTGGGCAAGGTCAGTTTCAGTATGTTTGCCATAACCGTGGGTTGAAGACCTGTCGTATAACTGTTGAGGCACACAAACAAGGGGTTGTCACTGAGAAGGTCGGCAACCAACTCACAAAGCTCGCTTATGCCCTCTTCAATCTTCCACTTTTCACCATTGGGGCCTCTTCCAAAACTGGGAGGGTCAAGGATGATGGCGTCATATTTTCTTCCGCGTTTCTTTTCTCTTTCGCAGAATTTGAAGCAATCGTCAATAATATAGCGGATGCCTTCTTCCATGCCTGACAATCTAAGATTGTCACCTGCTCTTTCAACCATGGCTTTTGCGCCGTCAACGTGGCATACCTTTGCCCCTGCTTTGACACAAGCAACTGAGGCGGCACCGGTGTAGCCAAAAAGGTTGAGGACGGAGATTTCTCTGCCTGAATTCTCAATGAGATCAATCATACGTGACCAGTTGACTGCTTGCTCGGGGAAAAGCCCTGTGTGCTTGAAGCCCATAAGTTTCAGTTTGAATTTCAGGTCACGCCAACCGATGACGAAATCGTCTGGGACTTTTTTGTTGTACTTCCAAAATCCGCCACCTGTTGAACTTCTCTCGTATATTGCAGATATGCCGGGATATGAGCGGAGAGGCTTTTTGGCGTGCCAAATCACTTGAGGGTCGGGGCGCAACAAAATGAGATCTCCCCACCTTTCGAGTTTTTCGCCATCTCCTGTGGCAATCACTTCATATTCTTTCCAATCGGGTGCTAATAACATATTTTCTTTTGTTCACTTAAGTGAATTATTTTTCAATCTTCTTCACTGAGATTGTCACTTTGTCGCCGTTGATGTCAAGATTCTTGGTGTAGCCGTCAATGACTGTTGTCAACTTGTCGCAGAGGACGTCCTTCATAAATTCACCCTTTTCAAGGACTTCGAGAGCAAGACCTGTTGCGGTGTAGCCAACTTCAATGTGGTCAACCACTTCAAAGCCTGCTTCCTTGCGCATTGTTTGAATCTTGCTGACCAGTTCTCTTTCTGCGCCCTCAAAGAGGAGTGCAGGAGTCAGTTCAGTGTCAAGGACAACAGTGGTTTCGCCGTCACTTTCAGCTGAGAAGCCTTCCTTGTTTTGGACGGAGATGAGGACGTCGTCTTCACCAAGGTCGATTTCCTTGCCGTCGATTTCTCTCTTGAATCTGCCACCGTTTTTCACTGCGGCAACGATTTCTCTTTCGGCCGTGTTCATAAGTTCACGAATCTTGCCAAGAAGTGCGCCGTATTTAGGTCCAAGGGTTTTCAGTTGAGGTTTGACGATATATGTGACGTAGTCTGCACTGCCGTCGTTGATTTCAACGTTCTTCACGTTGAGTTCGTCTTCAACAAGTTCTTTCAGCGATTGTGACAAATCGTTCTTGCCGTTGTAGATAAGTCTAGGCAAAGGTTGACGATTCTTGATGTTTGCCTTGTTTCTTGCGGCTCTGCCGAGAACAACAACCTTCAAAACGTCGTCCATACCCTTTTCAAGCTTCTTGTCGATGAGGGTCTCGTCTGCTTCAGGGAATGTGCAGAGGTGGACACTGAGAGGTGCGCTTTCATCAAAGTTTCTCACAAGGTTTTGATAGATGTTTTCTGCAAGGAACGGCACATAAGGTGCGATGACCTTGGAGAGAGTTGACAAAACAGTGTAGAGGGTTGTGTAGGCTGCTTCCTTACTGGGATTCATATCACTGCCCCAGAAACGTTCACGGCTTCTGCGGACGTACCAGTTGGAAAGGTTGTCGGTGAACTCTGCAATCTTACGTGAGGTTTCAGTGATCTTGTATTCATTGAGGCCTTCGTCAACAAACTTGATGAGGCTGTTCAGTTCGGACAAAATCCACTTGTCCATTACGTTCAGTTTTTGGTCGGCAAGTTTGTGTTCCAAGGGGTTAAACTTGTCGATTTCGGCATATAAAACGTAGAATGCGTAAGTATTCCACAAAGTGCCCATAAACTTGCGTTGTGACTCGCTGACATTGTCTCCGTGGAATCTTGAGGGCAACCAAGGTGCGCTTGCGGTGTAGAAATACCATCTTGTGGCGTCTGCTCCTTGCTTGTCAAGGACTGACCAAGGATCAACTACGTTGCCCTTGTGCTTGGACATCTTTATGCCGTCCTTGTCGTTGACAAGACCAAGAACGATACAGTTTTTGAAGGGTGCTTTGTCAAAGAGCAAGGTTGAAATTGCAAGAAGGACGTAGAACCAGCCTCTTGTTTGGTCAACTGCTTCTGAGATGAAGTCTGCGGGGAATTCCTTTTCAAACAATTCCTTGTTTTCAAATGGATAGTGCCATTGCGCAAAAGGCATTGAACCACTGTCAAACCAGCAGTCAAGAACTTCGGGTGTACGTTCATAAGTGCCACCGCATTCGCACTCCCACTTGACGTCGTCAATGTAGGGACGATGAAGTTCCACGTCATGGTCAAGACCGCCCTTTTCTCTCAGCTCCTTGCGTGAGCCGATGACGTGAATCTTGCCACACTTGTTGCACACCCAAATAGGCAGAGGTGTGCCCCAGTATCTTTCACGGGAGAAGCCCCAGTCAACAACGTTTTCAAGGAAGTTGCCCATACGGCCACTGCCGATTGTGGGAGGCATCCAGTTGATTGATGCGTTGTTTTTCAGGAGTTGGTCTCTCACTTCGGTCATCTTGATGAACCAGCTTGAACGAGCGTAGTAAAGGAGAGGGGTGTCACAGCGCCAGCAGAAAGGATAGCTGTGCTCAAACATTTCTTCCTTGAAGAGAGTGCCGTTTTCTTTGAGCATTTTGATGATGACCTTGTCTGCGTCTTTGACAAACATGTCAACTAGGTCGGTGGCTTCGGGGATAAATCTGCCTCTTTCGTTGACCATTTGGACGAAAGGCAAATCGTACTTCCTGCCCACTCTGCCGTCGTCTTCACCAAATGCAGGTGCGATATGGACGATGCCTGTGCCGTCTGTCAAAGTGACGTAATCGTCGTTGGTGATATAGTGAGCCTTCTTTTTTGCGCCAGTTTCATAGTTGAAGAGAGACTCGTATTCTTGGTATTCATAGTCCTTGCCCTTTTTCAGTGACAGTTTTTCATAACTGCCCTCTTCAAAGAGTTTTGACACAAGTGCGTCAGCAAGGATGAACTTTTCATCGCCAACGGCGATTTCTGCGTAATCCTCGTTGGCGTTCATACAAAGTGCTACGTTTGAGGGAAGTGTCCAAGGGGTGGTTGTCCAAGCCAAGAAATAGCGGTTGGATTCACCTTTAAGACGGAATTTTGCGTACACTGAAACTTCCTTCACATCCTTGTAGCCTTGTGCCACTTCGTGTGAGGAGAGGGCTGTTCCACATCTAGGGCAGTAAGGAACAATCTTGTAGCCCTTGTAGATGAGGCCTTTGTCATATATTGTTTTCAGTGCCCACCAAACTGACTCAATATAGTTGTTGTCATAGGTGATGTAAGGGTCTTTCATATCTGCCCAGTAGCCGATACGGTCAGACATCTTTTCCCACTCGGTGGTGTATTTCCAAACGGACTCCTTACACTTGCCAATGAAAGGCTCGATTCCGTATTTTTCAATCTCTTGCTTGCCGTCAATGCCAAGAAGTTTTTCAACTTCAAGTTCAACGGGAAGTCCGTGAGTGTCCCAACCGGCTTTGCGGAGAACATGATAGCCTTTCATGGTCTTGTATCTGGGGATAATATCCTTCATGACACGGGTGAGAATGTGACCGATGTGAGGTTTGCCGTTGGCGGTAGGAGGACCGTCGTAGAAATTGAAATGCTCTTTGCCTTCGTTGAGGGCAACGCTCTTTTCAAAGATTTGGTTGTCCTTCCAAAATTGGAGAACTTCCTTTTCTCTTTCAACAAAATTGAGATTTGTGTCAACAGGTTTGTACATAACTGCCTCTTTTGCACGTACGTGCGTAAATAATAAGTACAAAAATTATATATTAAGAATAAAAATAAATCAACTGTTTGAAAGTTGAAAGAAAAATATCCTTGCACCTTTGGTGCAAAAGATAATAAAATTTTTATATAATTTCTTGCAAAAATTTGCAAATTTTTGCAAATAAAAAATCCGCCCGTTTGGGCGGATTGAGTGGGTTAGAATGCTTATTTCATAAGGAGAGGCAGGGCTCTTTCAATGAGAAGACCGAAGCGCAAATCTACCTTTTGTTTCAGTGAAATTGCTATGAGGTCGTGGCAGAAATCAACTGCCTTTTGGGCTGCGTCTTCAAATGAACATCCGCTCATAAGTTTGCCGATGAAGGCTGAGGACAGGCAGTCCCCTGCGCCGTGGATATACTCGTTGAAGTGGGTGTTGTATTGGAAGGCTATCTTGCCTCCGTTGAGGGTGGCTGTGCCTTGTTTGTCATCGTCAATAATGCCGCTGAGAAGCACCTTTTTGTAGCCGTTGTGACGGAGAATATTCAGTATCATACGTGCGTTTTCAGGGGTGGGCTCCAGCTCCATATCAAGACCAGCAAGCATCTTGCCTTCGGTGAAGTTGGGCATGACGATGTCTGCCATCTTTGAGAGTTCAAAAATCTTCTCCTTGTAGGCTTCATCAAAAATGCTGTACAGTTTGCCGTGCTCTGCGCAGGCAGGGTCTATTGCAATGAGTGTGCCCTTCTCTTTCAGGCCCTTTGCAATCTCCATTGTGGCTTCAACCGTTTCCATTGTGCCTATAAAGCCCGTGTAGAGACAGTCAAACTTGATGTTGAGCCCTGTCCAGTGATGATAACTGGGCAACATATTTGTATACAAATCGTTGAAAGTGAAGCCAGTTATCCCTGCGGTTTGCGTGCTAAGGAGCGCTGTGGGAAGACCTACAGGCTCTTGTCCGCAAGCAGACAAAATGGGCAGTGCTGCCGTCAGTGAACAGCGTCCGATTGATGAATAATCTTGGATGGTGAGGATCCTTGTGTGTTTCATATACACCTCGTGCGCCTACGCGCATAAATATTAAAGTAATTTTAGCACACAAAAACACCTAAATCAATAGCCTGCGAATTTTTGTTGCAAAATTTTCAGTTAGATGATATAATGCTTTCGCTGTGCTAGACGGGGAGTTGGCGGTGCCCTGTAAACTGCAACCCGCCATAGCAGTGTCGAACGCCGACCGAGGCCTTATGTATGGTTGGTCGCACCAAGCAAGGAATGTTGATAGCAAGGTCCGGTGCAACGTTGTGTCGTGAACCGTGTCAGAGCCTGACCGCAGCAGCACTAAGCGGATTTCAGCGTGTGCCATCGGGAAGCTTTGAAGGAGTCACCTACTTGGTTTCCACTTCGGTATGTATTGTCGGAGTCGGTGCACAGTGTTTTTGAAAGAAAAAAGAGCCTCAGGCTCTTTTTTTTATTTGTCTTGCGATGCAAGACAAGTGATATTGTGGCATAGCCACAGTTATATTCACTTCGTGAGTTATATGTCCTACGGACGTGATATTCACCTGCGGTGAGTTGAGGTTGAAAATATATCCACTCTCACCATAATGCACGAAAGTGCAAATCATGGCGAAGCCAATTCATGACACTTGTGTCAATTCATGCCGAAGGCAATTCATTGCAAAGCAATATAACTGCCGAAGGCAATATAACTTCTTGCTTGCAAGAAATATAACTGCAAAGCAATAAAAAAACCGCTCAAACGAGCGGGTTTTCTTATTTGAAGTAATGTTATTTCTTTGCAGCTTCTTCCTTGCGCTTCTTTGCGTCTTCGATGATCTTTGCGTTGGCTGAGCCGGGAACTTCTTCATATCTTGCAAGTTCCATTGTGAATCTGCCTCTGCCTTGTGTCATTGAACGAAGGTCGGTTGCATAGCGGAACATTTCTGCTTGAGGAACTTCTGCGGTGATGACTTGCTTTGAGCCTTCTGCGTCTGTGAAGAGGATACGGCCTCTACGCTTGTTCATGTCGCCGAGGATGTCACCAAGATAGTCGCTGGGGACGGTGATCTTTGCGGTCATGATAGGTTCAAGGAAGCAAGGTGATGCCTTTGCACATGCTTCATCGTAGGAGAGTTTTGCTGCGATGACGAATGCGATTTCCTTGCTGTCAACGGGGTGATATTTGCCATCGTAAAGGGTTGCTTTGAGGTTGACCATGGGATAACCTGCAAGGACGCCTTCCTTGATTGCTTCGCGGAGACCCTTTTCAACTGCGGGGATGAATTGTCTGGGAACTGCGCCACCGACAACTGCGTCAACAAATTCAAATTCGCCGTCTGCTGCACCGGGTTCAAACTTGATCCAAACGTCACCAAATTGACCTGCGCCACCTGATTGCTTCTTGTGTTTGCCTTCTGCTGATGCTTCTTTGCGGATGGTTTCCTTATATGCAACTCTGGGTTCTTGCCAGCTGATGTCGATGCCGAGCTTGTTCTTGACGCGCTTGCACATAATGTCAAGTTGTGCTTCGCCGAGACCGCTGATGAGGACGTCGCCTGTGACAACGTTCTTTTCAACCTTGAAGGTTGCGTCTTCGTCTTGCATCTTGATGAGACCTTGGATTGCCTTTTCTTCATCCTTGTTTGCGCTGACTGCGTATGAGATGACGGGTTGAGGGAATTCAATCTTTGAATAGTTGAGCTTGTAGTCAGGTGCTGAAAGGGTGTCGTTGGTGTTGGTGTAAACAAGTTTTGCAAGTGCGCCGATGTCGCCTGCGACGAGTTCGTCAACGCCTTCTTGCTTCTTGCCTTTGAGGACGTAGAGTGCGCCTGCCTTTTCGGGCTTTTCTGCTGTGTTGTTGTACATTGCGTCACCACTTGTAAGCTTTCCGCTCATAACCTTGAAGATGAGAAGTTTGCCAACATAGGGGTCAACGATTGACTTGAACACTTGTGCGCTGAAAGGTGCTGATGCATCGCATGCAACTTGAGTGTCTGCTCCGTTCACTGTTGCGTGAGGACGACGTGCTGCTGCGGGGCTGGGGAGATAGTCCACGATGATGTCGAGAAGGCTTGCAACACCAGTTGATGTGGTTGCGTTGCCTGCCATCAAGGGGATGAAGGAATCGGTTGCGATTGCAGTGTGGATGCCCTTTTGGATTTCGTCTTGGGTGAATTCTTCACCTTCAAAGAACTTCATCATAAGGTCTTCGTCTGTTTCTGCCACCATTTCCATGAGTTGATCTCTATATGCGCTTGCCTTTGATGCCAAATCTGCGGGGACGTCTTTTGCTTTGCCGTTGAGGTCCTTGCCTGCGCCTGAGAAAACGTCAACTGAGCCGACCATCTTGCCACCTTCGATGATGGGGAGTTCGATGGGGATAACTTTGTTGAACTTTGCGGTGATTGCATCGACTGTGCCGAAGAAATCACTGTTTTCTTTGTTGACTGCGTTGACAAAGATAAGTGCGGGGACTTCCTTTTCAAAGCACATTTCAAGTGCCTTTTCTGTGCCGACTGTAAGTGAGCCACTGGCTGATGTCACAACCACTGCGCTGTCTGCTGCGTGGAGTGCTGCAACCATTTCGCCTTCAAAGTCGAAGAAGCCGGGGACGTCGAGAACGTTGATCTTGTGATCACGATGGATTGCGTATGCAAGGCCCATGCTGATTGATATCTTGCGCTTGATTTCTTCGTCATCAAAGTCCATTGTGGAGTTGCCATCATCAACTTTGCCAAGACGATCTACTGTTTTTGTTGCGAACAAGAGTGCTTCAGCAAGAGAAGTTTTGCCTTCACCGGAGTGACCGATGAGAGCAATGTTGCGGATAAAATCTGTTGCGAAAGTTTTCATTACTTTACCTCAATAAGTTAATTCTCAAATATGATATACTAAATATCAAAAATTGACAAGCAAAAAAATAGGCTCGCAACCACTTTTTTCAAAAAATTTGATATTTTTCTCTCTCCCTTCATATTTTGAAATATGAGCGTCATCGGTGTTTACGACAGCGGTATAGGAGGGCTGACCACTCTTTCGGCATTAAGACGAGCACTTCCTCATCTTGACTTTTGCTATCTTGCAGACAACATCAACTCCCCATTTGGCACAAAGCCAAAAGAGGAAATTTTCCGTGCAGTGAAAGAGGGCGTTGGTAGGCTCAGACAAATAAGTGACCTGCAAGTGATTGCCTGCAACACTGCTTCGACTGTTGTCCGTCCTGAGGGGGCTTTTTTACTGACTCCTGTCCTTGACACTCCCCCTGAAAACACACTCGTTTTGTCAACGCCTGCCACTGAAAAAGCCCTTGAATTGAAAGAAAAAAGATATATGACAGCAGGGACGAAAGACCTTGCAACTATGGTGGAAATTATGGGCTCATTGTCATATAAATCTAGGGCGGAAATTCGCATTGATTTCATAGATGAATACGTGAAAAATATGCTTGAAAGTGCAGTTGAAAACAGTGACGAAATCAAGTGGGTTTCACTTGGTTGCTCACACTACGTTTACGTGAAAAGACTGGTAAAAAAATATCTTAAAAATGCTGAAATAATTGACGGAAACACTAGGCTCATTTATGAGATTTTGCCCCACGCAAAACACCTAAGTGGTGAAGGCAAAACAACCTTCCATTTCAGTGGCATGGATGAAAACGACAAATATGCTTGGATACTCGGTCAGCTGGACAAAAACGCAAGATTTTACGGCATCTAACCAACTATTTTGAATAGGCAAGGTTGAGGGCACCTGCAATAATATTTGAGGCGTTTTCAAGAAAAATCTTCACCTCTTTTGGAGCTACCACAAGGCGAGATAATCCCTTTTCCGCTAGGGTTGAACTGAACTTGAACTGGTCGATTTTGTCTTCAAAAAAATCACTTACAAAATCCTTCAAAACACCTTGCATATTCATGACAAGGGGCACGCCGATTGACAGGGTTGGCACACCAAAAACCCACTTGTCCATACGGGGTTTGTCGCCCCCTACTCCACTCCCCGGAATTATGCCTGCGGTGGATAACTGAAATGACGTGCCTATGCGCCCTACGTTTGAGGTGGCAAGGGTGTCAACTATGATGATGGCTGATGGTTTCACCTTGTCGTTTAGAGCACTAAGCACCTCGTGGGATTTGAGCCCTGTTGCGCCTTGCACCCCTAGTGAGTGGGCGCACAGTTTGAACTTGGTGTCAGTCAAGTATTCCACCCTTGTGGGCCTCAATTTCCGCATTGTCATTTCACCTAGCGAATCCGCCAAAACCTCTCCGTTGCCAAGCCCTACTGACAGGACAATGCTCCCCCTTGCCAACCCCCCTACAAGTTGGGTGATTGTTGAGGACAATATCCTGACAAGATAATCCGCATATCTGTCGTCAGTTGCTCCGCTAACGTCATAGGTGACGTACACACCTTGTGGCTTGCCCACTTTGTCACTAAGGACTTTGTCCTTTAAGTTGACAACAATCTGCTCTATGCCGTATGATAGTTTCTTGTGTTGAGCTATGCTTTCAAAACCACCTCGTTCAAGGTTGTCAAGGGCCATATCACTGTAAAAAAAGTCCTTTTCCATGAAATTATTTTGTGCAATAACAAAATTTAACTCAAAACAGTTGCAAGATTTTTCAATATGTGCTAATATTTCAAAGATTTCAAATGAAGTATTCAAATATGAGGAGATAAATATGCCTAATATTAAGTCAGCAAAAAAGAGAGTCAAGGTTTCAGCAAGACAAAACAAAGAAAACACAATGAAGAAATCACGTGTTAAGAACGCAGTCAAGAAGTTCAACGATGCTATCGCAGCAAACGACGTTGCTCTTGCAAGCGCACTTCTTCCCGAAACCATGGCAGTCATCGATGCAGCAACTTCTGACGGCGTCTATCACAAGAACACCGCAGCAAGAAAGAAAGCAACTCTCTGCCGTTCACTGGACAAAATCAAAAACAACTAATCAGTCATTTCTCAAGAAGGGCTGTCAAATGACAGCCTTTTTTTCGTAGAAGATTATCGGCCTACAGGTTTTGGTCTACAACACAGAAAAATAAAATCATATTTGAATATTCTTTGAACAAAATTAAAGCCGTCAAGTTGACGGCTCTTTTTTTTGATATTTTGATTTATGCTCTTGAGTTAAGCAACGGTGGACTTCCCTGACGAGAAGTGCTTGATGAGGACGTAGATGATGATGAATATCACCGCCGATCCTCCTGTGGCTGCACAGACGATGAGGGCTATCATTCCGGGTGTCAAACTTGATGCAGGCAAAGATTCCGCCACGTTGACCACTGCACCGCTTTCTAGCATCTCACCGTTTACGGATACGGTCACGACGTATTCTCCGCCCTTTTCGGGGGTGAAGTCAAAGGTTTTGCCCTCTCCTGCTTCCACGCCGTTGACGTACCACACTATTGTGTAGGACAAGTTGGGATTGAGGTTTTCTGTGGGCAAAGTGAATTGATAGGTTTCACCCACTTTGAAAACTTTGTTTTCAACATCCTCTTCAACATACTTGATTTCGGTGTCGCTTGGGGCCAAGTATATCACCGAGAAAGTCAAAGGCTTGTCGCAAACTGCATACTCTACGCCGTCTTCGTTCACTATGGCGCATTTCACTTGATACATACCAACGGCATTTGGCACGTCAAAGTCTATTGTCCAACCTTTGCCAATTTCAACTCTTTCTCCGCCGATTTCATACCACCAAACAAGTTCATCATCGGTGCGACTGTTTGTGGGGGTGGGATTGCCCTTTAAGGTTATCTTTTCATTTTGACCGAGTTTGTATTCAGTCTTGCTCTCTGCAGTGATTTCTACCCCATCAGGCGTGCCCATAATCTTATCTATGAATGCGATGTCTCCATAATAGTTGTAGGTGAGAATGTCCGTAAGACGAAGGGCGGGGACTTTTGTCGTAAGGGCGCCTGACGTTGACTTGCTGTTGCCGTGAGAAAGCATTGTGCGGACAACCTTTGTTGTCAATTCTATGTTGGCACCGTAGTTGTTGTAGCCACGATATCTAAACTGAGCAAGGGCGGAAGCGAATGCTACCATAGGTGTTGACATACTTGTGCCTGTCAGTTTGCCATAGCCACCTGCGTTTATGCTGGATATGATTGACACGCCGGGGGCTGCCACGTCAAACCAACTGCCATAAGTGGATTTTGTGTGCAGTTGAGGAAGGCCTTCTGCGGTGCCTTTGTCATAGTTCATCACCCCAATCACATCTTCGTAGGCGGCGGGATAAGTCATTTCCATTTTTCCTGTGTTGCCGGCGGCGGCTACAAACACCATTTTGTCAGAATATTCAACAAAGTTGAATGCTTCCTTGGAGTTTTCGTTTGCAGACATAGACATGCTGACGATATCCGCTCCGTTTTCATAGGCAAATTTCACTGCATCAGTGATATAGGGCTCGGCGGTTGAGTTTGAATAGCCTGCAAGATATTCACTGCCATTGTAGTTGAGGACGGTGTTTGCTTTTATGGGTAAAATCTTCACGTAGTCTTCAAGGCCCAATAAGTGTATGAGCATTGCAACTATGCCTGTGCAGTGGGTGCCGTGGTCGTTTGAGGTGTTGTCAACAAGGTCTAGCGCTATGTTTCCGCTGTCCGTGACGCCTTCAATCACCTGCCCTGTTGCAACATAGTTGCCAAGAAGATTCTTCTTTTTGACGGTGACAGTGTCCGCTACGTTTTTGTAGATATAGTTGCCCTCTTCGTCAGTCAAAAGCACGTTGTCAAACACCGAGTGAAGTTTGTAGATTGCACCCTCTTGATAGACGCTCAAAGGGTCAAGGGGTATGCCTGAGGAGCCTTCCACCTTATAGGCAAAGCCTATACCGCTGTCAATGACGGCTATGACGATGGGGTCTTTTTTCAGACTTTCCTTGTCAAAGTTTTCGTCCGCTAAAAAGCCGTCGATTACGCTCTTTGCACCTGCCACGTTGAGGTAGTCTTCACCAAGATACCAGTCCTTGGCGTCACCCCCTGCAAGGGCATTAAGATAAGTGTCATAATCATCCTTCCAGTCGGCTATCGCTACACCTGTAGGCCTAAAAACACCGATAAAAAGCAAAAGGACAGCCATGCACATAAGTGCCGCTGTCCAAATCTTTGTCAGTGTTCTTTTAGTTTTCATCAAATCCACTTCACCGAGCCGTCGGGGAATATCGTGCCCCACTTGCCATCCTTCTTCACCTTTGCTTCACCGTTTTCAAATACGGTTGCCGCATCGTACTCAAAGGGGATGACCACGGTGTTTTCCTTGTTGATATAGCCAAACTTGTCCTTCTTTGACACCGCTGCGTAGCCTTCTGAGAAACTCATTGCAGTCTCGTAGTCAAAGGGGATGACAACGTTGTTTTCACTGTCAATATATCCACATTTTTCATCAAGTTCAACTGAAGCAAGTCCGTCGTGGAAACAATAGACCTCGTCATAGATGGCAGGGATAACTGTTTTGAAGCCGTCATAGAAGCCCCACTTGCCACCCTTTTGAACTTTGCGCCAGTCTTCGACTTGAAGAGGCTCTTTAAGTTTGGGGGTTTTTTCAGGCTTGTCCGCCTTCTTCTCTTGCTTTGCCTTGTCCTTTTGAGGCTTTTGTGCCTTTTGCTCTTTTTGCTTTTCGTCCTTTTGGGCAGGCTTTTGGACGTCCTTCTTTTGAGGCTTGGGGGTGTCGGGCCTAAACTCCATACCCTGTGCCTTCAAGGCGTCTTTCAGCTCAAAAAGCATCTTCTTGTTGAAGCCTTGCACTTTGAACATATCCCTCTCGGTGCGCATAACCACGTCGCCGGCGGTGTTGATCTTGTTTTTTGCAAGAAGTTCCGCTGTGCGAGGGCCGACTCCTATATTTTCTAGGGCGAGGGACATCTTCTCTTTGGGATATATATTGTTTTCAACAGCAGGGGTAGCCTTCACTTGTTGAGCATTGTTTTGCTTGTTTTGAGGAGGCTTGTTCCCGCTCTGTTTGTTTTTTCCTTGATAATAGAATTTCTTTGCCATAAAATACCTTTTGTCTATTTTAACACAACAAGATGAGATTTTCAAGCGGTATCAACCAACTATTTGTCTTGACTATTAATAATTATTTGTCTATAATTTAGTATATGAATTTCCTTATGAGAAAACCTGTCACCGCAATCATAACTATCCTTGCAGTCGCACTTCTTTTTGCGACGGTTTTTTCTTGCACTGATATTGCTTTGGCGGCGGACGTGGACAGAGTTTTCCCTGTTGACGGATATATCCAAGCGGAAAGAGTGGACGTCATCGGCGCAAATGAGGACTATGTTGTGTCCTACGACGCTGAAAACGATGTCTTTGCTGTGACTGGCGCATCATACGGCACTATCCCCTTTGACAAGGACGTATTGAAGATTTTTGTCTTTGGTGATAAGGCAGTTGTGAAGACTGCCAGCGGACACGCAGTCCTTGACCTCACCACTTTCACCGCAACTGATACAACACTTTTTGCTGAGTGCTATCTGGCAACTGACGGCGCAAGCCTCTACTCTCACACTTGGGGCAAGGTTGACGTCTATGACAACGACTTGAATCTGACAGCTTCATATGATGATGACACATTCAAGAATAAACCTGTCATGGTGACAGACGGTGAAACCATCTTCAACTTTGCAGTTGACTACGGTGTGAACAAACTTTACACCTATCATATTGACACCGATTTTGCAGACACAACCGACTCAATCTTTGTTGAAAACGCATTGATGGGGGACATGATTTTTGCCCACGATGGTGAAAGGATTATCCTCATTGACAAGACCGCTTTTGCTGTCACTGAAACAGACCTTGAGGACAAGAATTTTGCAGTCTGCGGAAGCACTCTCTACATTGCAAAAGGCGGTGACGGATATGACGTCTACACCCTTGAAAACGGCACTCTCACCTTCACAAGAAATCACTCCTTTGGCGGTGACGGATTGACCAAACTGAACACCCCCTCAGACGTGACTGAACTGGGTGACGATATGGTCATTGCAGACAAGGGCAACAACCGCATTTTGTTTGTCAGCGACACCGTCGTTTCACTTGGTGTAGATAGCCCTGAAATCCTCACTGCAAGCGACAACAGATTGTACGTTGTGGCAAAAGGAAAACTTCTCGTCATCGAAGATATGACCGTAAAAAACGAAATCATCGTGACTGAAAAGATTGTGGATATGGTGTATCGTGACAGACTCTACGTTCTAACAGAAAACGGAGTTTATACACTCATAAGCGGCGCATTAATCAAGGTTTGTGACGTGACTGACGGAATTGCCTTTGACGTGGACACTCATTTCTACGTGCTGAAAGAGGGTTCAGTCGGTGTCATTTCAATGGGCGGAAAGGTGAACAATCTCCTTTCATTTGACCTTGACTGCACCCCTCAAGATATCCTTGTTGACAAGGCGGGAAATGTGTTTGTCCTTGACGACAACAACACTGTCCACAAGTACGATTGGGCAAAAGTCATTGAGAAAAACACCACTGAAAATGCTGTCACTTTTGACACAGAAAGCCTTGACTTTGCTGGTTTCAAATACATCGCAATCAACATGAATTTGATTGGTGATAAACTTGTTTTTGTCACCGAGGAAAACGCCCTCATTTCAATTGATAATATCCTCACTACAACCGCTCCTGCTCGTCCTGAAATTGACCTTGACGGCAAGAACGCGGACGTCTATACAGCAAAGGACAACACCTATATTTTGACCAACAATCTTGACGGCAAAACTGCCCTTGAAATTGAGGCAAACGTTGACATCGTTGCATACGAAGTTGACGGACTGCTCTACGGCAAAGTTGACGGCGTTGAGGGCTGGATTTACAACGCAACTCCCAGCACCTCTGCAACCGCAATCAGTGGTGAGTACGAGGCGACAGAAGCGCTTGTCCTTTACGTCAACCCCGACTTTGACAGCAACGTGGTTGTGAACGCAGGCACACGTTTTGATGCGGTTGACGATGCATCAGGATATGGTGACGGCAAGTGGATGAGAGTGAACTACAACGGCAAAACGTACTTTGTCGAAAGCGCGCGTGTGAAGAAAGCTGTGTCTGTCACTCCTACCCCTCCTCCCCCTGTCAACGACACTGTTGAGCCCGAAGAGGTGAAAGTGAGCTACGGCAGAGCCAAAGCATCACGTGCCGGTGAGCTGGTGCCTCTCTTCTCTGCTGAAACTGGGGATATGGTTGTGGCAGTCAAAGACGGCACAAAACTTGAAGTCGTTGAAAAGGTGGGCGACTACTACAAAGTCAAGTATGAGGGAGAGGAACTCCTCATCCATCAAGACAACTTCAAACTTGACGGCCTCACCACCGTGCAAATCATTGCAATTGTGCTGTCAATCGTGGTTGTGCTCGCTGGTGGCCTTGTGTTTATGGTGACAAACATAACAAAGAAAAAAGAAGATAATAGATAAGAAAATATATTTTATTTATTTGCCCCGAAACGCTTGCATTTTGTTTTCTGTTGATTTATAATAGCAACGCTACATGGGTGTGGCGCAGTTTGGTAGCGCGCTTGAATGGGGTTCAAGAGGTCGGGGGTTCAAGTCCCTTCACCCATACCAAAAGAAAATCCTACACAATAGTGTGGGATTTTTTTTGCGTTTTCGTCACCAAATAAGGGACTTGAACGGGTGGGAATCGCAGACACTACGGCAATCTCAGTTGCTTGTCTGCGACAAATGATGGACACCCATCGTTTGCCACCCCGGCGTGATAGCGTAGCGGAGCAAGTCCCTTCACCCATAGAGTTGAGTTATATTTGCGTAAACGCAAGTTATATTGCCTTCGGCAGTTATATTTGCCTTGCGGCAAGTGATATTGCTCACTTTGTTCGCAGTTGTGGTGAAAGTGGATTTCTCTCCCTCCGTCACTTCGTGCCACCTCCCTCGTCAGATGGAGGCTTTTTTTTGGCACTCGCTACGGGGCGCGATTGACTTCGTAGCAATCGCTATTACACGTCGCCGCTGCTCCTCCAAACTCCGTCTTCGAAGGAGTGAGTGCTTGTATATGAACGCTCTAAATTGGCAATGTGCGTAAAACATTTTGAATTTTACGTCTATAAAAAAGTGAGTGCTCGATGATATTCCCTATTGAAATGGGGTGTGGGGTTGTGGTAAAATGATTGAGGAATAACTCTACTTGGGGGAAATATGAAAAAGATTGCGTACTTCAAAGGTAAGGTTGGTGGATGGTTTATGAATCTTGGGGAGTATCCTCTATGCCTACTTCTCCACCGCAAACCTAAAGACAATATCACCGTGCAAAATGACTTGAAGTATGGTGAAGGCAAAAGAGAAACCATCAATATGATTTTTGACCACACCGTGACAGACAAGCAACCTGCTTTCATCTACGTACACGGCGGTGGTTGGTGCAGTGGTTTGCCTAAGATGAGAAACACCTACTGCATGGAATATGCCGAGCGGGGTTGGGTCAGTGCAAACATAGGATATGAGTATGCGCCGAAGATGACCTTCCCTCATCAATTCAAGCAAATATACAAGGCAATAGACTGGCTCTACGACCACAGTGAGGAATATCATATTGATATGACAAAAGTCACCCTTGCAGGAGAAAGCGCAGGGGGATATTTCATCACCTATATGGCGGCCATGAGCCTTGATCACACCCTCTACGACAAACTGGGGATAGACTTCAAACATAGAGATGAATTCAAGGTCAGCGCCCTTGTATCCAACTGCGGTGCGGTGGATTTTGGTAGACTCATTGACAACAAATTCCTTGGAATCAAATATATGATAAATGCTTTCACTGGTTTCAGTCATAAGGAAATCAGAGCAAATCTTGACAAAGAAGAAATAAAGATTTTGTCCCCCGAGGTGAAAGAAGGCTTCCCTCCCACCATGCTGATTTATGCCAAAAACGACTTCCTCAAAACCGAGAGTTTTGCTCTTCAAAAGAGGTTTGACGAGATTGGCACACCCTATCGTATGCACTGCGCCGAGGGCATACTTTCAATGCACGCATTCCCTCTTGCGACCATTGAAAAACGTGGCAAAGCCTGCCTTGATGACACAGTGGATTTCATCAGTCAATATGCAAAATAAGGTGTTTAACATCTAAAAACGAATATATAAACCTGTTAATTTGGAAAATAACAAAAAAAAGAACGGACACAACGTCCGTTCTTTTTGTTATGTTTTGTTGGTTATTTCAGGGTGCTTGCAACTTGGTATGCGGAGGCTGTTGCGTCTGCAATTCTGCCTGACTTTGTGGCGTCACCGATGGTGAACACTCTGCCTTCGTATTTGCCTTCAAGGTCTTTGAATAGTCCGTTGACTGAGCGGACACCAAGGGACAAAACAACTGCATCACAATCAAGGTGCATACACTCACCGCAGTCCACTGCGACTGTGGGTGTGGCGCGCTTTCCTGCCTTCAAATCCTTTTTGTAATTCTTGTTCTTTTTGTGTTCAACTGGCACAAGGCAAAGACCTGTGTCATCAACACTGCAAAGGCGTTTTGCGGTGTAATATTCCGTTCCCTTTTTGTTAAGTTTGGGCATAACGTCATCTTTGTGTTGGAACCATACGCCGGGGGCGATGTCTCCCATCATTTCAACAACGGTCACTTTGTTGTCTGTTTCAACAAGGACTTCGGCTGTTTCAAGGCCTGTCATGCCACTGCCTACAACTGCAACCTTCTTGCCTTCAAGGACAACCTTTCCGCTGAGAATATCTGTGGTTGTATAGACGTTGTCACGGTCTGCGCCTTTGAGCCACTTAGGTTTGAAGGCTTCTGCGCCGGTTGCGATGATGACTGCGTAAGGATTGTATGAGTCAATGATTTCAGGGGTTGCAGTGACACCGAGATGTACTTCTGCGCCATTAAGTTCCGCACCCTTCAATGCGTCAACTGTGCACCAACCAATCTTTTCCTTTTTGGGAGGTTTGCTTGCAAGATTGATTTGTCCGCCGACCTCTGTTTCCTTTTCAAGGACTATGGGTTTGAATCCGCGCTTGCCGAGGATTTCCGCTGCCATAAGTCCGCCCATGCCTGCGCCTACGACGACAACAACTCTACCATTGCCGTCCTTGGGGAGATTGTTGTATTCTCTTTCCTTGCCAACGGTGGGGTTGACTGAACAATAGCCGTGGTCACCAACGTAAGCATTGTCTTGCATTGATTGGATACAATATAGACAACAAATGCAACGTTTGATTTCGTCTGCTTTGCCTGCCTGTGCTTTTTCCGCCCAGTGAGGGTCTGCAATGTGAGGTCTGCCCAGTGACACAAAGTCTTGGATGCCGTCATTCAGTTGTTGCTCGGCTTGTTCGGGTGAGCGGATGAGGTTTGCTGCAATGACGGGGATTGATACTGCGTTTTTAACTGCAGCGGCCATATGCTTTCGCCAGCCGCATTCAAAGGAGGTAGGCTCGAGCCAGAAGTTGAAAGTGTCATAGGC
>CALABJ010000012.1:0-6538 GCA_937885645.1 uncultured Clostridia bacterium | reverse complement strand
TTTGACACCTATTTTGCCTATTCTTCCTAAGAGTCAAGCGGTTGACCCCACCGCAATTGATTATATTCTTGTGCAAACTGGAACAACCAACTATATGAGTGCAATCAAGCACTACAATGTTGTTAATGGCACCGCAACTCTTGAAAAGACTGAACATATTGACTACGATGCCAACGGCAATATTGTGAGTTATGGTGGCACCACCTACGTTTATGATGGCATTGGCAGGTTGATCCGAGAGAACAACCCCACGCTTGACAAAACCATCGTTTGGACTTATGATGTAGGTGGAAATATTGTCAGCAGAACAGAGCATGCATACACAACTGGAACAGTTGGCTCTGCCACAGCAACAAACGTCTATACATACGGTAATTCAAACTGGAAGGACCAACTCACCTCATTCAACGGACAGGCAATCACCTATGACAATGCAGGCAATCCTGTGTCATATAGGGGTAAGAGCTTCGTGTGGACAAGAGGCAGAAATCTTGCGGAGCACACAACCTCATCTGGCAGCATTATACGCATGTCTTATGACGGAAATGGTCAAAGACGAAGCAAAGGATTTTATACTTCTGCCGATGCTCTGATTAAGTCCGTTGGCTACAATTACGACGGAGACAGACTCATTTCTGAGGTCTCTATGATCATGGGCACCAGTCTTCCTGCCCCTACAGAGCGTATATATCTGTATAATAAGGAAGGTGTCTGCGGTTATGTGGAGAATGGTACGCTGTACACATATCGCAAAAACCTGTTTGGTGATATCACCGCAATCTATTGTGGCACAAACAAGGTTGCTGAATATGCATATGATGCATACGGCAACTGCACCATTGTATCCCAACAGGCCGGTGTTGGCACCCTCAATCCTTTCCGTTATAGAGGATACTATTGGGACAGCGACCTTGGGCTCTACTATCTCCAAACTCGCTACTACGATCCTGTCACAGGCAGATTCATCAATGCGGACGGTCTTGAATATCTTGACCCTCAAACCCTTGGCGGCATAAACCTCTATTCATATTGTGGGAACAATCCCATAATGGAGACAGACCCTCATGGCACATTTGTGCTGTCTGCAATCATTTGGGGGTTCATTATTGGTTTTGCTATGTCATTCACCGTTTCAGCGGTTTCTCAGGCGATAGAGAATGATGGCGAAGTGAACTGGGATGTTGCCATTGTGGATGGATTGTTTGGTGGACTTTCTGGGGCTTTGGCCGCTACGGGTCTTGGTCCCATTGCAACAGGAGTTATTGACGCGGGCCTTGATTTTGTAAATGGCGTAATAACTACGGGCATAAAAAAAGATTGGGATTTTAGCGAACAAGACATTGTTGATATTATGTGCCAAACAGTCAGTTCAGCTATATTATCTTTCGGACTGGGAAAGTTCGGGCCAGATCTCGATCGCGCAGTATTAAAAAGTTCAAATATTGCGGTGCAAGGAATTAATAATAAGATAATAAAAGGAGTGTATAAAAAAACCGATGCGCTGTTGTTTGCTATGGAAACAGCGACCAAGTGCGTAAAATATAGTTTTACACAAGGACATCTTAAAGAGCATTTCATTCGAAATGGAGTGCAACAAACTATAGAAACAATATTAGGGGTAATTGAGTTGTGAGGAGAAAAAGATTGGTTTTGTTCAGCATAGTTGTTTGGCTTTTTGCGTTTGCCTTTTTAGCTGCTGCGGCATGGTTGTTTTATTATGGTGCAACTAAATTGCAAAATGACAAACAAATAATCACTTATGTTTGTGGCGTAATGGCGATTGCTTATATTGTTGGGTACTTACATGAGACTGGTGGTTTTTTGATTATTGACGAGAGCAGAATACTTATTCGTCGAAAACTATTCAACAAGACAAGAGTTATGCCGGTAAATGACATCCATATGCTTTATCTTTGTGGAAAAAATCTACGTGTAAGCATAAGAGGGGCTTATGTTATAGCCGTTCGTGCAAACACAGAAGATGGTCCTATTTTAGGGCTCGGGTTCAATGCGATAAGAGCATTGGTAAAACACTTAAATGTCCCCGTACACATATCGGAATACACCATGTCTGTAACCATGAATGCCAAAGTACTTTTGCAGAAAGGAAAACTATCAGATTATCAAGCAAAGATGCTGATGGCCACGTCATCTTGGCCAAAAAAATATCTGAACAAATGGTATGACGAACGTCAACAATAAAACAAAATGCCCCCTAATTTAGGGGGCATTCATTTTGGATGAAATGTTGATTGTGAGACAATAAAAAACCCACTCGGTTGAGTGCCTTTTTAATTCCTTGCAAAGCAAGTTGTGCTGTGGTAAAATATATCCAAGGTGACGTGATTGGTGTGTATAACAGCGCAGGCACAAAGTTGGTGACGTTCACGTATGATGCCTACGGTAACTGCACGGTGAGCGGTGATACAAGTCTTGCATATCGTTGCAAGATAAGATACCGCGGATACTACTTTGATACCGAAACAGGTTTTTACTGGGTGCAAACCAGGTATTACAACCCCGAATGGTGCAGATGGATTTCCCCTGACTCACTGTCATACCTTGATCCTGAAATAGCGGATGGAGTGAACCTTTATGCTTATTGTATAAATGATCCTGTTAATTATATTGACCCCAGCGGACACTTTATAATTACCTTAATTGGTTGTATTGTCGGCGCTGCTATCGGATTTGGTGTGGCGGCATATAAAGACTATAAGGACGACGGCGAAGTGTTCAATGGCAGTGTGGAGTGGTATGACTATTTAGGTGCGACTTTGCTGGGCGGTGCTATTGGTGCTGGTATTGGTGCAGGATTAGAATATATTGCTCCTCAAGCAGCGGGTGCCTTAAGTTCATTTGCAAACTCATCATTTACTTTAGGCGGTGGAATGTCTATATCCGCTAGTGGAGCAGCTGCTGCAACCGCAGGCATAACTATTACAGGCGCAGAAATTATGGTTGCTGGCGGAGTGCTGGCTGGAGCAGCTGTGTTGGGCGGCATTATGATGTTTGCCAAAGGCAACGGGCCTAGAATGGGGCACAATCAGTATGAGAAAAAGCAATGGGAAGAGGCTATGCGACGACTTAATATATCAAATAAAGATACAATGCAAAGGCTTCATCACAAACTTCATAAATATGAGTATCAAACCACATTAGAAGGATTAATTAAAGTGTTGAAAGAAATTATGGCAAGGTTGGGTATGTAAATGAAAAAGCACGCGCTCGGGGATGAATACATAAAAAAGTTTCCAAAATTTAAAAAGTGGATTAACGAATGCGTTTGTTGTCATCAAAAAGGATATAACCCAGAAATTCCTGATAAGATAACAACCGAGGATGGATCATATGAGGTTTATTATATTAAAAAGTATTTTAATCCGCTACAAGTTGATGAAGAAGGATTGTGTTCACAGTGCAAGCAAATGTTGAACCAAAAAGAAAAATTCACTAATAATAAATAGATCAAAAGAGATAAACCCTCGTCAAAAGGCGAGGGTTTTATTTCTTGCAAAGCAAGCAATAAAAAACCCACTCAGTTGAGTGGGTTTTGTTTTGGGTGGTTTTGTTTATTCTTTGACAAGTTTGTCGGGGACGAGAAGGTTTTGGCAGACTGTCATGATGCTGTTGAATTGCACTGCATAGCTGTCGCCTGCGCCAACAACCTTGACGCATCCTCTTGCCACTGACTCAACAAAGCTGTATCTGTCTGAAAGGACTGCGATACAATCGTCGGGAGTGGGGAATTCAAAGAGAACAAAGGGATATTTCACGTTCTTCTTGCCAGCCTTTGATTTGCCGTTTTTGACGCGGAGGTTTGCAAAGATTTCGGGGTAGAGTTCATTGCCATCCTTGTCAAGGGTTGCACCGACGTGGAAGAGATAGGTTCTGTCAGGTTGTTTTGCTGTCCATTCTGCCATGACGGGCCAACCCAGTTTGTTTGCGGTTGAGAGGGCACGGGTGATGAGGTACAGTGACAACTTGACTTTGAGATATTGCTCCCAAGGCTCGTCAACGCCGGGCACGTTGTTGGGCATTGTCTTCATCAAAGTGAGCATGAGGAAGATGAACTTCAACGTTGCGGGCTTGAAGATATTTTTGAGGAGGGGTGCTACGATGCCCAGCATATCAAGGGGTGTGTTGCCCTTGAACACGCCAAGCAAACTTTTGATTGACTTGAAGTACAGTTTTGTGACGGTGAGGCCTTCAAACTTGCTTTCATCTGCCATGGTGATATAGCCGGGATATTCCCCTTGATACACCTTGAAACGTTTGCCTTCAAGGGTTTTTGATGCCATATCTTCGGTCAGGAAAACTATGTAGCAGGCAAGAGGATGTTCATCATCAGCGGCACGGAATTCAACGACTGCATTGATTTTTTCAAATGCTTTCACTTGCTTGGGGTCTTCTTCAAGAGGGACGCGCAGAGCAGGGAATGCGGCGTTGAAATACAACTGTGTAGTCAAAACGTCTTTGTCGCTTGCTTTCATACTACACCTCCATATTAGTCTTCGTCATCCCAATCGTCTTCTTCGATTTCCTTGCCCATGAGTTCCATGACGGTTTCCATGATGCCTTGTGATGACAGTTTGTAGATTGCATAAAGGTCTTCGGGCTTGCCGATAGGGCCAAATTCATCGGGGATACCGATCTTGGTGAGGATGCATCTCTTTCCGCTTTCTGCAAGCACTGCTGCAACTGCGTCTCCGAGACCGCCGATGACGTTGTGTTCTTCAACGGTGACGATACGACGTGTCTTCACTGCTGCTTCAACGATTGCTTCACGGTCGATAGGCTTCAAGGTGTGCATGTTGATGACTTGTGCGCTGACGCCTTGTTCATCAAGCATTTCACCTGCGATGAGTGCGTCACGGGTGGGGTTGCCACATGCGATGATTGTCACGTCATTGCCGTCTTTAAGGTGCATTGCCTTGCCGATTTCAAAGTCGAATTCATCTTCACTGTTGTGGAGGAGAGGTTCCATACCTCTGCCGACACGGAGATAGAAGGGGCCGGGCACGTCCACGCAGGACTTGATTGCTCTTGCACATTCGTATGCGTCTGCAGGGATAACAACTGTCATGTTGGGGATTGCGCGCATGACTGCGAAGTCCTCAATACAGTGGTGGGTTGAGCCTGCTGCACCAAATGAAAGACCGCCGTGTGTGCCGATGATCTTGACGGGCAGTTTTTGATATGCTGCGTCTGTTCTGATAAATTCACCGCCACGGAGGCAAGCAAAGATTGCAAAGGTGGAGGCGAAGGGGATATAACCGACTTTTGCAAGACCTGCGGCTACGCCGAAAAGGTTTTGTTCTGCAATGCCCACGTTGAACATTCTGTCGGGGAATTGTTGACCGAAAATGCCGGTGTTGGTTGATTTTGCAAGGTCAGCTGTGACAGCGACTATGCGAGGATCTTTTTCTGCCAGTTCAGCAAGGGCTTGACCATAAGCTTTGCCTGCTGACATTTTGTTTGCATCATATGCATTCCATGCAGTTCCCATAGTGTACCTCCTATTACTTGATTGTGGCAACGTCCGTATTCTTGATGTATTCAAGGATAGGTTCGATGTCCTTACGGCTGTCGCCGAATGAGATATAGTGGCTGGTCACTTTGCCTTGATATTGTTCAACACCGATGCCCTTGATGGTGTGTGAAATGATGCACACAGGTTGATTGGTGTCGTTTGCCCATGCTTCGGCAAGTGCTCTGTCCACGTCGTCCATATCGTTGCCTCTGCACTCGATGACTTTGAAGCCAAATGCTTTCACTTTGTCTGCGAGAGGTTCAAGACCAAGGACTTCTTCAGTGGGTCCGTCAATTTCAAGCTTGTTGCGGTCGATGACCCAAATGAGGTTGTTCAGCTTGTAGTGTGCTGCTGCCATTGCTGCTTCCCAGTTTGAGCCTTCTTGGCATTCGCCGTCACCGGTCATGACAACAACTTTGCTGTCCATATTCTTCAACTTGAGACCGAGGAGCATACCAACGCCCATAGGAAGTCCGTGTCCAAGTGAGCCTGTTGATGCGTCGCAACCTCTGATCTTCTTGCTGTCAGGGTGCATACCGTATGCAGAACCAGTCTTGTTGAACTTTGCCTTGACTTCTTCGATGTCAAGATAACCTCTCATTGCGAGGCAGGGGACGTATCCGAGTGCGCAGTGTCCTTTGGACATAACAAAGCGGTCTCTATCATACTTGTCGGGGTCGCTGGGGTCTACGTTCAAATATTTGAAGTAGAGTGCCACAAGCATATCCGCAGCAGAAAGCGAACCGCCGATGTGGCCGGATGTGGCGCTGAACGTTGTTTCAACTATGTTGGCACGCAGTTCTTTAGCCTTTGCTTTCAATTCGTCAATTGTGACATTTGTGTTTGGCATTTTTAGCCCTCCTACATAATTTTCCTTATCAACTAAATGATAAATTTAGTTCACAGTTAAATTATATATTGAGTATTTTCAATAGTCAATACCCAATTTTTAAAAAAACGCGCTATTGCGCGCCTAGTTTTGTCAGACACGCCGAGCCCAACCCT
>CALABJ010000011.1:0-3470 GCA_937885645.1 uncultured Clostridia bacterium | reverse complement strand
TGCGGTGGGGTCAACCGCTTGACTCTTAGGAAGAATAGGCAAAATAGGTGTCAAACCGCCAGAAGGTCGCTTTTCTTGTGTGGGATAATATGAATAGTCTTTGTAATAGCCATTTGTTCCCACGATTTCCTTTGATCGTATCGGGCGCATGAGCGCATCATAACTATATGTGCCTTCAATTGCACCGGCAGTTGAAGTGGCGGTCTCTCTTTTGATAATGTCTGACGCAGCGTTTTCATATACAACGCTATTGCTGGTGCCTGCCGTCAATCCAGTGCGTTGAACAGTTGTAGGACGGCCATATGCATCATATGCTGTTGTTTCAACAGTAAATGAACCTTTGGCGACTTTTTTCAATTGACCAAGCTCATCGTAGGTATATGACAGTGTCCCAGAAGGAGAGTATGTTGCCCTCAACAAACTTGCTGATGAACGTTGCAGAAGTGAACTCTCGGGGTCTGTAATGTTTCCATTGGGCAGAGGCATGTCGCTATATAGATATGCTTCAACAACTGTTTCTGTCTCGGTGTTGTCACTGCCAACTTCGATTTGAGTTATTTTGATGAGTCTGTCGTATTGATCGTAATACTTCTTCACCCTTTGACCATTGCCATAAGTGGTTTCGCTTGTCATTGTTCCATCCACATTGAACACCAAATTTTTATTGAAAGACATTGCGTTGTTGATGACGACTGAACTTACGTTGTTTCTACTGTCATACCCAAACAGGAATGTGGTGCCATTGTGCACAAGAGAACTGATCAAGTTGTTGTCATAATTGATTTGATTTTCAAGGGTTTGCGCGGTTGTGCCGTCCACCACACTTCTCACCTTAGTCAATTTTTCTTTGTCCGCAGAATATTCGAAAGATTGTGCTTGGTCGTTGGGCATATTTTCCTCAACCAATACATTATCATCGTCATATCTATATTCGTGAGCGTATGTGTTAAGCTGTCTTTGCTCAGTTTCTTTGATGAGGTTTCCCTTTTCGTCATACTCATAATTTTGTGAAATGCTCATATTGCTTTCATCACAATCGGTTCGGTTGAGAGTGACTTCTCCGTATTCGTTGTAGTAGTTGAAATTGATCACACCATTTTCATCAATTGCAAACACGGGCAAATGATATGCATTATATCGGTCTGTTTTGATAAGACCTGTTGACCCCAAGTCTGTGACCTGTCGGCTTTCAATGGGATATGAAGTTGTCTTGTAGGCATAAGAGTAGATTTGTTTGCCGGGAAGGCTCTTGGTTTTGCCCACCATAATGGAATCAAAATCTACAAATGTACTGCCCTGCCAGCAAATTGCCAGCGATGAAACGTTGTAGATTACATTTGCGCCGTCATTAAACCACACGTTGAACGCGCTTGCATTGGCATTTTTACTGATAAGCGTAAACATATAGTCCTTTGCTGTGAATTTAACATTACTTACGGTCGTTGAGCCATTATATTTAAGCGTGCACTTTTTGTTCACATACCAAGTTCTAGTTGAAGAATTGTAGTGCTCGGTATATGTCGCGCCACCGGTTGCCACGTTCACGCATTCTACTTCAACACCTTTTGCAATGGGTGCAATACGCAAATTTGAGAATACGACTGTTGCTCTTATGTTTTTTACCTTCGCCTTAAACTTCAAGGTGTGAGATGCCTTTGAAAGTTTTATAGATGTTGCGCCAACTTGCAATCCTCTTTGTCCGGGTTGAACGTAAATGGTTCCCAAAACGGTGCTTCCTTCAAGCAATTGAACCTCGATTGACTTTGATGTTTCATCAACAACACAACCGCTGTTTTCAACAAATGCTGCCATTGACATTGTAAAGTTTTCGGTCAAGCCATCACTATTGTTGATTGTAAACTCATCGCTATCTTGTTCTTTGGTGTCAGACAAGGACCCTGATGCTATTGAAATTGCATTTGCTGAGTTTTCACCAATTGTAAATGTTGCTTCATGCTTGTATTCTGTTGACATTGCGCCAGCGAATTTTTCAAAATCTGATCTTGTTCTATAACGAATGCCTGAGAAACCGACGCCCTTTACCTCTGTACTATTAATCAACTCACCATCTTCGGCAAATTGATATTGCATGGTCTTGTAAGCATGTGCTTCCATATCTGATGCTCGGCAGAACTTGACATGTGAGCACAAGCAATTATAGTCCACAAAAAATGCTTCCATCGGCAAACAACTGATTTCGTTGCCTGATGCGTCAACTTTTCGTTTGTAATGCTTGATTGCCTTGACAATGCTGTTTTGATATTCAAACACAACCTTGTCATTAGATGCAGAATCAAACACCGACACCAACTCGCAATTGTCATTGTATTCAAATGTTGTGGTTTGATTAGATTTGCAGTATTTCACTTGGGTCACAAGTTCATTGTCCAATGTGATTTCAACAAGACTATCTGTGTCCTTTTTCACTACAATGCTATTAGTGTCATACACAAAGTTGTAAGTGTCGCCAAGACCGTCAACAACAGATACCAACTTGCTATCTGCGCTATATGAAATAGTATTGCGCATAGTTGCAGTCCCCTTCTTGGTTGCCATTTCTGTCAACTTATTACCTGAAAATGTGAGAGTTGTGTTTTTGCCGTCTGAAATAACTCCTCCGTTGAGAATCAAACCAGACTTTGTTCTTACGTCACACATAACATTTGCATTGTTTTGAGATCTTTCAAACATATGATACAAATGTCCACCATCCATATACTTGATGCCAAGTACAACATCTCTTATGTCAGTCACTGTTTCCAAAAATTGATGATAGTTGAATGTCCATCCTTTCATGCCCGTTGAAATACCACAGGGAGATGAGTTGTCACAATCGGCTGCATTATATGACATAGACAGTTTAAAAGGAAATCTTGCCCCCTTTGCTTCAAACAGAGTTTGAGTGTATGACAACTTACCGTTTCTGACATTGGAAATATACTTGCCCTTTTCACCAACACTCTTTTCAATTTTGGCAACATTGGGGATGAAGTCGTCATCTTCAACGTACATTACATCCACACTTGCCGATGAGGCATAGAGTGCACAAGAGTGACTATCGAGCGATTTAATAGCAATATAGAATGTCTTTGCTTCTCCATTTTTGATAAAGTCGCTGATGTCAATCAGTCTGTTGGTGACAGTTCCATTTGCATCTGTTTCATAGTCCAAGAAGTTCCAAGGATGAGATGTTGCTTCTACCATGTTTTGATCGTTTGCAGGGAAAACCGCAAACCCTTCCAAGTCGCCTGCATAATGTCTCAACTTCAACACCGCCTTCGAAATGCTCTTAAATTTTGCACCGGGTGTTACGGTGATTTTGCAGTGGATTCGTGCATTGGAATTGCAATTGACATAAGTTGTGTGTGCTTCGTTGTTTGTCAATGTATTCACTTCATACACATCAACATCACATAAAATTGGTTTTTCGATAGGAAGCAACTCGATATCGATAAGGCGAGATTGACCGC
>CALABJ010000010.1:0-1565 GCA_937885645.1 uncultured Clostridia bacterium | reverse complement strand
TATGCCACTTGTCGCTTTGGTGCAAAACAATCAGAGCGCACCAGCGACTGCGTACTTTTGTCTGGTGCTTGGGGTTCGCTTCATCGTCGCCGCTGCTCCTCGCGTTCCGTCACGCAACATGTGAGTGCTTGTATAAGTACGCAACAAATAGGCAAAATAAAAAGCCACTCGGGTGAGTGGCTTTTTGTTTACATTATTATTTTGCTTTTGTGGAATTGCTCTTGGAAGTGGACTTCCCTTTCAATTTCCTCTTTGGTGTAGGGTGTGCCGTCACTTGCCACCCACTTGCACTCATCGTCATCGTAGCGGTGCACCACTGCGATGATAACTCCGTCATAGGTGTCTAGGGGTCTTGTTTCTCCAAGCACATAAACATCTTGCTCTTCACCGTCACCGCCCAAAAGTCCGTCAATATAACCATAGTTTATGGGATAGACGATTTCGGGGTGTTTGGGGTGAATTGCGCCAACAGGTCTGTCCATTGTGACGGTCACCTTTCTGCCTATGAGAGATTTGTATTCTTTGAGAAGTTCCTTTGTCAGTTCCATTATCTGAACATCTTGAGGGTGTCGTGGACAACCTTGATGTTGAGGGTGGTGTCCTCGATGATTTCACCATCAAGTTCAAAACGGCTGTCGTCAAGGGCTTCGATGGTGATTTCCTTGCCAACAAATTCTCCGCCCCAGTCTGTGCCTACGTGCTTTCCGCCGAGGAATTTGACAAGCTTTGCAGGGATTGTGCACTTTTTCACTTCCTTGACATAGCCCACGTGAAGGAGACCGTCATCAACTTTTGCGTTGGGGCAAATGGGAATGCCTCCGCCGATGAATCCGCCGTTGCCTACACCGATCATAAACACGCTCATATCCCTTGTTTCGCCGTCAATGGTAAGGCGCAAATGATGGAAACGGGTGTGAAGGAGGGTGTACAGCAATGAGTAGTAATAGGCTGCCTTGCCTTTCAGTGCTTTGACGTTTGCGTATTTCAAGAGGACGTCAACGTCCATACCGCCACCGCCTACGTTGATGCAACGTTGATTGCCCAGTTCCATAAAGTCAACGTAGCTTTCGTTGCCTTTCAGGATAAGTTCAACTGCGTCTTCAATCTTTTGAGGGTGTCCGGACTTTTTGATGAAGTCGTTGCCACTGCCACATGCCACAAGGCCAAGGGTGACGTTGTCAAAATTCTCGATGCCACAAAGGACTTCGTGGAAAGAGCCATCTCCGCCCATTGCCACAATTTTGGTGTCAGGGGTTTGAGAGAGTTCTCTTGCGATTTCGGTTGCGTGACCTGCGTATTCGGTTTTATGCACGGTGTATTCTGCGCCGTGTTTTTTGAACAATTTTTCAACTTTTTCAAGGGCTTTAAGGCTCTTACCTTTACCGCCGATGGGGTTTACGATTATATGATACATATCGTTCTCCTGCTCTATGATATTCAACATTTTACGGCAAATGTTGAATATTGTCAACGCTTTATGGGTATATAGTGACAAAACAAAATGGTTTATTGCAAAATCCCGCGAGAGAATATGTCCCCCTTCCTCACGTGTTTCCCCCATTTGC
>CALABJ010000009.1:0-25155 GCA_937885645.1 uncultured Clostridia bacterium | reverse complement strand
CCGTAGGGCTCTGCCGAATGGCAGAAGGGGGAAACACGTGAGGAAGGGGGACATGCATTTAGGGGATTACGCACTAAGCTTATAAAAAAAAGGCACTCAAACGAGTGCCTTTTTTGTTGTGCTGAGATGAAACTATCTTTCTGCCTTCTCCTTGTAGAATGCGCGTTTTTCTCTTGCGTCTTGTTCGTTCTTCTCGAAGAGTGCTTTTGCTGCTTCGGGATTTTGTTTTGCAAGTGATGCGTATCTGACTTCGCCCATAAGGAATGATTGATAGTCTTCTGTGGGTTCCTTGCTGTCAAGGGTGAAGGGATTCTTGCCTGCTTCTTTGAGTTCAGGATTGTAGCGGAAGAGTTGCCAGTAGCCTGTGTCAACAGCCTTCTTCATTTCAAGTTGTGACTTGTTCATGTTGATGCCGTGGTTGATGCAGGGTGCGTATGCGATGATGATTGAAGGTCCGTGATATGCTTCTGCTTCGCTGAATGCCTTGACAACTTGGTTCATATCTGCGCCCATTGAAACTTGTGCAACGTACACATAGCCGTAGTCCATTGCAAGGAGTGCGAGGTCCTTCTTCTTGGTGCGCTTGCCGGTTGCTGCAAATTTTGCGATTGCGCCGGTAGGAGTTGACTTACTTGCTTGGCCACCAGTGTTGGAATAGACTTCGGTGTCGAGGACGAGGATGTTGACGTCTTCGCCTGATGCGAGAACGTGGTCAACGCCGTTGTAGCCGATGTCGTATGCCCAGCCGTCACCACCGACGATCCAGACTGACTTCTTCACGAGGCAGTCCTTACGCTTTTCGATCTTGTTCAGTTGGTCAAGTGCAACACCGGTTGCATTTGCCTTTTCATTGTCGAGGAGAGCAAGGATGTCCTTTGATGCCTTTTCTGATGCGGGGCCATCTTCGAAGCCTGCGACCCATGCGTTCATTGCATCTTTCATTTCTGCGCTGATGCCGTCGAGAGCAAGAGTGTTGTTGATGATGCCTGCAAGGACCTTTCTACGTTCTTGATATGCGATGTGCATGCCGTAGCCAAATTCTGCGTTGTCTTCAAAGAGTGAGTTTGCCCATGCAGGACCATGACCTGCGTCATTGGTTGTGTAGGGGCAGGTAGGTGCGCTTCCGCCGTAGATTGATGAGCAACCTGTTGCGTTTGCGACGAGCATTCTGTCACCAAAGAGTTGTGTGACAAGTTTGACGTAAGGTGTTTCGCCACAGCCTGCGCATGCGCCTGAGAATTCGAACAAAGGCTTCTTGAATTGGCTACCTTTGACGGTTGCTTGGTTCACTGTTGCGCTTGTTTCTTTGAGGCTCATTGCATAGTCCCAATTTGCTTCTTCTTCTGCGATTGCTTGGTCGAGAGAGACCATCTTCAATGCCTTTTCCTTTGCGGGGCAAACTGCTACGCAGTTGTTGCAGCCTGTGCAGTCGAAGGGGCTGACTTGCATACGATATTCATATCCCTTGAAGCCGATTGCGGGCTTGGTGACAAAACCTTCGGGTTTGTCTGCGAGTTCTTCTGCGGTTGCAAGGACAGGACGGATTGTTGCGTGAGGGCAGACCAGTGAGCAGCGGTTGCATTGGATGCAGTTTTCTTGAATCCAAACAGGGACTGAAACTGCGATACCGCGCTTTTCAAACTTGGTTGTGCCAGTGGGAACGATACCTGCGGGATCAAATGCACTGACGGGGAGCTTGTCGCCTTCTTGTGCAGTGATGGGTGCGATGAAGTTCTTGAAATATTCGTCGTTGGGGACGGGAAGAGGATCTGCACCAGTTGTGGTGGTCTTCCAGCTTTCAGGATAGTTGACTTCTTTGAGGCCTGCGATTGCGTTGTCAACACATGCGTAGTTCATTGCCACAACTGCGTCACCCTTCTTGCCGTAGGTCTTCTTGATTGCTTCCTTCATGTAGCGTTCTGCATCTTCGTAAGGAATGACGTTGGCCAGCTTGAAGAATGCTGCTTGCATGACTGTGTTGACACCCTTTGATGTGCCCAGATCTTGGACGACTTTGAGACCGTCGAGAGTGTAGAACTTGATGTGCTTTTCTGCAATTTGGTTCTTCATCTTTGCGGGGAGTCTGCTGTCCATTTCTTCGGGTGACCATTGGCTGTTGAGGAGGAAGGTGCCGCCTTCTTTCAGGTCAGAGAGCATATCGTAGCGGAGGACGTATGATGCATTGTGGCATGCAACGAAGTCTGCTTGGTCGATGAGGTATGTGCTTCTGATAGGCTTGTCAGCAAATCTAAGGTGTGAAATGGTGATGCCGCCTGACTTCTTTGAGTCGTATGAGAAATATCCTTGTGCATATTTGTCGGTGTGGTCGCCGATGATCTTGATTGAGTTCTTGTTTGCGCCCACTGTGCCGTCTGAGCCAAGGCCGTAGAACTTACAAGAAATGGTGCTGGGTTCTGCAGCGTCAATCTTTTCAGTGACGTCAAGTGATGTGAAGGACACGTCGTCGGTGATGCCGATTGTGAAGTGGTTCTTCTTTGCGCCATTCATATTTGCGTAGATTGCGTTGACCATTGAGGGGTTGAATTCCTTGCTGCCAAGACCATAACGTCCGCAGAGGACTTCTTTTGCCATGCCCTTTTCGCCAAGTGCTGCAACAACGTCAAGATAGAGAGGTTCACCAAGTGAGCCGGGTTCTTTGGTTCTGTCAAGGACGGTGATTGTCTTGACTGTTTCGGGGATTGCGCCCACAAATGCATCAACGGGGAAGGGACGATAAAGTCTGACTTTCACAACGCCGACCTTTTCGCCTTTTGCGTTGAGATAATCAACTGTTTCTGACACTGCTTCTGCACCACTGCCCATGATGACGATGACTCTGTCTGCATCTGCTGCTCCATAGTAGTCAACAAGGTTGTAGTTTCTGCCGGTGAGTGCGGACACTTTGTCCATCATTTCTTGGACGATGCCGGGCACTGCTTCGTAGTGCTTGTTGGCTGCTTCTCTGTTTTGGAAGTAGATGTCGGGGTTTTGTGCTGTGCCTGCTTGGTGAGGATGTTCAGGGTTCAATGCTCTTTCTCTGAAAGCTTCGATTTCATCGAAGTTGACGAGGGATTTGATTTCGTCGTATTCGATTACGTCGATCTTGCTCACTTCGTGAGAGGTTCTGAAACCGTCGAAGAAGTGGAGGAAGGGGACTGATGATTTGAGGGTTGAAAGGTGAGCAACAAGTGCAAGGTCCATAACTTCTTGTACGCTGTTTGCTGCAAGGAGTGCAAAGCCTGTTTGACGGCAAGCCATGACGTCTGCATGGTCACCAAAAATGTTCAGTGCGTGTGCTGCAAGTGCTCTTGCTGAAACGTGGAATACGCAGGGGAGAAGTTCGCCTGAAATCTTGTACATGTTGGGAATCATAAGGAGCAAACCTTGGCTGGCGGTGAAGGTGGTGGTCAATGCACCTGCTGCGAGTGAGCCGTGCACTGCGCCTGCTGCGCCTGCTTCTGATTGCATTTCGGTGATTCTAACAACGTTGCCAAGAACGTTCTTTCTGCCTTGTCCTGCCCAATCGTCGCAGTTTTCTGCCATGGGAGAGGACGGTGTGATGGGGTAAATTGCTGCAACGTCAGAGAAAGCGTACGCGATATGTGCCGCAGCGGTATTACCGTCAATGGTCATTTTCTTGCTCATTGAATGCCTCCATAATGTATTCAAAAATTTTATTGTTCTCGTGTATGCGGGCTAAAAGCCCGTGCATTGAACATTATAAACCTATTGAGCGCAATAGTCAATAAGAAAAAGACTGTGCACATCGTGAAAGTTGTTTTGAAAATAGACATATTGGGGGATTAATCAAGTTATGTCGTCAGCAATCAGTTGATTTTTGACTTTCTCGGTGCTATAATGCAAGCATTATGTCGTATATCGTCCTCAAAGGAGTAAATTATTCTTACTCATTAGGGGAGGGCCGCAGTCTAAAAGCCCTCAAAAACCTGTCTTTTTCCGTTGAGAAAGGCAGTTTTGTCGCGTTGGTCGGAATGAACGGCAGTGGCAAAAGCACACTGTCCAAACTGCTCAACGGTTTATTTTTGCCCACAAACAAGTCAGGACAAGTTGTAGTTGACGGCATCAACACCAAAGAAGTAGATGCTGGCAACCTCAAAGACGGTGACGGAAAGGAAATCACCGCTTTTGACGTACGTAAAAAAGTGGGCATCGTCTTCCAAAACCCCGACAACCAAACAGTGGCGACAATAGTAGAGGACGACGTGGCGTTTGGCCCTGAAAATATAGGACTTCCTCGTGAAGAAATTGTAGATAGAGTATATTCCGCCCTTGAAAGCGTGGGCATGATGGAATATGTAGAGCGCCCTGTCAGCAAGCTTAGTGGCGGACAAAAGCAACGTGTGGCAATTGCAGGGGTCCTTGCAATGCGCCCTGACGTCATCGTCTTTGACGAGTCAACTGCCATGCTTGACCCTCTTGGTAGGCGAGAGATTATGTCCATCGCCAAGGAGCTCAATGACCAAGGCATAACCGTCATCATGGTCACCCACAATATGGACGAAGCCGCCCTTGCAGACAGAATCATCGTTCTTGAAAAGGGACAAATTGTCCTTGACGGCACCCCGAAAGAAGTGTTTTCACACGATGTGACAGTGTATGGCCTCACCCTGCCCCCTGCCACTGAAACCGCAAATAGACTTGTGGAGAAAGGCTTTGCCTTTGACACCACAATAACCAATGAAGATGAACTGGTGGAGGGCGTATGCAAGCAATTAAGATAACCGACCTCACCTATATCTATTCAAAAAAGACACCTTCTGAAAAGGTGGCGCTTGACAGCGTCAATCTTTCAATCAATGAAGGAGAGTTTGTCACCGTTGTTGGACACACAGGCAGCGGCAAGTCCACCCTTGTGCAACACCTCAACGGACTTATCAAGGCGCAAACAGGCGTTGTTGAAATTTGCGGTATCCCCACCTCAAACAAGAAAAACTTGAAGCAACTGCGTTTTGACGTGGGCATGGTTTTCCAATATCCTGAATATCAACTCTTTGAAGACACCGTGGCAAAGGACGTTGCCTTTGGTCCTAAAAATATGAAACTTTCAAAAGAGGAGATTGACAAGAGGGTCCGTAGAGCAATGGACCTTGTTGGCCTCCCTTATGAAACCTTTGCAGAGCGCAGTCCTTTTGAACTTTCAGGCGGTGAAAAACGCCGTGCTGCAATTGCAGGTGTCATTGCAATGGAACCTAAAATCCTTGTCCTTGACGAGCCTTTTGCAGGTCTTGACCCCATCGGTGTCAAAGAGATAACTGAACTTGTCTTAAAGTTGAAGAGAGAAGTTTGCCCCACGGTTGTTATGGTCACTCACAATATGGATTCCGCCTGCGAGTTGGCAGACAGAATAGTTGCACTTTGTGACGGCAAAATCGTGGCAGACGGCAGTCCCAAGGAAGTGTTTGGCGACAGAAACCTCATCAAAGAAATAGGTCTTGACGTGCCCTTTGTTGCAAGAGTTGTTGACCGCCTTGAAGAAGAGGGAATCTCCCTTGACAAGACAATCCTCACCATTGATGAATTGACCTCAGCCCTTGATGAATACAAGAAGTTGAAAGGAGGGGACGGCAATGTTTAAAGACGTATCCTTCGGTCAATATTATCCTGCAAATTCACCAATACATCGTATGGATGCAAGGGTGAAACTGATCATCACTTTGATGTTTGTTGTGGGCATCTTTTTCATCAAGAGTTATTTTGGTTTTATGCTGACTGCGGCACTTCTCATCACCATAGTGCTTGTGGCAAAACTGCCCATAGGCTCGGTGTTGAAATCAGTCCGCGGTGTGCTGTTTATCGTGGCGTTCACTGCGCTCATAAATCTGTTCCTCGGCGGTGAAAACGGCAGTGAGATTTTGTGGTCTTGGAAAAAGCTTGTAATCACCGTATCCTCAGTTCATACAACCATAAAGATGGTTTTAAGGCTTGTTTTGTTGATTACGGGCGCATCTTTGCTGTCGTTGACAACCACTCCCGTTGCCCTTGCTGACGGTGTTGAAAGTTTGCTTTCACCTCTCCGTCTTATCAAGGTGCCCGTCCGTGATATTGCAATGATAATGTCGATTGCACTCCGCTTTATCCCCACCTTGTTTGAAGAAACTCACAAGATTATCGCAGCACAAAAATCCCGTGGTGCAGCCTTTGACACAGGTGGTCCTCTCCAAAGAGCAAAGGCCCTTCTTCCCGTGCTTATTCCTCTCTTTGTCAACTCATTTAGAAGAGCGGACGAACTTGCTTTTGCAATGGACAGCAGATGCTACAACGCAACTGACAACCGCACCAAAATGAAGGTGGCAAAGATTGGTCTTGCGGACTGCATTTCTTCTCTTGTTATGAGCGGATATTTTGTGGTCATCATGCTTGACAGATATTTCTGGTGTGGCCTTGTAGATACCCTTATGTTTTGGGGTCTTGTATGAGATATAGGGCAGTGATTTCTTATGACGGAGCAAACTACGTCGGTTGGCAAAGACAACTGAACGGCATGTCCGTGCAAGAAAAAACTGAAATTGCTCTCACCAAAATCTTTGGCGCACCCACTTCTTGCACCGCAAGCGGACGCACTGACTCAGGAGTCCACGCAGAAGGTCAAGTGATTCATTTTGACGCAGTCACTTCAATCCCCACCGACAAAATCCCCTATGCAGTCAACACAGAACTTCCCGATGACATCAGCATGCTTCAATGTGAGGAAACAAGTGACGACTTCAATGCAAGATTTTCTGCGAAGAGAAAGACTTATCGTTATAGTCTTTATAGCGCACCTCACCGCATTGCAACCCTCAACCGCAACCACACTCACATCATCAGCCCTTTGAACGTGGACGATATGAAAAAAGCGGCGGAATATATCGTTGGCGAACACGATTTCAAGTGCTTTGAAGCCAGTGGCTCAGTGGTAAAATCCACGGTTAGAACCGTGTTTTCCATTGATATTGCCGTGACACAACTGACTGCAATCAAGGGCGGAGCATTTGCCCCTGTCAAGATGGACATTTCAGTCACAGGCAACGGATTTTTGTACAATATGGTGCGCATTATCGCAGGCACGTTGGTCTATGTGGGCATGGGCAAACTGACACCTGAAGATGTGAAGGAAATCATCGACTCCCGTGACAGGACAAGGGCAGGCAAAACCCTTCCTCCCGAAGGACTTACCCTTGTCAGTGTGGAATACGAGGACTGAAAAAGAGTAAAAAAAACAAAAAAATAGCCCTAAAAGTAGGGCGGAAAACCCTTGAAAAAATGATGATAATAAAGCGGACGCGTGTCGTCCGTTTTTTTGTTAATTTTTGGTTTTGGCAAGAAAATTTTTTATATTAAAAAATTATGCAGTTCATTAAATCCGTTTGGATAGAATTCACCTTTTTCATCAAATCCCTTCAAAAAATCCTCTTTTTCAAAGAGGGAGAGAGGAAAAGCAAAAATATTTATCATTGACAAATGGTGCTATTAGTCGTAAAATTTATATACTATGTTAACTCTCGCGTACGTGCAAGAAAAAGACGAACTGAAAAAGATATATTCGTCCATATCCCCTGATGAAACCGTTGACGGCGCAAACTTCATCTTTCTTGATGAGGGCAACCCTGTTGGATATATGCGTGTCAAGGTGGACGGAAGCATACTTGTTGATGCTGTCCGCTTCCTCCCGACGGTGGAAATAGGAGACAGACTTTTCTTCATCCACGCCATGTTCTTCAAGTTTGGTTTGGGAGCACCCACCGAAATCAAATTCAAAGGAGAACACAAGGAGCTTGTCCTTTACGGCTTCACCTACGAGGACGGCTATATGCGAGCAATCACCACAGAAATCAACCTACACGGATATTGTAAAGGATAAAAAATGGACGTTTCAAGAAACTTTATCGAAGAAATCATCGACGACGAACTTGCCAGCGGTAAAGTGTCGAAAATCATCACCAGATTCCCCCCTGAGCCCAACGGCTATCTGCACATCGGCCACGCAAAGGCTTTGTGCATCAACTTTGGCATGAAAGAAAAGTATCAAGGGGAGTGCAACCTCCGCTTTGACGACACCAATCCTGCCAAGGAAGACGTGGAATATATGGAGTCCATCAAGGAAGACATCAAGTGGCTTGGCTTTGACTGGGACAGAGTGCTCAACGCCAGTGACTACTTTGACCAAATGTATGAATGTGCCGTCAAACTCATCAAAGACGGCAAGGCATACGTCTGCGATTTGACCGCAGATGAAATCCGCGCAACAAGAGGCAGTTTTGAAGTGCCCGGCACTGAAAGCCCTTATCGCAACCGCTCAGTTGAAGAAAGCCTTGACCTCTTTGAAAGAATGAGAGCAGGGGAATTTGCTGACGGCGAAAGAGTGCTCCGCGCAAAGATAGATATGGCATCACCCAACATCAATATGCGTGACCCTGTCATATATCGTATTTGCCACGCAGAGCATCCTCACACTGGTTCAAAATGGGTGATTTATCCTATGTATGACTTTGCTCATCCTCTTGAGGATGCAATCGAAGGCATCACACACTCACTTTGCTCACTTGAATTTGAAAACCATCGTCCTCTCTACGACTGGGTGACGGAAAACTGCGGATTCCCCGCACCTCGTCCTCGTCAAATTGAGTTTGCAAGACTTAATCTTACACACACCGTTATGAGCAAGCGTTTCATCAAGCGTCTTGTTGATGAAGGTGTTGTGTGGGGCTGGAACGACCCTCGTCTTTCAACCCTCAGCGGTATTAGAGAAAGAGGATACCCCCCTGAAGCAATAAGAGATTTCTGCTCACGTATCGGCGTAGCCAAGGCAGACAGCGAAGTTGACATTGCAATCCTTGAACACTGCGTGAGAGAAAACCTCAACCAAAACGCAACAAGAGCAATGGTTGTCACAAAGCCTCTTAAACTCATCGTTGACAACTATCCCGAAGGAAAGAGTGAGGATTGTTTCATTGAAAACAACCCCAACACAGATGAAAAACACGTCTGCACTTTCTCAAGAGAACTCTACATTGAGGAAAGCGACTTCGCCCTCAATCCCCCCTCAAAATTCTTCCGTTTGAAGCCTGACGGTATGGTGAGATTGAAGGGAGCATACGTGGTGAAGTACGCAGGTGTTGAACAAGACGCCGACGGCAACGTCACATGCGTACACGTTGAACTTCTTGAAGGCACAAAGAGTGGTGAAGAAGGCGCAAACATCAAGGTGAAGGGCACAATCCACTGGGTCAACGCCAATGACTCAATCGACGTCCGCCTGAATATGTTTGACTATCTCATCAACGACGGTGACGGCGACTATATGGACAGAGTCAACCCCAACTCACTGACCGTCCTGGGCGGCAAGGCAGAAAAGTTCCTTGCATCAGCAAAGCCCGGCGACAGATTCCAATTCCTCCGTCAAGGATATTTCATCAAGCGCAATGTTGATGGAGAGGAATACAACAGCATCGTTGGACTGAAAGACAGTTTCAAAGCAAAATAAACAACATAAAGAGCAATAAATCAAGGGAGATAGGATATGTTCACTTGCAAAGTTTGTGGAAGCGCAGTTGAAGCAGGTCAAGCATTCTGCACAAAGTGCGGTGCTGACGTTGCCGAAAACTACGAATGCGAATGCCCCTCTTGTGGCACTAAAAACACAGCAGGCAACCGTTATTGCGCAAAATGCGGCAATATTCTCGGCGTACTTGCAAAACCCGTCTGCGTCATTTGCGGAAGTAAAAATCTGCCCGGCGCAAAGTTTTGCGTGTCCTGTGGTGCACCTCTGCCCAGAAATGAGGAAACACACGACAGTCTTGACGTCATCGAAATGCGCAAGACAAAGATGAAACTTGACCTCCTCGTCAAGGAAAGAATGAAGGGCATCGACAAGGAAATCAACGACAAGCGCGCAAAGATGCTTGACGACAAAGCCAAGAGCATGAAGGAGATTGAAGACTACCGCACAAAGACCAATGCGGAACTTGCAAAGCAAGCCCAAATGCTTGATGCTTACAGAGAAAAGGTCAATGAAATGGGATCAGAGGACGTTGCAAAACTCCGCAAGATCACCTCAGGTCTTAAAGACCTGGTTGGTTATTACTCCGACCCCTATTCAGAAATTGATGAAGACCTCATTGAAGGCGAAACTTACGTCTGTCCTTCCTGTGGTGCAATCAATCCTTTGACCGTCACTGCTTGCTTGCATTGTGGCAGAAGCCGTGCAAGAGCAACCCTTCTCCTTGCAAAGGGCAAAATCAAGCAATCACCTCCCGTCCGCAGAAAGTTGAAGCAACTCCCCGTCAAGGAAGTGGATTTGGATTCACCCAAGACACCCACTTTTGACGAATTTGCTGGTGAAGAATTTGAAAAATCCCAAAACAAGACCATTGAGGTTGAAAAGCCTGATGAGACCGCAAACTTCTCATCACACCCCGCCACACCTTACGGCGCATATCCTTATCCTCCTCAATATGCACCTTATCCCCCTCAACAACCCTACGGCGGATATCCTTATCCCTATCCCCCTCAACCCCAACAATATGCCCCCACTCACTACAACAGTGAAACAGGTGAGCCCTATCAAATGCCCCCTATCGTCCAACCTGTGGCATTTGTCCCCTACGTGACACAAGAGCAACCTCTCATGCAATATACACCTGCTGACATTCCCGGCAGACCTCAAAACAAATAGTAAGAGTTATGGCAATCAACGACAAAAACAGAGTAGATGACATGGGCATAAGAAAAGCCCCCGTGCCACTTTACGGAAATTCTGTCAAACAACTTCCCGCTGTTAGACAGGACTTTGTCTTGCACCCCGCTCTTGAAATTGACAGTCAAGATCCTGAAAGTCTTGTTGAGCCTTCAACCGCAAAGGACTATCAACCCAAAATCAAAGACGTCAGCAAGAGATGGAAACGCACAAAACGCACAAAGAATTTCTTTAGTGGCCTGATTATGCTCCTTGCAACGGCAGTGACCCTGTTGCCTTTCATCTTCGCCTATTTCCAAATCAAAGTGGATTTCTTGCCCATTGCATACGTGCCTGAAAGATACAACGTCATCAGCAACATTATTTGGGCAATCCAAGGCGAGGCAGGCACGGTGTGGGAGGCAGGCTTCCAAGAAAACTGGAAGTTAGTCATCCCCGACTTCATCCTTGCAGTGGGCATCATTTTCGCCCTTTTCAACTTGGTCAAAGCCCTCATCTGTATGTGTGGCACAATCAAGGTGCGCAGATTCACTTTCTGCAGTCTTATGTTTATAGGCACAGTCCTCATCGTGCTGGTGATGAACGTCATCGGCTTCACAAGTCTTGGCATTGAAAAGATGGACTTTATGAAGGACTTTATTAAAGGTTGGCAAACCAATGAACTCGTTGCTCTGCTCATGGCAGGTGCAGTAGGATTTATCGGTTCACTTTTGGTGAAACTGATCAACTCCGAAAAATATGGATATTTGAGATAACCTACGTCCAAGGACAAAGGAGATATTTATGGCAAAGAAAGACAAAGATAAGATTCAAAATTTTGTCCCCGATCAAGAAGTCGTCGCCCCTCAAGAAGAACCCATCTTCGAGGCAGAAGCATACGGCAATCCCCAACCTGATGCAGGCATGGAAACAACAGTCATGAAGCCCGTTGGCATGGGTGGTCCTGTTCCTATTGTTGCTCCCAAGCACAATACAATCCAACTCCAACCCATCATCGTGCCTCTTGCAGTGGTGCCTTATATGAGCCAAGACAGTGACGTCCTCCGCACAGACGGCGAAGCACGCCAAGGCGAATATGACCAAGCAACAGGTTTCAGCAAGGTGGAAGCAGAAAAGGAAGCCAAGAAAAAGAAGAAATCACAAAAAGCAGGCACAAGAGCAGGCGCATTCTTCACCTTCTTGTTGTCCGCAGTGGCTGTTGTCATCTATCTCCTTGCTTACTTTATGCCTGAACTTTACGTCTTCGACTTCAAGCCCTTCAACGTGGTCGGCACAATCATTGACTGGACCCACGGTATTGCTCCTCAAAACATGGCAGTGGCGCTCCTCCACATCGTGTCCGCAGGCTTCAGCGCAATCGCAGTGCTCACTTCACTTGTATGCTTCTTTGTTGGCAAGATGCCCACAGGCTTTGTGACAGTGCTCACTTTCATCGCCGCTGCAACCGTTGATGCTGCACTCATCTACACCGCAGTGACAGCAACCGAAAAGGGCGTGGCATTTGTCTTTATGGACTATCTCGAATACATAATCCTCGCAGGAGTCGCAACACTTTCCTTCATCGTCAGCGTCATCGTGCTTCTGGCTGTTGGCAGAAAGAAAGACCCCTACGGAGATGATCAAGCAAAAGCACAAAACGTAATCTAAACTGAGCGGGGCTGAAAAGCCCCGTTTTCATATTGTATTAATATATGTCACTGAAACTCATATCACTGGCCAGCGGCAGCAAAGGAAACTGCGCCCTTATATATTCTGACACCACGGCAATACTTTGTGATGCAGGCATTTCATACACCCGCATTGTCAATAGCCTTCGTCAGGTGGGGTTTAGCCTATGTGATTTGAGTGGAGTTGTCATCACCCACGAGCACAGCGACCATATATGCGCTCTCCCCAAAATCACACCCACAGTGCCTGTATACGCACACCCAATGACCGCAAAGGCAATATATGAAAGGCAGGGGGTGCTGATGAACTACAAGTCGCAGGACTTTTATGAAAACGGATTTATGATAGGGGACATAGCGGTCACCCCCTTCCGTATCCCTCACGATGCGGAATATCCTCTTGGATACACCTTTCAGTGTGAGGGCAGTCGTGTCAGCATTGCAACTGACATGGGCTATCCCACCAACGGCGTATTCAACAATATCAAGGACAGTCAAGTGGTGCTTTTGGAGTCAAACCACGACGTTGAAATGCTTGTGACGGGCAACTATGCCCCTAAGCTCAAACAACGCATTCTGTCCAAAAACGGCCATCTCAGCAACGATATGGCGGCGGTCATCGCAGAAAGACTCACCGAGGGCAAAACTCACACCCTTGTCCTTGGACACTTGAGTGAAAACAACAATATGCCCGGTCTTGCCCTTGACGTAGTGGCAGGTCGTCTCAGCAAAATGGGAAGCGACATAAAGGTGACCGTGGCACTTCAACACGAAATCAGTGAGGTTTTTGAAGCCTATGAGAAATAGAATTTCCGCCAACGAAGGCGCATCAACTTATATCTTTTGTCTTTGCGGAGCGTCCTTAGTGGGCAACCTCTTTGCCATGCTCATGTCGGGCAGAATGGGTGCTTTTGCAGGGATGTCCATTGCCAACTGGGTGTCCTACGCCATAATGCAACTGGCCTTTATCGGCGTTGTGTTTATCATGGGCGTATGGCGCAAGTTTGACCCCCTCAAAGTGGCAAGGATAAGACCTTCTAGAAACTGGAAACATTATGTCCTTCTTCCTTGCATCGCTCTTTTCACAATCCTTGCATTCTATCCGTTGTCACTGCTGTTTTTGAAATTCCTCTCAGTGATTGGTTATCACGGCGGGGGAGTGGCAGTGCCTCAGTTCACGTCAGTTGGAGTCTATTTCCTTGCAATCCTTGTCATAGCCGTTCTGCCTGCAATAGGCGAGGAACTTATGTGCCGTGGTATTCTTTGCAGTGGACTTTCAACAAGAAGCGTGCCTTTTGGCATTTTGATTTCCGCTTTCCTTTTCAGCTTTATGCACGCAAATCCTTTGCAGACCGTCCATCAATTTGGTCTTGGTGTGGTGTCCGCAATTTTGTTTATATTGTCTGGCTCACTTTTGCCCAGCATAATCCTGCACTTCCTCAACAACTTCTACACCTTGACAATCACCGCCTATATCCCCGAAGTGGATATGTTGATATATCGCCTCGGCAACTGGAATTATCTTACAGGCGCAGTCAGTGTGGTGGTTGGACTGGTAGGTCTAGCGGTGCTGCTGTATCTCTACCACAGAGCAGGTCAAAAGAAAAAAGCCCCCGCCTTCAAAGTGTTTGAAAACAGCGGAGTCTTTGAAGAATACACCATCATTGCCACTATGGACGAGGAGGGCAAGAAGACAAATATCTTCCTTGACACCTTCCGTTTTGTGGGTTCACTGTTTACAAAGAGAGGTTGGCAAGAGGTGCGCAGAGTGCTGACAAACAGCGCAGACGTGCCTATGATTGGCAACGCACAACCTATGATAAGCGTGTGGCTTGCCATTGGTTTCGCCGCATTTTATTGGGTGGTCAATTTCGTGTTGGGTATGATATGAGCATAAGACTGAAGACAGGCATATCCTATTTTGTCATCATTGTTGCAACCCTTCTTTTGCGCATTTCCGTAAATGAAGGGCTTGGTGATTTTGAGGGCTTTTCTCTTGACTACTATTTCACCATAATGGCGCAAATAGTATGCTTCCTTCTTCTTCCAGTTGCTCTCTATTTCATCTTCCGTGAAAAGGACAGAAAACTCACAATCCGCACTTTAACTGCCGATTTTGGTTTCAAAAAGGTGGGTTTGCGCAATTCACTGCGCACACTTGTCATAGGAATATGTATGGTGTATATGGCAACGGTTGTGTCCTTTGTGTGGAGCAATATGCTCTCACTTTTTGGCTACACCCACACCAGTTCTCAAACGGAATATCCAAACGTTGGCTATCTGTTTTTGGAACTTTTGATGACCGCCGTACTCCCCGGTTTCTGCGAGGAGTTTGTCCACAGAGGGTTGCTTTTCCACGGATACAAGGATAGCGGTTTCAAGGTGGTGGTTGTGTCCGCACTGTTGTTTGCTCTTATGCACCAAAACATTCGTCAAACAGGCTACACCTTCTTTGACGGAGTTGTGTTGGCACTTCTTTGTTATTATACAGGTTCAATATGGCCAGGGATATTCGTCCACTTCTTCAACAACGCCATTTCAGTCCTTTGGGACTATGGCGGCTATGCAGGGGGTTGGTTGTCATTTATGGACACCGCATCCAACTGGCTCTATGGCTCGTTGGTTGGCTACATTGTGGGGGCAATCATCTTTGTCCTTGCAGGGGTGGCTATGGTGTTTATGTTCAAGCGTATGCGTGACGACAGCGTCAAGGCAGGGATTATCCCTGAAAAACCCTTTGCCAAAAACGGAGAGGGTGCACTGCCTCTTCACAAAGACGTCATGCTTTATGCGACAATAATTATCGGTGTTGCAACCACAATATTCACGTTGGTGTGGGGTATCTTGAGATGAAAATCAATCTTATCGCCATAGGCAAAATCAAAGAACAATATATAGTTGACGGCATCAAGGAATACCAAAAGCGTATTTCTCGTTTTGCCGAGTTTAACCTTGTTGAATTACCCGATGCACCCCAAGGCAAAACCCCCGAAGAGCAAGCAGACATAGAAGGCAAACGTCTTCTTGAAAAGGCAAAGGGCACAATCATAATCCTTGACGGCAAGGGCAAAACCCTGTCAAGCGAAGGGATAGCATCTTACATAGACAAAAAATGCACGGAAGGCTCAGGAGAGTTTTCCTTCCTCATAGGTGGCAGTCACGGCCACAACGCTGACACAAAATCCCATGCCGACTTACTTTTGTCCTTCGGCCCTATGACTTTCCCTCATCAACTCTTCCGTATGATGCTGACAGAACAAATCTACCGCGCACTTACGATAAATGCAGGAATGCCTTATCACAAATAAAAGCGTGCTATTTGGCGATTTGCTGACCAAATACACTAAAAAATAAAATCACAACCATACATATAAACAATATATCACTATGACACACGAACAATTTATGCTTAGAGCCATCGAGCTTGCCAATGAATGTGCCACTTTTGACGAAGTGCCTGTTGGGGCAGTTGTGGTCAAAGACGGCAAAATCATTGCTGAAAGTGGCAACCGAAAGGAACGTGACAACTCCGCCATATCCCATGCGGAGATTTTGGCATTGAAGAAGGCAAGTGAAGTTGTGGGCAACTGGTGGCTTGAAGACTGTGATGTCTATGTCACCCTTGAGCCTTGTGCTATGTGTGCCACCGCTATGATACACTCCCGCATCCGCAACCTGTATTTTGGTGCGTACGATGAAAAGACAGGGGCTGCAGGAAGCAAAGTGAATATGTTTGAAAAAGGGCTTTTCAATCACGATATAGAAGTGGTTGGGGGCATTATGAAGGAAGAGTGTGGCGCACTGCTCACCGCTTTCTTCAAAAACAAGCGTCTCCAAAACAAGGAGAAGAACAAATAGTTGGCACATAGTCTTGATTTTTGGGGTGGTGAGATGATAGCATAATCTCAGCCACAACAATGCTGTCTCGTGCGGAGCAAATAATCGTAAAGGAGACAGACTATGAGCAAAAAGAAACTGATTTCAATCATCATTTCAGCCATTTTCACCATAGTGGCAGCCGTCCTCGGTTGCGTGTATGGGATTGAGGTAGATTTCTCAGGGATTGACGTTGCGGAGAACAAAACCGCAGTCATCTGTGTCATGAAGACGCACGAACAGCCCTGAATCTTGTGGCAGAAAAGAAGGCGACCGTTTGGTCGCCTTCTTTCTTTGTTAAGTCCAAAAACCTCATTACTTTTGGGGCAAATATTGGTCAAGGTTGTGCAACCAAGTCACGTAGCCCACCTTGCGAGTGCGTTTGTACTCATCGATAAAATCCGTTGTACTCTTCAAAAATTTGAATTTTGACAAGATTTCAAATGCGTCTCCTTTGCCGTCTGCGTGGATGACCACGCTTGCAATGGTGCCCAAAAGGTTTTTTAGAGTGCCAGTGACGTTGTGATGTTTGCCGTCAACTTGCAAAAAGTACTCCTCTGCATAACAAGCGCAACCGACAATGAGAGGCACTCCTGCCTGGTTGACACAGTAGTTGGGAGCAAAGTTTTTCACTTTTTCGGGGTCAACTTCAATGCCCGTCACTTTTTTGATGACTTTGGCCTCTGCCTTTGTAAACTTGTCGTCTGCATTTGCCAAATGAATCATAGTTTGACAACAGGCCACAAGGAGAGCGTCCTTTGGTGCGCCATCGTCAAAGGGGAATTGATCCATAATCACCTTTTCCACCCGTTTGTTTGAAAAAAACTTGTACAAAGCGTTGTACAACTCCACTGCGTAAGATTCAAGTTCTTTTTGTATGTTGTGTGATTTGATTGTGCTCATAAACACTCCAAAAGTTAGATGCCTACATTGTATCACAGGGTGCAGTCTTTGTAAAGGCGAGTTTTGGTGCTAAACAGCATCTTGACGCATATATTGATATATGCAAAAATTCAAGTTATATTTGGTGAAAGGTGAGTTTTCAGAGCAAAAAGTCCTAGGAAGACAATCCAAGGACTATCTTTTTCAAGAGTTTGAGGATTATGAATACATAATCGTTGATGACTTAAACGAAGTTGACAAGGAGGCTTTCCCTCGTGCGGTCATATCCCTTGACATGCCCCTTGTGAGAGCAAAAGACCTTGATAGAACACTGGTTTCTATGCAAAAATCCGCCGTGTCGAGAGTTGTGTTTGGGGGTGAGGGCAGTCCTTTCGGGGTTTGGCTTGACAAAGGCAAGGACACCTATTTCGTCTATGATGACGCCTTTTTGAAACTTGGGGGTGCAAAAAACGATAATATGGTGTATAATACAATGAGAAGGCGGATAATAGACCATCTTTTAGATGGTGGCGTCCGCATGTTTGGTGACGATTTTCACATTGACAGCACTGTCACGGTTGAAAGTGGAGCAACCCTCAAATCACCCTTGACACTTTCAGGTGACACCTTAGTTGAAAGGGGTGCTTACGTTGAAAACAGCATTGTCACCGACAGCACCCTGTCAAAGGGGGCAACGGTGACCTCATCACATATCACGGCATCACAGGTGGGTGAAAATTCATCAGTGGGCCCTTTTGCACGCCTTCGAGGGGCAAACGTCGGTGCAAATTGTCGCATAGGTGACTTTGTTGAGGTGAAAGGCTCTACTCTCGGTGACGGAGTGAAGTGCGCTCACCTCTCATACATCGGTGATGCTGACGTTGGTGAAAAGACAAATGTGGGCTGTGGCACTGTGTTTTGCAACTATGACGGCAAAAACAAGCACCACACCTCAGTGGGCAAAAAGGTGTTTATCGGCGCAAATGTCAATCTGGTTGCACCCATCACCATAGGTGACAACGCCTTTCTTGCCGCAGGCACAACCGTGACAAAATCCGTTGAAGACAGTGGGTTTGTTATAGGCAGAGTGCGAGCGGAAAAACTGACAAAATCAAAACAAGAGAACTAAATCCAACTGAAATAATAAAAGAAAAGTCCAAAGGACAAACCATAGAGGAAGAAACTATGTATCTCATCGTAGGTCTGGGCAACCCCGGAATCAAGTACAAAAGCACATATCACAACATCGGCTTTATGACGGTGGACAAGGTGGCAAAGGATTTGCGCCTTAAATTCGTCAAGCAAAAAAATACCGATTCACACGTGGCGGAAGGGGAATATCAAGGAGTCAAATTTGTCCTTGCCAAGCCCGACACCTTTATGAATTTGTCAGGCAACGCGGTGAAAGCCCTTGTCAAAAAATATCGTGTGGACGTCCGTGACGAGCTGGTTGTCATATACGATGACGCCGATCTTCCCCTTGGCAAAACCCGTATGAGAGAGGAGGGCAGTGCCGGCTCTCACAACGGAATGCGCAACATCGTTGGCATGCTTGAACGCACTGATTTCAAGCGCATCCGTGTTGGCATCAAAAACACTCAACTTGCAGAAAAAGATGTTAAACTCATCGATATGGTGCTTTCAAAGGTGGATTATGAAGATAAACCCCTCCTCACAGAAAGCATAAACGCAAGCGCAGAAGCAGTGAAAGACCTCCTTTCTGGCAAAGATATTCAACGCATTGAAGAAGTGCTCAACAGAAGAAAATGATACCTTCCTTTCTTAGACCAATACACCTTGGCGAAAAGTTTGCAAAACTAGACCGCCTTGGAGACAAGCATCTCGCCGACAGCCGTTTGTCGGCGATTTCCGTATTGCGTTTGAGTGAGGGTGCAAAGGCACACCTTGGCTACACCGTGCTTGCACACAAGCTGTATATTACTGCAGACCCATTGCAAGCAAAGTCTGTCACCAAAAAGCTCAACTCCTATGAAAAGGGTTGCGCGGTCTATCTCCCTCACAGAGATGACTCACTCGTATATCGTGGTGGCACTGGCAAGATTGTTGAAAGACAGCGTCTTTCCGCTCTCACCTCATATCTTAAAGGCGAGCACCAAATTTTGGTTGTGTCTGCCGATGCGGTGGTTGAAAAATTCTCTCGCCCCGACGTTTTTGAAAGTTATGCTTGCTCAATCTACACCGAGCAAATCATAGAGCCCCAAATTTTTGCAGACAAACTTGCCAAGGCAGGATACACAAGAGTTGATGCCATAAGCGAAATTGGTGATTTTGCCCTTCGTGGTGACGTCCTTGACGTCTATTCTATGGATGGAAAGGCCTACCGCATTGACTTTTTTGACGAACTTGTTGAAGAAATCAAGGAAATCAACGTGGAAGAAATGGTTGCAGTCCGCAGGCTCAACGGACTTACAATCCCTCCCAACGGAGAAATCGTCTTAGACAGCGACAGTGCAACCCTTTTGAAGGAAAAGTTGACCGCTCTTGGTGAAAAATCAAAGATAAATCCTGAAAGAGCGGTTGAAGGTGTCCTTGAAGGGGATATGCTTTGGGCAATCCCTCTCATACCCGACTCCTTTGTGACGGTGTTTGACCTTGTAGACTACGTGGCTTCTAAGAGGGGCGAGCAAAGTGTTGTAGTCATAGACGAGCCAAAACCCTGTCACGAAAAGTTGAACATTTTGGGCAAGGAATTCCAAGGCAGACTGAAACACCTCATAGAAGACGGCGCAGTTTTGCCTTTCCACAAAGACGCAGTCATCGACCTCAACGAAGTCAAACGTCAACTGCTTTTAAGACGAAAACTCAGTTTCACCGCGCTTGCACTGTCAAACCCCATGTTTGACCCCAAGACCATAATCGAACCTAGATGCCTTCCTGTCAGCAAGTATTATCTTGATGCCGGAAGCATATTTAGGGATATGCTTGAGTTTAGGAAATACGGATACAGAGTCCTTCTTGCCTGTGGCAGTGAAGAGAAGGCAAAGTCGGTGACAAGAAGTCTTCTCGGCGGAGACGTCTATGCCACATATAGCGTGACAGGTGAGTCCTCTGGTGAAGACGGTGAAGGTGTCATCGTCACTCCTCTCACCATTGAAAATGGCTTCTGCTATCCTGACCTCAAAGTCATAGTAGTCGGTGTCAGTGAGTGTGTTGGTAAGCAACGCTCAGAAACCGCATTTTCACCGAAAACGCAGTTTATCGCACCAAAACAAGGGGATTATGTGGTGCATCGTGTCCACGGCGTTGGTGTGTGCCACGGCACGACAATCCTCAAAGTCGGTGAGTTTGAAAAGGAATTCATCGTCCTGAAATATCGTGACGGCGACACTCTTTACGTTGCCAGTGACCAAACTGACAACCTGCAAAAGTTCGTTGGTCAAGAGCACCCACGTCTTAACAAGTTGGGCGGAAAAGAGTTTGAAAGAGAAAAGGAAAAAGTCCGCTCATCTGTGAAAAAGTTGGCGGTCAATCTCTTGAAACTTTACGCTAAACGTGAGAAGCAAGAGGGCTTCAAATATGCCGAAGACACCGTATGGCAAAAGGAGTTTGAGGACGCCTTCCCCTATGAGGAAACCCCCGACCAACTGAAAGCCATTGACGACATCAAAAAGGATATGGAAAGTGGCAGAATCATGGATCGCCTTCTTGTTGGTGACGTTGGTTTTGGCAAAACCGAGGTTGCTTTCAGGGCAATGTTCAAGACCGTCCTTGACGGAAAACAGGCGGTGCTTCTTGCCCCTACAACCATTCTTGCAAGACAACACTACGAAAACTTGAAGCCTCGTCTTGAAGAGTTTGGCATTGACCTTGCCCTCATCACAAGACTGCAAACCGGGGCAGAAAACAGCGAATCAATACAGCGCCTTGCAGACGGCACTCTTCATATGGCGGTTGCCACTCACAAAATCCTCAGTGACAAAATCCACTTCCACGACCTTGGACTTCTCGTCCTTGACGAGGAACAACGTTTTGGTGTTGACCACAAGGAAAAGTTGAAAGAGAAATATCCAAAGGTCAACGTGCTGACTTTGTCAGCAACACCCATACCTCGCACCTTGAATATGGCACTTTCTGGCATAAGAGATATATCTATGCTTGAAACCGCCCCTCAAGGCAGACTGCCCGTGCAGACCTACGTCACTGCATACAGCGATACCCTTGTGAAGGACGCTATCGTGAGAGAGTGCGCAAGAAAAGGTCAAACTTTGATTTTGCTCAACGACATAGATGGGCTGGACGTGTATGCCAGCAAACTCCGCAGTATGATTGACGGCGTGAGGATTGTGACAGCTCACGGACAAATGAATCCCACCGAGCTTGAAAAACGGATGTCCGCTTTTTACGACAAGCAATATGACGTGCTCATTTCAACTACAATCATTGAAAACGGCATAGACTTGCCCGATGCAAATACACTCATCGTCCTCAATGCAGGCAATTTTGGCTTGTCACAGCTCTATCAACTTCGTGGCAGAGTGGGCAGACGTGGGGCACTTGCTCACGCATACTTCACTTTGCCCGAAAACGGCACTCTCACAGACACTGCGGACAAGCGTCTGCAAGCTCTTCTTGACAACACCGAAATAGGCAGTGGATTCAAAGTGGCTCTCAGTGACCTTAGCATACGTGGTGCAGGAAACATTTTGGGCGCAGAGCAACACGGACATATTGAAAGAGTGGGTTATGAAATGTATATACAACTGCTTAATGAAGCAGTTGAGGAATTGAAGACCGGCGTGCCTCACAAGGAGCTGAGAGAAGTTGAAATGAAGATTGATGCCGGTGCGTACATCCACGAGGGATACGTCAGTGGCAGAGATAAGATGCGCATTTACAAGCGCATTGCAGGGGTGTCAACCCCCTCTCAACGTGACGAACTTGTGAAGGAACTGAACGACGTGTTTGGACCTGTTGAAAAGCCTCTCAACAACCTCATCAACATATCCCTTTTGAAGAATATGGCAAGAGGATACGGCGTCACCAAGGTGACCGTCAACAAGATGGGCGCAGGGGTTGTGTTTGAGGATTCATCTGTTTTCAAAAATGAGGGAATTATGAAAGCGGTGTCCATCTATTCAGGGGAAGCAGTGCTGACAAGCACCATACCGCCCAACCTTATTTTTGACGCCAAAAACAAAACTCCCGAGGAAAAGATTGAAAAACTCATATCCTTCTTCATCACCGCAGGAAATCAGGAATCATAGAAAATTGGATGAAAATCCCCCAAAATCCCGCATTCTTGAGGGATAGCCAAGCAAAAATCCAGACAAAATCAGGCAAAGTCGGCAGGAAAACAAGATGCTTTCTGCCGATTTTTCATTTATTTTGATGATAAAATATCTTTCAAATCTTTTCAAGGAGTGAAAAACGCTTGCGTGAGTGGGCGCAAGTGTGTATAATGTTAATACTATTGTAAAATAATATGTAAAATAATACCCTCAACGGAGTTTTATATGAAAAAAAGATTGGTTATCGCACTTGCAACTGTTCTCGTCCTCGTGTTCGCACTTGGCGCATTTGTAGGTTGTGATGAAATTTTCAAAAGAAACGATGAAAGAGATGCAAATCAAATCGTTGCAACAGTCACCTACGGCAATCAAACCGGCTACGTGACCAAAGGCGATCTTGCCGCAAGTTTCAACGCATACGCATACTCCTACGTTTACTACTACGGCCTCACATATCAACAAGCCGCAGACTACATCGTCAAGTCACTTGCACAACGTGAGCTCCTCGTCCTCTTTGCAAAGGAATACGTCCTCAACGAGTACGTCAAGCAAGGTCTGCTCCCCGCAGGCTCAGTGCCCGAACTCACAAAGATTGAAGACCTTCTCACCAGAAGCGAAATCAACCACGCAATCGAACACACCAACGAAGATATGCTCAGTTCTCTCGGCACACTCATCGACGGCATCTTCACAGACGACACCTACAACGAAGGCAAAGTTGACAAAGATGACGACGAAAAAGTTGAAGTGACCGACCCTGTCAAAGTCAAGTTTGACACCCTCGGCGGAAGCGAAGTGGCAGATCAAAAGATCCAAAAGGGCACAAAGGCAACTGAACCCACAGATCCTACAAAGACTGACTACTCATTCTACGGCTGGTGGACAATGGACGGCAGTGAAACTGGCGACTACGGCACAAAGTTCAACTTTGACACCGCAGTGAACGAAACAACCACACTTTACGCAAAGTGGGTTGAATATCGCGCACCCAGAGCAGAAATGCCTGAAGAGGACGAAGAAGAAGACTACGATGCAGACAACAACGATCCTTCAATTGAAATTGAAGCAAAGTTCTTTGATGAAGAATACATCAACCGCATCAAGTCAAAAGACGTCGAACTCACCCTTGAAAGCAACATCGCAGATGCAGACTTCGCAAACTATGTTGACAGAGGCATTGCAAAACTTCAAGAAAACCTCAAATCAAACTTCCGCGACTATGACTACTATCTTGAAAGCCAAATGAAGACAATCCTTGTCGAAAAGCTTGAAAGATACGTTGGCAACCTGGTTGACGTTGACAAGGCAGCAGTTGAAGAAAGATTTGCAAAGCTTGTTGCAGACAACCGCGAAGCATTTGCAGTCAGCGATACAGCATTCAGCTCAGCACTGACCAGCGCACTCACCTCAACCTACTATCACAAGACAACAGTTGATGCAGACAACAGTGGCTACGGCTTTGTTGTCAACATCCTCCTCAAGTTGAGCCAAGAAGATACAGATTATCTTGCAGACCTTGTCACAGCAGGCAATATGCCCAAGGAAAACATCCTTGCACTCCGCGATCAAAAGATCAACGCAATGATGGTCAGCGTGTCCAACCCCGACTACGACCCCAACGAAGAAGTTGATTACAACGAAGACGGTGTTGTTGATGAACTGGACAGAGAAATCGCAGACGAACTCATCGATCCTATGACCGATGATGCAAACCCCTACAACAAGGCTGGCACAAAATACAACGCAAACAACGATTACAACAATCTCGTCAAGTTCGGCAAGAACGCAGACGGTGAATGGGAAATCACTTTCGGCGCAGTTGAATGCCCCACAATGCCTTATCTCCTCACCGAAGTTGCAGCATTTGGCGCAAACGGCATCGTTGAACAAATCTTCAATAGCTTCGAAGCAGTCAAGGCATACGTCACCGCAGGTGAAATGACCCACGTTGAAGGCATCTACTGGCTCAACCAAGTTGCAACCACATGGGTGTACCTGGTTGGCGATGACACCGGTATGACCTCAACTCAATCCAACAATGGCGGACTTGGATATCTTGTCACTCCCGAAGGCGAAGACAGCAACTTCCTTGAAGACTTCACTGACCTTGCTCGCAACCTCATCAAGAAGGGCACCGGCGCATACTCAGTTGACGGCACCGCAACCGAAGGCAACTTCTACACCGTGGCAGACAGCTTCATCGAAAGCGGTTCAACACAAAACGCATATGCAGGCGTGTTCATCTTGCTCTGCTCATACAAGGCATGGGACACCACCGCATACACCGTTGTTGAAAACGCAGACGGCACTTACAGCGAGCAACCTGTTGTCCTCACTCAAAACGCAGACGGCAGTGGCGTCCTCCCCATGGACTATGTTGTGTCCTACGGCAAGACCCTTGAAGACTGCATCACCGTTGGAGAACAAGTGAAGACAGCCCTCGAAGACGGCATGAAGGCAGACCGCTACAGCCAAGTTGCAAACGCATTCGGCATCGAAAACACCAAAAACATAGTCTATAATGAAAAAGTTTATAAGTCACTTTGGAAGGATTTGGACTAAAAACGCACTAAATCGCGAATAGCATTGTCAAAGCCCTGATATTCCACCCTCACGTACGCCAAGTACGCGTCGGTCGGTCTATCAGGGCTTTTTCGCGCTCTTCATCGATTTATTGCGTTTTTAGAAACGTATGGTCTATTAGAAGCGTTCTTATACAAGCACTCACTCTTTCGAAGACGGAACGCGAGGAGCAGCGGCGACGAGGAAGGGAGCGCCGAGCACC
>CALABJ010000008.1:0-18431 GCA_937885645.1 uncultured Clostridia bacterium | reverse complement strand
TCCTGTGAATTGTTTGTAGCCAAAGCGGGGAGTGCTTGCCCACGACCGGAAGAGCGCTTGCAAGCGCGAAAGACCTTCCCTTGTAATCTATACAAAACAATAAACAACAATCTCTTGGGGGTGTAGCTCAACTGGTAGAGCGCTTGAATGGCATTCAAGAGGTAAGGGGTTCGACCCCCCTCATCTCCACCATAAAAAGACAAGCAGATGCAAACTGCTTGTTTTTTTATTTATGACGGAAACTCATTGAGGGGTGGTCGAACGAGAGCATTAAGAAAACAATGGACACCCATTGTTTTTAGCGATGACCGAAGTGCTTTGTGTGGCATACACTTATACAAGCACTTTTGCCACACAAAGTGCAAGAACGACCCCCCTATCTTTCTTTGATTAGGGGTTTCACAATTATGTTGCATTTTTTTGCCCATTGCCCTTGGAATTTCCTTCAAAATTCTTTGGAAAAGTGCGTTCATTTGTTATGTGTTTTTTTGCCGTTGTGCTATAATGCGCCGTGGAGAAATTACAAATGATTGCAACAATTGTCGTGAGCGCCCTCACCATAGTCACCAACTTGATACTGCTCATCTTCAAGCCACTTTTACGGTCAAGGGTAAAACCATAAATTTCTACTGGATTATCCCCCTCATCGGAGCGATTTTGTTGCTTTCTATAGGCTCGATTTCTCCTGCAGACACTTGGGCAGGGCTCACAAGCAACACCTCGGTCAACCCTCTCAAACTCCTTGTCATTTTCTTTGGTATGACTTTTTTGTCCGTGTTTTTGGACGAAATGGGATTGTTTCAATATTTGGCGTCTTTTGCAGTCACAAAGGCCAAGTCCTCACAAAAGAGTTTGTTTTTTGTGTTGTACGTCACGGTATCTATTCTCACCGCTTTCACCTCAAACGACATTGTCATACTCACCTTCACCCCCTTCATTTTGCACTTTGCAAAGAGAGCAAACATAAGCCCTCTGCCATATCTCATTGCAGAATTTGTTGCGGCAAACACTTTGAGTATGACTCTCATAATCGGCAACCCCACCAACATTTACATTGCAACAAGCGTGGGTGTGGACTTTGTCACATATTTGAAGATTATGATTTTGCCTAGCATCGCTTCAGCACTGGTTGCCTTTGGGATCTTGCGCATCATCTTCCACAAACAACTGAGTCAGCCCCTGACTGTCGAGCAAAGTCATATAGAACTCCAAGACAAAGTTTTGCTCATTGTGGGCATTGTGCACCTTGTTGTGGCAATAGTGCTCCTCTCCATTTGCTCATACATTGGCATTGAAATGTATCTGGTGTGTGCGGTGCTTGCTGGCAGTCTTCTCATCTTCTCCTTTGTGTACTCACTTGTCAAAAAACAGGGTTTATCCTTGCATTTTAGAGTGTTTAAACGCCTTCCTTACGCACTTGCGCCTTTTGTGCTGTCCATGTTTGTCATGGTGCTTGCCCTCCACAACTGCGGACTCACAGAGATATTTGCAAAGGCGCTCTCGGGTGGCGACAGTGTGTTTGTGTATGGCTTGACATCCTTCCTTGCGTCAAACGTGTTCAACAATATCCCTATGAGCGTGCTGTTTTCTGACATCATTGCCACCTCTTCCCTTGCAGGCAAATCCCTTATTGGCGCAACCTACGCTTCTATCATCGGATCAAACATTGGTGCATACCTCTCCCCCGTTGGCGCACTTGCCGGCATAATGTGGCTGTCCATTTTGAAGAAGCACGGTCACCCCATATCCTTTGTGCAGTTTATGAAATACGGTGTCCTCATCAGCGTACCTGTTATGTTGGTGGCTCTATCAGTACTGCACCTATCTATGCTGTATGCCTAAAAGGACTATTGAAGTCCTTTTATTTTTTCTTCTGAAACTATCCTCTTGAATTTTTCACTATCCTATTGTAAAATGAATTTGATAAGGTCTTTGACCTTCAAATCATCTTTTAGGAGAATCAACATGGACAACGACGATAAAATATTTCAAAACATAGCGGTCTTGATTGACGGAGACAACGCTCCCGCCGAGAGCATTTCGACTGTTATCAGCAAAATTTCAACCTTTGGTACGATCAGAACCAAAAGAGTTTATGCCAATTGGAAAAAGTCACACCTGTCCCCTTGGGAAAAGGTGATCAAAAACCTGGCACTGAAGGCTCAGCAACAATTTGATTACGTCACAGGCAAAAATGCAACTGACATTGCATTGGTCATTGATGCTATGAAATTGCTCAACACTGGCAAATATGATGCCTTTGCAATCATATCAAGTGATAGCGATTATACTCCCCTTTGCATTGAATTGAGAGAGTCCGGCATCTTTGTCATAGGTGTAGGAAGAGACAACTCCTCCGACGCTTTCAAGCGCTCCTGCGATGAATTCATTTCTATCAACAAGTTGATGCAGGCATACGATAATTCCTCAAAAACAACGGACACCGAAGTGAAAGAGGCTTCATCTGAAAAAACAACGGACACCGAAGTGAAAGAGGCTTCATCTGAAAAGACAAAGACTGCTCCCGTCAAAGCATCTTCTCGCAAAACCAAATCAAAAGAAAAGCCTACTGCGGTTGAAGAAAATATAGTTGAAAAAAATGTTGATGCAGAAAATGATTCAACGGTCATCGCAAACAAAGAAGATGAACTTCATCAACTTTTGAAAATTGCCGCAGAAACAGAAAACTGGCAAGACGATGACGGTTTTGTCAACGTTGCAGGGGTTGGCGACTTTATCAAACGCACTCGTCCTGAGTTTGACATCACTCAATTCGGTTTCAAAAAACTGCCCGACTTCATTGCGGCTCATACCGACCTTTACGAGATGAAGAGATACAAAGGCAAAGGCAGTGTTTATATCCGCGCATACAAGTGCAAATAACAGTAGGTATTTATGAAAAGATTTGAGGTTATCATCATAGGTGGCGGTGCAAGTGGTATGTTTCTTGCAAGCGAACTTGCCGGCAGACGAGTTGCCCTCATTGAGGCAAACGAGCGCGTTGGCAAAAAACTCCTTGCAACAGGCAACGGCAAGTGCAACCTGACCAACCTTGATATGAACATAGTCCACTACAACCGCCCTTCTTTTGTGGAGACTTATCTTGACAGATTTGACGCTCACGACACAATCGCAAGTTTCGAGCGCATGGGGCTCATCACAAAGGTCATCGACAAGAGAGTGTACCCCTATTCAGAGTGCGCATCAACCGTCCTTGACATACTTCGTGGCGCGGTGCAAAAGTGTGGCACTGAGGTGTTCACCGGACACATCGTCAACAGCGTGGAATACTTTGCAGACACCTACACCGTTGGTGGGGTGACCAAGGTGGACGGACAAACAAAGTCCTTCTCCTTCACGGCAGACAACGTGGTGCTGGCAACAGGCTCAAACGCAACCTTCGGCAGAAACAGCAACAACCTCTTCACCGCCCTTGGACACACCAATCGTGAATTCACTCCTGCCCTTGTGCCTATCAAGACAAACAAAGAACCAATCAAGGGTTTGTCCGGCGTGAGAGTGAAAGCAGGCGTAAGATGCGGTGCAAGATATGAAGTGGGCGAAGTGCTCTTCAAGGACTTTGGTGTCAGCGGTATTGCTGTGTTCAATATGTCCAGTGAAATTGCCCGTGGCAAACTGAAAATCGGCTCTAACCTGACCATCGACTTTATGCCCGAATATAGCGTGGGCGAGGTGGAAAACCTCCTACGTAAACGTGGCAACGTCCGTGTTGGTGAACTGCTTACAGGCACATTCCACTCAAAGGTGGTGGACAGAATTTTGTGGGCGTCTGGCGTCAGCCCTGACGACCTTGCTCAACCCAAAATCTCTGCCATTGCAAGGACAATCAAAACCTATACCTTGAAGATTGAAGGCCTCGGCGACAGTTCGCTCAGTCAAGTTATGTCAGGAGGTCTTAACATAAGAGAATTTGACCACAACCTTATGTCAATGAAGTCCAAAAACGCCTTTGCCATTGGTGAGGCACTTGACGTGGACGGTGACTGTGGTGGCTACAATTTGCAATGGGCTTGGACCTCTGCAAGAGTGGTTGCTGAGTATATTAGAAAGCAATATTAAGCCCATTTTTCAAGGCTTAAATTCAATTCAAAACCTAAATCAAAAAATCTCGTTAAAATAACAAAAACGCCGTTTTACACGGCGTTTTTCATTTGTTAAACAATTTGTTTTTGTTTATTCTACTTTATCTGCAACTGCGAGCAAAGTGAGCAATATCACTTGCCTTTGGCAAATATAACTGCCGAGGACTATCGCTCTTCGCGGAAATAGTTGACGCCAAGTCCCGCAGGGGGTTGGGTTTCCTTTTTATTGAAGAAAGAGATGACTATGAGGACAAGTGCGGTCACTGCGTAAGGCACTATCTTCAAGATTTCTTTTTCTGCAAATCCAACACCTTCAACGTAGTTGGGCAAGATGTAAAGAAGACCAAAGATGAATGAGCCAAGGATGCCGATGTTGGGGCGCCACAGTGAGAAGATGACCAGTGCAACTGCCAGCCAGCCCATTGCTTCGATGACGTATTCAAGAGAGCCACGGGTGCAGTCAAGGAGATAGAATGCTCCGCCGATGCCTGAGATTGCTGCGCCCAAGATGCAAGCGGTGTATTTGTATTTGATGACCTTGATGCCTGCTGCGTCTGCTGCACCGGGGTTTTCACCGACTGCGGTGAGGGAGAGGCCTGTGCGTGTGTGTTTCAACACTATTGCGACGATGATTGCGATGACGATGCCGACATAGACGAGGACGCCGTGTGAAAGGAATATGGTTGAGAACCAGTCACTTCCAACTTCACCAAACATAGGTGCGGTGAACACTTTGCTTGCTTCAAAGAAGGTTGTGCCTTCTCTGCCCATCATTGAGCCCCAGAAGCCAAGAGTGCCTGCACCAAAGGTGGTGATGATAAGGCCTGTGACGTTTTGGTTGCAACGGAGAGTGATGGTGAAAAAGCCATACACTGCCCCCATCATGCCTGCCATGAGCATTGCAAAGAATATTGCTGCGATGATGACACCAAATGCCCCTGAACCTGCTTTTGTTGCGATGTTTGCGCCCATACATCCGCCGATTGCGCCCATACACATAATGCCGGGGATGCCAAGGTTGAGGTGGCCGGACTTTTCAACGATTGTTTCACCTGTTGAGCCGTAAAGGAACACAACACCAAATCTTATTGCTTGTGTGATCAGTGTGACAAACATATTATTCCACCTCCTTCGTATTTTCAACAACGGGTGTGGCGGTGTCTTCTGCCTCCGTCACTGCGTTATTTGTGTCTTCAACGACCTTTTCATTGAGTGTGGGAGCGGTCTCTGCCACCACGTCTTCAGTTTGCTCGGTTTCGGTTGTATCCTCTTCAACTTCTTCTGCCTTAGCCTTCTTTTTGAAGTGGTGGGTGGGGAGAATCTTGTAGTTGATGAAGAACTCTGTTGCCACGATGAAGAAGAAGAAAATGCCTGTCATCATATCGGGATATGATGCGCCAAGACGAGCGTAGGTTGACACTTGAGTTGCACCACGGTCAATGAACACAAATAGGAATGAGCAAAGCAACATTCCAAGGGGATTGAAGTGTCCAAGCCAAGAGATGAGGACACCTGTGAAGCCCTTGCCTGCCACGGTTGAGGCGGTGTTGATTGAGTGGTTGGTGGCACTGACAAGCATAAATCCGATAAGTCCGCAAATTGCACCGCAGAGGATGAGGGTGCGGACGATGACTTTCTTTGTGTTGATGCCGATGTATCTTGCAGTCTTTTCGCTTTCGCCCACAACTGCCAACTCGTAGCCGTGTTTTGAATATCTGAGATAGACCACCATGAAGATTGTGACGATTGCCACGAGGATGATCTTCAAGATAAATTCGTTGTTCCCAATAGGTCCAACAACGCCCTTGTCAAAGGACATTGTGCCTGTGCCTGAGGATGCTTCACTCTTGATGAAATAGTCTACGATGCACACTGAAATGTAGTTCATCATAAGGGTGAGCAGAGTTTCGTTGGTGTTCCACTTTGCTTTGAAAAGTGCGGGGATCACTGCCCACACGATGCCAAATGCCAATGACAGCACCAGTGAAAGGACGATGGTTGCAGGGTCAGGATATTTGCCACCCATAAAGGTGATGATGACTGCACTGCCCAGTGCGCCCATAAGGATTTGACCTTCACCACCGATGTTCCAGAAGCGCATCTTGAAGCAAGGTGTCACTGCAAGGGCGATGATGAGAAGGATTGCCGTGTCGTGGAAGAAATTCCACAACTTTTGAGGGGTGTTGAATGCCTTGAAGAAGTTTTGAAAGAAGAAGCCAAAACTTCTGTCTGAAATCAAGGTTGACACCACTGCGCATGCCAAAATTGAAAGGATGAAAGCCCCGACACGAATGCCCCAAGACTTTTTCCAATCCATATCAGTGCGTTTTGCAAGGTGAAAGATGGGTTCAAACTTAAACTTAGTCATTGTTTTCATCCCCCTTTTCTTGGTTTTGTGATTTGTCCACTCCGCCGAGGGAGGTCATCATATAGCCGATTTTTTCCTTTGAAGCGGTGCGAGCATCAACGATACCGCTGACTTGACCGTCACAGAGGACCATAATTCTGTCGCAGAGAGCGAGAAGCACGTCAAGGTCTTCACCGACGAAGATGACGGACACGCCTTGCTCTTTTTGTGCGTTGAGAAGGTTGTAGATGGTGTATGATGCGCCGATGTCAAGGCCACGGACGGGATATGCAGCCATAAACACGGTGGGTGCTGATGAGATTTCTCTGCCAACGAGCACCTTTTGAATATTACCGCCTGAAAGCCTGCGGACGGGGGTTTTGATTGAAGGTGTGGCAACTGCCAACTCGTCAACGATGTTTTGTGCCACTTTCTTAGGGCTCTTTCTGTCAAGGAAGAGGGAGTGACCTTTGCCGTAAGAACGGAGCATAACGTTGTCCGTCAGGTCCATATTGCCAACAAGCCCCATACCAAGTCTGTCTTCAGGGACGAAGGAAAGACGGACGCCCAATTCTCTGATTTGGGCGGGAGTCTTCTTTTTCAGGTCGATTTCGTTGTCATCGTCATCGGGATCTACGTAGTAGATGTCGCCGTGTTCAGGTCTATAAAGACCTGCGATGGTTTCAAGAAGTTCTCTTTGACCACTGCCTGCAATGCCTGCAATACCGAAGATTTCCCCTGCTCTTGCTGTGAAAGTGACGTCTTTAAGAGCATAGTAACCTTCCATATTCTTGAGGGTGAGACCTTCAACCATAAGTCTGGGGATAGGACGGCCGGGCTCACTGCGGTTGATGTTCAGTTCAACCTTGCTGCCCACCATCATTTCAGTCAATTCTCTTTCAGTGGTTTCAGCGGTGTTGACAGTGGCGATATGTTCACCTTTGCGGAGGATTGCCACTCTGTCGCTGATTGCCATAACTTCATTGAGCTTGTGGGTTATGATGATGATTGACTTGCCGTCTTCTTTCATCTTGCGGAGGACGTCAAACAACTTCTCGATTTCTTGAGGAGTGAGCACTGCGGTAGGCTCGTCAAGAATGAGGATTTCTGCCCCACGATAAAGCACTTTTATGATTTCAACTGTTTGCTTTTCACTGACTGAAAGGTCGTATATCTTTCTTGAAAGGTCAAGTTGGAAACCATATTTGTCAACCTCTGCTTGGAGTTTCTTTGCTCTTTTTCTGCCAAGAAGGTTGAACTTTGCTTTGTCAAAACCTGCCACAAAAGGCAGTGCCATATATTTCAGCACTGTGAGGAATTTGCCCTTGTCAGTGCCGTCGTTTTCTGCTTTGATTTTTTCCACTGCGCCCTTGAAGTCAAAGGAGTGCTTTTCACCAAGGATAATGTTGTCGCAAGCAGTGAAAAGATCCACCAGTTTGAAGTGTTGGTGAATCATGCCGATGCCGTAGTTGAATGCATCAAGAGGTGAGCGGATGATAGCCTCTTGTCCGTTGACGAAAATCTTGCCTTCGTCAGGAAAATAGATGCCTGCCAGCATATTCATAAGGGTGGTTTTGCCTGAGCCGTTTTCACCGAGAATGGACAAAATCTCCCCTTTTCTCACGTCAAGATTGACGTTTTTGTTGGCATAGTTTGAGCCGAAAGCCTTTGTGATGCCAACCATTTCGATTGCGTTTGTAAATTCCATAATAACCTACAAAATGTCGTTTTTTTGCCTTACAAAACTAAAAGTTTTGTGTGTCTATAAAAAAAGTATAGACGGGTCTTTGCCCGTCGTGGAAAAAATGTGTCACACCTTGCCCGAAGGCAAGGTGTGAGTGTTGTTTTTAGTATTTTTCGTTTGTGAGGTTGATGCCGTCAATTCTTACGTCAAAGTAAGGTGCTGAACGATGCTTTGATTCGAAGAAGACACCGTTTTCGATGACTTCGGTGTCAGGTGTGAATGCTGCGTCGGTGTCAACGTCTGCAAGATAGCTGGTGAGTGTTTGTCTGTCAACTGTCCAGTTTGCTGTGGCAAAAACGTTGATTGTGCCGTTTTGGAGGCCTGCCTTCACTTCGTCAAGTTTTGCTTGGGTGCCTGCTGCAGGAGCATTGGGGCCGATTGCTGTGAGGACCACTGAACCAGTTGCGATTGTGCCTGTCCAGTCCTTTGCAACTTCTGTGCCGTTGACGACTGAGTTGATGAGGTAGGTGTAGTAAGGTGCCCAGTTGATTCTTGATGAAACGATGAATGTGTTGGGGCATGCTGCTGCGGTTGAGCCGTTGTATGAAACGTTGGGGACGCCTGCTTCTTCACATGCATTGGGTGCGCCCATTGAGTCTGCGTGTTGTGAAATGAGGACGCAACCACCTGCGATAAGGCTCTTTGCTGCGTTGTTTTCTGCGGTTTCATCATACCAGCTGCCGGTGAATGTGACGTCCATTGTGACGGTGGGGCAAACTGATTTTGCACCGAGGTAGAATGAGGTGTAGCCTGACATAACTTCTGCGTATGTGAATGCGCCGACATAACCCATCTTTGCTTGTGCTGCAGTGATTTCACCGTTTGCGATCATTTCGTTGAGTTTGAGGCCTGCTGCAACACCTGCCATGTATCTGCCTTCATAGATTGATGCAAATGCGTTGACATAGTTGGGGAGGTTTTCGGTGTGTGCCTTTGTGCCTGTTGCGTGTGCAAAGAGGACGTTGGGGTATTTCTTTGCAGCCTTGATCATGTAATCTTCGTGACCGAATGAGTTTGCGAAGATGATGTCGCATCCTTCTTCTGCAAGTTCACATGCCTTTTGATAGCATTCGTCTGATTCGGGGATACCGGTGACGATGATGACTTGGTCTTCTCTGAGGCCCAGTGCTTCTGCAGCTTCATACATTGCGACGATGAAGTTTTTGTCATAGGTTGAGTTTTCGTCGTGCAAGCAGATCATGCCGAACTTGATGCTGTCAAGACCGTTTGCGCCGTCACCGTCATCGGTGGGGTCGCAACCTGCGAATACGACTGCCAGTGATGCCACGAGTGCTACTACGAGCAAGAGTGCCAAAACTTTCTTTTTCATTGTTGTCCTCCGTTTTGTGCCTTTCGGCGTTTATGTTTTTTTTGGTTAATTTCTAAAAGTGATTCCGTCGTCGCCCATACTTTCCACGATTGCAAGGCTTTCGACTTTGTATCCCTCGGCACGAAGTGCATCTCCGCCACCTTGATAGCCCTTTTCAATGGCTATTGCAGCGCCAACCACTTCTGCACCTGCTTGCTTCACAAGTTCAATAAGTCCACGAAGTGACTCGCCGTGAGCAAGAAAATCGTCAACAATTAAAACGCGGTCGTCTAGATTCAGGCATTCCTTTTCTACGACAACCGTGTTTACGTTTCCGTGAGTATAGCTTTTCACTTGGGCGCTATACACCGTATTCGTGATGTTTGATGATTTATGTTTCTTAGCAAAAAGCACCGGCACATTCAATTCGCTTGCCACTGCGCAAGCAATTGCGATGCCCGATGCCTCAATAGTCAAAATTTTGGTGATTTTTTCCCCTTTAAAGAGGCGGCAAACTTCCTTGCCGATTTCTTTCATAAGAGAGCTGTCAATCAAATGATTGAGGAATCCGCTCACTTTCAATATGTTGCCGGGAAAGACTTTCCCGTCTTTGACGATACGTTGTTTGAGTAAATCCATAACTTCCTAAGCCACTACAATTTGTGGCAAGCTGGGAAAATAATCCCTATCGGTTGTGTTGAGGTTGCTTCGTCAATTTCTATTGATGAGTGTATTATAGCCAACTGAAATTTTTAAGTCAAACAAAAACACCCCCTATTTAGACATTTTTTTTAAAAATTTTTTAGAGGGCAAAATTAACCGACAAATGGATGAAAAGTGTCGGGAATTTCACTCCCTCACCTGTCCGCCGCCACATTAAATTTCCAACGTGCGTGTGCATGCGCGTAGTGTGCTCGCGCCCCTGCATTTCTATATTTAATAATGCAAAAAAAGGCGGTTTGATACCATTTTTCCATTGCAAACCACATATTCTGGTGCTATACTTACTGTATTAAGTTTTTGGGAGAGAACTTATGTCCACTACTATAAGCAGAAAACACTATGCTTGGATGAGAGCACTGGGGGTCACGGCAATCGTCTGTGTGTTTTTGCTGTTCACTTTTATTATGGTTGAGTCCTCTTTGGATTCTAGCAAAAGCGCCGCTTTCACCCAAAAATTTTACGACCTTTTCCGTCCCGTCTATGAACAAGTTGAAGAAGCCCCCGACGTCATTACAGTGAGAGGTCTTACTCTTTCCGCACCGGAATACAAATCCACAAATAGACTTTTCCCCGGAGATTCGGTGCAACTGAAAGTCAATTATCAACCCTCAGGCGCAGATCCCGAAGCGTACTATTTTGACTTTGTTGACCAAGACGGCAACCCTATCCCCGAAAACGAAAGGACCGCCACCATTGATGAAAACGGGCTTGTCACTTTCACTGATATATCAACTCTTCAAGGTGTGAAGATTCGCGCCTATCTTGTCAGCAATCCCGAAATCTATTCAAATATCATCACCCTTTATAGCTACGGCATAGAGCGTCCTACTGAGGACACTGAGTTCACCTTCGCCCTCGTCGATACAAACGACAAAGTCCACGGCACAGAAGAAAACCCTTTGACAGTGGGCAGAAGAATGTATCTCACCATCAACAACGGCGACTATCGTTTCTCCCTCTTTGACGTCACTTCGAGTGATGATGGCATTGCTGAATACAAGGGCGGTGTCATAGTTGCAACAGGCGTTGGCACTGCAACCTTCACTGCCACCCTTGACCTTGGTGATTTGCACTGGCAATACACCTTCGATGTGGTGACAAAGGAAAAACCCTCTTCTGGCGGCGGTGGAAGCACAGACAAGCCCGATGACGGCATTATTGATGCAATCATAGTCCCCGAAACAATCACTGGCCCTACAACAATTGACATTATGGTGGGCGATGTGGTGAACATCTCAAAGCTTGATATTGTTTTCTATCCTGAAGGTTGCGCAACGACCGTAGCAACAATTCCCTCTGAAAACGACGCAGCACGAGTCACCGAGCACGGTGTTATCGGCTTAGATGCAGGCACAATAGAGATGAAAGTGGTGTCCGAATATGACGACAGCGTGTCCTTCACCATAATCGTCAACGTGCATACCCCTGCCGTTGAATATATCGATATCCTCACAGACAGCAACGTGTCCATCTACGGCGGAATACGTTTGAAAGCCTACGTCGGCCCTAAATATGCAGATGACGAGATTGTATGGTCTGTGGTCAACGGCAACGGCACTATTGACGAGGAGGGCAAACTGCAACCTAAGCGCCTTGGCACAGTTGTCATCCGCGCAACCTCTGTTGAAAACCCAAATATCTACACCGAAAAGACACTTGACGTTGAAATCTTTGATGATTTTGCTACCTTTGTACGCAAGATTATGGGACACTTCTCTCTCTTTGCAGTTCTAGGACTAGGCTTCCTTGGAGTGTTCTATTTCCTTGCAAAGCGCAAATATCTCGCTCCCCTCTTCGCCGTGTTGGCAGGTGTGGGCAGTGCGCTCTTCTCAGAGTTTTTGCAGATGTTTGCAGAGGGCAGATTCGCACATATGATTGACGTCATGGTGGACAGCCTTGGCGCAACCTTCGGCATCGGTATAGGTATGGTGCTCATAGGCATCGTGTGTGGTGTGTGGCGTGCGTTATCCTATGATAGTTTCCGCAAATTGGCAGTGGCATATCGTAGCCTCAACTTTATGAATATATTTAGGAGCAAAGCAACTCTCAATATGCTCTTCTCCGCCGACGTCTACAAGAGAGAACCCTCCGAGAATAGCCCTGCAGAAAGCACCCCCGCACATACCGCAGAGGGCACTCTCACACCTGCCACCCCAATCCCAGACGACATAACCACCGACCTTGACGAATAAAACAAAAACCGCTCAAACGAGCGGTTTTTTGTCACGGATTTTGTCACAATGTTTAACAAAATCGTCTTTTTTCTGCCGAGTGGAAATAAAACTCGTAGGCATTTATGCCGTAATAGTGAGGCGAGTGAGTTCACTCATTTAGCCGAACGCCACTTATGACTAGAGGTCATACGCACACTCCGTGTGTGGGGGTGGTGCAAACCACCCTGTTTGAGTCATTTTGTCGACACAAATGGGAGACAATAAGTCGGGCAACACAAGTTGCCGTCTTCTTTCTGCCGAGTGGCTCTCCCACCAAACGCACTGCTAAATCACGGCTCCGCCGTGTATGAAATCATTGGAAACAATGTATGCAATCAAAACATCGTTTTGTATGACATCAAACCGAACGGCATATCACATACACGCAAGCGTGATTACATACAATGCTTTGCATTGATGACATACCAATCCTTCGGTTTGGATAAAAAAAATCTCGTCCTTGCGAACGAGATTGTTTTTTGGTGGAGACAATAAGACTCGAACTTATGACCTCTACGATGTCAACGTAGCGCTCTAACCAACTGGGCTATGCCTCCGTAGCATTGATATATTACACCAAATCCAAAACTTAGGCAAGCAATTTGAAGCATTTTGCAAAAATATATTTTATTATTTCCAACGCCGTGCTATAATGTCTGTACATTTTATTTTAGGAGTGAAATATGTTTACACTTTCAAACCAAGAAACAGACTTCGTAAAAATTGAAATGACAAGCGGTGATAGTATGGTGGTCGAACTTGACGGCAAAAATGCGCCTATCACTGTTGCCAACTTCAAGAAACTTGTTGGACAAGGCTTCTACAACGGTCTCATCTTCCACCGCGTCATCAGTGGATTTATGATTCAAGGCGGTGATCCCGAAGGCACGGGTATGGGTGGAAGCAAGGAAAACATCCGTGGTGAATTCCTTTACAACGGTGTGAAAAACACGATCTCTCACGTCCGTGGTGTCATCTCTATGGCAAGAGCGCAACACCCCAACTCAGCATCGTCACAATTCTTCATCTGCCACGCAGACGCCAAATTCCTTGACGGACAATACGCAGCGTTTGGCAGAGTCGTTGAGGGCATTGAAACCGTTGACAAGATTGCGTCAGTTGCAACCAACTACAACGACAAACCCTTGACACCCCAAGTTATGGCAAAAGTCTATTTTGTCACCAAATAGCACTTTATTGTAGACAACAAAAAGAAAAACCGCTCGTTTGAGCGGTTTTGTTTTTGTAATGGTTATTGTTTGTCTTCAGTTTTGGGTTGCTCTTCTGCACGTTCTTCCTTTTCCTTTCTGTTTTTGTGCTTCGTGTGCAAAAACTTTGCCAAACTTTCGTGCTCGAAATCAAACCTTTCTTCTTCTACTTCTCGGATTTTTTCGACACGTTCTTGAAGAGGTGCGGTGGTGACTGGCATAACCACGTTATCCTTTCTTTCACGGATTTCAAGTTGATTGTAGGGGATTGAAACGTTGTTGCGTTTGAACTCGTTGTAGACGTTTTCGATGACGTAATAATAGACATCCCAGTAATCGCTGTTGTCACACCAACAGTTTGCAGCAAAATCTATACTGCTTGCGCCCAAAACTTTGAGTCTGCAAAAAGGGGCGGGATCTAAAAGCACTCTTCCGTCGCTTTTCATAACGTCTGTGACTATTTTTTTGACCAACTCCACGTCTGTTTCGTATGCCACGGAGAACATAAAATCCACTCTGCGTGTGGGATATGCTCCAAGATTTGTCACTTCTCCGTTCAAAATATTAGAGTTGGGCAAGGTGATTTTTTTGTTGTCAGTGGTGATCAACGTGGTGAAAAGGAAATTGATGTCCGTCACTTGTCCTTCAACCCCACCTGTGATGATATAATCACCTTTCTTGAACATCTTGTTTGAGATGATTATGATGCCATTTGCCACGTTTGAAATGCTGTTTTGCAGTGCCATACCAACAGCCAAGATGACTGCGCTGCATGCGGTCAAAATGCCCGAAATTTCAATTCCGATTTGTGAAAGCAACAACAAAACCAAAGCTAAATACAAAACGAACTTTAAGATGGTGATGACAAACTGCTGTGCCATCTTTTCAATTTTCGTTCTGCTAAAAAGTTTTTTGACCAGTCTAAGCACAATTTTGATTACGATTATGCCAACCACCAAAATCACGAAAAACCACAATATGTTCCAAGCGTTGCTTTTGAAAAAATTTACGATACTATTCCAAATTGCTTGCCAATCCATAGTATCCTCCTTTGAGTTTTTTTATATTTTATCTTAAAAATAAACGGCAGTCAACACAGCGATTGTCTGTTTGACAAATTTATTATTTTGTTTTCAGCACTTCATTTCAAAAATAAAACCGCTCAAAAGAGCGGTTTTTGTTTTGATCACTTCTCTATTATTCTGCGAGAAGATAGTCACGGCATGCGTCTTCAAGGGCTCTGCAAATCTTGAATGCGTCTTCAAGGTCTTTGCCCATGACGATGACACCGTGGTTGCCAAGGAAGCAAGCCTTGCTGTCGCCGATGGCTGAGGTGACGTTTTTCACAAGTTTCTTTGTGCCGGGGAGTGCTGCTTTTGCGCAAGGCACTGTGTCGCCGAGGACGTCACGATATTGTTCAGGCACGGGGAGGTCTTTGCCCATTGCTGCAAGCACACAACCATAGAAAGGATGGGTGTGGATGGTTGCATTGACGTCAGCGTGTGCGTTCAAAAGTGCTGCGTGCATCTTTCTTTCACTTGTAGGCTTGTTTGAGCCTTCCCACTCGCCGTCTTCCAAATTGACCACTGCCATTTGTGAGGGTTGGAGCATAATGTAGTCAAGGGCTGTGGGAGTGACAAGCATATGTTTGTCACCGCATCTCACTGCGATGTTGCCCCATGTGCCTTGGACAAGGTTTTCTTCAAGAAGGCGGACACCTGCGTCCTTCACTGCTTGTGCAAGAGCCTTTTGCTCGTCAGTGACGATTGCGGAAGGTCTTTCTTCAGTGTGGACTTCTTTGCCCTCTTCTGCTGCCTTTTGGCTGTCTTGGTTCTTCTTTGAATATTTCAGTTTGTAAACAACGTGTTCAAGCACTGCGTTGAGGAGGCTGTGAGGATGGACACCGCCCTTTCTTTCTGCAAGGAGATAGCAGTTGCAAGCCTTGTCAAGGACAAGTGCTGCTGTGTAGACTTCATCAAGAGTTCTGCCAGTGACCACTGCGCCTGCTTCGGGGAGGAAACATGCGTTGCGGAGGCCTGAAAGTGCCATGATGACTTCAACTGCGTTGTTTTGCTTTGCGCATCTCACAGAAATGCCGTCGATTTGTGCCATATCATCAAGGAGAGGAGTGAGTGTCTTTCTCTTTGCAGAAAATTCAACTATGCTCTTGCTGTCCACGATGGCTGCTGCACCCAAGTCTGCGTTGTTTTTGAAGACGCTGAAAAGGATGAGCGCTGCTGCACGGAAGTTGCCGTCAAGGTCTGTGACGGTCTTGTTGGTGACGAAGGTGATGTCTTCTGCGGTGAGGTTTTCAAAGACGGAATATGCGTTGGTGATGTACATACCGCCGTCAGCCTTCACTGCAAGATAGCCACATTCGGTGAAGCCTTCTTTTGAAAGCATACCTGCATACTTTGAGATGTTGGATACGATTTGTTGATTCATACTTTCTCCTATACAACCAAAGGTTGTAGTTTATCAGATTTCAATCAAAGGGCGACGGTTGCCCGTCGCCTGATGATGATTAATGTTTCTTTTCAAAACGTGAGATGTCTTCGCATTTGACGATGGTCTTGAAGACTTCTTCAAACTTTTCAAGTGCGCCGTCGATGATTTCATCGGTATCTGCCATTGAGGTGTAAAGTCTGCTGCCTGCAAGAGTCACGATGCCGTGTGCCATATATGCTGCTCCCATTTGTTCCATTGCGACCTTTCTGCGGAGCATTTCGGGTTTCTTCTTGAGCATAGGAATCACTGAGCCGAGAAGATTCATATGGCTGAAGTCAAAGCTCATTGCGCCTGTGCATTCAAGGTGAACGATTGAGCCTTGGTTGTAGACGACGTAAGGAAGGTTGTACTTCTTGACAAGTTCCTTGAGGCCTGCGGTGAGACGGTCACCTGCTCTGCCTGCTTTTGCGCATGCGTCTTCTTTTTCGATTTCACAGATTGCGCAGTAGCCTGCGTATGAGCTCAAGGGGTTTGCTGCAAGAGTGCCGCCAACGTATGCCTTCTTGCCCATGCCTGCAACGCCTGCTGCCATAAGTGACACATATTCCTTCTTGCCGCCGACGCCACCTGCTGAGGGATAGCCACCTGCCACAACTTTGCCGAAGATTGTAAGGTCGGGATACATATCACGGCCTGTTGCTTGACGCTTGAATTTGACAACTTTGCCGTCGACGATCTTCTTGTCTTCGATGATCCATTCAAAGGGGAGTTCCTTGTCATAGTCATACTTGCCGAAGAAGTAGCCTTGTGCGCCGTGGATGCCAACTCTGAAACCGGTGACGACTTCGTCAAAGATGAAGAGTGCGCCGTATTTCTTTGCAAGCATACGTGCTTTTTCGTTGTATTCAAGGTCGATGGGGCGTGTTCCGCTTTCAGGACCAACGGGTTCTACGATGACTGCTGCAGTGCCACCTTTTCTGGTGTTTCTGCGGAGCATCTTTTCAAGCATCTTGAGGTCGTTGGGACGGACTTCGTCAGTGGTCTTGTATGAGCCACCGGGGATACCGTGTGATTCGAGGAATTGTCTGCTTCCGGGGATCTTCAAGCCATAGACCATTTGATCTGACCAGCCGTGGTATGCACCACCAACTTTGATGACGCGCTTTTTCTTGGTTGCGCAACGTGCAACACGGATTGCTGCCATGACTGATTCTGTGCCTGAGCCGAGCATACGGAACATTTCGCAACCGGGCATAAGTTCACTGATCTTCTTTGCAAGAAGAAGTTCGCCTTCGTGGAAAAGACCGGTGACAGGGCCACAAGTGTTCAGGAGTTCCAAAACCTTTTCACGGACGGGTTCATAGTTTGAGCCGAGGATGGTAGGACCGCCTGCTTGCAAGAAGTCATAGTACTTGTTGCCATCGAGGTCGTAAAGGAATGCGCCTTCTGCCTTTGTCATGCAGATGGGGAACGGGAAGTTGAATGCCAGATTGTGTTGAACTCCGCCGGGGATATACTTCTTTGCTGTTGTTGTGATTTCTTTTGACTTGACGCACTTGGTGTTGAAATGTTCAAGGGTTTCCTTGAGTGCTTCGTCAGAAACGCAATAGATGGGTTGAGAAGTCAAATTGTTCAATTCATCATAGATGGGTTGAGCTTTGTCCCACTTTGAAAGTCCATAGCCTTTTGAAAGGTCAGTTGCCATAATTTTCTCCTCCATAGGGTGTTTTATCATTGATATAATTATATCAAAGGCTGAAATCAATGTAAATATCAATTTTTCCACTTTATCAATACAAAACCGCAAATCTGCCCGCCCAAAAAACAATTTCTTAAAATTGTTAGAGGACTTTTTGAAGACGAGAAAATCGACAGAATTGCCAAATTGTGTAAATAAATGTTGATTAATTCCCTTTTGTAGGGTATAATATAGGTAGTCCACAAATTGGACAATAGGAGGCAAATATGAACAAAGCAGAATTTATTAGAGCACTTGCAGAAAAAGCAGACCTTTCACTGAAAGATGCAGCCGCAGCAGTTGATGCATACGCAGAAGTGGTTGCCGAAGCCCTGAAAGATGGCGAAAAAGTTGCAATCGCAGGCCTTGGCACTTTCGAACTTAAAGCAAAAGCAGAGCGACAAGGATTCAATCCTGTGACAATGGAGCCTATCACAATCCCTGCCAGCAATGCTCCCACCCTGAAGTTTGGAAAAACTTTCAAAGAAAGATTTAATTAAGATAAAGCCACTCAATTGAGTGGCTTTTTTCTTATACATTAAGTGCAAAATCCCGCGAGAGAATATGTCCCCCTTCCTCACGTGTTTCCCCCATTTGC
>CALABJ010000007.1:0-10085 GCA_937885645.1 uncultured Clostridia bacterium | reverse complement strand
TCCCACGGACAGGAGCGTACTTGTCGTACGTGACTGCTCGTGGGATTTGCTGTTGTAAGGAACGAAGTGACGGAATAGCGATTGCTACGAAGTCAATCGCGTCCAAAGTTATTCGCCAAATAGCGCGGTTTTAGTCTTCAATATAAAATTCGCGCCACTTTGCTATGCGCTCTTCGGTGACGCCGAAGTGCTCTTTCAAGTAGTTTTTGAAAGTGCCATACTTTTCAAGTATGAGCTCAAGTGCCACTTCAAAGTTTTCCATGTGGTTGGTGAGGGCATACCAGCAAGCATCAATGGCGTGCTTGGGGGCAAACACCATCTTCATAATGCGTTTGATGCGGATATTTGTGGCGTAGCGCATATCGTTGGACAGCATATATTCATACTTGATGTCGTCAAGGTCACGGTCAAAAGCCATTTCGATGAGCATTGCAGATATGCCTGTCCTATCCTTGCCAGCGGTGCAGTGGAAAGCGATGGTTTTGCCTTCGTCCATACGCTTGAAAAGTTCATTATATCCAAGAGAGAAAGGCATTTCCTTGTAGGTTGCGCTGATGCCCTCGATGAGTGCCTTTGACATTTCGGGGGTGGCGCGGAGGAACTTGAGCTTTGCCTTGTCCGTGAGGCCAATAAGTGCCCCGTCTTCACGGAGGATAGGCACGTGGAGATACTCTACGCCCTCGGGGACGTAGTCGGGGTTCTCTTTTGCCTCATCGGTGGTGCGGTAGTCCAAAATGCAGTCCAAATCAAGTCCTTCGATGAAGTACTTGTCTGCCTCAGTCTTGGCGATGAGGGTGGAAGTGCGATAGAGTTTGCCTTCTTTGATCTTGCCGTAGGGGGTGTTGAGCCCGCCCATATCACGGAAATTGTCAATGGTGATTCTGTCCTTTTTCATAATTCTATTATACCCAAAACACCTCGATAGAGCAATAATTATTTAATGTTTCCCATGATTTTCAACATTTTTGCTTTTGTATGGACATTTCACTAACAAAATGGTATAATGTGTTGGAATAAAGATATATGGCGCAAGCCTAAAAGGATTTTATGTCAGATTTCATCATCACCACCGACAACGCGGCCGACCTCTATTTTGGCTACTACGAAGATCATCCCACAACACGCCTCCCTATGCCCTTTTCAGTGGCCGGCAAGGAATATGAATTTGAGGAAGATTGCCCTCCTATGATGGACTACTATGACCTCTTGAAACAAGGACACCTTGTCAAGACGGCGCAAGTAAACCGTCATACAGCATACGTTATGCTGAAAAAGGTCCTTGAAGAAAGCGACAAAGACCTCCTCTTCATCTCTTTCTCCTCTGGTATGAGCGGAAGCTATGACAGCATCTGCGCCGTGGCAAACGAACTCCGCCTTGAGTTCCCCGGCAGACGTATTGAGGTTGTGGATTCAATCTCTGGCGCAGGCGGTGAAGGTCTCCTTGTCTATTACGCACAAAAGATGCAAGCAGAAGGGGCAACCATGGATGAAGTCATCAATTGGCTTGAAGAAAACAAAAACAACGCACACCACATCTTCATCGTTGACGACTTGAAAAACTTGAAGCACAGCGGACGTATTTCAACCATCGCAGCACTCCTTGGCATGGTGATGCAACTGAAGCCTATCCTTGAACTGAACAACGACGGCAAGATTGCTCTTCTTGGCAAAGCACTTGGCAGAAAAAAGGCAATGGCAGAAATCACTCGTTTCTTCGCAGACTACTATGAAGAAGGACGCAACGACTTTATCCTCGTTGCTCACACAGGCAACCAAGCAGACGCAGACAATCTTGCAAGACGTCTTAAAGAGGCAGTTCCCACAATCCCTCCCATCAAATTCGGCTATATCAATCGCCTTGTCAGTGGCAATGCAGGCTACAATGCTCTTGTTGTGTTCTTTATGGGCAAACAACGCAAAAAGCACATTATCGAGCAAATCTAACAGATAAACCCTTGTTTCAAGCAAAAACAATGAGAGAACGGACGTCACACTCTGTTCTCTCTTTTTTTTATCCTCACGCAGGGGAATCGTTTTATAAACGATTGAGGGATTTTTTTGTTTGCTTTTTTCAAAAGGTGTATTATAATAAAATTATGGATGAATTGAAGACAAACAACTTAGTGCTGTCCAGTGACGACATCGACGATGCTTGCGACTTTGTTGAGGACTTCTCCGACAAGCTGGGTGACCTGAAAGGCAGACTCACCGGCACCGCAGAAGAGACCGCAACCGCAAGGCTTATTCGCGACCGTCTTCATATGGAAACAAGCGCAAAGGTGCGCCTTGAAGCATACAAGGCTCGCCCTATGGCAGGCAGGGGGTCATTGACTCTCCTTGGCTGCTGGTTTGCCATTTGTCTTGTTCTCTATTTTTTGTCCTTTGTGTGGCATAGAGCCACAGGCATCGTGCTCACCCTTGTTGCCCTCGTCCTCTTCATTGCAGGCTGTGTTGCAATCCTTCTCCTCTTCCTTGGCGGTGGGGGAAAACTGAAAGGTTTGCTCCCTAAGAAGGTGTCCTACAACGTGGTCAGTGAGCGCGCACCCAGTGTTTGTGAAAGAAGCAAAGAGCGCACAATCATCATCTGCTCAAATCACGATGCAGCCCTTGGCAATGCAATCTTTGACTTTGCAAAGCTCCGCTCATTTGCAATGGTTATGGCACCCATATCAGTGCTCATCTTCATCGTATGTTGCATTGTGAAAATGGCTGTTGGCACTTCTTCTGTTGGTGTCATCACCGTCCTCACCATAGTGCCTTTCCTGTCATCGGTGGCAGGGATTGCGGTGTTTTTCACCCACTTCTCTCTTTCAAAGAAACACGCTCGTGACAGAGGTGGTGTGGCAACCTCAGTTGCTCTTGCAACCTACGCCTACTTTGTTGAAAACCCCGACCTTCTCCCCGACGACGTCCGCATGGTCTTTGCCTCCTTCGGCGGCGAAAACTCCGCACACGGTGGCTCACGAGCCTTTGTGAAGAATCACGCAGAGTTCAACAATGCAAGAGTGCTTTGCATCGGCGATATCCTTGACAACAACTTTGGCGTCACAAGAGGAGACTATCTCCGTGGCATCAACCACTCCGACCTTGTGGTGGATGCAGTCATCAACTCCGCAAAGGAACAAGGCCTCCACCTCGAAATCAATGAAAACAACTCCGTGAAAGACAAAGTGGCTTGTCTGCACGGCTTCATATCAAATGCATTTGCACAGTTTAACATTCCTTCGGCCACTATCACAGCAAAGCACGACGATGCTGTGGAGCGAGTCGTTCGCAGAGAGGACGTTGGCAGATTGTTTGCTCTGTCCGTCACCGCTGTGGCTCATCTTTTGGAGGAAGAAATCTCTTGACAAATCCTGAACTTAATCCCGCCGAAACCGTCCTTGAAGAAAAGAAGGACGGCATTCTCGGTTATGTTGCAAACACCCCTAAACTGCCCTCAAAACTGAAAAAGGCGTTCAATCGCTACTTTATCGATGCGTTCACCGGTATGGCGCAGGGGCTTTTCTGCACCCTTATTGCAGGCACAATCTTGGCGCAAATCGCATCTTGGTGCGGTGACAACGTTTTTGCTACGGTGCTGAACACCATTGCTTCCATTGCAAAAATGCTTATGGGCGCAGGCATCGGCGTGGGCATTGCATTAAAACTTAAAGCAAAACCCCTTGTCATCTTCACCGCCGCCGTCACTGGTATGATTGGTGCGTTTTCTGGGGGTCTTGTGGACACTCTTGTCAGCGGTGCGCCCTTTGTGTTCAAATTTGGTGCACCGGGCAACCCTATCGGCTCATACGTCCTTGCCGTCCTCACCATTGAGATTGCAGGTCTGTATGCAGGCAAAACAAAGCTGGATATCGTCCTTGTGCCCCTTGGCATGATGATATTGTCCCTTGCAGGTATATTTATTGCTTGGCCTTTCATCAAACTCATCGACCTCATCGCAGTGGTCCTCGTACTTGCAATCGAGGCAGGCAGTGCGGTGAAAATCTTGGTGGGTATATTTGTCGCAGTGGTAATGGGTGTGCTCCTCACAATGCCTACCTCCTCTGCCGCAATATGGATTGCAATCGCAACATCAAACACCGCTCTTGAAAACCCCGAAGTGTTTGCAATCGCAGGGGGTGCTGCCGTTGCAGGTTGCGCCGCTCATATGATGGGCTTTGCCGTATGCAGTTTCCGTGAAAATAAGTGGGGCGGACTTATTTCTCAAGGCATAGGCACGTCTATGCTTCAAATCCCCAACATAATGAAAAAACCTGTGATTATGGTGCCCGAAATTGTGGCAAGCGCAGTGAGCGGACTTGTTGCAGTCCTTCTTGACCTACGTTGCAACGCAGCTGGCGGTGGCATGGGCACGTCAGGTCTTGTGGGTGTGTTTGGCACGATAGACGCTTCTCTCGGTGTCATACCCGACTGGAAACTTGGCCTTGGCATTGCCCTGTGCTTGTTTGTTATTCCTGTTGGTGTCAGCCTCCTCGTCAGTGAAATTATGCGCAAGTTTAACGTGATAAAATTCGGCGACCAAGCACTGTAAAAAATAAGCAAAAATAAAACCCCGTCAGTTGACGGGGTTTTTTATTGTTGTTTTAGATTAATCCATATTCTCGAGAGTTTCAAGCCTAATTTGCTTCTTCTCTTCTTTTGTCAGTTTCTTCTTCTTTTCGCCGGGAATTTGCTTGCTGTCACCATGCTTGACAAAGAGCATAAGGACGATTGCAATCACGACGCAGATTGCGCTGTAAAGGAAGAGATATTTGTCTTGACCTGCGTCCATAATTGCGCCACCGAGGGCGGGGGTTATGGCTTGGGCGGACATTGTTGCCATATAGTAGTAGCCGGTGTATTGACCAACTGTTTCTGCGGTGGACAACTCTGTCACCATGGGGAAGGTGTTGACGTTTGCGATGATAAGACCGAAGCCTGCAATCAAGTAGAACAATGCAAAGAGCACTGTGGGGATGATTGCTTTGTCGTTGGGTGCAACTGCAAAACAGATGAGGATGAAGGACACCACTGCAAGGGCAAAGCCGATCATGATGGTCTTTCTTCTGCCCAGTTTGACTGCCATATATCCAACGGGGATAAATGCGATTGCGCTGACTGCCATACTGACACCTGAGATGATTGATGCCACACCTGCGGACAGGTTCAAAGCCTTTGTTGTGTAAACTGAGAGGTTTGAGGACACTGCGTTGTAGCCCATAAACCACATAAAGATTGATGCAAGGATGAGGACAAATGACTTGAATTTGCTCTTTTCAAGGTCACTCTTTGCGCCCCACCATTCCTTGGGTGACTTGACTTTGGCAAGTTTTGCTTTGACAAGTTCCTTGACTTCGGGTTTCAGTTCGGGCTTGTCTTCAGCAGGGGCTTCACCAACCTCTTCAATGAAGGACTCTGCGTGACGTTTTGTCTCCTCGCTTTCTTCTGCATCAAAGTCGTCAATGCCGAATTCCTTGCAGATTTCTTGGCACTCCTTGACCATCTTTCTTTCCTTGACCAGAGCAAGGAAGCCTGCAAGGAGAAGGAGCATACCGCCTGCAACTGCGCCGAAGATAATGACGTAGTTGTGCAGTCTTTCACCAAAGAGGACAACTGTGTAGATGAGGAAGGAGATTGCACCACCAAGACCGCCACAGAGGTTGATGATTGCGTTGGCTTGTGAGCGGAGAGGTTTGGGTGTCACGTCGGGCATAAGTGCGACGGCAGGGCTACGGAAGGTTGCCATTGACACAAGGACAAGGAGCAAGATGACCATATAAACTGCCAAACTCTTGACGCCTGATTCGGACGTCGTATGAGTTTCGTAGATGACGTCACTGATGTAGTCGTTCACTGAGCTTGCCACAAACTTCTTGTAGAGGTTGTTGCCGTCAAGGATTTCTTGATAAGTTCTCACTCCGTCAGGGGAGAGGGTGTCAAGGTCGTCTTTTGCAATTTCTACGCCGTCATAGAGGAACTTCTCTTCGCCGATGAAACCGAGGAATCCAGTCTTGTGTTCCATCTTGTCGTTGTATCTGATTGCAATGAAGTCTTCTCTTGTGAGGCCGTCACGGGAGATATATTCAAGGTCAACTTCATAGCTGTTGCCCTTGCCTGACACTGCATTGTCATACCACTCTGTAAGGTGGGATTCCATCCAAGCGTCGTCGTTGAGATAGGACTCTATCCTTGCTGCCTCTGCATCCGCTGCTTTCTGCTGATTCAAGGTGACCACCGGCACGAAGACCATAAGTGCCACAGCACACAAGGTGCCTATGACAATGAAAGGTGTTCGTCTGCCAAATTTCTTGACCAATCTGCCGTGTGCATTGTCACTGAGCTTGCCAAACAGAGGAAGCATAAACAGTGAAAGCAAGTTGTCAAGACCCAAAATCAAGCCACGAAGTGCGTTGGGAAGACCGTATGCGTGTTCAAGAAGAAGGGGGATGACAAAGTCGTATGCGTTCCAGAAAAGACAAATTCCCGCAAATGCAAGTCCGACTTTGAAGGTCTTGGGATAGTTGAGTTTCAAGCGTTTGCCACCAGTGGGTGCGTCCAGCATTTCGCCGGGACCTTCTGCCACTACTTCGGTGGTGATGTCTTTTTCTTCCATAACTGCTCCTTATCGGTATGTTTATTACAATACAATTATTATAAAACAAAATCCCGCCCGTGTAAAGAGTGATTTTCATTCACCTCTATCCCACCACACCGCTATCCCTTGAAAAATGGTGTAAGCAAGGCGGTGGAGATACTTTTCATCAAGAAGATTTTGGGTGTCTATGGGGTTTGACAAAAATCCGCACTCTATGATGACCGCACTGCAAGGGCTTTCAGTGAGAAGATATTTGTCGGCATATAGTGCGCTGAAATCCCGCTTTACGTCGGGGAGATTGAATTCATCGTTGAGCACTCTCTGCATTTCCTTTGCAAAATCCTTTGAGTCCTCTTTGCCGTAAAACACTTGTATCCCTCTTCGTGACTTATCCGTAAAGGAGTTTAGGTGCAGACTGACAACAAGGCTAGGCTTTGCCCTTTCAATTATTTTGAGCCGTTTTTGCATGTCCGTCTTTTTGATGAATTTGCCCTCTGTCAGTGCGGACTTGTTTTTCCTTGTCAAAACAACCTTAAAACCACCACTTTCAAGATAGTCCGCAAGCACCCGTGAAAGGGTCAAAACAAGGTCGCTTTCCTTCACTCCGCCGGCAGAGGACACCCCTGCATCCATACCCCCATGACCGGGGTCTATGACAATGGTTTTCACCTCGGTTTTTGCCACCGTCACCCCCACAGGCACGGCCACCGCAGTGACAGTGAGACACAAAATTAACAACACAGAAATCACTTTTTTGTCTATCATTATGCACATAGTTTATGCATATTTTTCTCCCCTTTCGTTTATTCCGTCAATATACAATTATGCAGGGTTGTCAACGAAGTTATCCACATTTTTCGAGTTCATTGTGGACAACTCGGGGGATAAGTGGGTATTTTTCAGAAGAGGTTTTCATACCCTATTTTCTCCCTGTTTTAAGACGAAATCACCAATCTAGTGCAATTTTTGTCGGTTTTTGGCAGTTAAAGTGGCGGTTTTGCACGCCAAGTTATATCCTGAGAAAATTGTTCATAAGTTTCAGTGGAGAGAAAATCTATGAGAAACTTTTTGACTTTGAAAAATTTGTCCGTTTTGTCCAAAAATGATTTTTGCATAATCGGCAAAATCGCCGACTGCATTTTGGACTTGTCCTTGAAGAAAATTGCATATTTTTTATGCATAAAAGATGAGTGTGTTTTGCTCCTTCCACCCTCTGCAATTTCCTCTGTTGGCGATGCGGTTGTGGTTGACAACCTCACTGATATTCGCAAAGTTGAGGACGTGGATTTCACCGCCTTCAAAACCGTTGTCGGCAAGGAAGTTTACACCAACACAGGCGTGAAAAAAGGTGTGGTTTTGGACGTTGTCTGCTCAGGAGAAAACGTGACTGAATTTGTCCTAGAAGACACCTCTATCAAGCCAAACGAGGTGCAAGGTGTTGGTGAAATTGTGATGTTGAAAGCCTCTGCAAAGAGGAAAAGAAGGAAAAAGACTGACCTCACTTCCCTCGCCGACAAGGACACAGCCGTTGAAATCCTTGCAGATGACACCTCAACTGGTGAATTTAATGAAAACAAGCCTTTTGTTGACGATGAAATGGCGGAAAGTGAGGTCAACGCCTACAAAAACAAGGTGGCTTCAAATGAAAATGCGCAATCCTCAACCATAAACGAGGTTGATTCTGTCATCAATCCACAATACAATATGCCACCTCGCATAATCAGTGACTACAATTTTCTACTTGGCAGGACTCTCACTGAGGACCTTTTCACATACAATGGGGAGCCCATTGCCTACTCAAACACCCCTATCACTATAAACATTGTTGAAAGAGCAAGGCTCAGTGGCAAACTGCTTGAATTGACCTTGAATTCCAAATAGGTGAACTATGACAAAAAAGCATACCTTGGAAAAGCGGAAAACACTTTCACAGTTATATGACAAAACAACCCTACTTTGCCTAGTTGGGTTGATTGTTTTGCTTGTGGTGGGTATTTTGTTTTTTGGTTGCAACAAGAAAAACAGCCCAGCCTCATACGCCGAGCCATACTATGAAATGGACGTGGTCTTTGACGGTGAGGAGGTGACGTTGACTGAAACTGTGGTCTATCAAAACAACACCAATGCTCCTCTCACAAGCCTTGCTTTTCATCTATATCCCAACGCATTCAAGGAAAATGCAGAGTGCTCACCCTTTGACGAAAAGGAAAGAAACCTCTATCACCACAACAACGATTTTGGCGGAATTGAGGTTTTAGATTTGAAAATCGACAGATTAACCTGCGATTTTGTTTTGTCTGGCAAAGATGACACAATCATTGAAATCCCTTGCTCGGTGGACACGGGTGAAAGTGTTGTGGTGGAGTTTCAGTGCAAAGTTGACCTGCCTAGGTGCAGTCATCGTCTTGGCAAAACAGACAATTCAATCAACCTCACCGGGTTTTATCCTGTCCTATGTGGGGTGGACGAAAGCGGTTGGCTGAAAAATGAATATCATAATTTTGGCGACCCCTTTGTGCTCACTGCAAGCACTTACTTTGTCACCTTGACTTACCCCGACAACTACACTGCTTGTGGCAGTGGCACAAGCACTACAACCTCTCTTGACACTGAGGACGGCGGGGTTGTTGACAATGATGAGGTGTTGGACGGCAACTCTGTCAAAATGAAAAAGACTGAGTTTTACGGAGAGTGCATGAGGGATTTTGCAATCATTTTGAGTGAGGATTTTGTTGTCAACACTGCCACCGCAAAAATAGGTGACGGCATCACCGTGGACTACTTCTCCACAACCGACCAAAACCCTACCGACACATTGTGCCTTGCAGTTGACGTCATTGAGAAATTCTCTTCCGCCTTTGGTGACTACCCTTACAGCACCTACACCCTTGTGGAGTGCGATATGGCTTGCGGTGGTATGGAATACGGCACGTTGTCCGTTGTGTCATCTCCCGCCAAAAATGCCGTCATACACGAAACCGCTCATCAATGGTGGTATGGGGTTGTGGGCAACGACCAAGTCAATCATCACTGGCTTGACGAAGGGCTTGCGGAATTCTCCACCCTCTACTACCATCTCCTGAAAGGAGATGAGAGCGCTTTCAAGAGGGATTTGTCTGCCATTGAAGAAGAATATAAAAAGTGGATGGGGATGTCCAATTTAGGCTTTGACGGGGTTATGGACAAGCCTATATACAAATTTCTCACCAGCGGTGAATACGTGGCAACTGCATACGTAAAGGGAGCGGTGCTCTTTGCAACCCTCAGAGAAATAATGGGTGACGAGGACTTTCAAAATGCACTGAAAACCTACTATGCCGAAAACAAATACAAGATTGCCACCCCCAACGACTTAATCTCTTGTTTTGAAAAACACCACCCCGGAATAAGTGGAGTCATAACCCCCTTTCTAGAAGGCAAAGATAAATAGCCGAGTGCAAACATGTCAAGAATATGTCCCCCTTCCTCACGTGTTTCCCCCGTTTGCTATCCGCAAAACCCTTCGGGT
>CALABJ010000006.1:0-62954 GCA_937885645.1 uncultured Clostridia bacterium | reverse complement strand
TTGTCCATGTGTAGGTTTTGCCGTCATAGGTGAGGGGGCAACCTTGTTGGTCATAGGTTATTGCCTTGCCTCCAAATGAAGTCAGCCTATCAGGGTGGGTTGTGTCGTATGAGAATGCAGTGGTTGCAGTTGCTGTGCCGGGAGTGTTTGCGGTTGTGTATGCATGCGTTTTTTTGCTTGTCACGTTGCCCACACTGTCATACACGTAGGTGTATGTTTTGTTCAGGGCGCTGTTGTTTTCACGAACAAGTCTACCTGCCATATCATACACGTATGACTTGGATGTGTCTGCCGCAACATCTTCTTCGGCGGTTATTCTGCCAAGAGCATCATATGAATACTCAATATCAGAATCAACATGTGTGCCAATTGTGTCTTGGACGTACTGGACCCTGCTTTTATTATATTCGATTGTTTTTGTAAAATCAATACCTATGAATCGGTTTTTCTTTGTCACAAGACGTTTGAGTTTATCGTAGGTGTTTTGATTGTTCGCTTTAAGCGTTCCGTCTATGCTGTATGTGTGGACAGAAACTCGGTTGTCTGTATCCCAAGCATTTGCTTTGGTTGCGTATGCCACGGTATCTCTTATTGCCCCCGTTGCACTTGACGTGAACGTTTTGTCTTTAAGTCTGCCGATTTCATCTTGTTCAACGTTTGTTGTGCTGACAACGGTATCGCCATTTTTGGTGACACTTCTTTGAATTGTTTTTGCGTTGTCGACAACTGTTCCGTAGTACGTGACATAATTGTTTGTCAAGTCTGTGGAAGTTTCAATAGAATTATTTTTGCCTCCATTTTCCCCAAGGTTTGTGTGAACACCATTTTCATCAAAATGAGGATACAGTGCATAAGTGTTTGCTCTGAGGTTGGACAAAGACACCTCTCTGCCGAAGTCGTCAACCACTTTTTGCACATTATAACTTGCTGTTGCAGAGGTGTTTGTGGTGGCAGTGACTTCTTTGTCATTGTTTGCATAAGCAAAGGTTTTGAGAAGAGCACCGTTTTTGCTGACTGTTTTCAAGTTGCCGTTTTCGTAAGTAAATCCGTAGTTGATACCACCAGATTGCATTGACGACACGTTTCCGTTTTGATAGACAAGGTTGTTTTGAGTTGTGTTTGCGCCGAATTTTGCAGTTAGCAAGTCTGCGCCATCTTCGGTGTAGATACTTTCTGTTTCAGCCAGTGTGCCAACAGTCGCCTTTGTCACTACACCCCAAATAGGGTCTGTTGTGTAAGTGGTGACGACATTGAACTCATCTTTTTCAGATACGAGGGCTGTGCAGTTTGTTTCGCTATCATAGGTATAAGTCCTTGAAGACACTCCCTCTGTTATTACGTAGTCCACTAGATGGTCGTCGTTGTACATTATCATCTTTACAACGTCATCTGCTTGATTTCCTGTGACGTTGGTTATTTCAACGGCGTGATCAAGATATTCATTATACCTGTCAATCTTCTTATAGGGGCTAAGGGCGCTTTCTTTTTCTATCACCAAAAAAATTCCTTCGGTGTTGAAGATGTGTTTTTCGTTGAGCGTATCTACGTCTCTTATGTATGAATTTGTAAGCACGAAGTCTTGACTGAAAGAAGTTGCGTTGCCAGTGGAGTCAACGGCTTGGATATTTCCAACATTGGTGATGACAGAGCGACCATTATCATAATAGAATTCGTTTGTGTGCTGATTTTTCTTGCGATTGATCATATACCGCAACAAATCTTGGCCTGTCACCTTCATTCCAGAAATTTCATTTCCTGTTGCAGGAGTATTTTTGAATGTGGAGGCGCTCAAATCGAATTCAATAGACGCACTAGCATTTGTAATTTTAGTGCGATTTCTTGCGATGTTTTTATCCACAAACAAGATTCGTACGTCTTTTGTTTCTGGGCGCCCTACGTTGCCTGCGTAAACATCAATTTCTCGCCAAGTATTCTTGAATGGAACACAAAAATAATGCCATTTATCTGCGGCTTCTATGTTCACTGCATATGGGTCACCGTTGTTGATAATGAAGTCAAATTCATAAGGCTCACACCATTTCATCCAACCAACGACCACAGCTTCTTTTGTAAATTCAGATTCAGGAACAGCCTCATTAAACTCTAAACCCCATCCTCGATAGTGATCTCGGCACCAATCTATGGTGAAATGTTGTTTCCCAGAAAATATGACGCCAGATGTATCTTCATTTCTTTGGATGTGGACATTGCCAAGGTATACGCCGTCTTCATTAAACATTTCATCTTCATTATCTTTGATTTCGTACTCAAAACAGGGGTGATGATTTTCATATTGAATTCTTGTTTTATCACCATAGAAATCTGTGATTTCCATCATTTTGATTTCATTGTTGTCGTAATAATCAATCAGGTCGTATACGACTTGGTCTTTTTTTGTATCACCACTACCGATAGAATAAGCTATGTCAAGTTTGTAGCGCTGCTTGTTGTATCCAAAGATATTTGAATAGGCATATTGTGTTTTGCAACAACTATATGATTGCGTGTTTGTGGTTTTGATTAAAGAATTGCTTTCTGTGGAAAAAGCAGTATATATAGAGTCGGTTGAGTTATAACTGCAAACATAATTTACACCACTGTAGTGAGATAAACTTAAGCCACTAGAAGTATAAGCAAAAGTCCCAACAGAAAAGGGTGTTCCATTTGCCAAATACGTGATGGAAGCAATTCGATTTTGTGAATTAGGGGTAAAAGAAAGCACCTTGTAAGAGGTGCTGACTTCGGGGCGATAAATAATTGATGAAAGCCAGTTGCCATTATATACAAACCTGAAAATCTCTTCGCCATACTTGTCAAAGCTGCTTGTTTGTTTGCCGTCAGAATTAAAATATTCCTTGCTGTAATCTGGGTATTCAAGCTCAAAGCCGGAAGTAATCCTGCGAAGAATACGATGTGAATCATCATTCAATGCATACACGGTTGCACTAGATGCTGTTTGATTTGTCGCGGGATTGCATTTAATAATCAATCCACTGCTGTCAATCAAAGAAACGTTTTCACCCGAAACGGATATTCTTTTTTGAAGATTAAACATAAAACCATTTGCTATATTGAAATGGTTTTGGTTGCAAATTCGCGAGTTGTACACAAGTGCCAACTCAACTGTGTTTTTGACGTCACTAAAAGTGACAAGGGGCAGAGTGTGTACGTAATCAAAGTACGGCTCTGCCAATGCTATACTCCCAACGGAGTACTTTTGATTATTTGATGACATGATAAAAATATGCCTCCTTATCTTTTTATTTTCTTGCCGTCGCGCGTTGGCTTTTTGACCATACACCACAAAATTGCGGAAATGCAATACTTTGTGCCAAAAACTTTTGTTAGAGGTTTTTCTTTTTGGGCCGTTTTTCAATATTCTATCGGCAAATGCCGAGAAATAGCAGTTTTAGAATGACGGATTTCATTTTTCACTTGACTTAAAAAATTTCATAGTATATATTATAACTTACGTTTGGGCACATTGTGTGCGCGTATGCGTGCAAGTCCTCTCGTAAAATGAATCACTCCTGCTATCCGCAGGAAAGAAGGTAAGTATGAAAGAAGTTTATCTCACAAAAGAAGGTCTGCAAGAACTCAAAGAAAAGCTCGATTATATGGTCACCGTCCGTCGTATGGAGTGCGCAGAAAACATCAAAAAGGCTCGTGAATTCGGCGATCTCAGTGAAAACGCAGAATACGATGCCGCAAAACAAGAGCAAGGCTTTGTTGAAGCAGAAATCAAAGAGCTTCAAGAAAAACTTCTGCACGTTGTCATCATCGAAGACGGCGCATCAACTCACGACGTTTCAATGGGCAACACCGTCCTCGTCCGCGACGTAGAATTTGGTGACGATATGGAATATCGCATCGTTGGCACAACCGAAGCAGACATCGCATCTGGCAAAATCAGCAACGAATCACCCCTCGGAAAGGCTCTTATGGGCAAGAAAGTGGGCGACGTGGCAAAGGTTGCAGCACCCAATGGCGCAGTCATCGAATACAAAATTCTTGAAATCAAATAAGAAAGGCACACTATGAACGAAAAGAATACCCCCGTCAACAACAACGTTGAAGTTGACGTCAGCGAAGTCAAAAAGGTAAGAATTGAAAAGCTCAATGACTTGGTTCAAAGAGATATGAATCCCTTTGAAATCACCTCATACAACCGCACCCACACCGCAGGCGCAATCCTCAGCGACTATGAAGGTCACGAAGGGAAGACAGTGTCTGTGGCAGGTCGTCTTATGTCAAAACGCGTCATGGGCAAGGCAAGTTTCGGCCACGTCCTTGACAGCGATGGACAAATCCAAGTCTATTTCAGCCGTGACGACCTCGGTCAAGATGAATATGCAGACTTCAAAAAGATGGATATGGGCGACATCATCGGCGTGGAAGGCATCGTCTTCAAGACACGCACCGGTGAAACCTCAATCCACGCAAAGAAGGTCACCCTCCTTGCAAAGTCATTGCTCCCTCTTCCTGAAAAGTATCACGGACTCACCAATCCTGAACTGAGATACCGCCAACGCTACGTTGACCTCATCGCCAACCCCGAAGTGAAGGAACTCTTCATCAAGCGCAGCAAAATCGTGTCTGCAATAAGAGAATTCCTTGACGGAGAAGGCTTCTATGAAGTGGAAACTCCCGTGCTCAACACCCTTGCAGGTGGCGCAAATGCACGCCCCTTCATCACCCACCACAACACGCTGGACATTGATATGTATCTCCGTATCGCAACCGAACTTCACTTGAAGCGTTGCATCGTGGGCGGTTTTGACAAGGTGTACGAAATCGGCAGACAATTTAGAAACGAGGGTATGGATCCCAAGCACAACCCCGAATTCACCACCGTTGAACTCTATCAAGCCTACACCGACTATCTTGGCATGATGGACATCACCGAGCGTCTTGTCCGTTTCTGCGCATCAAAGGTCTGCGACTCCTTGAAGATAACTTATCAAGGCACTCCCATCGACCTCGAATCACCTTGGGAAAGACTCTCAATGGTTGACGCAGTCAAGAAGTATCAAGGCATGGACTTCGACAACGAACCCCTTGCAGACCTCATCGAAAAGGCAAACGCAAAGGGCCTCGAAATCAAGGCAGACGAAACTTGGGGCAACGTGCTCTTCAAAGTTTTCGATGCATTTGTTGAAGATCACCTTGACGGCCCCGTCTTCATCTACGACTATCCCGTTGAAGTGTCACCTCTTGCAAAGAAAAAGCCCTCTGATCCTAGACTTACTGAACGTTTTGAAGTGTTCATCACCGGCAAGGAACTGGGCAATGCATTCAGCGAACTCAACGATCCTATCGACCAAAGAGAACGCTTTGCCGCACAAATGAAGGCAAAGGAACAAGGCGATGACGAAGCACAACCTTATGATGAAGACTTTGTCAACGCACTTGAATATGGTATGCCTCCCACAGGCGGCTTCGGTATGGGTGTTGATCGTCTTGTGATGATCCTCACAGACAGTTATTCAATTCGCGAAGTCCTCTTGTTCCCCACAATGAAGCCTTTGGCATAATAGGGAAGAAGGCAACCGTACAACCCAATAAAAACTCAAAAACAAAACCCACTCAACCGAGTGGGTTTTTTGTTGTCTAAAAAATATTGCATGGCAGAACGCCGTAATGAAGACAGTTTAGTTCTTGTCCTTTTTCAAGGGGGTGATTGTGCCGTCGGGGTGTTGTATCTTGGTGTTGTCAAGGTTGCCACGGAGGCTGCCAAGGACACTGTCAATATATTTTCTTCTCAGTTCGCTTTGTTCAATACGCTCGGCAGGGGTGAGTCCTTCATCGGTTTTGGACTTGCGTGCCAGCTCATTTATTCTTGCAATTTCTTGGTCGGTCATGATGACGTTTGCCTCCTTGTGGGGTTATCTATTTTGCGGATATTGTTTTCAATCTTGTCAAAATCGGCGTTTTAAGTGCGCCAATCAATGGGTTTAAGTCCGTTTTGTGTCAAAAACTCATTGCATTTGCTGAAATGCTTGCACCCAAAGAAACCGTTGTAAGCGCTGAGAGGCGAGGGGTGTGCACATTCAAGCACAAGGTGGTTGGGGTTGGTGACGTACCCCTTTTTGCTTCTGGCGTATGCGCCCCAAAGCATAAACACAATAGGCTCATTTCTCTCGTTCAGTTTCTTTATGATGCTGTCTGTGAGGATCTCCCAACCCTTTCCTCTGTGGCTTCCTGCCTGTCCTGCGCGGACTGTCAGCACTGCGTTCAAAAGGAGCACCCCTTGCTTTGCCCAGTCTATGAGATAGGGGTTGGTGTTGGCTATCCCTAGGTCACTCTTTATCTCCTTGAACACGTTGACGAGAGAGGGTGGTGTGTCCGTGCCCGGCATAACCGAGAAGCACATTCCGTGGGCTTGCCCTGGGTTGTGATAGGGGTCTTGCCCTATGATGACAACCTTGACGTCCTCAAAAGCTGTTTCTTTCAATGCGCTGAAAATGTGGTGCATATCGGGGTATATCGTGTGGGTGCGATATTCCTCCGCAAGAAAGCGACGGAGATTTTGATAATTCTCCCCGCCGAAGTCATCCTTCAAAACATTATCCCAGCTGTTTCCAATATTGACCATATCATCACCTTTGTGTTTATATTCCTATTATATCACACGCGCGCACGAAGTGGCAAGACAAAATGCGCTATTACGCGCCTACCTTCGACAGATGTATTGAGTGCAACTCAAAACAATAAAAAAAGACTGACCGCAGTCAGTCTTTTCTGTTTATAGTTGTGATTATTCCTTTTCGAAGTAGGCTTGAGGGTGTGCACACACAGGGCAAAGCTGGGGTGCTTTAGGTCCAACGTGGACGTGTCCACAGTTGCGGCACTTCCAAGCAACAACACTGCCGTCTTCTGTTTCAAACACTTTGCCGTCTTTGACGAGTGCGGCAAGACGACGATATCTTTCTTCGTGGAGTTTTTCGATTGCTGCAACACCGCGCATTTGTGCTGCGATTGCGGTGAAGCCTTCTTCTTCTGCTTCGTCTGCCATACGCTTGTACATATCTGTCCATTCTTCGTGTTCGCCTGCGGCTGCATCGAGAAGGTTTGCGTATGTGTCACCAATGCCGTGGAACAACTTGAACCAAAGTTTTGCGTGTTCCTTTTCATTGTCTGCGGTTTCTTGGAAGATAGCGGCGATATGTTCAAAGCCGTCTTTCTTTGCTTTTGAAGCAAAATAAGTGTATTTGTTTCTTGCTTGGCTTTCACCAGCAAATGCTTCCATCAAATTTTTTTCTGTTTTTGTTCCTTTGAGATCCATATTTTTGCCTCCTTGGGTGATATATTGATATTATACAACCACTCAAATAAAAATTCAATATTATCTTTCAACAAAATTTTGTGAAAAATGTTTGACAAAGGTCGTTTTGGGTGCTATTATCATATAGCACTTATGGGGGTGTAGCTCAGTTGGTAGAGCGCTTGATTTGCATTCAAGAGGTCCTCGGTTCGAATCCGTGCATCTCCACCATAACAAGGGGTTGTAGCTCAGTTGGTTAGAGCACGCGCCTGATAAGCGCGAGGTCGATAGTTCGAGTCTATTCAACCCCACCAACCCCTTAAACAGAGTATGACGGATCATAATCCGTCTATTTTTTTTACTCTTTTGGGTGGGTTGATAGACTTAGGGCTTTGCCCTTGCAACTTCGTTGCCGAACCATCGACACGTCGATAGTGGCGCTCGTTCGGTTGTGCAAGCACCCTCACTCACTATTACGTTCACAGGCTCACTACGAGTCATTCAACCTGCAACCCCTTAAACAGAGCATGACGGATGACAACCCGTCTATTTTTTACTCTTTTGGGTGAGGTGATAGATTTAGGACTTCACTATTTTGAGGCGTTCTTATATAAGCACTTACTCGTTCGAAAACGGAACGCGAGGAGCAGCGGCGACGAGGAAGGGAGCGCCGAGCACCAGACGAGAGTACGCAGTCGCTGGTGCGCTCTGTTTTTTTTGCACCAAAGCGACAAGTGGCATAAAGAGGCGACGTTGCTTAATGTGCGAGAGCCGAGTGTTGCCCTGCCCGTAGGGCTCTGCCGTATGGCAGAAGGGGGAAACACGTGAGGAAGGGGGACATGCACTTGAAATGTTCGCGCTCTTCATCAATTTATTGTCTTTTTTTACAGCAAAAACATAGACACAACCGACAATAAAAAGGTGTAGATTGAAAAGGGCAGAAGGCTTTTTGTGGAGATCATTTTCAAGAAGAATTTGATGGCGAAACACCCTGACAAAAAGGCGGTGACAGTGCCAAGGATTAGGGGCAAAACGTCCGCTGTTGCAAGGGTAAAATCTCCTGAAATCAAGGGCAGGATTTCAAGGATTGCAGAGCCTAAAATCACTGGGATTGACATCAAAAAAGAAAAGTCGGCTGCTTCCTTTTTGTCCACTCCAACAAGGGTCAAAGCGGTGATTGTTGCACCACTACGTGACACTCCGGGCAAAACTGCAACACCTTGAAAAACACCACTTAACACGCTTGTTTTGACAGATAAAGTGCGTTTTCGGTCAAAATGCAGTTTTTCAGCGCAGAACAAAAACACCGCTGTAATCATAAAACCGAGGGCAAGAAATTGCCCTTCAAGAAGGGTTGGCGCAAGGGCTTTTGTTAGGAGCGCAAACCCCACTGTTGGCAGGCAAGAAACGAGGACACACAGGTTGGTTTTTTGAAGAGGTTTTCTCACAAGTGGCAACCACTTTTTTCTCATAACAATGAGGACTGACAGCAGTGTGCCTAGGTGCATACATACGTTGAAAAACAGGCTCTCGTTGCCCACCCCCAACTTTTCCAAAAGGAACAAATGCCCCGATGAGGACACGGGCAAAAATTCAGTCAGTCCTTGGACGAGTCCAAGGATTATCCCTTCCCAAATCTTCATTTTCTCTTTACTAACTCCTTTTTTTAGTCTATACTAAAATATTGTATTTAACTTATCGCGCATTAGAACGCACAAGGAGAAAAATGAAACTCGGCGTAGTAGGACTTCCAAACGTAGGAAAGAGCACACTTTTCAATGCAATCACCAAGGCAGGGGCACAAGCCGCCAACTATCCTTTCTGCACAATCGAGCCCAACGTGGGCATCGTGGCAGTGCCTGATGAAAGACTGACAAAACTTGCCGCCCTTTATGATAGCAAGAAAATCACCCCCACCACCCTTGAATTTGTGGATATCGCAGGTCTTGTCAAGGGCGCAAGCAGAGGTGAAGGTCTTGGCAACAAATTCCTCTCACACATTCGTGAAGTTGATGCAATCGTCCACGTTGTGAGATGCTTTGACGATGAAAATATCACCCACGTTGACGGCAGTGTCAGCCCTCTCCGTGATATGGAAACAATCAATCTTGAACTTATCTTTGCGGATATGGAGGCAATTGACAGACGTCTCCCCAAGGCAATCTCAATGCAAAAGGCAGACAAAAAGTACGCCGTTGACGTTGAGCGTCTTGAAAAGATGAAGGCTTGGCTTGAAGACGGCAAACCCCTCCGCACAATGGCAGTTGACGATGACTTCAAGGCATTTATTGATGAACAATTCCTCCTCACCTCAAAACCTGTCATCTACGTTGCCAACGTTGATGAAAACACCATCGGTGGAAACGACTACACAGAAGCAGTCACCAAAGGCGCAGCAGAAGAGGGTGCAGGTTGCATCGTCCTTTGTGCTAAACTTGAAGAAGACCTTGTCGCTCTTGACGATGACGATAGAGCAATCTTTATGGAAGAATATGGCCTCACCGAAAGCGGTCTTGACAAACTTGTGTCCGCTTCATACGACCTCCTCGGTCTTATCTCATATCTCACCGCCGGTGAAAAGGAAACACGTGCTTGGACCATTGAAAAGGGCACAAAAGCCCCTCAAGCAGCAGGCAAAATCCACAGTGACTTTGAAAAAGGCTTTATTAGAGCAGAAATCGTGGACTATCAAACCCTTCTTGAATGTGGCTCATTCAACGTGGCAAAGGAAAGAGGCAAAGTGAGAAGTGAAGGCAAGGAATACGTCATGCAAGACAACGACGTTGTCCTCTTCCGCTTCAATGTGTAATCGGTGTTCTAACCACCCATTTTGTCCATAGGACAAGGGAAAACACGAAAAACAACTGAAAGTTGAAACAAAAATCCGACAAACAAAACCAACAGAAAATAGAAAATCGACGGCTTCGCCGTAAAAGGAAACTATGTTATTTGACAAACAACTGGCATCAGCACTGGCAACAGACCAAATCTCAGCAGACGATATTTTGAACGCATTTGAAGTGCCCAAAGACAACAAACTGGGTGACGTATGTTTGCCCTGCTTCAAATTTTCAAAGGTGTTGAGAAAAGCACCTCCTCAAATCGCAAACGAATTGGCAACCGCCCTTGACGGCGTAGACTTTGTTGAAAAATATCAAGTGGTGGGCGGATACCTCAACGTGTATCTCAACCGTGAAGCAATTGCAAAAACTCTCATCTCAGCCCTCGGCAAAGAAAATATCGGCGGAAGTGACGAGGGCAATGGCAAAACAATCTGTCTTGACTACAGTTCAGTCAACATCGCAAAACCTTTCCACATCGGTCACCTTTCAACAACAGTCATCGGTGGCGCACTTTATCGTATCTTCAAGCACCTTGGCTACAACGTTGTAGGCATCAACCACCTTGGTGACTGGGGCACGCAATTTGGCAAACTCATCGTGGCAACACGCAAGTGGTCATCTCTTGAAGAAATCGCAGAAAACGATGAATATTTCCTCAACTCACTCTACGTCCGCTATCATCAAGAAAGCGAAAATAACCCCGCTCTTGACGATGAAGCACGTGCTTGGTTCAAGCGCATTGAGGACGGTGACAGTGAAGCAAACGCCTATTTTGACACCTTCAAAGACGTGACGATGAGGGCAGTTTCAAAGATATACGACCGCCTCAAAATCACCTTTGATTCATACAACGGCGAGTCCTTCTACAACGACAAAATGCAACCCTGTCTTGACGAAATGGAGTCAAAGGGACTCCTTGAAATAAGTGAGGGTGCAAAGGTGGTCAACCTTGATGAATATGGTATGCCCCCTTGTCTTCTCGTGAAGGCAGACGGCGCATCACTGTATGCAACACGTGACATTGCAGCAGCCTATTATCGCAAGAAAACATACGACTTCTCAAAGTGCCTCTACGTGGTGGCTTATCAGCAGAATCTGCACTTTAAACAGGTATTTAAGGTGCTTGAACTTATGGATTTTGCAGGAAAGGACGATATGGAGCATATCGCATTTGGTATGGTATCAATGGAAGACGGCTCAATGTCAACACGTCAAGGAAGAGTGGTTTGGCTCAAAGAAGTCCTTGACAAAGCTGTGGAAAAAGCAAGAGCAATCATCGAGGAAAAGAACCCCAACCTTGAAGACAAAGAGAAGACCGCAGAAAGCGTTGGCGTTGGCGCAGTTGTGTTCAGTGCACTGTGGAACAACCGCATAAAAGATATCGTCTTCTCCTATGACAAGGTCCTCAACTTTGACGGCGAAACAGCACCTTACGTTCAATACACCTATGCCCGTAGCAAGAGCGCACTGAGAAAGGGCGGTGACTATGACCTGAACAACGTCGACTTCTCAGCGATCCTTGACGATGAAGGATATGAAGTTGTCAAGAGTGTTTTGACTTTTGGCGACAGCGTCAAACAAGCGGCAAAACTCCGTGAACCCTGCGTTGTCACAAGACACATAGTTGACCTTGCAGAAAAGTTCAACCGTTTCTACATCGGTCATCGTATCGTTGTTGACGACGAGGCCGTGAAAAACGCACGTCTTATGCTCACCGACGTGGTTGGTCGCACTATAAAGGAAGGTCTTGCACTCCTCGGCATTGACGCGCCTGAGGTTATGTAGGCTCAAAAACCCCGAAATCAACCTGAAAAAGGGGCAAAAACCCAAAATATGCCCCTTAACACCTTGCCGAAATGAAAAATCAGTTGACACAAAATCAACTTTTGCTTATAATAGGCAAGCGTATATTTTATATATACTTATAGAAAATAACTATCCTAAACGGAGGCAACAATAATGAAACAAACTTACCAACCCAAGAAAAGACAAAGAAGCAAAGTCCACGGATTCCGTGAAAGAATGAAGTCCACAAGCGGAAGAAAGGTCTTGAAGCGTAGACGCGCAAGAGGCAGAAAGGTTCTCACCGCATAATAGAAAATGCAAAAGCAGTACCGACTGAAAAGAAGATCGGCGTTTAGTTATGTCTACAAAAAAGGCGAGAAATCTTCTGCTCGTCACTTACTGCTTCTCTATGTAAAATCTCGTGGCAACGGGATGAAGGTCGGCATATCCGTCTCCAAAAAGGTGGGCGGAGCAGTCGTCCGCAACAGAGTCAAAAGGCTGATAAGAGAGGGGGTGGGCAACATCCTTCCTCAAATCACCACCGGCTATACCTATGTTATTGTGGCAAGAGAATCGGCTGCAAACGCCGACTACTACGCCATCTGTGAAGACGTGAAACATATCTTCGAAAAGGCAGGCAGATTATGCTGAAAAAGATGTGTTATGCCGCCTTGCACTGGTACAAGGCTATGCTCAGCCCCTATATCGGGCGCAACTGCAAGTATACACCAACTTGCTCAATGTACGCATTTGACGCCATACGCAAACACGGCGTCATCGTTGGCATATTGATGGGCTCTTGGCGCATACTCCGTTGCAATCCCTTTTCAAAGGGCGGTTTTGACCCTGTCAAAGAAAATTATCGAGGAAACGCAAAATGGCTCGTTTAGATTTCGCACGCAAAAGAAGGATGCTGGTTTACGCTTTGGTGTTGCTCATCGGCGTATGCTGTATCGTTCTTAGCGCATGCAACAAGAATACAGGAATTTACGACGTGTCCGACAAGGGCGCAACCCTTGAAGTCAACCACTTCATTGCAAAATTCATCAACAGTTTGTATGAAGGTATCGGCAATATCGGTTGGACTGTCGTGGCATTTACTGTCATACTCAAACTTATCCTTTCACCCCTTGACATTTGGCAAAAGATGATCACTCGCAAAAATGCCAAGGCGATGGAACGTATGAAGCCTCAACTTGAAATCTTGCAGGCAAAATACGGCGATGACAAGCAAAAGTTCCAACAAGAACAAATGGCTCTCTACAAGAGAGAGAAATATTCAACCTTCGGCGCATGTCTTCCCACAATCGTCACTTTGGTTGTGTTCTTTGTCATCTTTGCAGGATTTAGAGAAATGGTCGGTTGGAAATACGCCAACGACTATCAAGATTGCTACAGCGTCTATGACCAAGCAATGAAAGAAGAACTTGATCGTCCTGATTGGGAAAATGAAGAAAACGCAGAACGCTTTGCAGAGGCAAAGGACATAGCGCAAACCGCTGTGTACAATTTCTACTATGACGATGCACAAGTGGAAAGCAGAAGCTTCCTTTGGATCAAGAATATCTTTGTCCCCGATGGCTGGCAAAATGCAGTCCCTGACTATCTCACAGTCACCGGTCAAAAAGGCATGGTCACTTCAAGAATCACCGGCGTCCAAGCAGACGAATATGAAGACGTCATGGGCAAGGTCCTTGGCACAGGCGGTTGGGCAAAAGAAGGCAAGTGGAACGGCTTCCTTATCCTGCCCATTTTGTCACTGGCACTCAGTGTGATTTCACAAAAACTGATGAGTGCAGCACAAGGCACTGGTGAAAAGAAGGAAAAGAAGACCTTCAAACAAAGAATTGAAAAGTTGAAGAATTTGGGCGCACCCGCACCTGCACAAGAACAAGCAAACGGCAAGGAAAAGAAGCCCGACCAAGCACAAGCAAGCATGAAGATGATGCAATATATGATGCCCGTCATCACTGCAGTGTTCGCAATTATGTATTCATCTGCATTTGCACTTTATATGCTGGTCAGCTCACTTACATCAACCGTGTTCCAACTTGCATTCAACTTGATCTTCAAGATTGTCGATAAGAAAAAAGCCCAAAATCCCGTTGCAAAAAAGGCTCGTTAACGTAAAATAGGAGTATTTATGAACAAATTTGTAGAAGTCAAAGCTTCAACAATCGACCTTGCCGTGGCAAACGCCCTTGAACAACTTGGTGTTGCCCGTGACAGAGTTGAGGTTGAAGTCCTTGCAAAAGGCGGGCTTTTTTCAAAGGCTCACGTGAAGGTGACTGTCATCGAAACAGCCCTCACCAAAGTCCAAGACTTCGTCAACGGAATCCTTGACAAGATGGGGCTCACGTCACGTGCAACAGTGACAGACGACAACGGCACTTTGAATATTGAAATCACCGGCGAAGACAGCGGAACGGCAATCGGCTACCGCGGAGAAGCCCTTGACGCAATTCAATATCTTGTGCTCACCTATCTAAATCAAGAAAAGAGCGAATTCAAAAAAGTGGTGGTTGACAGTGAAAACTACCGCGAAAAACGCCGTGAAACCCTCACCGCTCTCGCTCTCCGTCTTGCAGAAAAAGCACACCGTACAGCAAGAAAAATAGAACTTGAACCCATGAATCCCTTTGAAAGACGTGTGATTCACAGCGCACTTGCAGACAGCGAGATCGCATCCACCGTCAGCGAAGGTGAAGAAAGCAACCGCCACGTCGTCATCGTCCCCAAGGGAGTTGAACTGAAGGGCGGAAGAAGAAACAACAATCGCCGTGACCGCAAGGACAATCGTGATCGCGACCACGGAAGAAAAGACGGAGCAAAAAAGGCAGACAAGCCCCATTCTCAAAAGACTGAAAGAAACTATGACGATATCCCTGACGGAAAGGTCTATTCACTTCTTTCAGATGACGACGACTTCGTCAAGCCCGCAGTCGTAAAGACTGGTCCTCCCAAGTTCAAGAGCTTCGGCGGAAAGAAGAGATAATGAAAACAATAGTTGCAATTTCAACGCCCATAGGGGCTGGCGGCATCGGCATCGTGCGTGTCTCTGGACAGGACGCAAGGAAAATAGCCGATGCTGTTTTCTTTAAGAAAGGTCAAGGAGTTGGCGAAATTCTCAAAGAAAACCCCCTGAAAATGACTTTCGGCACATTCCAAGGTGACGGCTTCACCGACAAGGGATATGCCGTGTTTTTCCCTGCAAACAACTCCTTTACAGGAGAGGACACAGTGGAGTTTTATCTTCACGGCGGTGTCCGCATTATGCAAGGGGCTGTCAGCACCATAACCACAAAGGGAGCAGTGCCAGCAGAAGCAGGCGAGTTTACAAAACGCGCCTACCTCAATGGCAGAATGTCCCTTTCAGATGCAGAGGGTGTGGCGGATATGATTCACGCAGAAAGCAGTGCAGGAATCCGCGCCGCATATCGTATGATGCAAGGAGGAGTGGCGTCAAAAATCAACGAGATTATGGACGACCTTCTCACCGTCCTAGCCACCCTTGAAGCCTCTTTGGACTATCCTGAGGAAATGGAAGACGAGATTATGCCCGCCCTTGACAACGCCCTTCCTAGGGTACTTGCGCGCGTGCATACGCTTGCGCAATCATTTTATATGGGACGTATTGCAAAGCACGGAGTTGACGTCGTCATCGCAGGAGAGCCCAACGTGGGCAAGTCATCATTGCTCAACGCTCTCGTTGGTGAAAATAGAGCCATCGTCACAGATGTGGCAGGCACAACCCGTGACACTGTCACCGCCCGCGCAGAGGTGGGTGGAGTTATGCTCAACCTGACAGACACAGCAGGTCTTCGTGACAGTGACGACCTTGTTGAAAGCATTGGTGTTGAAAGAGCGCTGAAAGCCATAGAGGGTGCAGACGTGGTTGTTTATGTCCTTGACGGCACAAAGGATACAACCCCTGAGGACATAGTCACAAAGGGCAAAGTCCTCTACGTCTACAACAAATGTGACAAGGACGGTTTCAGTGCGAAGACTGAGGGGGACAACGTGTTTAAGGTGTCCGCAATGAAAGGTATAGGCGTTGACAGCCTTGCTTCAGCCATTGCATCAGTCTATGAAGAGGGTGCTTATGACAGCGACCTTATCACCTCACAAAGACACGTATCGGCACTTAAAAGTGCTATTTCGTCCATTGAACACGCAATTCTGCACAAAAACGACACAATCGACTGTGTGCTTATTGACTTGAGAGAGGCATACAATTACCTTGGAGAAATCACAGGCGCAACTGCAACTGAGGACATCGTGGACAGCATATTCTCAAAATTCTGTGTTGGCAAATAGTCCGCTTTATAAGAGAACAACAAACCAAAATGAATAAACAAAAACGTAAAAACCGAAACGTATAAATCGCAACGTACAGACACAAGAAAAAAGATGAAAAACACTTTTGACGTCATCGTGATAGGAGCCGGCCACGCCGGTGTGGAATCGGCTTTTGCCGTCCAAAGACTTGGCAAACAAGTCCTTCTTTCATGTACGGATTTTGGCACGGTTGCATATATGGCTTGCAATCCTGCAATCGGTGGCACGGCAAAAGGTCATCTTGTGAGAGAGATTGACGCTCTCGGTGGTGAGATGGGTTTGACTGCAGACCAGTCCCTTGTCCAAATCAAAATGCTCAACAGAGCAAAAGGCCCTGCGGTGTTTTCACTTCGTGGACAACAGGACAAAAACCACTATCACGAAATTATGCTTGAAAAACTCCGCTCAAAGGAGAATATCACTCTTGTTGAAAAGGAAGCAGTTGAGGTCATAGTTGAAGAGGGCAAGGCAAAGGGTGTACGTTTCAGTGACGGCTTCGTGGCTTATGCTGGAGCAGTGGTCCTTGCGGCAGGAGTTTATCTCAACGGACGCATCATCACAGGTGACTATGTCTTGTCAAGCGGACCTAGTGGCTATGCACCTGCAAATGGTCTCACCGACAACCTTATTGCACTTGGCCTTCCTATCCGCAGATTCAAGACAGGCACTCCTGCAAGAATCTATCGTGACAGCATAGACTTTTCAAAGATGGAAATCCAACTGGGTGAGCATGCGGACAGATTCTCATTTATGTCCAAAGCCTCAACTTTTGAGGAAGAGCCTTGTTATCTCACCTACACCAACGAGGAAACCCACAAAATAATTCTTGATAACATACACCGCAGTCCTCTCTACAATGGCAGTATAAGCGGTATCGGCCCTAGATATTGCCCTAGCATTGAGGACAAAGTGGTCCGCTTCAAGGACAAATCCCGTCATCAAATCTTTGTTGAGCCTGAAGGACTCCACAGTGACGAGATGTACGTGCAAGGTATGTCCTCATCTCTCCCTCACGACGTGCAGGAAAAGATGTATCGCACTCTCCCCGGCCTTGAAAACTGCCGTTTTGCAAAGTATGCTTACGCAATCGAGTATGATTGCATTGACCCTTTGGCACTGAAACCCTCTCTTGAAACAAAAGCGGTGGAAAACCTGTTTGCCGCAGGTCAAGTCAACGGAAGCAGTGGCTATGAAGAGGCAGGGGCGCAAGGCCTTATGGCAGGCGTCAATGCAGTGAGAAAGATTGAAGGCAAGACACCTTTCATTTTGCGCCGTGATGAAGCATATATTGGTGTGCTCATTGACGACCTTGTGACAAAGGGCACCAACGAGCCCTATCGTATGATGACTGCAAGGGCGGAGCACCGCATCAAACTCCGTCAAGACAACGCAGATATGCGCCTCACCGAAATAGGTTATGAACTTGGCATTGTCAGCAAGGAAAGATACAAGGCTCTTCTTGACAAAAAAGCCCAAATGGCAGAGATTGTCAAGGAGTCCAAAAAGACGGTGCAAAAAGAGTTGGCGGAAGAGATTTTGACAAAATGGGGTGAGCCTTTGTCAAGAAAGACACCCACCCTTGAAGATATGATGAAGCGCCCCAACGCAGTCCTTGAAGACGTCAAGAGCCTTATCCCCTTTGAGGTGGATGACGAGGCGCTGAACAGCGTCATCATCGAGTGCAGATACTCAGGATACCTTGAAAAGGAAGAGGGCATCGTCCGTGAGCAAAAGCGTCTTGAAGACAAACTTCTCCCTGAAGACATTGACTACTTTTCAATCAAAGCACTACGCATAGAGGCCCGTCAAAAGCTGGACAAGATCCGTCCGCTGAACTTGGGACAAGCCTCACGCATATCAGGTGTTTCACCTGCGGATATTGCAGTGCTCATAGTTTATCTTCAAAAAATGAACAGATAAACCCTCGATTTTGTGAAAATAAGCAATTTGACAAGCAACAAAGGTTGCTTGTCTTTTTATTTTGTTTGCACGATGATGAACCTTATCACATATATTGACGTATGAAATATTTTGGCACAGACGGAATACGTGGGAAGAGTGAAAAGGTGTTGGCGCTTTCATACGCGCTAGGTGTGGTTGTGGGCAGAAACAATCACTTTGTCGTTGTAGGTCGTGACACACGGCCATCGTCAATAGATATAGAAAAGGAACTGACAAAAGGGCTTTTGTCGGCAGGGGCAAAGGTGGGGCTTGCAGGGGTGCTTCCAACACCTGCCCTTGCTCATACAGCAAAAGTAAAAGGGGCGAAAGGGATTATGATAACCGCCTCTCACAATCCGCCCGAATATAACGGACTGAAAGTTATGGGCGCAGAAAAGTTGGACGAAGCCGAAGAAGTTGCTCTTGACAGAGCACTAGATGAGGAAATCAGCAAACCTTCATATACAAGCGGAAGTGGGCAAGTTGAGATATTGTCCGGTGCAGGAAGGGAATACAAAAGGCATATCATTGCAACTTTTCAACACCTAGACTTGACCGCCCTAAATAAAAAGGTGTACATAGACACCGCCCACGGCTGTTTTTCATATCTAGCCAAAGATGTTCTTGAAACCTTGGGTGCAGACGTGGTGGCACTGAACAACGACATTGACGGCACAAAGGTCAACGTAGGGTGCGGAGCGGTGCACATTGAGGACTTTGCAAGGAAGATCCCTCGTGACAGCATAGGTTTTGCTTTTGACGGAGACGGCGACAGAGTGCTGTCGGTTTTGGACGGAGAAGTCTATGACGGCGACCAAATGCTATACAATATTGCATTGCACTATAAGGCAAGCGGAAAAGATATTGGCGGAGTTGTTGGCACAATCATGACAGGCAGTGGAATTGAAAGAGAATTTCAACTGAAAAACATACCTTTTCACCGCGCAGACGTGGGGGATAAACACGTTTTTGACCTTATGAAGAGGCAAAATTGCCTGTTAGGTGGTGAAAAAAGCGGTCATCTAATTCTTCTAGACCGAGCATCTACTGGAGACGGGTTGGTGTCACTTTTGGCGTTTTTGGAGGTTTTAATGGCAAAAACCGTGAAAAAAGCGAAAGAATACAAAACAGAAAATTTCGGGTTAGAAGTGGAAAATCCACGGCTTTTCTATATGAGCCAAAACTTCCAAGAAAAACTGGCAAAAACCACCCTCAAAATTGGTGAAAAAGGACGGCTAATTGTCCGCCCAAGTGGTACAGAAAACCTTGTTAGAATATCGGTTGAAGAATATTTAGAGGGGGTAGATTACGCAAAAATCATAAAAGAAAATCTGTTTTGAAAAACCTACAAAAACCGACTTTTTTCTTTGTCAAAAAACCAAGATTTGTTGACTTTTTTGAAAAAATTTTAAAAAAATTCAAAAAAAGTTCACAAAAACTCTTGACAGCATTTTAAGTCGGTGTTAACATATGTTTGCAATCAGGAAATGATTGCTTCAAAACAGCTCATAATTTTCCCCCTTATCATAAGAAGAGAGCACTGGAAGAGATATTCCCAGCGCTCTTTTCCTTTTTCTAACAAAAAACGGCTCATCGCCGTTTTTTTTGTTTATTGTTGTGTTTGAAATTTAATTTTTCCTTTACGTCAAATACTTGATCGCGCTTTCTGCGGCGATTGCGCCGTCTGCACAGGCGGTGACGATTTGTCTGAGAGGTGTCTTGCGGATATCCCCTGCCACAAAAACGCCTTCGACTGAGGTTGTCATATTTTCATCTGCCAAGATGTAGCCGTTTTCGTGGGCAACTTTGTCAGTGAACATACTTGAAGCAGGGGTTTGACCTACTGCCACAAATACACAAGCCACGTCAAGGGCTGTTGTTTCACCTGTTTTCACGTTTTTCACGTTGATTTTTTCAAGAGGGTCACCCTCTAAACTTTCAACAACACTATCCCACAAAATTTTGACCGATGAGTTTTTCACCTTGTCAGCAAGCACTGCGCTTGCACGGAGTTGGTCCCGTCTGTGAATGAGATAGACTTCACTTGCAAAAGCGGAGAGGTAGAGCGCGTCTTCGACTGCGGTATTTCCGCCGCCTACTACGGCAACAGGTCTACCCTTGAAAAATCTGCCGTCACAGGTTGCGCAATAACTGATTCCTTTGCCGATGAGTGCAGTTTCTCTTGCCACACCCAGTTTTTTGGCTTCTGCGCCACAAGCAATGATGATTGTTTTGGATTCAATAACACCGTTATTTTTTGTGGTGACAGACTTGACGTCGCCGTCAAGGGATACGGATTCAACTTCGTCATAGACGAAATCCACACCAAAGGAGCGGGCTTGTTGCTCCATAGTGAAGGTGAGGGTGAAGCCGTCTGTGTGTTGTACGCCGGGGTAGTTTTCCACCTCGGGAGTGATTGCGGCTTGACCGCCAAAGGATTTTCTTTCAACGATGACTGTGTCAAGTCCACCACGTGCTCCGTATATGCCTGCGGTAAGGCCGGCAGGACCTGCGCCAAGAATTAAAAGATCGTGCATAAACACCTCAAAACACAATTTGTTGAGTTTAGTATAGTTGAAAGCGCAATATTTAGTCAACTTTTTTCTCACGTGCAAAAATCTCTTTACAAAACTTATAATTAAAATTATAATAGTCAAATATAGGAGTTTTTTATGAAAAACATTGACATCATTGACATTCTTACAAACGGCAAAGACTACGAAGGCAAATCAGTTGTGGTTGCTGGCTGGGCAAGAACTGCACGGGACAGCAAGACTATGGCATTTGTTGCCCTCAACGACGGCACTTCACTGAAACATCTGCAAATCGTCATCGACAAAGCAAAGTTTGACGGCGCAGAACTTTCCAAATGCTTGAAAAATGGCGCATCACTTCTTGTGAACGGCACAGTTGTCCCTGCAATGAATCAAGGGGACTACGAAATCAACGCAGAAAGCATCGAACTTCTCGGCGACTGTCCTCAAGACTATCCTCTGCAAAAGAAATATCACTCCCTTGAATTTTTGCGTACAATTCCTCACCTCCGTGTGAGAACAAATACATTTAACGCAATGCTCCGTGTGAGAAGCAAGCTTAGCTTTGCAATCCATCGTTTCTTCCAAGAAAATGGATATACATATATCCACACCCCCATCATCACAGGCAGTGACTGCGAAGGTGCAGGTGAAATTTTCCACGTGACCACACACGGATGCGCAAGCGCGAAACTTTCAAAGGACGAAGCAGAGTATATGGCAACAGACTTCTTCAAGAGAAAGGCTGGCCTCACCGTCAGCGGACAACTTGAAGGGGAAGTGGCAGCAATGGCAATGGGCAAGATTTACACCTTTGGCCCTACTTTCCGTGCAGAAAACTCCAACACTCCTCGTCACGCAGCAGAGTTTTGGCAAGTTGAACCCGAAGTGGCATTTGCAAAACTGCCCGACATCATCAACATCGCTGAAAGCATGATCAAATATATCATCAAGGCAGTCCTCGACGAATGCCCTGAAGAAATTGCTTTCTTTGAAAAGGCCTTTGAAAGCGGTTTGAGAGCAAAACTCACCGCCGTTGTTGAAAGTGAATTCAAAGTGCTTGACTACACCGAAGCCATTGAGATTTTGAAAAAATCTGGTGAAAAGTTTGTCTATCCTGTGGAGTGGGGTCTTGACCTTCAATCTGAACACGAAAGATACATCACCGAAAAGGTGTTCAACAAGCCCGTGTTTGTCATCAACTATCCCAAGCACATCAAGAGCTTCTACATGAAGCAAAACGACGACGGCAAGACCGTTGCAGCAACCGACCTTCTTGTGCCCGGCGTTGGCGAAATCATTGGATGCAGTGAAAGAGAAGCAGACTACGACAAGTTGAAGCAAGCAATGGTTGACCGCAATATGAACCTTGACGACTACGTTGGCTATATGGACCTCCGCAAGTACGGCAGTGTGCCTCACAGCGGATTCGGTCTTGGTCTTGAACGTATCATGATGTACGTCACCGGCATTTCAAACATCCGTGACGTCCAACTCTATGCAAGAACAACCGGCGATTTGATGTAATTCAATCTATTCATAGATTGTGTTGATATGTACAACTTGTTTATACCCGACGACTACAAGCCTAACATGACCGTTAGGGAAACCGAAAAAGCCATTAAATTTGTGAAGGACGCTTTCCAGCGCAATTTTATCAAGAATTTTGGTTTTGAGCGTGTGTCCGCACCCATAATGGTGCGCAGTCATACCGGTGTAAACGATGACCTCAACGGCCACGAAAGAGCAGTCCGCTTTGACGTGAAGGAGCAGGGCGCAGAGGCAGAAATAGTTCACTCACTTGCAAAATGGAAGCGTATGGCATTGAAGAAATATCGCTTTCAATGCGGTGAAGGGTTGTACACTGATATGAACGCAATCCGCCGTGACGACAGTTGCGACAACGTCCACTCAATATATGTGGATCAATGGGACTGGGAGATGGTCATCTGCCGTGAGCAACGCACAGAGGACTTTTTGAAGAGAGTGGTCACAAGGCTGGTTGGCACAATATGTGACACTCTTGAGGAAACCAAGCGCGCATATCCCGTCATAAAACGCAGTTTGAAAAGGGAAGTGACCTTCATCACCACCGAGGAACTGTTGAACCGCTATCCCAACCTCACCTCTCATCAAAGGGAAACGGCGGCGGCAAAGGAATACGGCACGGTGTTTCTTATGAAGATAGGCGCACCTCTCTCAAACGGCAAGCCCCACGATGGCAGATCCCCCGACTATGACGATTGGAGTTTGAACGGAGATATTCTGTTTTACGACGACGTCATTGGTGAAAGCCTTGAAATATCCTCAATGGGCATAAGAGTTGACGGCGAAACCCTTATGAAGCAACTGGAAATGGCAGGGGCAACGGACAGACTTGTGCACACCTATCACAAGCAAGTTCTGTCAGGTGAACTCCCTCTCACCATTGGCGGCGGAATTGGACAATCAAGACTTTGTATGCTTATCCTTGAAAAGGCACATATTGGTGAAGTGCAAGCAAGCCTGTGGCCTGAGGATATGGCAGAAGAGTGCGAAAAACACAATATTCATCTTTTATAAGATGAAAAACAACAAATAAGACAAAAACAAAACACAACTCAAGTTGTGCAAACTATAACGGAAGGCAATATGGAACTTAGAACACACAACTGCGGTGAACTCACCGAACAAAACGTTGGACAAAAGGTCAAGCTTTGCGGATGGTTGTCATCCACCCGTGACCTTGGCGCAGTGATTTTCTTCGTACTTCGTGACTTTTACGGCTACACCCAAGTGGTGGCAGCAGACGAAGAAACAAAGGCACTTGTGAGAGATATCCCTCGCGAATCAACAATCTCTGTTGAAGGCAAGGTTATCCTCCGCTCATCCCCCAACCCCGATATGCCCACAGGCATGATCGAAATTGAACCCGAAAAGATTGAAGTCCTTGGCAAGTGCTATGAGCAACTCCCCTTTGAAGTGGCAACAAGCACCTCATCAAGAGAGGACACTCGTCTTAAATATCGTTTCCTTGACCTGAGAAACCCCGAAGTCAAGGACAAAATCGTATTCCGTGCAAAGGTTGTCAGCTGGCTTAGAAGAAAGATGACGGATATGGGATTCCTTGAAATCACCACACCTATCCTCACCAGCTCATCCCCCGAAGGCGCAAGAGACTTCATCGTGCCTTCAAGATTGCACCCCGGCAAGTTCTACGCACTGCCTCAAGCACCTCAACAATACAAGCAACTGTTGATGGCATCAGGCTTTGACAAGTATTTCCAAATCGCACCTTGTTTTAGAGATGAAGACGCAAGAGCAGACCGTAGCCCCGGCGAATTTTATCAACTTGACACAGAAATGTGCTTTGCAACACAAGAGGACGTCTTTACAGTTATGGAAGAAGTCCTGTCAGGTGTTTTCACAGAGTTTAGCCCTAAGGGCTACTCCGTAGACAAAGGACCTTTCCGCCGCATCAAATATAGAGATGCAATCCGTGACTACGGCTCAGACAAACCCGACCTTAGAAACCCCCTCATCATCAAGGACGTCACAGATATTCTTGAAGAAAAAGCACCGTTCTTTGAAAAGGGCAAGACCATCAAGGCAGTGGCAGTCAACGGCGCAAACGTTGGCAGAAAGTTCATTGATGCATTGACCGAAAAGATCAAGCTTAACGGCGCAAGTAGTATGTACTGGTTCAAACTTGATGAAAAAGGCGAACTCCAAGGCGGAATCACCAAGTTTGCAGTGGATTGCAAAGACACTCTCGTTGAAAGACTTGACGTCAAAGCAGGTGCATTTGTCGCACTTATCGCAGAAGAAAAGGACGCATGGAAGCAAGCAGGCTATCTCCGCACCGAACTGGGTGTTGGCCTTGACCTTCTTGAAAAGAACGCATTCCGTTTCTGCTGGATTGTTGACTTCCCCATGTATGAACTGGACGACGAAGGCAACATCGGCTTCAGCCACAACCCCTTCAGTATGCCTCAAGGCGGTTTGAACGCACTGAACACAATGAATCCTCTTGACATCCTTGCATATCAATATGACAGTGTGGTCAACGGCGTTGAACTCAGCAGCGGTGCAGTGAGAAACCACGAGCCCGCCATTATGGAAAAGGCATTTGAAATTGCAGGATACGGCATTGACGTCATCGAAAAGAAATTCTCTGCACTGTACAACGCATTCAAGTTTGGTGCACCTCCTCACGCAGGTATCGCACCTGGTGTTGACCGTATGGTTATGCTTCTTGCAGGAGAGCAAAGCATAAGAGAAATCATCGTCTTCCCCATGGACAGAAACGCCCGTGACATCTTGATGAATGCACCTTCAACCGTCACCGAGCAACAACTTCGTGACGTCCACATCAAACTTGACGTCAAAGAAGACGAAATTGAAAAATAACCCGTTAGAACATCAATTTGCATACAAAGTATGCAGGAATAAAACTCATTGGCACAAGCCACAAATATAGTAGCAAAATCAGGAGTATATTATGAACAAGAAACATTTAGTCAGCATCATCGCCATCGTGGCTCTCGTTGCAGTCCTCACCGCAGTTCTCGTCGGTTGCAACAAGTTTGAATGGAATTCAATCGGCGGCGGAAACCCCGACGCAGCAGTTGAATCAAATGGCGGATACTACGTCAAGCAAGGCGAATACGTCTATTTCATCAATGGTTATGACACCAACACCACAGTGGACAACACCTGGGGCACTCCCGTCAAGAACGCAATCGTGAGAGCAAAACTCAACGCAGACGGCACTTACTCAGATGCAGTCGTGGTCGTTCCTAAGCAAGTGTACAACCAAAACGCAGACGGCGGCTTTGCAATCTTCGGCGAATGGATCTACTATGCAACCCCCAACAACGACATGGACAAGAGCGGTGTTGCATCAACCACCCACACCGACTTTATGCGCACAAAGATTGACGGCAGTGTGACTCAACTCATCGCAACCATCAACAGCCGTAGCAGCAGATATTTCTTCACACCTTCAAGAATCCTCTACATGGCATCAGGCGCAACCACCGTCAACTACGTTGATTTCAGCGGTATGGACACAACAAAGAGCAGTGACAACGCAAAGGGCGTCACAGGCGGTGTCTTCCTTGAAAACGTTGAAACAGTGCTTTGGGACTACGCAAGTGATTATATCTACTACACCGAAACAGTCACCGGCGACCAAAGCTATGAATTCTGCAACACCTTGAACGCAGTGAAGTACGACGGCACAGACAAGAAAGTCCTTGCAGACAAACTCACCTATCTTGCAGAAAGTGAGAAGGAAAACTACGTTGACTATTTCCCCACCAAGGTCTTCAGCTTCAATCTCATCGATATGGTCGTTGAAGATGGCGGTGTCACCCTCTACTACAACAAGGAAAACTACATCAACAGCCAAGAAGAAGGCAGAGGCCTCTTTGTCAACAAAGTTGCATTTGGCGGAGACTTTGACGTCACCACCGAAAAGCACCTCTCAAAGAGCACAGCACTGTCAACAGTGTATCCTCTCGGCTACAATGCAGGCGCACTTGTGTCAACCAGCGCAAACAAGACCTATCTTGTGACAACCGCAGAAGCAGACACAACTGAAAACCTTGTCATCGGCAGAGCAATCACCATCCAATACGTCCTTGACGGCACAGTGTACTACACCGATTCAACTGGTGGCAAACTCTATGCAGCAAAACTTGATGCAAGCGCCAATGAAAAGGTCGTCCTCGAAGCAGGCATCGTCACCAACTGGCTCAACGTTGAATTTGTTGACGGCACAATGTTCTTCTTTGACAGCGAAAACTACAACTATCTCTACGCAGCAGACCTTGCAGACGCAGATGAACCCACAATGCTCGGTTTCATGAACGATGCAGACAAGGCAGCAAAAGAAGAGGCAGAAAAAGCAGAATAATATGAAAACAATTCTCATCACTGGCGGAAGCCGTGGGATAGGGGAGGCCATCGTACGTCTTGCCGTAGGCAAGTATAGGGTGGCTTTCACCTACGTCACCAACAAGGAAAAGGCCGAAAATTTGGCAAAAGAGGTGGGCGCAAAGGCCTACCAATGTGACGTGTCCTCTTCCGCCGAAGTGAAGGAATTGATTGCCAAAATCAAGGCGGATATGGGCGGAGTTGACCTCCTTGTCAACAATGCAGGCATAGCCCAAGACAAACTCTTCCAAGACATAACCGATGAGGACTGGCATCGTATGATTGGTGTCAACCTAGACGGAACTTTCTTTGTGACAAGAGAGGTTGTCCCCGGTATGATTTCAAAGGGATATGGAAGGATTGTCAACCTGTCCTCAATGTGGGGCACAGACGGGGCTAGCATGGAAACTCATTATTCCGCATCAAAGGCAGGCGTCATAGGCCTCACCAAAGCCCTTGCCAAGGAGCTTGCTCCCATGGGTATAACCGTCAACGCAGTTGCTCCCGGAGCTATTGACACGGATATGATGAAGACCTACACCGACGAGGAACTTCGTGCCTTTGTTGAAGAAATCCCTATGGGCAGACTTGGAAAACCCAGTGAGGTGGCAGAAGCAGTCATGTTTTTGCTCTCCGCCGACTACGTCACGGGAGAAGTCCTCTCAATCCGTGGTGGATATTGACAGAAAGAAACACTCTTTTAGAGTGTTTTTTCTTTTATTCACCGCTTTAAAACCATAGAGAATCTTTTGTGTCAAGTGAATTTAATTCACAAAAATCAACTCAAAATCCCAAATTTTGATTATTGACACTTAATATCTTCTATACTATAATATATGTAATCATAATCATTATTATCGGAAACTTTCGGGTTTGGTTGGCGAAACCGCCCTCTCGTTTGTTTTATAGGTAGTGTGATTTTGAAAGCACACATCAAAAAATCAACAAAACAAAAATACTCTCAAAGTTTTTCATAGGAGGATAATTATGAAAAAATTTAGTATCAAGACACTCATCGTTTTGATGTTGGTCCTCGTCCTTTGCTTCTCACTGGTAGCATGTGGCGAAAAAGACGACCCGACTCCCGATCCTGATGACACAACATGCACACGTCACGTTGATAGACGTCCCAAAGACGGCAAATGCGACAACTGTGGCGCAGACATGGGCGGAACAACACCTGACGATCCCGATGATCCCGACCAACCTGATGGCCCCGGCGCAGCACAATTCTTCCAAGGCCTCTGGGATTCAGCAGCATCCATCGGTAGCGAAGAAATCTCATCAAAAGATGACATCGCTCTTGACCTTGCCTTGAACCTTGCAATCGGCAAAGACGGCGACAACCTTCTTGACCTCGGCATTGAACTTGGCATCGTCCTTGACAGAACAAACGACGGCGCAAACAGCGCAGCAAAAGTCAAGCTCTACAACCACGATGACATGGACAACTGGCTCACACTCTACTTCTTCCTCAATGATCCTTACTACATCTATGCAGACTGGGCAGATCAAAGCTTGAAGATCGGTGTTGACTTCGGTTTCAACCAAGATTGGGCAGCAACCATCAACGACGTTGTTGGTATGGAACTCATCGGTGGCATGAGCATCACTGAACTCCTTGAATCAATCATTGACGGCTTCGGCGACGACTGGAACCTTGACGGCCTCATCAATTCATTGACAGGTCTCCTCGGTGTCAACCTCGGCGATCTCCTCAAGTCAGACACAGTGGCAGGCATCCTTCCTATGATCAACCCCATCCTCGGCAGCCTTGCAGAAAACATGGGCATTGAAGATTTCGAAGGCATCGATGTTGACGCACTTGCAGAAAGTGATTCAATCGTCCTCGACCTCCTCAAGGGCGTTGGCCCCGTCCTCTTCCCCATCGTATCAGAAGACAAAGATGGTGACACCACCACCTACAAAGCAGGCCTCGACTTTGGTCCCAACGGCCTCCTCGGCGCAGTCAGCTCACTCCTCACAGGTCTTCCTATGGGTCTTGGCGACGTGCTCCAAAACCTCAACGAAGTAGCATTTGAATATGTCACAGTTGGCGACGAAATCGACAACTTTGCAATCCTCGTTGGTGTTAACACTGATGACGAACCTCTCTCAATCGAAATCGGCTTCAACGAAGTTTCAATCACTGGCGTTGACGCAGCAGACAACACATTCGGCATTGACAAGAAGGACTACGAAGATGAATTCAACTTCAACCTCGCACTTGACCTTGAACTCACCGAAGGCGCACTCGTCCTCTACGGCAACGACCTCGCAGGCGATTTCAGACTTGAACTCAACGGCATGGTTGACCTCGTCAACGTTGAAAACAACAACACAGCAGCAGAACTCGTCCTCACAGACGGCGACAAGCAACTTGGCAGAGTCACCTATGCAGACGGAACTCTCGCACTTGAACTTGATGCAACCGACAAGAACGTCAAGCTCGCACTTGCAGAACTCCTTCCCATGGCAGTGAACGCACTTGCATCATCAGAAGATGCAAATCTCCAAGCAGCAGCAGTTGCAGTGGCAAACGCAGTGTACACCACTGACTTTGCAGATGCAGCAGCAGTCAAAGATGCATACGCAACCAAGCACAACGGTGGCACAAGCGCATTCGTCGTTGATGAAACATTCAAGGGCGTTGCACTCACCGGCGTTAAACTCGTCAACCTCTTCACAGGTCTCTTCGGCGGCACACCTTCATTTGATGCAGCAGCAGACCGCGAAGTCACCAGCTGGTCACCCAGCATCATGGCAATCCTCAGCCTCGTCAGCGAAGTCTTCGATGGCAACCTCAAAGACGGTCTCACCCTCACAGTTAAAGGCGCAGGCGACACAATCGCAAGCCTCTTCGCAGATGGCAATGGTCCTCAATCAAACGAAGAATTCTGCTACGGCGACGGCAAGGGCATCGTTGGTGTCTTCGAAGCAATCACCGGTGAAAAGTTTGAATATGCAGAAGACGGCGTCACAGTGACCAAGCACACAATCGAATCAAGTGACCGCGGCGCAGGCGCAGAAGAATGGTTTGCAGGCGTCGTTGGCGAATCAGATTGGGCAGAAGAAGGCAAGGTCATCGCATCAGTCTTTGAAAGCGACGTCACCATCACTGCACAACTCGCAGACGGCTCAGCATCACTCACCGTCGAAGTTGAAAACGGCAATGACAGCATCCTCATCGGCCTCTCAGCAAGCGCAACCGCAGGCAAGGCATATGAATTCACAGCAGTCGACACAACAGGTCTCCTCGTGATCGCACTGTAAGCAACAACACACAATAAAAAAGGCAGTCTTCGGACTGCCTTTTTATTTTGCAAAAATACAAGATTTTTGCAAAGTGATATTGCTCTTCGAGCAGTTATATTTTGCTTCGCAAAGTTATATTGGCTTCGCCAGTTATATTGCTCACTTTGTTCGCAGTTGTGGATGAAATCGCTTTGCGATGAAATCTTCACTACGTTCAGATGAAATCACTGCGTGATGAAATCCTGCTCTGCAGGGTTATGCTAGTAGGGCGGTGGGCTTGCTCCCGCCGAAAAAAACCACGCCACATAACCGCAACTCACCGAAGGTGAATATCACGTCCGCAGGACATATCACTCACGAAGTGAATATAGCTGTGGCTTTGCCACAATATCACTTGTCTTGCGTTGCAAGACAAATAAAAAGCCACTGATAAGGTGGCTTTTGTTTTCGCCTTGAGAGGGCTTAATTTGCGTTTTGGGCGTTTTTCTTGACTTCGTCAAGGGGAGGGAGTTTGTCCTCTTTGTCTGCCCCTATACTGCGCATAAACAGGATTGTAAGCACGGTTGCGATTATCATCGCGATTGCGTCTGCCACAGGGGCTGCATAAAGGATTGATTCCACTCCGCCTATGGTCAAAGGGAAGATGATGATGAGAGGGATGAAACACAGGATATCTCTCACCATTGATGACACAACCGCTTGCACGGGCTTGCCAACTGCTTGGAAAAAGATGGACGTCATCTTGACGATACAAGTGAAGGTGACAAGGCAGAGGAAGATGCGGAAGGTCTTTTCACCAAAGAGCCAGTAGTCTTCGGGGTTGGGGATGTTTGTAGGCTTGCCAAACATTGCCACAACGGCTCTAGGAGCAGCCTCAAACAGGATTGTAGACACCACGCCGATGATGACGGTGCAGAGCAGTATTCTAAGATAGAGGGCTTTCACGCGGTCATATTTCTTTGCGCCCATATTGTAGCTGATGATAGGTTGACAGCCTAGCACTATGCCCACAACAAGGTTGATGACCACGGTGAAGACCTTGCTTTCAATGCCGATGATTGCAATGGGGATATCCGCGCCGTAGTGGGACATTGCGCCGTATTTTGCCAGCATAATGTTGCACACCAGTGAGATTATGACGATTGTCATTTGGGTGATAAAGGATGATGCGCCCAGCTTCAAGGCGCCAGAAAACTCCTTGAAATCGGGAATAAGACTCTTAAAGGACAGTTTGAAAGTCTTTGTGCGGAAGAAGTAGATGAGGGAGATGACAAAGGACACAACTTGACCAATGCCGGTTGCCAGTGCTGCGCCAAACATACCCCATTTTGCGCCGTAGATGAAAGCAGGGTCAAGGGCAATGTTGACAAGTGCTCCAGCCAGCATAGATGCCATGGACCATTGGGGCGCGCCGTCTGCACGTATGACCGCATTCATCATATTTGACAGCATATAAACGGGGAAGAAACCAAGGACAACATAGAAATATTCAGTTGCGTAGCCGATTGAGTTGTCGCTTGCGCCGAAAAGGCGAAGGATTTGCTCGCTGAGGGGATAAAACACCGCCATAAGCACTGCGCTTGTGATGATAGTGATTGTGACACCAGTGCCGATTGCTCTATGAGCATTTTGTGCTTGACCTTTGCCTTGACAGATATTGAGATAGGCCGCACAGCCGTCACCATAACACCAAGCAAAAGCTTGTGAAATAATAAATATGGGGAAGACGACACCGGTTGCTGCGTTGCCAAGAGCGGACAACTCGCTGTTGCCGATGAAGATTTGGTCAACTATGTTATAAAGTGCGCTGACAAGAAGGGAAAGTACGCAAGGGATAGAGAATTTGAGCATCAATTTTGAAAGTTTTTCAGTGCCCAAAAATTGTGAGTTTTCTGCTTGACTCATAGTGCCTCCAAAAGTTTTAGTTGGAGTCTTTATCTGAGGAAAGCTACCTGAAAACTGCGCCGAGCAAAAGAAAAAGGACGCAAATTTCGTCCGAAATTATACGCCCTTTCAGCTGTTCGACTGGCATATATTAACACAAAATCAAAACTTTTCAAAACAAAAAACCTTGCAAATTCAAAATTTTTTTTGCATCGTTTGCGCAGTCAAATATCAATAAAAACGGAAACAAGCATTCTAACCACTTTAAATTTTTTCGAAACCAAAAAGTGATAGAATCTAGATTTTTTTGCAATTTTTTGTCGGCGGAAAAATTCTTTTAAAAAATACCGCGTTAGATATACGGTTTTTCAAAACAAAAAATTTTGAACTCAAAATTTGCAAGTTTTGATTTGACAATTTTGGTGGGGGTTGATAGGATTATTATACAAAGTATAATACGAGGACGATATGGAAGCTTACGAAAAGTATTTCGGTTTCAACCATAAAAGCGGCATTTTGATGCCCATAAGCTCACTGCCCAACAAGTACGGCATCGGCACTTTTGGCAAGTGCGCCTACGATTTTGCAGACTTTCTTGCATCAACAAAAACCAAGTGCTGGCAAGTGCTTCCTTTGAATCCTACTTCTTACGGCGACAGCCCTTATCAATCTCCTGCCTCAATTGCAGGCAATCCTTATTTTATTGACCTTGACGTTCTTCATAAAAAAGGTCTTCTCACCCTCAAGGAACTGAAAGAGAATACCCACGACACCAAGCGAGTTGACTACGGCTGGCTGTTTTGCAACAGATACAACGTCCTCCGCAAGGCGTACGCCAGATTTTTGAAGAAGGGCGGAGAAGAGGACGTTGCCTACACAAAATTCGTCCGCAAAAACAAGAGTTGGATTGAGGATTACTCCCTCTTTATGGCTCTTAAAGTCCACTACAACTACTGCTCTTGGAACAACTGGGCTGACGAGCACAAAGACGTCAACAAGGCAAGAAAGCAAAAGGCAGCATTTGCTGACGAGTGCGGTTTTTGGAAATGGATTCAATTTGAGTTTGACAGTGAGTGGCAAGCACTGAGAAAATACTGCCACAAAAAAGGCATCGTCATCATCGGTGATATGCCCATTTACGTTGCTCACGACAGTATGGACGTGTGGCAAGCGCCCGCACAATTCCTTCTTGACGAAAAATTCAATCCCACCGTTGTGGCAGGTGTTCCCCCAGATGGTTTCTCCCCCGACGGACAACTTTGGGGCAATCCTATCTACAACTGGAAGCTTATGAAGGAAGACGGCTTCGAGTGGTGGAAAAACCGCGTGAGAGCCAGCTTCAATCTGTATGATATTCTCCGCATAGACCACTTTAGAGGTTTTGCAGGATATTACACAGTGCCTTACGGCGACACCACCGCAAGAAACGGTTGGTGGGAGTCCGCCCCCGGCATTGAACTCTTCAAGGCAATCAACGAAACTTTCCCCAAGGCAAAGATCATTGCAGAGGATTTGGGCTTCATCACCCCCGATGTGAGAGAACTCCTTGACTCAACCGGTTTCCCCGGCATGAAAATACTGCAATTTGCTTTCTTTGATGAGGATAGTGAATATTTGCCTCGTTGCTATACAACCAAAAATTGTGTGGTGTATTCAGGCTCACACGACGCAGACTGCACAAAGACATGGCATCTCAACCTCACCGGTCCTGCAAAGGAACGTTTCATAAGAGAGTGCAAACGCGACACCCGTCAATCACGCACTTATGACGTCATCGAGCTTGCTCTTTCAAGCGAAGCAAACCTTGCAGTCATTCCCATTCAAGACTATCTTGATCTCACCAACGAGCAGGGCAGAATGAACACCCCTGCCGTTGCAGACGGCAACTGGAACTATCGTCTCAGTTCTAGATACAACACACCAGCTCTTGTGAAAAAGATCAAGACATTGACTGTCCGCACGGGCCGTGCTTCAAGATAGCATCATCAATCAAAAACAAGCGAAATAGAAAATATTATCCTTGGATTCCTAGGGGGAATCAAAAAAAGACCGACAATCATGTCGGTCTTTTTCTTTATGCTTGTTTCAGTCCAATGCTTGTTTCGGCTAAATGCTTGTGGGAAGTTTACTTTGCAGGGACAACGATTTCCACGTCGCTGAGAGGGAAGGTGCAGCAGGGGTGGATATAGCCATAGTCAAAGTCTGCAAGGCGTCTGCCGTCCACTGATGCAGGCACGTACACGTCACCGCTGACAAGTTTTGAGTGGCACCAGCCACATTCACCAGATCTGCAATGGGCAGGCACTGCAATGCCGTTCTTTTCAAGAGATACCAAAATAGTGTCGTTGACAGAGGCGGTCACAGAGGTCTTTTCATCGCGGACTCTCACGGTGATGGTGCAGGTTTCACTGGCGGGTGCGGTGTAGTCTGCGTTTCTTTCGGGGTTGTGATATTCACCAAACAATTCGTGACGGACAAACTTCTTTCTCAGTCCAAGTTTTGCAATTTCGCCATCGGCAAAGTCGTACATTGCTTGAGGTCCGCACATAAACACTGAGTAGGGTTCACCCTCAGGAGCGTACTTTTTGATGAGGTCTGCGGTGAGGAAACCAGATTCGCAGTTTTCGGCAGAATCGGCACTTAACACATACACAACCTTGACTTTATCACATGATTGTGCGATTCGGTCAAATTCATCTTTGAAGAGAATGTCATCTCTTGTACGTGAGCCGTAGAGAAGAGTGAGGTGCATATCTTCTTCGCCTTTTGCAATTGCACGGGCGAATGATAGGAAGGGTGTTATGCCACTTCCGCCTGCAAGACCAACCACTGTTTTGGCGTCACGAAGGGGCTCGTATTTGAAAGTGCCAAGAGGAGCGGACACTTCAACGGAGTCACCCTCTTTCCAGTTGTCAAGGATATAGTTGGTGGCAAGTCCACCGTTGACACGTTTGATGGTCAGTTGATAGAATCCGTCAAGGGCGTCAGCGGGACCACTGCTGATTGAGTAAGGTCTTGTCAGCACTGCTTTGCCCACGGTGAGGGACACACTGAGATATTGTCCTGCACTGAAATATGCAAGGGCGGTTGTGCCTTTGTCAGTGTCGGGCACAAAGGTGTATCTCTTCACGTCAGGTGAAAATGCCTCCACTTTTGCAATCTTGACAAATTGTTTGTCGGGGTGCAATGCCTTTGCAATTTTGTTGGCTGCGTAGGTGTCTTGATGAGGTATGGGGTTTGCAGGATTTGATGCAATGATTTGATCTCTTGAAGGCACAAGTTTTATGAACTTTGCAGGGTTCAATGATGAAATGTCAACTTTTTTCATTTTACTTTCCTCCTTTGAGTCTTCTTACCACGGCGTCGCCTGTGAGCATACCTGTCATATATGCGCAACTATATCCGTCGCCACGTTCTGCGTGTCCACCGCAGTAGGAGAGGTTTTTCACTGTGAAGTCGGTGGGTGCTGCCATAATACGAGGCAAGATGCTATCCCAACCAGCCATTTGATATCCGTAGATTTCGCCGGCGGGAGTGCCCAAGTATCTAGCAAAGGTGACGGGTGTTGCCACCTCGATTTCTTCAATATGTGAAGTGATGTCAATGCCCAAAACCTTTTCGGAGTCCTCTATGAAGCGTTTTGCCACTGAGTTTTTCCACTTCTTGTATTCTTCGGGCTTCAAATCCTTGGGGAAGTCCTCTTCCATCATAGGGATTGTGTAGAAGAGCATACAAGTTCCTTCGGGAGACGCATCGGGGATTGCCACGTTGTGGCAGTTGACCACGTAATATGCGCCCTCGTTGCGGTGATTGTAGCACTCTCTGGGGTTGGCGTAGGTTGTGATGAAGGTGGTGTAGTCCTCAACACCCAACTCTTCCTTTGAGCAGTCCATGCCAAGATACACGGTCACAAAGGACAGGCCAAGTGTTCTTGAATTTGCAAGGCGCAGTTCCTTTTCAGGCACGTATTTCACGTCGGACATGGCGTACACGTTGTTGGGGATGACGTTGGAGATGATTTCCTTTGCGTAAATCTTCTCGCCGGATTTCAGCTGAACACCTGCGCAAGAGCCGTCTTCGTTGTAGAGGAATTTGACCACTTCGCTGTTGTACCACACGTCACCGCCGTTGTCGGTGATTGCCTTTTCAAGGGCAAGGCTCATTTCGTGGGAGCGCTTGTAGGGCATAACCGCGCCGTCACGGACGTATGATGCCACCATCGTCATATAGTGGAAGGAGTTGAGTTCGTCAGTGGGCACACCCAGATATCCCCAATAGGTGTTGAGAATGTTGCGTGCCTTTTCGGGCATACCGAGGGCCTTTTGCACCTCTTCAACGGTGTATGAAGTATCACGCATGAAGTTGCCGTGCTTCAAAATCATCATAAGAGGATTGGGCTTGCCGTTTTTGCTGTCGATATAGTCAAGAGTGCGTTGGTCACCTCTTTCAAGTTCAAACCAAGCCTTGAGAGACTCTCTGCAACCGGGGACTATTGCTTCAAGGTCGTCACAGAAGTTGTCTTCGCCGGCGCGCATACGCACGTCATATCCGTCTTCTGCGGTGCAAATTGCACGGAAAGTGTTGTCCTCGTAGCGGAAATCCACCTCTGCGCCAAATCTTTTGAAAAGTTTGCCCGTGTCAAAAAGTTGATCGGGCTTGCCAACTGCGCAAAGTTCGTGAAGAGAAGGCTCAAATTCAAAGCGTCCGCGCTTAAATGAAGACGCGCTTCCGCCGGGAATATTGTGCTTTTCAAGAAGCAGAACTTTGAATCCTGCTTGAGAAGTGACAGCCGCTGCCGCCAGTCCGCCATTGCCAGCGCCGACCACGACAACGTCATAATGTTTGTCCATAGCAAATCTCCTTTTATTTCTAGTATAAATAGTTTACCATTTTACTTTTCCAATTTCAATACCCAAACCAAAAAAAGACATCATTTGATGTCTTTTTATATAAACAAAGAGGAAAAGGCCTTTTATACGCTCTTGATCAAATCCCTGCTATTTTGGGATGTCAAGTAAAACAAAAACCTAAACCGATGTGACGGTTTAGGTTTTGTTTGGCGAGAAGATGGTGATTGTATTCTGTTTTTGAATTTATATACCACCACAAACTCATTTTTGTTATAAGAATTTAACATAAATGAGAACTTAACCTTTTTGAATAATGGATTTTTTAACATCTTTCCAAAACTTTAAAATCAGACCTGTAAAATATTCAATATCTGTTCCCGATATGTTCAAATGTTTACTCCTATAATAATCCCCTCTCAACTCTCCAATTTGTCCGTTGTTATTGTAATATTTTGAATTTATAGAAATTAATTCTTTTTCAGCAGCCCCAAATTGACCATGTTTTAAATAATTTCCCACATGTCTCATTTCATAGAGATTAAAATTTTCAGTCTTTCCTAATTTATAATAACTATCTTTTTCAAGGATATCTTTTAGTTCGTTATAGTCCTTACATTTAAATAACAAATAAAAATCATTCATTTGATTTTCCCACAAAGAAATAATGTTTTGTATTATGCCTGAAAGATAAATATATTTCTTATCTTCAAACAAAGAACGCACGCAACAATTTTTAAAAACCAGCTCTCCATCGCTCTCAAGTGCTTTGGGTTTTATTTTCTTTAAATTTTTATTACAAAGCGCATCTATCTCAATACAAAATTTTTTAAAATCTCGTTGATAAATATTTGCTAAAAATTCAAGTTCATCTATATATTCATCAATTAAAAACAATGATGTCTCATCTATCATAAAAGCTCTTCCTTTTAATAGTTATGATTAAAGACGCTTAACAGGGTCCAACTTACATGGTTTTATATTAAAGATAATAAGTTCCGTCCGAATCATATAAAAGCATGCAGATATCCACATGCTTTTGAAAAAATCTCTTAGTCTTTCATTTCTTCATTTTTTCTTTCTATTCTCCTTATAACAAATAGGGCAACCGCTTCCAGCATTTCTATCTGCTATTGTTGCTTGCCATTCATGTCCTTTTTCACATTTCCACCATACTTTTTTATGGCTGTTAGCAGTAACCATATCCGGTTTAAGTTTACCATTTTTATCATAATTCCATTCTTCTGCTAGTTGAGGATTTAAATTTAATAGAGATTTAATTTTTTGATCGTTTATAAATAAAGAATAAATGTCAGAGCGATCTCTACTTAAATCGATATCAATTTTCTTATTTAAGAAAGACATTAAAAGTTCTAATGCGTTTTTTAAACCATTATCTGAACTTCCACAAGTAATAATTTTTAAATAATCGTTTTCAATCCAATCACATTTACTATCTTCTCTAACCCTGATAAGAAGGAGGTTATTTTCTTTACAAAGTTTATTTTTCCTTTCATCTAATGCTTGCTTGTTTTTATGCCAAAAAATACCATCATATTCTATAGCAATATTTATTGACGGAATGAAAATATCAAATTCCATTCCTAAATGTTTATCGCCATTAATAGCATCAGGAAATAATTTTTTTATATAAAAATAAATTGATTGTTCGGGGAATGAGGTTTGTAATTCTTTTGAACAAATAGGGCAATTTGTCCCATTATTTCTATCGGCTATAGTCGCTTGCCATTCGTGTCCTTTTGAACACTTCCACCAGACTTTTTGATGACTACCTACCGTAAAATCTTCAGGCATTAAATTTCCATTCCTTTCATAATTCCATTCTTTTGCAAGTTTTGGGTTAATTGTCTCCAAATCGTTTTCGCCTTTAATAGCATATCTACCAGAACAATAAGGGCAACCATAGCCATTACTTCGGTCATTTACAGTAGCTTGCCACTCGTGACCTTTTTCGCATTTCCACCAGACTTTTTTACCACTATTTGCAGTAAAATTTTCTGGCTTCAAATCCCCATTTCTTATATAATTCCATTCTTCTGCAAGCTTGGGGTTAATTGTTGCTATATCATTATAACCACTAATCGCTCTTTGCCCCGCACAATATGGGCAGCCACTTCCGTTATTTCTTGTTTTAATATAGGCAAGCCACTCGTGACCTTTTTCACATTTCCACCATACTCTTTTGTCACTACCTGATGTTACCATATTTGGATTTAATCCATTATTTTTTTCATAATTCCATTCTTTTGCAAGTTTTGGGTTAATTGTTGCTAAATCATTAAAACCTTTAAGTATTTTATTATTGGAACAATATGGGCATTCACTTCCTCTATTCCTATCCTTAATATATGCATACCATTTATGTCCTTTTTTACAAACCCAAAATGCTTTTTTTGTAGAACCACAAGATAAAAGATTGGGATTTAATCCTATTTTATTATTCTCTTCCCAATCCCATTCTGCCATTAAGGTAGGGTTATCTATTAAATACTTTTTTTCTTTTTTATTAGACATAATTACCAACTTTTGTAAAATCTTAAAAATATTATATCATAATAACACTACTTTTTCAATCGTCTTATCTGTTGTTTGACTTCAGGGATTTGTAGGCACAAAGTGCCGTAATAGCGGAACGAGTATGCTTGCATACGTGAGTGAAGCGCCAGCCTGGCGGTGGCAGGGTTCAGTGCCATATTGTTATGGCACAGGTGCAAAGCACCAAAATCCCAATTTCTCCGCCGAGAAACAAAGATAGAGAAGCAGGGATTTGTTCTTGCTCTTTGCGTGTCAAAAGTGCTTGTCAAATTGAGTGACACGCAAAGACCTTCGGTCAACGTTAAAAAAGATAGGTGGCTATCTTTTTTTTAACACTTTCGTTCAAATCCCTGCTATTTGGAAACGTCATGTAAAACAAAAACCTAAACCGCTGTATCGGTTTAGGTTTTGTTTGGCGGAATAAGCGAAATTTTTATTGAACCAAAACTTTTAATATATGTGATATATTAAATTGAACAAAAAAAAGGAGCAAAAATGTGATTTTGCCCCTATTTTTTCTCTTAAGAAACATCATATTTTTATACTAATATCGTACTCAGTATTAAGTTGCGGATTATCCTTGCATCCATATATTTTAGTGGTTTTAAGGATTTCCATAGGTTGTCCAGATTTGTTTTCCATACAACCTTCTTCGTAGTTCAAATAGATGTCTAATCTGTCTTCAAAGACTACCACCTTTTTGACGAGTAAATTTATCATTTGGAGTGGTTCTTTTGAAATTGCTTTTAATAGGTATTTTTTGATATCGTTTTTGGTTGTTTGAGTTTTTGTCTTGCTTTCTTCAAAGGCGATTTTATTTTGCAAATCTGCCTTTTGCAACTCCAACTCCGTTAAGCGTTCTTTGGTGGATTGGGTGATGATTCCACTTTCAATAGCAAGCATAACATTTTTTAAAGACGTAGTAATTGTTTCCATCTCTCTTTTAAGTAGAATTAGCATGGTTTTATCTTCGGCTTTTTTATAATGAAGGTCATAGATTTTGTCTACCAAAAGGTCTAAAAACTCTTTAGAAATGCACGTAAGCAGGAGATCTACTATTGTATTTTCTATGAACTCTTTTTTGATGGGCTTAAGAGAGCAGTTTTTGTCTACCTTTTTGCCAGCGCATTTATAATACCTTTCTACTTTGCCGGAACGGGCTGTTCCAGCATCTGATTGCAATTGTTTGCCACAAAGCCCGCAAACCAATTTAAATCTGAGCAAATATGTCGTATCTGGTTTGTTTTTACAATATCTGTTCGGTCTATATTTATCATTGACTTTTGCAAATAACTCGTCTGATATGATTCGAGGATAAATATTGGTAAATACTTCCTCTTTATATCTATATATACCTAGATACTTTTCACAACTTAATATGCGGTAAAAAACCGAGCGGGATAACGGTCTGCCATTAAATAAGATGCCAGAATTGTTGATATCTTCCAATATTTTGAAAGCAGGAACGCCGTTCGCGACTTCGTTGAAAATATGATTGATGATTTTAGCTTGTTCCTCATCTACAACAACTTTTTTGTTAACAACTTTGTATCCGTACACAAGGTTCCCGCCCGTAAAATTTCCTTTACTTCTTGATTCTCTTAGGCCACGTTTCACTTTTTGAGAAAGTTCAGCTGAATAGTATTGGTTCATGCCTTCCAATAGGGACTCCAAAATAATGCCCTCTGGGCTATCCGGAATGCGTTCCATTGCAGAAACCAATTTGATTCCATTGTTTTTGAGTGTTCTCCTGTGTATGGCGGTTTCGTATTTGTCACGAGAAAAGCGGTCTAACTTATATACGAGCACATAATCCCACGCTTTTTTGTGGCTATCTTTCATCATTTGCTGAAATGCCGCACGGTGATCATTGGTGCCAGACATAGCACGGTCTATATAAGTGTCAACGATTAAGATGTCGTTTTCTTTGGCATATTCATGACATACTCGCATTTGTCCTTCAATAGATTGTTCAGTTTGTCTTTCACTCGAATAACGTGCGTAAATAACTGCCGTTTTCATAAAAAAAATCCTCCGAATTCATAATTTCGAAGAAATAGTAATTAAGAGATTGAATTAAGAAAATAAACCAATTAACAACATAGCAATAACCAACAAGCAGTTTATACCACGCATCAATAGGTCAATACATAACTTTTCCACAACCTCTCAATTACTAAATTCTTTCGTGAGCCCGAAGTTGCATAGGGATTGGCTTTTGACAAGGAAAAAAGAATGAAATTATTGCGTTTTAGTTATAAAAATGGTGTTATAAGCAAAAATTTAATTCCCTTTTCAAAAGACAATCCCTATGCTAAAAACAACGGGCGAAAGAATTCTCACCGAAAGTTGTGATTTTTCCAGTGGTTGAGGTATGTAAGGGTTGTTGTTTAGTTGTGTTTTAGTTATGTTTTGGTTATGTTTTAGTTCATTTTTGGTTTATTTCGCATCTCTCCTAGAACTGATATTCTTTGGCCATCAAGGTCAAGGAGTAAGAAAATGAGAGAAATTACCATTAAAAACAATCAAACAAATAAAAAATTGTATGTAAATCAAGATATGGATTTTACTCAGATACCAGAAGCAGAAATCACCCTGATAGCTATTTTTTATGAAGAAATTATTAGTGCGATGCTTTCTAAAAATATGAAAAGGCGAAAATCTAACAAAGCGAAAAATCTTCTTGAAAAATAACAGAAAAAAATACTCAAAAAACTATTGACAAGACCATAGCAAAGTATTATATTTTGTTTAGACGGACAGCGTGTCCTACTAAAATAAAAAGAGATACCGTACCTATGAGATCTTACAATGAGCAGATATTAAAAGTAACGGAAGAGTTCATTGTCAATTACCAAAAGACAAACGGACAAGCCCCCAGTTTGAGAGTGATTGGCAAAGCGTTTCCAAACTTTTATGGCAATTCTATAGACAAAGTCCAAAGATATGTTAAGGAATTAAGCATACGTGGTCTTATCAATTACAATGAAGGCATCGAGGTTTTGCCTCAATTTATGTCTGGTAAGACCAATATTGTTCCCATTGTTGGTGACTGTCCTTGTGGTAATCCTATAATGGCAGTAGAAAACATTGAGGGCAGCTATGCTTTGCCAGTAGAGTTGTTTGGCAACACTCCCCATTTTATTTTGAGAGCAGTTGGTTACTCAATGATAAACGCAGGTATTGATGATGGTGACTTGATGATAGTACGCCAACAAAATGATGCAAATGCCGGGGATATAGTTATTGCTTTGATAGACGACAAAGCCACTGCAAAGGTTTATTTACCACAAAATGACGGAGTTATACTTCGTGCGTGCAATGACTCTGTTGATTTTGAAGGCAATAAGGTTTACAAAGATATAGTAGTTAAGAGATGTCAAATCTTAGGAAAAGTAGATAAAGTAATCCATACTCCTAGGGTTAGATAATCTACGTAATTGCATTAATCTCAAGCAATAAAAACAAGAATGAGATTGGTCCATACAGTGAATTACTATGCTTGTGGCTCCCAACCCCAGCAATATAGTTTTTCAAATACAACGTGTATAGACTGTGGGAAAGGAGTGTGAAGAATGAGATGTACAAGATGATTATTGTTTGTCCTCAATGTGGGCAGAAATTATGTCGAGCAGAATTGGGCAGTAAAATTGAAATTTGTTGTCCAAAATGCAAAGCGATGTATGAAAGCCAAGTAGACAACAACGGTGGCGTCCATGCACTGCCAATGAACATCAAGGCGGTATCTAAAACTGAATATAAAAAAGTCAACTGAACATTTTAACAACTGAATAATATTGCGACAGCGGAAGAATAAAGCCGGACTTGGCAAAGAACCATTAAGGGCATCTACCCGTTGTCTAAAATTGTCGATACATATCTTTGATATGTAGAAGAGCAAGTCGGACTTGACAAAGAATCATTAGGGACTCTGGCAATAGAACTAAATCATTTAGGTGATTTGTCTATTGCTGGAGTTTTTTTATGCCTTGATTTAGTTCTATACCTAAGTTTCCTAATGCGATTTCACAAAATCGCTAGCCCCCATGGCATAAGGGGAAAAGGGAAAATATAAATGGCAACAATACAGTATTTTGATGGCAATGAATTTCACCGATTAGAAGTAAGCGATGAATTTGCTGAATTGTACAATGCGTTGGAAAACGAAAGCAAAAACATATTAAGGCGAGCAAGGTCAAACCAAGTATCCCTTGAAGCATTAATGGATGCTGGTATGGATTTTGAAGCTAATGTGCTAGAAGAGAATGCATGGAAGGAATCGATGTTGGAAAAACTTCCCAAATCGTTGTGTCAGTTAACACAAGATCAGCAATGGTTAGTAAAGCAAATATTTTATTTAGGGCGCACTAAGTCAGCGGTTGCTAACGAATTGGGAGTATCAAATTCAGCGATTTCACAACGCTTGGATAGGATTTTTAAGAAAATGAAAAAAATTTTGGGTTAGACCATTAAATTTAGCATTTTTCGTCGCTTAAATATTGGAGGGACTTTTTGTCTAGGAACAATGAAGGATATAGAAACCATAAGAGAGGATTTAAATAAGATCAAATATTACAACTCAAAGAAGGAGTGGTTTGACCGAGTAGCGCAGTATGTCGGCAAGAATGATGTCGCCGAACTATTTGAACAGTACAATATTGCAATTCGCAAAGCCCACCCGAAACTTTATGAATTCTACGTAAGTGTATATGTGTTAAACAACACACACGAAGTTGTTGCAGAAGATAATGATTGCTCCACTACATATGTTGGCAAATGGATTAAGAATCTGCATACATATTTTCAGGAAAATCTTAATTGAGGAGAGCATATGACAATTCAAGAAATACGAAAGGATTTAGATGAAATTAGGTGTTTTTATGTGATGTTAACCCATTTTCGTGAAGGAACCAAAGTAATTCCTAATAAACACCTAGAAGATAAAATTGCAAAGTATAGCAACGCAATACGTATGGCACCTGCAAAGATATACGCTATTTATTTAGCTAGGTATATTCAAAATAGAACGCAAGTGGAATTAGCTAATGATTGGGGGTATTCCGAAGTATACATAAGGAAACTAAATAAGCAATTGTATGAGTTTTTCATTAAATATTTTGATAGAGAAGGAGAACAGGAGAAGACAAGATGAAGCATAACAGAACGTGGAGAGATCTCCACATTGAAGAAATTGAATTTATCAAAAATGCAAACAACGTCTACAGGACTAAGAAGCACATTGTTGCTCAAAGAATTAGCCCTGTGGTTAAGAAGAAAGAAATGATAACTCTATTGTGTAGTGAGGATAGATATTATCTCAGAACCGAGAAGAGAGATGCCGAATATGATTTGTATTTTGAGAGTCGTGGTGCAAGTCTTGAAGGCAAGCGCATACAAACTGCTCTCTACACAAGAAAGTATATTTCATAGTTTAAGTGAGCGAATTGCACAGTTAAAGTGTGGATTTGTAGATTTAAGTTACTTTTGTGGCCACTAACTTATATCACAATCATAGGGCGAAAAGCCCAAGTAGAAGACGATGTCGCATGTGTCGCACACAAGAACAATAACAACAAAAGGAGAAAAAATATGGCAAACAATGAAAGACGCTGGGCAGTTCCTTCAAAGCGTGCAGAAAACTATGCAAAGGAACGCAAGCTGAAAGTCCACAACCGTGGCAAGAAACAAGATCAAGCACTCAACGATTACGAAGCAGGTCTTCGTTCTGGATATCTTCAATGTCAATCAGACCACGCAGGTCTTTACAAGTATAAGAAGGCTTTGAGTGAAGGCAAGACCAAGGCAGAGGCAAAGCAAATTTCACGTACTCGTGGCAAGGCAGAAACCGCTAAGAGCAAGAAAGGCAATAAATAGGAGGAAAGCACAATGGCAAAATTTAACGTAATGGTGGAAAGAGAAACATTTGAAAAGAACGGCAGAACATTTTTTTCATACTTCGTCAGAGGCATTGTCCGTGGCAAAGAAGTGAGAGTGACAGTTATTCCTCCCGACAAAGGTGGCTATACCGTCCTTGATATCGTCTTTGGCGACAAGAATGAAGCAACACTCGTGGTAAATCCCTTTGAAATCAAGGATGAAGCAACAGGCAAGGTCATCTGTGGCAATACATATTCTGTTCAATCAACCGATGAATTTGGCGAAATCTATGAGTGTCCCATCAAGCCTTCAAGACCGTCAGACAAATCATTGCTTAATATGATCATTAAGTAAAATCCTAAGACTGCGGCTTGTGAAAATAGGTCGCAGTTTATTTTTAGAGAGGTATGCATATGAACAGTAAAGCAAAGACCATATCAATGTTTGTAGTTATCTTCATACTTCTCATTGGTATGGTAGGTATCTTTTTGCAAGTGTTTACACCATACAAGATAACCAACTTGTTTGGTGAAGAAACGCTAGAAGCAACAACTGAAGAAGAAATGCAAGGATACATGACCGCTGAATATGAGGGCAGGACTGTGTATTACAGCGGCGAAACCGTTGAAAAAGTACATATGGCCTTTGAGATCGGCGATTGCATTGATTCAGTATGGTTTGACACATCAGTAAACATAGACGATTTCGTGCTTAACCTTGATTGGGAAAATCCTCATGCAGAGCAAGTAGATGGTGACACTACTCAAAAGTATATCTATTTAGTTTTGGCAGGAAGTGCAACCATAGAAGACGTTCTTGATTATATGGAGAACGGCGGTGATTCACCTAAAGCAATTCCCCTTTTAACAGCGTTATATATCAAGTATGACAACTATGAGTATTACACCCTATTGTATGGTAGCTCATCTTTCATTTGGAGTTACGACATTAATGGTAGTGGAGAACTTCCTTTTGTTGGTTGGTCTAAACCCCAAGGCGACACAGGATTTCCCTTTTTCGAGTTTGACTCAGAGATCCCCATTTCAGATATTCACCCGGCGCTGTTGAATAATAAGGCACTTTTCATAGGGACTGAAATAGGTGACGTTGGCTTTGTAGAAACAGTTTATGAAACTGGTGCATCTTACTTGGTTGTTGTAAATGAAAACGATTATGGACATCACTTTGAAAAAATAGATGTTCAAGACAACTAATATAGGAGGAACTTTATGTATAGATCAAGAAAAAATCTCATCGCTTCAATTGTGTCCTGTGTTCTTCTTGGAGTTCTTGCGTTGGGCATGATTGGTGTAATTTTGCAAGTGTTCACTCCTTATAAGCCTTCAGAGTGGTTTACAAAGGATGAACTTGTTGCAACAAACGAAGAAGAAATGAAAGCATTTCTTGTAGAAGAGAATGTTGGGAAAACCGTCCACTATACCGGCGATACCGTAAAGGAAGTTACATTGCCTTTTGCCGTTGGCGACACCATAAGCTCTGCATATTTTGACAGCGAATTCGATGTGCTCGCATTCCTTCAAAGTATTGACTATGAACAAGGTGTTGACGTCGACTATGATGGTGAGCCTGCAAAATTCGTTGTCCTTGTTGCTACCAATGGCTATGAAATTGAAGATTTCGCCACCATCACTGACGAAGAAAATCTTGCAACTGCAATTCAAGAAGGTGCGCTTCTTTTGGCATTCCATTGTGGACTTGAAAGCGAAGGCCAGCAGCTTGATTACTATTTCATCGCCTCTTTCACCGATGATCCTTATTTCGCTTATGTGCTGACAAACGGAGTGGTAAAGGATTATTACACACCATTCCCCGAAGGTTTCAATGGTGGAACTATTGATGATGGAAAGAGTTTTGAAATCAGCGATATTAATCCCATTCTTATGAGTGGAGAGCATCTCTTCCTTGGCGTTGAAAATGGTGAATACGGTGAAAGCATGGTCCAGTATGAGCATGACTGTTTTTACATCATTGAACAAGCCGAAGATGGTGCACTTCGTTACGTTGCAAAAAACAAATAAGGAGGCAAAATGGGAATCTCAAAAACCAATATAGCAATTCTTGTGATTTCCATGATATTGTTCACTGTCTTTTTGGGTGGCATTGTGTCTTACTCTGTCATCCAAAAGGACGACTTATCAGCCTCGCAAGAAATTGAAGCAAACAGTCCCGAGGAAATGCAGAAATATCTTGTTGCAGAATACGAGGGCAAAACAATCAAGTACACCGGGGGGCGAGTAGAGGAATTGCAGCCTCCTTTTGCTGTCGGTGACAAAGTAAATATGGTGTATTTTGATACATCAGCAAATATCAAGGATTGGGTTCTAAGCCTTGATTGGTCTAAAGCATACGATATATCGCAAGACATGGACACGAAGGAAATGATCTATTTGGTACTCGCAGATGGTCTTACCTTTGAATACCTAAACGGATGCTTCCTTGCGGGGCAATCTCCTGATTATGGTATAGCTATTTTGGGAGTGGAATATTACCAGTCCTACCATGATCCCACAAATGTAATATACAAACTTTATTGTGGTGAAAACATTATTTGGCGTCATTACGTAAATGGTTCTAGCGATTATGAAGGTTGGAACTCAACACACATCGATCCCAGCAATCCTGCGATTGAGCTTAACAATTATGTGATCTCGGATATCTTGCCAGAATACCTGAACAAACAGTGCTATTTCTTCACTTTTGAGGAGGGCAATTTTGGTTCAATGGAGGCAGTTTATGAGCCCGACAATTACTATACCATTGTGGCAAATGAGGATGGAGATGGGTATCATTTTTCACTTGTAAGTGGTGAAAACAACTAACAAATAACGGAGGAAATTTTATGAATACATCAACAAAAAAAATAGTAGCCTGTGTGTCAAGTGTGGTGGTTGCATTGGCAATTATTGCCGTCATCGTTCTTGCAGCATTGACAGGTTTTAATTTCAATCAAATGAGCGAAATTGACTTTAATGCAGACACAAACGAGAGTTTAACTGCCGATATGGTAGAAATTGAGTTTGTCGATGGTGCTGTCGAAAAAGGTATTTTGCTCTCTTCAGGTGAAGCTGTTGCAGCAAGTGACGGTACATGGTCAAAGACTCTTACAGCAACGGTTTTGCCCGAAGATTCCAACAACAAACTTGTTGACTGGTCAATCCAATGGCAATTCACAAATCAAGATTTTGAAAAGGCAAATTCCGTGACAGATTATGTCACTATTGCAACTGGAAGTGACGGCTCAAACGTTGCCACTGTTACTGTTCATCAAGCATTTGCAGGTCACCCTGTTTTGGTAAAAGTCACTACTCGTGACGGTGGTCTTACGGCTACTTGTATTGTCAAATACGTGGGTATTCCTACTGTAATGAACATTGATACTTCTACTTTGAACGAGGGCGACATTTTGGCAAATTCAACTGCTTCACTTCCCATTATTTTGACTAACGATTTTGGCAATGCAACAAACGAATATTTCAATGATTATGCACGTTTTTCTATCAGTGTTGTTCCAAATGGTTCATTTAAGGTGAGAAAATTCTATGCAAACATGGTGATGAATAATACCACCGAACACGAGATAAATCTTGCTGATGTAACAGATCTTAGCAATCTTACAGCAAAAGTTGAAAACGGCAAGCTTGTGATCACTTCTACAAACTCGGTCACTTCCTACTACATTAACAACAGTGTTGTTGATGATGGTGGCACTGGTCTTGGTGGCGTAACAGACATAACCACATATCTTTCAGGTGCCGAAAATTGTTATTGGTCTATTACAGTCACAGACAATTACAGTGGCACTAGCAAGACAATCAATGTTGGTATTTACAGCAATAACACTTCAGTTGCAATGTCTTCAAGCGAGCTCGTGTTCTAAGTGAGGTGACTTATGGCAAAGAAACAAGTTAATGCACGCAATATTATTGCCATTGTCGGTCTTGTCTTGTTGGTTGTTGCCGTAATAGGATTAGTCGCATACTTCACGAAAGGTTTTTCAACTAAGGTCTTTTATATCAAAGTCAATGACGAACTCGTTTCTGAAGCAACTGCTGGGTATTTTACATCAAGAGGAACACCTTTGAAGGTAGAGGTAGGGGAAGCCTTCGGTGACAGTGAAAATGTTCCTAATTATTTCATCGAGATAAAAGCCAATGAGGAAATTTCTTTTACATACTCTGTTGATGGCAAAATGTATGCCTTTAACAATGATATTGATTGGGATGCACTTTTTCATATTGAACAAAATGAACACGGTTTTTTGTTGATACCCAAGGCAGACAGCTTGGATGAACTTCTTGGCGAAGCACACGGAGGTTCAACCATTGAGTTTGATCTCCCAGATGAGGTATCAAACATCTTTTGCTTGACTATTTCTTTGGAAGATGCATCTAAGCAATACAAGGTGTACTTTTCATTGCCGCAAGTAAGAGCAGGAATTGTTCTAAGTGAAAAGGAGATTGTGTTCTAATGGAAAGATATTTTGACATGAAAAAAAGCGTTGCAATGCTGCTCTTAGCAACAATAGTCCTTTGCATCGGTTTTATGCCTTTGCAAGGGACAACCGCGGCTTGGGCAGAAGAAGAATCGGGGAGTAAGGTTATGACGGATTTGAGTCGTGCTGAGAATTTCAACATTGATGATTATCCGTACAATCCCACCGACTTTTCTTTGCAGGTCATTCAAATTGCAGAAAGCACAGAAAAAGAGCTTTTGATTTACGTCTATCAGCCATCTGCATCAAAAGGGGATATTGTGGCATGCACCATAAGTATGTCAACGGAATCAGGGAACAACTTTTCCCCCGATTTCTATAGGTTAGAATTACTTAATTCAAGTGGAGTATTTTATAAATACAAAGTCAAAGACTTTGTTGTGTCAGATAACGAGACGAGAGTTTACAGTATTATTTCAATTCTACGACCATACATTGAGGGGATAGATCCTGAGCCGGGAAATGATAATAAAGTGTCTGAAGTTCCATTTGCAGTTGCTAAGGAATATATCTTTCAAACTGGAGCCGAGGGATATCAAATGCAAGTCCTTGACGTTGTTGAAATCACGGACAAATTTGTAGGATATGTCATTTATTCCGATGGCATTGATTGGTATGGTTACGACCCATACTTTGATGTAGCAGCGACTTGGTACGTAACTAAAAATAGCCATATTGTTGCGTTTTCAACCGATAAGGATATAGACAAACTTTTGGAAGCAGAAGTTTATTACGAGCATCAAACATACCATTATTCTCTTGAAACAGGTTTTACGACTGAGGAGAGTAAAACGTTTGGTGACGTATTGCCCGAAACTGTGGTTTTGTCTTCCGAGGATAAGCTTACATACAATGGCGAAGGGTTGCTTTTTGCATCTGGAATTGACGTGGGAAGAATACAGACTGTTGACGAATTTATTAACTCTGTGAACATTGATGAACGGGTGTATTCCGGCGCAATTGTTGATGTGTCAGTTTCATCGAAACTGACAGAGAGTGCAAAGGTGGCTCTTACGGGCAAGGAGTGGGTTTTACGATTCGCCGATACAGAGAGTCGAGAAGCAAAAGATATTAATGGGTTCTTCTATTATTATTCGACTACCAGTGTGTTCAACGTATCTGTGTTGCGTTTGAAATTTGAAACAGATGGCGAAGTTTACAATCTAGGTGTTGTTGACAACAAGCAAACAGGAAGCGACAAACCAATGAATAATTACGAGCATAACATTTACTTTCATCTTCCCGAAGATGATATGTGGCAAAAGATCATAGCTATTATTCTTGTTGTGCTTTTGGTCCTCATATTAATTCCGGTATTCCCTTACATATTTAGATTTTTCAAGAGTTTGACTTATCCCGTGAGGAAGGCGATAAAAGCACGCAAAACGAAAAAGCAAAAGGAGAGGGAAGATAAGAACAAAGGAGTATAACAAATGAAAACATTGAAAAGAGTGATTGCTATTTTGCTCTTAATTGTTTTCTTGGCGGCGGTTGGTTACGTTGTATTTACGATTGATCAGCTGCCGTCAATATAAAACATTAAAGGGGTATTTTATGGATAAACGAATAAAAATATCATACATAATTTTGGCAAGTGTTTTTACGATTGCCTTCATACTTATGGGAGCATTTTTATTCAGTTCATCATATTTAAGACTTGGAGAATCCTTTGTTGATTTCTTCTATTCAGTCAAGTATTACTTCTCTGAAGTAATTGGAAAGGAAATAACCTTTAATACGCCAGTAACCGAACCATCGGATGCGATAATTCAAGAAACAATAATACCGGACAAGTTCGACACGTTCAAAGACCAATGCTTGAATTTCTTTGAGTTATTCTTTGATGAAGAAAACTTCAAGCTTTGGGGCTATTCTGCATTAGAAGGCATACGTAAATTTGCAAACATAATGCTTTTGATTTTGCCGATACTCGTCTTGTCTTTTATTCTTATACGCATTATCTATGGCCGGGTAAACACAAAGCATAATAAGGATACAATACCATTAAAGGTTTTCAAGACCATCAGTGCGTTTTCCTATCAACCCATAAAAAAGTACGTTTTGGGTTTTATTGCCTTTCTTAGGCAGTATCAATGGGTACTTTATTTATGGGGGTTGATTTGGTCGTCTAACCTCAATTTGACAAGCATTGTGGTCGCGTTTTTTGCTTACTATTTCTATTTTGCAATTTCTTTTGATTTTGCAAGTATATATACGCAATTTGTTAAGCTTTGTGTTGATTTGCAGGTTCTTTTCAAAAGTTTCCCGTGGTATATGATTGGGTTATTTGCCTATCTCATATTTGACAGAATAAGAAGAAATCGAGCAACGGATCGACTAAATCATTATGAACTGAAAAATAGAGGATTTATTAACGACCTACCAATAGTTACCATGACTTGCGGCAGTATGGGCAAGAAGAAAACCACAACGGTGACCGACATGGCATTATCGCAGGAAATTATGTTCAGGAACAAAGCCTACGAAATGCTGATAAACAATGACATGAAATTTCCGTATTTTCCTTGGATTTCATTTGAAATGGAGTTAAGGAAATGTATGGAGCATAAAACCGTATATAACTTAGCGACTTGTAAAGAGTTTGTTCGCAAGAAACGTGAACGTTTCGAAAAGCATCATAACGAGCATCTTCAATTATTTGGCTATGACTATAAACGGTACGGGTTTTACTATGATGATAAATTGGTGGAGCGAAATTTGTTTGACGTGTTAGAGTCTTACGCTCAACTTTATTTTATCTACGTCATAGAGTCAAGCTTGCTTGTATCAAACTATTCAATTAGGGAAGATAACGTTTTACAAAGCGAGGGGAATTTCCCAATGTGGGACTCCAACTTTTTCCCGAAGCACCACAGACCGACTTCAAGACATTCCCATATTCTTGACTTCGATGTTTTACGGCTTGGTAAAAAGATAATTGAGGACAATCCAAATAGCGGAAGTTTCGAGTTTGGTGTTTTGGTAATAACGGAGGTTGGCAAAGAGCGTGGAAATACTCTTGAACTTAAAGATGTAAAGAAAGCGACCATTGTCACAAATCAAAAGAATGACCTTTTCAATACTTGGCTGAAAATGTGCAGGCACTCTTCAACTGTAGATGGGTTCCCATTTATTAAAGTATTTACAGACGAACAAAGACCAGAGTCTTGGGGCGCCGATGCAAGAGATCTTTGCGACATACTAACCATTGTTAAAAGTGGTGAAACGCGCCTTGCATTAAGGTGGTATACGATAGAAGAAATGATACATGACTGGGTATTTCGTTTTTTCATGAACTTGTATAGAGAATTTCGTTTCAAACGCGGTGATAATACACTGCTAATCCACTTACTTAAAACATTAGCTGGGTGGTTGTTTGTTAGGAATATTCGCATTTACAATCAGTTTGGATATAACGAAGTTTTTCTGACAAGAGAACGAGGAACGATGGACTCAAGACAGTATAAAAAGAAGTATTATATTTCTCACAAGAAAACCTATTCCGATAGGTTCTCAACTGACTGTTTCAGCGATTACTTTAATGACTTGGCTAAGGGAACGAAGGTAGGCCTTGATGACTACCGAGAGTACGCATATACGAAAGCAACTGTGGATGAGCTAAAATATCAAAACAGTTACTTTATCATATCACTATACAAGGATAAAGATGCCGATTCGCATATTTAATCCTATTCTTGCGTTTCGGCAAAAGGAGGTAAATATGGCTTATGAAGAAGCAAAAGTTTATTACGATGGCAGTCATTATATTGCCATCCCACATACCACCAGAAAGGTGAAACGAAGGCCTAAAATGGCTGAAGAAGAAATAATCGTCAAAGACAAAAAACTGGTCGAAAGACCGGAGGACAATACGGGATGGAGACCGGGAGAGTCTGACGATTATGATGTTGAAATAGGAGTTAAGGAAACGAGTGAACCTGAATGTAATGAGCGTGTTGAAACCGAAGAATTTGAACGTCCTACGACTAAGAAAGAATACTTTGATGAGCTGTATGCTGAGAACTTTAATTTGCCTAAGAGGGAGCGAAAAGAAGCCATTTTTGACAAGATGCGATCTCTGTTTGACAGTGATGAGGATTGCCGTCTTTACGTTGAATTAGGCGTGGCAAGAAAAGCTCGAAACTTGACTGCCCGGAGAGTACGCATGTTTCGTAAAAGTAACCTTCAAGACTTTAACTATTTCTGCACTTTTACCTATGACAACGCAAAACACTCCGAGCAGTCTTTTAGAAAGGAATTAGGGGTTTGTCTTTCGAGATTTAGTAGCAGAAAAGAGTGGAAATATATTGGCGCATGGGAGCGTTCCCCTGAAAATAATCGACTTCACTTTCACGCAATTATGGATATACCAGAAGGCACAATGCCGGGAATTTTATGCGAGGTAAACGATTATAGTTTCATTACAAAACGACGACAAATAACAAAGCAAAATTCATATTTTAATGAACGGTTTGGCAGAACGGATTTTGAGGAAATTGACGCTAAAGACAAAGTATCAAACGCCATCTTCTATCTTCTCAAATACATTGACAAGTCCGGGGAGAAGCTGGTGTATTCCAAAGGATTACCCCAGTTTTTTATTAGTGACATAATGAACCATGACGTTGTGTGTATGACTGGTTTGGAAGATAAGAAACTATTACTCTTTGATGACTTTGGCTGTTGGGATAAGGGCGAATATATCGGCAAAGTATCAAAAGAAACAATCGCCCGATTAAGAAAAGAAGTATGATTTCTTGTAAATCTTGACAACAAAAAAAACAAGCCGTATGGATAAGGGGTGTGACACAAGCGGGCTAGCGTGCACACCCTTTCCATCGGGCTTTTATTTTAAGTCAAGGCAATTTCTTTTCTAGGGCGTGTGCTTGTTTTGGCGAGCGAAGCGAAGCCACTTGTATATAAACAAGCACACGCCTCACAACCATCACCGAAACAAACCGATATTTTTGCGAGTTAGTCAGCTATAAACAAATCAGGAGCATTGTAAATTATGTCTTTTGTCTCATGTATGACATTGATATTATCACATCCTAAAATAGACTGCTTAATTTTATATTCATCATTTATTTGTACAAGGTATCTAGGATGTGACATGATATATTGAGAACTTTCGCGAGAATATCCATGTTGTTGTAAGAAAATGGTTAGCGGGTTGGTTGTTCCGTATTCGACAAACTCATACCAATCATTGTCGAAATTTTCTAAGCCATGTATTCGTTTATATTCTAACGAAAATTTTCTAAAATAGTTAGATATATTAAACAAAATTACATTTTCAATGACATCCAAAGTTTCGGCTATTACATAATTTCTATGTTGTAAGGAATCATCGCGGTAATATGAGCATATTTGATATCTTCCATTCCAAACGCCTTTCCACGGGTGTTCCTTTTTGTGCTTCAAGGCAGTATGAATGATGTAACCTAACCCATTGCCTCGTATCCATTGCATTAATATAGTGGCATACCATTCTATGATGGATTTATAATTCCCGAATCTATCTCGTCTTCCGATGCTATGTCTTTCATATATATCCCATTTAAAAATATGTCGCAAATGGCAAAGGAACTCCACCAGTTCATTAAAGTCAATGCTGTTTTCGTTATTTATATCGGGATATTTTAGTCCGCTCCGTATAGCGTCTTCCAAGGTTTCTAGTTGATCATAAGAAAAAGTTATATCGTCACTAGTTCGATTGTTTCCAAATAGGCTTTTAATTTTTTCTTTATCCTGAGACGTTAAAACATCATGAAAAGCTTCTACAGTTGGGGTGTTTTGGCCCAAAACAATGTCGTGAGCAACGATTAATGCGAATTTTCGCATTGCATTGTACTCATCGATTTTATACTCACTACAGCCTTTTAGTTGTATGTCTCCGCATGCTAAATGTTCTATTATTTCTTTGCGCTGCTTTTGGTTTAGCTTTCCTATTAGAGAAATTTTTTGCTCAGGGACATCGTTGTTAAGCAACTCTTCGTACTTTTTTTGCATGTTAACATTATTGTCGGCATCTATGAGCAAAAAAACGTTTCCGTAAAGATTATATTTTATTCTACCAACTCGGCCCACCAAATTTCGAAACGCAACAGAGTCCATTGAGGCGTTTCCATCTTTATAACTTGTTATAAATAGATTGTCTGCCGGAAGGTTTACACCCTCTACCAGGGTGCTTGTACAGAATATTGTTCGTATTAATCCATTTTCAAAAGCTTTTTCTATGCGCAACCGAATACTGGAAGGTAAGTATCCGACATGATATGCTACGCCCTTTTTTATTAGACTGGATAGATAACAGTCAGAGTGAACTTCGTTAGCAATATCGTTTGCAAGTGAATCCAATAGTAGATTGTTTTGTTGAGGAAGAGATTCGGAATATTTTACTGCGGAATCAATTACGCTCGTTCTAGAGTTGCAGTAAATAATGTTTTGTTTGTATTGTCCAACAGCTAGAACTAAATCAACCAAATTCAAATTATTTGGCAAATTAACTGTTGTGGCTAATCGTTTAGAATTATCATCATACGTTTGCACCTGTCCAGTTGTCATATTTACTAAATATTTGAATTGACATACAGGAGAGAATTTCGAAGAAAATATATCAGCGTTCATATGTTCTATATTAGGAACTAATTTGAGATATATCTCAGGGTTAGGGATGTTGGGGGATGCAAAGACAATAGTAGTTGAAGACTTTCTTTGTACGACATCGTTGATTACTTTGTAGTAAAAAGCGCTTCGAGGGCCCTTCTCGGATATTTTATGAGCCTCATCAACAAACATAAAATTAATAACGAGATCGCGACGCATATTAAGAAGGTGTAGCATGCGTTCAGGTGTCATAACAAAAATGTATTTATGCTCGTGTTGAAGTGCAATGTCACCGGCGGAAACTACAATTCTATAATTAGTTGCGGCAAGCATCTCGTTTAATTCAGCACATAGGTTGCTACGCACCTCGTTTATTAGAGCCTTTGTGGGGACCAATATTGCGAAGTTACATTGTGTGTTGGATTTAATTTGTTCTTTGATATATGTTTGAATAACAAACGATTTCCCCATAGATGTTGGGCCAGAATAACTCAAACATTTTTTACCTAAATTGTCGTATACTATTTTTTGTGCGTGGAAAAAGTATTCATTGGAAGAACCGGGGATAGTAAGGAATTCTTTGTTGAATGCGTAATATAATTGATCTAGGACGTCAGCACTATTGTATGTGTCCGATAGAGTATTTAGTCCTCTATAGTTTCCGATCGAAGAAAGCACCGATCCTAGAAAAGCCATGATTTTATCGTTGTTTGGGTACAAAATATGTAATAATACAATGATTTCCTGTGCCCACATACGATGTTTTTGTGCATTTTCTGTGTATGTTGATTTTGAAAGAATATCGGCGAATCGCAGAGCGGCGTTGATGTCAATCTCTTTCTCTGATAAATTAAGCGAAAATAAGCGAATTGAATAGTTGTATAGTAAATCGCTATATATTTGGTTAAGATATTCGTTTTTATCAATATCTCGATAGATACTTTCTGCAAGTGTAGCATTTCTTGGAATACCCATTAGTGCTTTCCCCCTTTATATAATGCTGTTCATTATTTCAACACTTTCGTTTGGTGCATCATTGAATGGAAGAACATATATGTATAAATCATATTTTTCTAGGCCCAAGTCTTCTATTTTCTTTAGTACATATGGCTTAAGTTCTTCTATGTCTGCTTGAAGTCGTGATAGTACTGCCGTGCGAAATTGTTCTTGGGTTAATCCCTTTGCAGAGACATTTACTGTATAGCCTAAAAAAGCAGCAAAAGACATCTCAGGAGAAAGCATTGTCGGAGATTTAGGGACTAACAGGTTTTTTAAGAAAGTCGTAGTTTCTGGATCGTAAATGTTGTCGTAAATAGTATTATCAACGAGTTGAAGTTCGGAATCTTCATTATCGCGAATTGCAATAATTTTATCTAACGCGCGATCGACTGCGACTTTTAAATTTCCAACTATGTCAGACGCTCCAAAAACAAGTTGGCTATGAAGAAATTCTCCTCGCTGTGACATAAGAAGATGTACTCCATCACATTTGCTAATTATTTGCCCTCCGGCAGCCCGATCTATTTCCAATTTAGACATAATTTTAGGAGCCCCGAGAACATTTTCTAGAAAAACAAAAAGCAATATTTCACCCAAGGTGCTATTCGACCAGGTTCCGCCTATTTTGCTAGTTTTCATGAGCTCTTTTATTGCGTCTAGATTTAAAGATGATGTTCTTCCGTCTGTAATTATCGAATCGATTTTGTTTCGTGAAAATACGTATTCTCCGATATGATCAGACACATATTGTTGAAGTTCTTTAAATTTAAATTTAAAATTGTTGACAGAAACCATGTAAAATTCAACGGTGGAGTCGGTTGTTAAACCAGTTAAAGTACATTCACATGCTTTAGTGAATACACCGTTAAATTTGTCATCGTTAATTACTTTTTTCAACGGGACTAACTTCTCGGAAACGTATGTTTCAAGATGAATTGTTTCTCCAGTATTAAATTGCGAGACAAAATCAGTTTCAAAATCAACTAACGAATCGCGGCAATCTCTATTTGAGACATATCCTACGACATAATATAAGATATTTGCTATTAACTCGTTGAAAGTAAATGTCGTCGAAGCAAGAATCTTTGATTTTTCATAGCCACTAACATATCCCAGGGTTGTGTCATCCTGGATTGTTGTGTCTTCTCGCAAAACTGCCTTAATCGCACGAATTATTGAAATATATTTCTCTGGTTTTATGAGCTTTATCAATGGTTCAATTTTATTAATGGTTTTTTCATAAGTCGAATTCCTTGCAGTTTCAGTAATTATGGGGGATACATTATCTACACCCTTTTTCAACTTATTAACAGCAGCATCAACGGCAGACAAAATGGATCCGTCAAAGACATCAAGCATCGTCTGGCATATGCTGTTTTGAGATCCAGACCTTCTGCACTCATAAAATATTCTCAATAACGTGCCAAAACACAATCTCTTCATTTTGTACCTCATTAAAATTTTGTGGAATAAGGGAGGACATTCTTATTAGTCGGTTCGATTAATATTAGTAAAAATCAACTGATTCATCTACATTATACCGATAAAATAGCATGTTCACAAGAATAAAGAAAAAAATCAGCAAAATTAGTGCTTTGAGATGAATTTAAAAGCGAATTTTCGAGTTTAAACAATATATTTTTTAATCCTAGTTTTTTCCTAGTTTTATCCTAGAAATCTCCTAGGCACAACTTAGTGCTTTTAGTAAAAACGGGTTGTATAATGCAAATGAAATCAAATCTCACGCTTTGAGATGGCCATTAAAAGCGGCGGGAACCATAAGGAAGGACAAGCAATTAATTTGCTGGATCCCTCTAAGTGTCCGCCTATTTTAGCCATGTAATTTTTGCGTGTTTATGGTCGGACATTCATATGGTGTCCGACCTTTTGTTTCCTGCAGAGATTGATTTTAAAAATCAATAAACGGAGGAAACTTTATGCAAAAAGACCCCAAAGTAGCAAAGATCATACTGAAGTATGATGGCAAAAAAGACAGACGTGAATTGTCTGTTGACAAAAATGAAATGGAAGAATTTCTTGAAAGGCTTTATCAAGATGAACTTGCGCGGGCACCCGAAGAACTGAAGCCAACAGCACATAAAAAGTCAATACAAGAATTCGTAGACGAACTAAACAGGGAAGAGTATAACTGCTGGCACAAATTTGATAGGCATAGGAGCGGTCATGTAAAGAATACGTGTACAGTCGATGAAGCTACGACATTCATTAATCCCATAGAGCTTTTGGGTGTTGATGGTGGTATCTCGAACGCGGAAAAAGAGATTGACACGGAACTCTTTAAGCGAAGAATGTATGCAAGTATGCCGGCCAAACAAGCGGATCTCTTGTGGTTGGTTTGTGCCGAAGGAGTTCCTGTCGCAGAGATAGCACAACAAGAAGGTGTCTCGACGCGCGCTATATATCTTCGTCTTGAAACAGCCAAAAAGAATTTTGCAAAAATAGTCACAGACCCTTCACAAACCTAACTTTTGGTGGCTTTTAAGTGGAGAGGGCCAAGTGCCCCTCCACACCTAAGGCCAAAGGTAAAACAAAAATAATAAAAAAAGGAGACAAAAAATATGAGTAATTATAACAAAAAATTTAGTGTAGGCAGTGCATCATTGGCTGTGCCGTATTTCGACTATTATCATGCACTACCTCTTGTCGCTTTTGGCGACGTAAAAAGCAATATTGAGCTGAGTTTGGTGTATAACTCAATGCTCGAAGAAGAAAACTGTTTTAATATAGGTGATGGTTTTAAATTGAATTTGCAGAAAAAACTGCTTATTAACGGAACAACAATTCAACTTATTGACAGCAATGGCAACAAGATCGCCTGCAACTTGCCGCATAATGGCACTGCATCTTACGAACTACCCGCATATTCTGTCAACGACAATTCACATCGTATGCTTAGACGCACCAATACAGGATATGTATTGGAATATCCTGACTTTAATAAAGAAGTCTTTGATAGCGAAGGTAAGCTTATTGGATCCATTGATAAATATGGGGAAGAAATGCTTAGATTCGTGTACGATGGTGGTAAATTGACATCAATTGTTTATCGCCCTGGAGTAAGTGTTACGTATAAGGTATTGTCCTTCACATATGATGAAGAAACATCAAACATGACCTCGGTATCTTATACCGTCGGCGCAGGGGACCCATTTCTCGTATGTAATATTGTTGCTAGCACAATTGGACCAATCGTCAAGCATTATTCAGGAGTAGACTATATGTGTGATTCTTCGATCGCTGGTGCATATATAGTTTCTTCAAGGGAAAAAGATACCGATGAACCCAATGAACATTCAAACGTTGTGCTTTGTACAAAAAGTTACGGCGAACAAATTGGGATTTCGATTTTAAGAAATGGGAATATAGTTGATGGCAATATTTATCAGGCACGAAAATTGTCAAGCGACAATGAAATCGTGGTGATGGATACAACTGATTTTTACAATGTAAAAACCAGAGTCCAATATGAAAATCATCAGCCCAAATATACATACGAAATTGAAGATGGAGAAACCCCCATATCATTTACAGACGGCATGTACAAAGGAATCGTTTCTGTCCAAGGATTTGATAGCCCCAATGGTGGGATTTCGCCCGATATGGGACATAGACTAAGTTTATCATGGGCGGGTTTGACGTATTCGTTTGAATTCGATGAAGATACACCAAGCTCCAAATACACGGGAAATGCAGTTCTTTGTGGCTGGATAGCACACGAGCTTGAATCGTGCGTTATTGGTCTTAAGGGAAGAACATATGGAATTGAGATTTTGCAACCTGGTCAATGGCAATATTTTATGATACCTTTTGAAAATGATTCATCAACTATTACTTTTGCAAATCCGCAAGTTGCCGCATTTGCAGACGTAAAGGTGGTGTTTCTCGACAAGCGTTTGCAGGATATAAAAACATCTCTTGTAAGCACAACCCTTTCAAAAACTCTTGACCTCAGGGAGTTGAGATTTGACAACAGTATCAATGGTCATATTGACACGGCAATGTCAAACGTTACATTTGAAGATATTATGAAATACTTCATTGCAGTTAAAAAACACAATAGAACAAATGAGTTCTACTTTAACGGCGGTCGTAACTTTATTACAAACGTAGAAAGCATTGAAGTCCACAGAGAATATGAAACAGAGGACGGTACGACTGTGACTGAATCCTATTCAATGAGTGATTTTGATCAGCTGACAAACAACGTGCTTTCTCAAAATAGTGTAAAAACAGAAAAATACCTTTTCCCTGAAGATGAAGAAGGCGTTTTTATGACAGTCGAGCGCCCTATTCCGCCAGGCTATTTGTATACTAAATATAATATTAATCTGGACCTTGTTGAGCGTAGAGATATAAGCACAGTTCCTTTGTTGACACACAACTATTTGCTTGAGTCTTGCACACGCAACTCATTGGGGCTTATAACAAGTCATACTGTCAACGACAATATAACAAAACAATATACGTACAACGATAATTGCACCAAACTTTTGTCGATGACTGATGAGTTTAACACAGTGACAATATATACAACCGATGATCTGTGGGGAAACATTACAAAAGAGACAATTGAAGGTGTGACAGAAACAAGCAGTTTATACACAGATGACGGTGCAGACCTTAAACAAAGCACATTTGGAGCTGATAATGAATGCACACAGAATGACATCTCTTATGCAAACGGAAAGGTGTCTGCCATGAGTTCGGGTGGAGTGAGTTATACTTTTGGATATACAACCAATGATCTCACAAACATTGGAAAAAATGGCACTGTTTTGAAAAACATCTTATATGAAAACGACTATAAGAAGGTGACGGTAACATCCTTTACGTCTAGTTCTGCAAGTTATTCAAACGTCGCAGAAGTTGATAATTATGGAAGAGAGATTTCTGTCAGTAACCGCAGAGAAAACACATATTCGTTGAGTCCCTATTTCGATGCAAATGGCAATCAAATGGACTATGGTGACGGAAAGGGAAGCAATACGCTCAAATCAACCACCGACCTCACAAACAGTCAAATTACTTATTTTGGCAAAATAGACGATGACACGAACAGAATCGTCACAAAATCAGGGGCAAGCGTCATAAGCACAACAAACACCGTTAAAGACCTTGCTGGTCGTGTTGTTGAAAGGGCTTTTACCAATAGCGCAACAGGTGAAATCAAGGACGATATCAACTATGCTACTCTCGTGTATTTTTGGGATACGGATAATAGGGTGTACAGGCATGATTATAGCGTTGGCGGAAGTGTGAAAGCACAAACTGAGAATGTATACGATGGATATAAACGTCTTAGCAAAAAAACAAATACAGTTAACGATATTGATTTTGTGAAGAGCATATGGTATAATAAAAATAGAGTTTCAAGAGTGATTGACACTGAGAAAGTAGACGGCGAAGTAATTGATATCAATGATATTTCATTCACCTATGACGCCCTCGGCAGAATTGTGGGTGAAACAGATAGCGATGCCGGCACATCCAAGTCATACGTGTATGATATGGCAGGCAGACTTGTTCGTGAAAACAACAGCGCCTTGAACAAAACGTACACCTACGTGTATGACAGTGTGGGCAACGTGACAAGCAAAAAGACGCACGCCTACACAACCGCAAGCACTCCCGGCACAGCAACCGCAACCACTGCATTCTCATATGACTTAACCCACCCTGACAGGCTGACTTCATTTGGAGGTAAGGCAATAACTTATGACCAACAAGGTTGCCCCCTCACCTATGACGGCAAAACCTACACATGGACAA
>CALABJ010000005.1:0-1721 GCA_937885645.1 uncultured Clostridia bacterium | reverse complement strand
AAGTAAAAATACGGATGAAGAAAAAAAGGAATATCGTGCGAAATTGATTGAAGATTGCAAAACATACAATCACATTGATTATGACGACGATGCAAATATCCTTGAAATCATGCTCGATGCCACATTCGAGGAATTGTCTGATTTGATTTTGAATTTCAACCCGTACAACATGACATCCCGTCAAAGGTTGTTGACCCTGTGTTTCGTCAAAGAATTGTATGACAATCGTGAAAAATACGAAAAGGACAGCAAAAAAGTGACAAATGCAGTCGGTTCAATGCTATTGAAAGAAATATATGGAGGTAGCAGGGCATGACAGGGCGAATCAAAATAATCAGAAAGAACAGCGATGTTGTGAATGGCAGGAGGAACGACAAGGCAAGTGTTTTCTATGAGTGTTGGTGTGATGTTCAAAATTTGGGAACAAATGAGAAATACACCGCTTTGCAGACGGGTCTTGAGAACACAATCGTTTTCAAGGTCAGAAATTGCAAGAAAATGAAAGAAATCAGACTGAATTTGAAAGAGTTCTTTGCGGTTTATGAGGAAACAGAGTTCAAGATTTATGATGCATCGCCACTTGTCACCGACAACACACATGTCCTGTTGAAATGCAGGGCGGGAGCATAGTGTCACAATCTGACACACGGAGGTGATGACATGAAAATCGAGATGGAGTTCAAAGGTTTGCAGGAACTTGTGAAAGCGTTTGAGGCGGTAGCGAGCGACGAGGAAATTCAAAAAACAAACAAGGTTATTGTTGAAAAGAGCGAACCAGTGGTCAAAGAAATCATGTCAAGAAAAATTCCGAAATCAGCAGATACATCAAAAAGTGGGCGAGGATTCGGTTCAAAGTCAAATGTTTCAGCACATGCAGCGGATAGCGTTCCGGTCGGAAAAGTTCAAGTGAAAGAAACGAGTGCATCCGCAGAGGTAGGATGGGATAAATCGGACAAGAGTGAACATTTCTATGTGAAATTTATCAACTGGGGAACGATTTATCAACCACCGAGAGAGTTTATATATGCGACAGGCAGAGAGGCAGACGGAGAATTGCAAAAAATCGCAGAGGAAGAATATCAAGCGTTTTTAGACAGAACAGTGGGGTGAGGAAATGAACAGCAATCCGGACATCATATCAGACACAGCCGAGACACTGAAAACAATCAGCGACAAGGGAATCACGGTGATGCAAGGATGGTACAACAAAGACATCAAGGAGTGTCATGTGACCTTGTGGGATTTGGGTGAATCAGAGGAAAACTTTTCGGATGATGATGCGGAGGGTGTGAGACTGTCAATTCAAATCACCATATTTTCACAGAGAGACGAGATTGAACTGGCAAGGGAAATCAAGAAACTCATGAAAGAAAAAGGTTTCGACTACGAGGGAAGAAACGGAGACGATTCAGAACCGGAAAACGGAATCTATATGAAAGCACAAAGATTCTCAAAATTATATGAAACGGAGGACGCAGAGAATGAGTAAAATAGCAAAACGGGTAGTGAGAAGTAGAACATGCGGTTTGAAAGATTTCTATATCGCAAAAATCACAGAGAACACAGCGAAATCCTATGTCACTGAAACTCCGGTCAAACTGGCGAGAGCAATCAAAGCAAAAATTGATGAAAAGTGGACATCGGAAAAAATCTTTTCTGACGATGGAACAGAAGAAGTTATCAATTCATATGAGGGAACAGACGTGGAACTCGAAGTGAAC
>CALABJ010000004.1:0-1530 GCA_937885645.1 uncultured Clostridia bacterium | reverse complement strand
GCTTTGCCGAATGGCAAATGGGGGAAACACGTGAGGAAGGGGGACATATTCTTGAAGGATTACGCACTTTGCTTTTTGTAGCGTACTTGCCGTATGTGAGTGCTTGTCTAAGCGCGCCCTGCCTGCTTTCGTTTTGTATCTTGGAAACTAACCAATTTCATCAAAAATCTTGAAATGCAACCAAAAGTTGCGTAAAATGGTATTAAAGTTGGTGGAATAGCACCCCTCAAAATGGTATGATTGCCTCATCAAATCACAAGGAGAATGCTATGGACGTTTCAATTGCAGACAAACTGTGCAAACTTAGAAAACAAAGCGGACTCACCCAAGAAGACCTTGCGGACAAACTGGGTGTGTCAAGACAAGCGGTGTCCAAATGGGAAAGGGCGGAAGCATCCCCCGACACCGACAATCTCATTATGCTTGCAAATCTATATGGAGTATCTCTTGACGAACTCCTTGAAATCAACGTGAACAAAAAAAGCGATGAGAATACATCCTCTCAATCCTCTGGGTGCGACAACTCCGCCAACGGCGAAGATAGTGCCACGGACAATGACAAAACCTCTTTTTATTGGACGGATGGCAATGGCGAAGAGTGCAGTTATGACGGCGAAAACTTCTATTGGACAGACGGCAAAGGTGGTGAATCCAAAGCAAAGTTCAAGACGGACAACTTCTCTTGGTCTGGCTCGGCAAAATCGCCTCACGGCGTACATATCAAAGATGATGAGGATGAAATACACATAGACCGCAATGGTGTCCACGTCAAGGACGATGAGGATGAGGTGCATATCGGTTGGAAAGGCATCCACGTCAACTCCAGCAAAGGCGACCACGTCTACGTCACTCCCGATGCAGTGCAGGTGAAAAAGGCAAAGAAAAGACCTCTTCTTGCAAGCCTCCTCGTTGCTGTGCCCTATCCCATTGTGGTGACAATCGCCTATCTCATTTGGGGATTCCTCGCCGACAACGGTTGGGAAGTTGGCTGGACACTCTATCTCACAATCCCCGTCTATTATTCCTTGTTTGAGTGCGTCAAAAAGCGCAGAATGTCTCCTCTTGCCTACCCTGTCTTGATGGCGTTCATCTTTTGTTTGACAGGAATGTTATACGGACTGTGGAATCCTATGTGGGTGTTGTTTGTGACAATCCCCGTCTACTACTGTGTGGCAGGTCCTGTTGACAAGCACCTCCGAGACAAATCCGCCGACTCCGTCACAATCACTCTTGACGATGATGATGACGATGACGACGATGACGATGAGGAATGACGACGAATGACGAAAGACGGCTCATTTCGAGCCGTTTTTCAGTTGTATTGCTTCGCAGTTATTTTAGTGAGTGCGAACATATCAAGTGTATGTCCCCCTTCCTCACGTGTTTCCCCCATTTGCTATCCGCAAAACCCTTCGGGTGGGGAACTCGACGCGATTGACTTCGTAGCAATCGCTATTCCGTCGCTTCGCTCCTTACGGCGCGCGCACGTAAGTCGACGTCGCCTCATTATGTCACTCGTTGCGTTGGTGC
>CALABJ010000003.1:0-96097 GCA_937885645.1 uncultured Clostridia bacterium | reverse complement strand
GCTGGGTTCAGAACGTCGTGAGACAGTTCGGTCCCTATCCATCGTGGGCGTAGGATATTTGAGAGGCTCTTCCCCTAGTACGAGAGGACCGGGGTGGACGTACCTATGGTGCACCTGTTGTCGTGCCAACGGCATAGCAGGGTAGCGATGTACGGATTGGATAAACGCTGAAAGCATCTAAGCGTGAAACCAGCCTCAAGATAAGATATCCCTAAAGAGAAATCTGAGTAAGGCCCCTTGTAGACCACAAGGTTGATAGGTCAGGTGTGTAAGCGCAGTAATGTGTTCAGCTAACTGATACTAATAGGCCGAGGGCTTCAATCAAAATACAAAATTTCAAAGGTCTAATACAAATACAGCAAAAATTCTATTCCTATGCAGTTGTGAATGTGCGATTCGTACATTGAATCAATATTCAACCATAACCGGTGTTTGAAGCGGTGAGGTCCCACCTGTTCCCATACCGAACACAGAAGTTAAGCTCACCTGCGCTAAAAGTACTTGGCTGGACACGGCCCGGGAGGATAAGTCGATGCCGGTTTCCAAACAAAAGAACCACTCGTCAGAGTGGTTTTTTTGTTGTCTTTTTTAGTTTCAAATTGTGATTTTCATACAAAATACAGCCTCTAAATCGATTTCTGCCGTCAAAATTCAATTGTTTATGGACAACCGGTCAGGTTTTTCAGTGCAAAATGCCCAGTTTTTGCAACGTTTTGTCCAAATATCCCTTTTATTTGTTTTTGTTTCTCCTTGAAGAATTGTGAAGGAAAGTTGATGTTGACAATATTTGGCAAAAGAAATATAATATACGTACAATAATAATCCTTGGAGGGATAATATGAACAAGAAAGTTATCAGCATCGTAGCAATTATCGCTCTCGTGGCAATCCTCGGCGTTTGCCTCGTGGCATGCAACGCAGACAGTTATGCAAAGAAACTGGAAGGCAAAGGCTATACCGTCGAAAAAATGACCGATGAAGAAGCCGCAGCATTTGTAGAAGAAACTGGCCTTGACATCGAAATCGTTTGGGGTGTTGGCGGATCAAATGGCACAGACATGGTCTCCATTTTGGCATTTTCAAATAAAGATGATGCAGAATCATTTGCAAGCATTCTCAATATGGCATCAGGCTTCACCGGTATGAAGGCAGAAGCAAAAGGAAAGATCGTCTTCATGGGCACAGAACAAGGCATCAAAGACGCAAAATAATCATTTTTATGGAAAAAAGAAGTCCACTCAAAAGAGTGGACTTTTTACTTGTTAACTATTGACTTTATCACGATAAAGTGCTAAAATATACACATCAATAAAATAATCCTTGGAGGGATAATATGAACAAAAAAGTTATCAGCATCGTAGCAATTATCGCACTCGTCGCAATCCTTGGTGTTTGCCTCGTCGCATGTAACGCAGACAGCTATGCAAAGAAACTTGAAAAAGCAGGCTATATGGTCCAAAAATTCACAGGTGACGATGCAGAAGCAGAATCAGAAGCAGAAGGCGTCAAATGGGCAGTCATGGGCGTTAAGGTTGATGGCCTCAGCTCAAGAGTGGTTTCAGTCCTCGGATTTGACAATGCAGATGATGCAAAGGCATATGCAGAAGCAACAGCTGATGCCCTTGGTGAAGAACGCGTCCACGTTTCAGGCAAAGTCGTCATCGTTGGTTCAACAGCAGAAGCAGTCAAGGATGCAAAATAAGAACTGAATTACTTAAAAAAGTCCACTCGAAAGAGTGGACTTTTTCTTTTTCAATTTTTGCCTTCGCCACGATAATGTGCTAAAATATACACATCAACAAAATAATCCTTGGAGGGATAATATGAACAAGAAAGTTATCAGCATCATAGCAATTATCGCTCTCGTGGCAATCCTCGGCGTTTGCCTCGTGGCATGCAACGCAGACAGCTATGCAAAGAAACTGGAACGCAAAGGCTATACCGTCGAAACTATGTCAGGTGAAAACCTTGATGCATACACAGAAGAACTAGGCGTTGACTTCGACATCAAGTGGGGTGTCGCTGGAACAAAGGGCACTGATATGGTCACCATTTTGGCATTTTCAAATAAAGATGATGCAGAATCATTTGGTGCATTGCTCAAACTCGTCGCAAGCAACGCAGACAGCTATGCAAAGAAACTTGAAAAAGTAGGCTATATGGTCGAAAAAGTCACAGGTGAAGATGCAGAAGCAGAAGCAGAAGGCGTCAAATGGGTAGTCATGGGCGCTAAGGTTGATGGCCTCAGCGCAAGAATGGTTTCAGTCCTCGGATTTGACAATGCAGATGATGCAAAGGCATATGCAGATGTAACGGCCGATCGCGTTGGTAAAAATTGCGTCCACGTTTCAGGCAAAGTCGTCATCGTCGGTTCAGCAGCATACGCAGTTAAGGATGTAAAGGCATATACAGATACAGTGACCGGCCTCACCGTCCACGTTTCAGGCAAAGTCGTCATCGTCGGTTCATCAGCAGATGCAGTCAAGGATGCAAAATAAGAACTGAATTAACCTAAAAAAGTCCACTCGAAAGAGTGGATTTTTTTTGCCCTAAATCTGGTTGATTTAGGGTGTTTTACTTTTTGGGGTTGATTGTTTAATAATATTTGTTTGACGGTTTGTGTTGCTTTCTTAATCTTGCCTAGTTGGCTTGATATGTCAATTGATTTCTTTATAGAAATAGTGGAGTGATTTGCTTGCCTTCTATTGCCTTCGTGCAGGTAGGGAGGATGAGAGAGGTGTCTGCGATGAGGCTGTTGGGCTTTTTCACAGGGGCATCTTGACCGAAAGGCACAAAAAACAGGTTTCTCGTGTTGAGGAGAGTGCCTATATTTCGCGCATTTGCCCCTAGAGCATCGTTGGAACTGACGGACAGCACAACCGGTTTGTTGTTGCGTAGGGTTGCTTTCACCGCCATTGTGACCGGTGTATCGGTTATGCCGTGGGCTATTTTGGCAAGGGTATTGCCCGTGCAAGGGGCAACAAGCATAAGGTCAACGCCTTTTGCTGTGCCCATTGGCTCGGCCTCTACAATGGTCTTTATTGGGGTTTTGCCTGTGAGACGGATTATCTCATCTTCAAAGTCCTTAGCCTTGAAGAAACGTGTGTCAAAGGCGGACACAACGTAGCTGAATACTGGCACAACATCGTGGCCTGCATCAACGATTTCAGTGAGGGCAACAAGCAGGTTTTTGAAGGTGCAGAATGACCCTGTGACACCAAGACCTATCTTCATTTTGTCACCTCCAACACGTAGTCTTTTATAGCCCTAGCTGCGCTCAGCGGTGCGGTTTTGGCAGGGAGAGCTGGGTAGATTTCCGCATCAATACCTAGATACTTTGCAAAGCAAAGGTTGAGTGCAGGCTTTGTTGCCAGATCTATATAAAGGGCAGAGGGGGAGAAGGTGAGCACCGCTTTGTCGTCAATGATATGCTGAGGCACAGTGTTTATCACCGTATCATAGTGGGCAAAATCAAAACTGCCCACAGGGATGACCTCGTCCGCAAAGGCATAGGCAGGGCGCAGAGAAGCCGTCGTTGCCACTGTAAGCCTTTTTACGCCTACTTGACGTAGTATTCGAGCAACCGCTGCACCTGTACGGCCAAAGCCTATGACAAGAACACTCATCTCGTCTAGTGCCATAAGGGCGTGGGAAAGTATGACTTGGAGAGTGCCTTCTGCGGTCAAACGAGAGTTGCGAGCTTGAAATTTTTCGTCCTCAAGCATATTGAAATATTTGACGTCAGTGGAGTTGAAATGAGCTTTCACCTCCTCGTCCGCCTTGCCACCTATGACCACTTCGTGGTCTCCCACCTCTGCCACGTTGCCAAGCCCAAGCAATATGTTTGGCGCATATATATGAGTCCGCTTTTTGGCGGAGAAACCCAGTTCATTTCTCAGGAAAAACATCCTTTCGTCAGTTTGATAAATGATGAATTCAGCCATAAATCCTCCATACCGTATCCTATGCAAAAAGCGGTTTTGGTGTTGCCATAATAGATGAAAATACATAGAATATCCTGGAGGGAATATGGACAGATATTATCTTGGAAGCAACACGCACAAAGGCTTTTACGGCTTGTATGAAGAAGCAATCGCACCCCTCGACCAAGTGTTTTTGTTGAAGGGAGGCCCCGGCACGGGGAAGTCATCTCTTATGAAAAAGGTGATGAAAGAGGGGCTGAATAGGGGATACAGCGTGGAGTGTTGGCACTGCTCAGGGGACCCAAATTCACTGGACGGAGTGCTGATAAAGGACTTAGGTGTGGCGGTTATTGACGCCACTGCACCCCACGCAGTTGAGCCAAAAATCCCAGTGGCAAAAGAGGTCATCATCAACCTTTTGGACTGCGTAAGAAGAGACAAAATCAAGGAACGCACCCACCTTGAAAAACTTGTAAATGACAAAAAAGAGTGTTTTGTCCGTGCTTATGAACACTTAAAGTGCGGTTTCGGTCATTTCACGCAAATAAACAGACTTTTGACTGACAAGGTGGATATGGGTGAAATTGACCTCGTTGCAAGGGAGTATGCACTGAAAATTGCAGGTGAAAATGGGGGAGATGACAAGGTGAAAAAGAAGGGCGCAGGTAGAAGGTTTTTTAGGGCAATTACTCCTGAGGGAGTTGTCTGTTTTGGTGACGCACTGAAAGACAAAAAGGTGATTGCAGTGAAGGGAGAAGATATTCTCATAGACAGGTTTGTGACAACCCTTGTGGACAGTGTTGGAGCGGACGTCCTCTTCCTCAATCCCTACGATGCTGACTTTGTTGAAGGCTGTGTCGTTGGTGACGTGGCAGTGGTGAGAGAGTGTGGCAACCCTGACTGCACCGTTGATCTCGCCGATTTTGAAAAGAAGGCAGACCTATACGCTCTCAGCCGTGCAAGGGCAAAACTTGACGAGGAGATTGAGGAGGGTGTAGGAAACATATCAAAGGCACGAAGTGTCCATATGGGGATAGAGCGGTTTTACGTCGGCGCTATGGATTTTGATCTTGCGGACAAATTGACCGACCGAGTGCTGAAAGATATTTTCCATTGACAATACGAGGGTGCGGTTTGCCATAAACCGACAAAAAAAGATATAGAGATATCTTTCAGTTTTTGCCTTGTAAAAATCATAGTGGACAAGTGAGCGGAAATAGAGTATAATCGTAGGGTATGGAAAAGCAAGTTGACAAGAAGAAATATCCTAAACCCCCAAAGACTATGTGGTCCACAAGGCATCAGTTTATACTGCTGTTTATATGCGTTGTGATGAAAGTGGTGTGCAACGCCCACTACAAAAAGTCTAAGGCGTTTCAAGCGCAAAAAAAGAGCGGGCCTATGCTTGTCCTGTGCAATCATATGTCAGCCCTTGACTTCTGCTATTTTTCATCCCCCTTCTTCTTCAAGAAGATCAACTTTGTCGTGGCAGAGAATATGAAATATTCAAAGCCCCTCTTTGCAAAGATGATTGAGGGATATCGTTGCATACTGAAAAAGCAATATTACTCCGACTTTTCTTGCATCAAAAACATAAAACGTTATCTTGATGCAGGCATATCCGTGGCACTTTGTCCTGAGGGCAAGGTGGCGGCAGAGGGCAAGACTGGTGTCATACCCTCATCAATTGCAAAGTTGGTGAAATGGCTTGGCTATCCTGTGGCAACCGTGGTGACGAAAGGGGCAGGGCTCACCCGTCCTAAGTGGGCACATACAATGCGCCGTGGCAGAGTGGACTCCTACTGCGATATGCTTTTCACCGCCGAGGAAGTGAAGGCTCTGTCTGCTGACGAAGTTATGGACAAAATCAAATCAGCACTCTATCAAAACGAGCACGCCGACCAACTTGAAAGAGGTGTGAAATTCCACGGCACAAGATATGCTGAAGGCCTTGAAAGATTGCTTTATCGTTGCCCTAAATGTGGATCAGAATTTGCTATAACTTCAAAGGGTGACACCCTTACCTGTTCAAACTGCAAAAACACGGTTAGATACTCTAAAAAAGGTGGTTTGCACCCTGTTGGTGACAGCGTTTGTCCTGAGCGTATTGACACTTGGTTTGACCTTGAAAGAGAGGTTGTGGCAGAGGAGGTCAAGGCGGAAAACTTTGCCCTTGATTATCCTGTGCACCTCTTCATTGAAAACGAGGCTGGAGACGGCTATCGTTTTGTCACAAGCGGTGACTTGCACCTTGACAAAGAGGTGGTGTCCTTTAAGTCAAATATGACCGACCGCCCTGTGAAAGTGGACACCGTCTATAAGATTGGTGATATGGAACTCATCTTTGATGAAAACAGCCCTCGTGAGGCGGTTGAAGAGGAGTTTTTGGAAATCTCTCGTCCCACCAAAAACTACGTGACGGTGGCAAACATCCCCGGCACGTCCGTGGACATCTACGACGAAAAACACACTTATAGATTTATCTTCTCTAAGGAGCTTGCGGCAAGCAAATACACCCTTGCGGTGGAAGAGTTGTCAAGACTTCGTGGAGATAAACTGTAAACGAAATGAAACCATTGAAAAAAGAACCACTCAATTGAGTGGTTTTTTTGTTGTCTTTTTAGGATTTTCAACATTTTTTGACATAGTCTTGCCACAGTATCGTTGATTTTTATTCTTGTTTTGTGAGGGTTGGAAACCCCTTGAAAAAATCCACTATTGACATAGGGTCTTGTATTGTGATATATTGTATGTGTATAGTTATAAGTGCGCCTGCATTTGCACGCGCGGAGGCGATTATGAGAAAAACAGTCAAGACTTTACTTATTTTGCTTTTGGTGACTTTGTTCACCTGTGTTTTCGTGGCCTGTGGCGAAGTTGAAGCCGAGCCCATTGAAGACGTCCCCCCTCCTACACACGTGGGTGGCAACGGCTCTAATAGTGGCAATGGCGATAGCGGTGACAACGGCGGAAACGGCGGAAACGTTGACGTCGCTCCTGTTGACCCCACCAGCGGAACACCGGTGTATTTGACTTTCTCCTATTTGAAGCAAGCACCCTCAGTGTTCAAGCACATCTACGTTGAGGACTTCGACATTGCAGACATCGAATATCACGTGACCTATGAGTGCATCGTAGGCGGCAAGAAGCAATATCTTGCAGGGGAAGGCACTCCGCTCTCAATGGATTTGCTGACAAAGGAAAGTCGCGACAGACTTGAAAACTTCGGCAAAAACGGCGAAATCAGCGGACACTTCTTCATCTTCGTTGAATACGATGTGGAGTACACCGATGCAGAAGGCAACGTGAAGACAAAGACCGTTGAAGGCTCCTTTGCAATGCATATGAAGACAAAGGCGGCTCTCCTTGAATTTGTCACTCTCACCTTCAACCTTGACGGCGGATATTCACTCTTCGGCAACTATTCAAGTGATAAGGGTGGCACTTCAACCATAAAGGTTGAAAAGGACCAAACTTGGACTTGGAATGAGTTTATCACCGATTTCCCTGTTTACAAAGCAGGTTATGCAATCGACAGTGTGACTGTGGGCGGAAAAACTTATAATGCCTCATCAACCGACACAATCACCATCAAAGACGACGCAACAATCTCAGTGGGCTGGACAGAAAACGTCATGCCCATCACCTTTGACATCAATCTCCCCGACGGCGTGACAACTTGGGCACCCGTGGACAAAAACCTCCTCACCAACTTCAACGAAGCAAACGGCACTTGGTCAGTGGACGTTGAAAAGGGTGAAGGATTTATCCCTCGTCCTTCTGTCAGCAACGTGGCAACCCTTGCAGGCTACACCTTTGCAGGTTGGCGCACCGCAGACGGCACTGTTTGGAATTTCAACAGACGCGCAGGAGACGAAGCATTCACCCTCTACGCAATGTGGACAATCCGCACCTACTCAGTGAAGTATGTCCTTATGGGCGGTGAATTCAATGCAAACAAGGGCTACACCGACACAGCAATCGCAAGCCTCAAAAAAGCAGGCATTGACGTGAACTATGCTCTCGGCTATGGTCCTGAAGACCCTGAATACGACCCCGATTCCACAAGAGACTTGTTGGCATTCAAGCCCTATATCGTCACCTTTACTGGAATCCCCTACGGCGCAAATCTTGCAGACTACTTTGCAACTTGCAAGGTGCGTAGTGATGAAGAAAGACTCATTTCAATCTCCGCAGATCCTGCAATTCTTGCAACACAAATCACAAAGAGTGAAGGTTGCTATGCGGTTGACGGCTGGTATACCGAGTCATCATACAACGATGATGAACTCTACACCGCAGGGGCAGTCACTGAAGACCTTGTCCTCTATCCTAAGTGGTCATTGAGAGAAGGTCTTGGCGAACAAGAACTGAACGAATACTTTGCAAAGAAATTGTTCAATTACACAGTGAAGTCAGACGGCACACTCCGTATTGACCTCATCATCGACAACTCAGTCAGTGAACTTGTCATCCCCGACAGCGTCTATATTGACGGCAAGAAATACACTGTCACCGAAATCGGTGAGGGCGCAATCATGAACATCAAGACCCTCATCACCGTTGATATGAGCGGGGCAAAATCACTGACACGCATTGGCAGAAACGCCTTTGCATATTGTCCTAACCTCCGCGAAGTCATCATCCCCGACACAGGCCTCAACGTGACTTATATCGGTGAAAACGCATTCCGCGGAACAGAATTCATCAACAGCTACAAGACAGCAACCGGTTATGACTTTGCAGTCATCGGCAGTGTGCTTGTCAAGTACGTGGGTGACACAAGTGCAACCTCAATCAACGTTGACACTACAAACGTGCTTCTTGCGAATGTGGATACAATCGCTCCCGGTGCATTCAGTGAGCTGACCGCACTTGAAACTGTCACCATTGGCGATGGCATCAAGTTCATCTATGACAAGGCATTCTACAAGAATACAGCCCTCACATCAGTCCTTGGTGGCGGCGGTCTTGAATATGTTGCATCAGACGCATTTGATCAAACTGCATACGTGTCAACACGTCCCGTTGACGACCCTGCAACCCTCACAGACGAAAGCTCTTTCCTCCGCATTGGCAGCATCTATTATCGCTACGTAGGCACAGGCAAGAGCGCAGAAATCCCCGCAGGAGTCAAGGTTATCGCACCCAACGCATTCTCAACAGGACACCTCATTGAAAACATCACCTTTGGTGATGCAAGCCAAATCAAGTCTATCGGCACAGACGCATTTGCCAACACCAAGTGGATCAGTGAAAACCATACAACCGCAGAAACTGGTGACGCAAACACATTTGTCCAAGACGGCTTTGTTGTCATCAACGGCATCCTCATTGCAAAACGCGGTAGAGATGCAGTTGTTGAACTGCCTGACCTTGTCAGAGTCATCGCAACAGGCGCATTTGACAACGCATACGTCACCAACCTTACAATCACAGCAGATTCACATCTTGAACTGATTGAAAGAGACGCATTCAACGGCGCAAGCAACTTGAAGGCTCTCAGCTTCATCAATGCAACTGACAACGTATTTGTCAATTTCAATGACGGCGCATTCTCCAACGAAAACGGCGAAGTCATCAATGACAGCTTCAAGATTTATCTCTATCAAGCACCCATCAACACCCTTGGCACAGCAGTCAGCGACAGCGACTCCGCAGCAATCAAAGCATGGAAGGAACTCTACAAGGGTGCAAGCGAAATGTTTGCAGTGCTTGAAACAAAGAGTGCTCGCATCAACAGCGCAATCGGCTTGCCCACCGAATATCTCTTTGACGGCACAGCAGTTGACTTTGTGTCAGTTTGGGATAGCCTCGGACTTCTTAACGCAGGCAAGACTCACATCGTTGACGGCAAAATCGTGGTGAGAAGTGACGGCGTTGAAAGCAAGGAAGACCTTGCTGTCACAGACGTCATCTCAATTGCAGGAGGCAGAGAAGTGGCTCTTGACGGCACCGTTGGCGAAGGCAAGACAATGTCCTTCAAGGTGGACGGCGTACAAGCAGAGGGCTATACGTACAGCGTCTATCCTGCAATCAAAGCAAGCACAATGGCAGTCTGGTACGTGGCGGACGACGGCACTGAAGTGGAAGGTCTGCCCACTTTCTATACCACACAATCCAACTTCAACGAAGAAGGATACGTCATCAAGATCAAGTTCAACTACAACAACGCAACGGGAAGCCAAGGCGAAATCCTCCTCACCGACGATATGGTGACCGTCACCGGCTACACCCCTGTGTACGGCGTCAACAAGACTCTCCAAATCGACGTTGACTATCATGGACTTGCAGTGTATAGAGTCAACGCAGAGTACTCTGTCAAGAAACCTCAAAGTGTCAGCATTGAGCAATGCTCAGAGATGGCAATCTCCATCAACGCACTGACCGCAGAAATCAACTCTGTGGCAAGAGATGTCCTCCTCAAAGTGACAATGAGTGACGGCACATTCAAGTATGTCAATATTGACGGAAAGGCAACCTTCATTGCAGTTGTGGATGCAATCAATGAAAACGCAACCGCAGAGGAAGTGTCTCTTGACACAACCAACCTTGGCTATCACACAGTTGGTCTCCGCTACGGCGCACCTGGCGACTACGTCTATTGCACAGTGCTTTACTCAGTCACCTTGAACACTGACGGCTCGATGTTCAATTACACAATTGACGGCGACACAGCAACAATCACCAGTGTCAAGTCAGGCTATGACTCAACCATCGCAATCCCTGCAAGAGTCCGCCTCACTGACAACGGTGTCTACAACCCTGACAGCGCAAACGAATACACTGTTGTGGCAATCGGCGACGGCGCATTTAAGGACAGAACAAACCTTGAATACGTCTATATCCCCGCAACCATCAAGGCAATCGGCAACGAAGCATTTATGGGTTGCACAGATCTGAAACAAATTCGCTCATTCACCGTGACCGAAGCAATTGACTGCGGTCTTAGCACAGGTCTTGTCACCTTCACAGAGCAACAAGCAAAATATCTTGGTGAAGTGACAATCACCGGCGTTGCAGAGGGTGTCAAGGGCGAAATTGAAATCCCTGCAACAGTCACTTACAACAAAGTCCTTGTGGGCGCAGGAGCAGACGGCGTTGACCTTGACGCAACTTACGTCCTTGACGTAAAACTTGGCGTTGGCGCACTTGACGGCTACACTGGCGCAATCGTCCTCCCTGACACTGAATACTTCCGTGGATATGCAGAAGCAAATCTTGCAGGCAAGGACGTCACCTTCTACACCGAAGGCAACGGCGACAAGGCATCAAACTTTGTGTTCAGCAACTATGACAACCCCGTCATCACCTACGCATATATGACTGGCGACGTGGTCATCAATTACAGAGCAAAATTCACCGTCACCGACGGCGTCATCGTCATCCCCGAATCAATGGTTGGCTCACAACCTGCCGAAGGCAGTTCATACGCATACGAATATGACTACAACATCATCGGCATAGCAGAGCAAGCCTTTGCAAGAGCATATGAAGAGGGTATGAGAACAATCTATCTCCCCAACTCACTGCGCTACTACGAAGGTGAACTTGAATATCTCTTCGGCACAGGCAACTACGACAAGGTGACACAACACGTCTACGACGTGAGAGAAGATGCAATCTATGCACCTAGCAATGCATTCCCCAATGTGGAAACCATCGGCAACAAGGCATTCTACGGTTGCACAAGCCTTGGCGACCTTGACTTCAGTCTTGCAACAGACCTCAACCACCTTGGCAACTACGCATTCTACGGATGCACCGCAGTGGTCAATATGGACCTCAGCGCAACCAAGATAACAGCAATTGAAGCATCAACCTTCAGTGGATGTACCGCCCTTGAAGAAGTCAAACTGCCCACCACCGTCACAGAAATCGGCGACTTGGCATTTGACTGGTGCACCGCTCTCACAAAGGTTGAAGGCACTGCAAGCGTCACCTACATCGGCGCATACGCCTTCCACAACTGCACCGCACTGACAACCATATCAGTGCCCGCAGGTGCAACCGTGGCAGACACCGCCTTTGACGGCACAAATCTGTGAGGTAAATATGAAAGTTTTGGTCACACTTGGCAACAGAATGAACGATGACGGCACACTGTCAAACGCAATGCTTGACCGCCTCAACAAAACCCTTGAGGTGGAAAAGGACTATGACAAAGTCATAGTCACAGGTGGCATTGCCAACCCTAAAGCAGGAGTTGCAGAAGGGGACAAAATGTGTGAGTGGCTTGTTGAGCACGGTGTCAACCCCGACAAAATCTTGGTTGAAAACCGCTCACTTACCACAAAGGAAAACGCAAAATACACCGCACAAATCTTGGCAGAAATCGGCGTCAATGAAGTCACCCTTCTTTCAAGCGCTTATCACATTGACAGATGGTATCTCAACCCTTCAAAACTTTTCAAAAAGTACGCGAAGGTGACAATCGCAGGCACAATCAAAGCCTAAATCAAATTTGAAAGGGCAACGGGCAACCCCCGTTGCCTTTATACGTTATGAAACTTTTTTCAAAGAAAGATAAACTTGGCAATATGTCCGTCAGCCAATTTGCTCAATATTTGAAGCAAGTGGAAAAGAGGGACTTCATCATCAAAACCGCACTGAAAGTTTTGCTTGTTGCGGTGCTGTTTCAATTCGTTTTTATGCCCCTCACAGGCTTCCTGCCTCGTGTAGAGGAGGGTTGGACAGTGGACAGCACAAATCCTCATATTTGCTTCCAAAACGGCGCAAAAATCTCTGCACACCGTGCAGGGGGTGACCTTGCTCCTGAGGAAACTATGAGCGCATTCAAACTTTGTGTTGAAGCCACTGAATATGAGGTGGACATACTGGAGTTTGACCTCCACATGACAAAGGACGGAGAGCTTGTCCTCATGCACGACGACACCGTCAACCGCACCTCAAACGCAACAGAGCACTTTAGCGACAAGTCAGTTTACGTCAAGGACAAGACCTTGGCAGAGTTGAAAGAGCTTAATTTTGGTGAAAACTATGAGGCTCTTGACGGCAGTTATCCTTACCGTGGACTTCGTGGAGATGATATCCCCGAAGACGTGAAAATCCTCACTCTAGACGAAATTCTCACCTACCTCAAAGGCAAGGATTTGGACTATATCATTGAAATCAAAGACGGTGGCGAACTGGGTGAAAGGGCAATGGACAAACTGTATGACACCATGGTGGAATACGACATCCTTGACCGCACAATCGTAGGCACGTTTGAAGGCAACGTGACAAAGTATATCGACGAGAAATACCCCGACGTCACAAGAAGTGCAAGCATTGTTGAAGTGCTTGGATTCTATCTTTCATTCCTTTACGGCATAGACGGAAAGGATTTTGCCTTTGACGTTTTGCAAATCCCTCAAGGCTTCAAAGGTTTCTTTGATCTTGGCTCAAAGACCTGCATCGACTACGCTCACGCTTCAGGACTTGCAGTGCAATTTTGGACAATCAACGACAGAGAGGACATCGCTCGCCTTGTAGAAAACGGCGCAGACGTCATCATCACTGACAACCCCGAAACAGCATACAACGTTATCCGTGGCGAAAATTAGCGGATGAAACAAGACCATAAATTAGGCAGGAAATCCAACTTATAAATCAACTTTACAAAAGAGAAAAGCAATAAGCAGAAAAACAAAAAACCGCACATAAAGTGCGGTTTTTGTGTTTGTAAAGTGCTGTTTTTGGATTATTCTGCGGAAGTCACCACATTTTTCAAGAAGGCAAGGACGTAAGCAACGGTGGCTTCACGTTGGGCATCTTTTTCCTCTTGTGTGGCAGGGCCGTCGTGGAATAAGGTGAGAGTGCCGTCATCGTCAAAGGTGCTGAAAGACATATGGCAACCCTCAATCATGTGTTGCTCTGAGTTGTAGGGGATACTGCGCTTTGCGTTTGATTTCATATCGGCTGTGAGGACGCCGTCCTTTGTGGCTTCAAGAAGGAGCACGGGTATGCCTGCGCTTGCAATGCTGTCATGAGGATATGCAAGAGGGGCAAGAAGCACAACACCTGCAACTTTGTCACGATTTTCGTTGGTGCGTTTCACTGCCGCAGCGCCACCTTGACTGTGTCCGCCCACAAAGAAGGTTATGTTGGAGTAGTCTGCAAAAGTGGGCTCTTCCTTGTCGTACAAAGTGTAGGGCATGGCGTTGGTAGAGATGACCACAAGATAACCTTGCTTTGCAAGAGCGCTGGCAAGATAGTCATAGTATTCGGGTGCTACCATAGTGCCGAGATAAAACAAAAATCCGTGGGTGGCGTTGGCGTCAGGCACGTAAGTGACGTAATCATCATCACTGACAATTTGGTAGGCGTAGTTGTTGTCCGCGGAGTAGTCCACAGGGGGAATAACCTCAGGAGGCTCAGGAGGAGTGCATCCCACAAAAACCGCCATAGAGGTCACAAGAAAAACTGCCAAAATCAAAACGAGTATCTTTTTCATAATTTTCTCCTGTTTCCATTATACCATCACCCACAACCCCAGTCAATGGCGATAATTTTTGAAAGATATTGAAAACACTTGAATTTGAGGTGTTTTTAGGTTAATATAATTAAGTCAGGAGGACACAACTTGGGGGTGTGGCTCAGTTGACGGAAATATGTCGTGGGGGTGTGGCTCAGTTGGCGCGACGCGTTAAGCAAACAATCCTGTGAATTGTTTGTAGCCAAAGCGGGGAGTGCTTGCCCACGACCGGAAGAGCAATGCAATTGCGAGACCAACCTAGAAAAGCAGTTGCAGGACAATATCATAAAACAATATAAACTTGGGGGTGTGGCTCAGTTGGTAGAGCAATGCGTTCGCAACGCATAGGCCAGGGGTTCGAATCCCCTCATCTCCACCATAAAAAGACAGGCAAGTGCAATTTGCCTGCCTTTTTATTTTGTTGCATACCAAATGTTGAGGGGATTCGAACGAAAGCGTCAAAAAATGGTGGACACCCATCATTTTTAGCGATGACCGAAGCATTGAGCAAGACATACGCATATACAAGCATTTTTGTCTTGCGAAATGCAAGAACGAATCCCCTCATCTCCACCAAAAATAAAAAGCACTGCAAGCGCAGTGCTTTTTTTTGTTGGTTGATGATTAATAGACTTCAACGATGCCGTCGGCTTTGACAACAATCTTCATGCCGTCTTTGACGTAGTTGAGGAATTCATCGCCAAGAGAGTCGATGACGGGCATTGTGATGCCGTCCACCCACACGTCTGCAAGGACTGCGCCTGCTGCTGCAAGTGAGTCAATGGGGTTGGCAAAAAGCATACAAGCGGGGTTTTTGTGCAGTGCGCAAGCGCAGTAGAGCACAAGACCGCCCGTTGTTGAGCCGATTGTTTGAGGGAGGCAAAGAGCCTTGTTGATGAGGGGTTTGCCATAAAGTTGCTTGTTGCTTTGGTCGCCACACTTGACTTCGTCATCACCAAATTGGAGAGCCATTTGGAAGGATGCGAGGGTGTTGAAACCTTCTGTTGTGACAACTGCTTCTGCGGTCACTTCACCGGGAGTGACAACTCTACCTTTGAATTGTTTCATCAGTTTTTACCTCCTGTGATAGTGTTCAAAATTTCGCCGTCAGTGTAGTATCTTGCACTTGTGTAGGTGCGGAGTTTGTTTGATGAGGTGATGACGGGCATCTTTTTGCAGAGGGGGTTGTTCATATACATAAGAGGGCAGATGTATGAAGTGATGACACCTGTTGCTTTAAGGCGAGGTGCATATTCTGTGCCGTTGAACGCTTCAAGGACTGCAGGAGATGCGGTGAAGACGGTGGGGATTGTCACCTTCTTCTTGCCGTTTGCTTTGAGTGATGCTTCAATCTTCACTGTCCAGTCTTTCAGTTGTTCAAGGGAGAGGTGAGGGCAACCGACAAAGCAGAGTTTGGGTTTTGCATCGGGGTTTTTCCAGATGACGGGATAGCCCTTTTGCACTCTTTCAAGTTCTGCGTCGTCAATGACGTATTCCTTTGCGCCTTCTGCGATGAGGCTTTCGCCAAGTTCAACTGCTTCGGGAGTGAGGTTTGCGATGTGATAGAGACCAACTGCGCCGTTTGATGCGGTTGCTGCGCCAAAGTCTTTGAGGTATGCGCATGCGGAGTCGTTCAGTTCAGTGCCGATCCACTTGTCAAGGCCAACAACGTAAGGCACGTCTTCCATAACCTTCATGCCGATTGCAGAGCCAAGGAGTTGTGCTTCGGGTTTCTTTGTGGTGTTGACTTTGACCACCCAAGTTGCCTTACGGCCTTCATCTGTGAGAAGTCCAAAGTAAGGCACGTAGCCAACGATTGAGCCCATGATGTCGATGATGCCTGAGTTGCGGTTGCATCTTGCGCCCAAAACTGAGTTGGCATAGACAACGGCTGATGATTCTGCCCAAGAGAGGACTTCGCCTTTTGCGGGCTTGTTGCCCACTTCGTCCATATAGCAAGTGCAGGTGAAGGCCTTGTCGTCAATGAGACCCAACTTTTCAAGTTGACCTTCATAGAAGTCTTGTTTTGAATACATAAACTTGTTGAAGATCAAGTTTTGCAAGAAGTTGGCGGGGACATTCTTGTCAATAGGGCGGGGGTCAACGGAGAACTTTTGTCCTGAGGACACGCCTGCGTCAAGAAGTTGTTGCATAAGGTCGTAGACGGGGGACATAACTTTCAGTCCGAATGACGTCACGAGGTGGTTGTATTTTGAGGTGATAGGCACAAGTTTTTCTGCGCCGAAAGCGTCACCGTACATGACGAGGGTCTTCATGACCTTTGCCATGGTTTCGCCTTTTTCACCATTCAGTATGGCTTGTTGTTCAGTTGTGAGAATCATATTTTCCTCCTATTACAGTTTCATACACACTGACCATGCGCCCCAAATGACAGAGCGGAGGTTGCCCACTTTTTCTGCATCGCCGATGACGTGGATATGTCTGCCTTTTGCGGTGAGAGGTGCGGGATTGTAGCCGACGGACAAGATGACGTCATCCTTTTCAACGTCAAAGGTTTTGCCGTCCTTGTCGCGGAGAGTGACTGTTGTGCCGTTGATTGAAACAAGTGCTGTTTCGAGGTGCACGGGCACTTTGTTTGTCTTGAAGAAGTCACGGAGATAGCTGGTGTTGGCAAGGCAGATACCCTTTGTTGTGATGAGGTCGTCTTGCATTTCAACGATGACGGGTTTCTTGCCTGCAAGGTAGAGGTCGTATGCGATTTCGCAACCAGTGAGACCGCCACCGATGACAACAACTCTGTCACCAACGGGCTTGTTGCCGAGGAGATAATCCACTGCTTCAACGGCTGTGTCTGCGCCCTTGACGGGGATGCGTTTTGCCTTTGCGCCTGTTGCGATGATGACTTCGTCTGCCTTGAGAGAGTTGACGTCTTTGACTTCAGTGTTCAACTTGACTTCAATTGTAGGATACTTTGAAAGTTCACGGATATACCAAGCAATGAGGGCTCTGTCCTTTTCTTTGAAGGAAGGTGCAGATGCTGCAATAAACACACCGCCCAACTTGTCGGTTTTTTCATAAAGAGTGACTTTATGTCCACGTTTTGCAAGAAGAAGTGCCGATTCCATACCGCCGATGCCACCGCCGATGATTGCAATGTTCTTCGCTTTCTTGGCAGGTGCAACGTAATATTTCTTTGATTGCATTGTTTCAGGGTTCAGTGCGCAACGGGCAAGTCCCATAGTGTCGGGGAGGTCTTGGGTGTTGGCGTGGCCCTTTGATGATGAGAAGTTGAAGCAACCGCTATGGCAACAAATGCAGGGTTTGATGTCTTCAACTCTGTCTTCGATGATCTTTGTGATCCACTCGGGGTCGGTGAGGAATTGACGTGCAACGCCCACTGCGTCAATACGTCCTTCTGCAACTGCTTGTGCGCCCACTTCTGCGTCCATTCTGCCTGCGCAAACCACAGGGATATTGACAAATTTCTTGATGTGAGCAACGTCTTCAAGGTTGCAGTTTTCAGGCATATACATAGGGGGGTGTGCCCAGTACCATGAGTCGTAAGTGCCGTTGTCTGCATTGAGCATATCGTAGCCTGCTTCTTCAAGGAACTTGACTGCCTTTTCAGACTCTTCCATATCACGGCCAACTTCAACGTAGTCTTCGCCGGGCATTGCGCCTTCGCAGAAGCCTTTCATCTTTGACTCAACTGAGTAGCGGAGGGACACGGGATAGTCGTCGCCACAGACGGCCTTAATTGCCTTGACGATTTCTGCAGCAAAGCGATAGCGGTTTTCAAAGCTTCCGCCGTATTCGTCAGTACGCTTGTTGAAGAACTCGATGGCGAATTGGTCAAGGAGATAGCCTTCGTGGACTGCGTGGACTTCAACACCGTCAACACCTGCGTCCTTGCAGAGTTTTGCCGTCTTTGCAAATGCTTCGATGATTTCGTGGATTTGCTCAACGGTGATTTCAGGACATTCGATGTCGTGTGCCCAACGTGAAGGTTGAGGGGAAGGAGATGCCAGTTCGTGTGAGGTGTCGATGATGGGCTTGATGAGGGCTCTTGTCACCTTGTTTTTGTGGAGAGGTGCAATGAGTTCAGTGATTGCCCAGGAGCGACCCATACCTGCGGTCAGTTGCACAAACAACTTTGCGCCAGTCTTGTGGATCTCGTCCATAAAGTCTTTGAGGTCCTTGAACATTTTGGGGTTTTGCCACAGCCACTTTCCCCAGAAAGTATCGCGGACAGGTGCGATGCCGGGGATGATGAGGCCAACGTTGTTGTTGGCTCTTTCAAGGAAGAGTTTTGCTGCTTCCTTGTCGAAGTGACAGCCCGTAAGTTCAAACCAACCGAAGAGAGAAGTGCCACCCATAGGGCACATCACTATGCGGTTTTTGATCTCAACGTTGCCAATTTTCCAAGGTGTAAATAACGCCTCGTATTTTTTGTCCGTCTTGTTCATAAAAATCCTCTTTATATAAAGTTTTCTTTGCTCTGGTTTTGCCGTAGTTCACAGTTGAACTTTGATATACTAAAAGTATATATCAAAGAAATTTGATAGTCAATAGCGACCTGAGCTAAATAACAATACAAAATCGCAATATTATTTGAATAAAATCTTATGAAAATCCATTTTTTATCTATGAATTTGCGCTCTACGTAAAATAATCTTTGATTTATTGGGCAGTGTGTAGTAAAATGTAATAAATAGGCACTTTTGCCTCAATTTGAAAATTCAATTTAAGGAGAAATATATGGAAAAGGTTAGAATTCAAGACGATCTTTACACTCACGTAAACCAAGAAACTCTTGACCAACTTGTTATCCCCGATGACAAACCCACCGCAGGCGGTTTTGCAGTTTTGGCAGACGGCGTTGAAAAGTTGATGATGGACGAGTTCAACGAGATGAGCGCAAGCGGAAATTATCCCAACGACTATTTGAAAAGAGCAGTCACCCTTTTCAACCTGGCAGGCGACGCAAAGAGAAAGGCACGTCACGGCATCAAACCCGCATTGAAAAACTTGTCAATCCTTGCCAAAATCAAGGACGTCAAAGCATTTGGCAGATATTATAAGGAACTGAAACTCCGCAGAATCCCCGTGCCTTTCGATCTTGACGTTGACACAGATATGAAAAACACCGAAAGACACTGCGTCATGATCAGTGGCCCCGGCGTCATCCTTCCCGATGCATCATATTATAAGGAAGAAATGGCAGGTCAAAGAGACGCTCTCCTCGCCATGTGGTCAAACATTGCAAAGGCAATCCTTGCTCAAACCGACCTCACCGCAGAAGAACAAGAACTCTACCTCAACGACACCTTGGCATTTGATAGAGCACTTGCAGGTGTGGTCAAGACAAGAGAAGAGTGGTCCAACTATATCAAGGCATACAACCCTATGAAGACCTCTCGCGTTGCAACAATGCTGAAGACCGCCAACTTTAGAAGAGTCCTCAAAGACCTCTTTGGTGAACTTCCTGAAACAGTCATCGTTGCAGAGCCCAGATTCTTCAAGGCTTTCACCTCAATCTTCAATCAAGATACATTTGAACAATACAAGCACTGGGCATACGTCACTGGTCTGTATGGTTCATGCTCATTGCTCTCAGAAGAATTGAGAGATTTGGGCGGAGCATTTATGCGCGCACTTTCAGGCATCGCAGCAAGCACCCCCATCAACAAGTTTGCATATCAACTTGCATCACAAATGTACTCAGAACCCGTTGGCCTCTACTACGGCGAAAAGTACTTCGGTGAAGAAGCAAAGAAGGACATCACTGACATCGTTCAACAAATCATCGACACCTACAAGTCACGCATTGAAAAGAACGATATCCTCGGCCCCGAAACCAAGGAAAAGGCAATCTTGAAGCTGTCAACAATGGGCGTCAAGATGGGTTATCCCGACAAGGTGCAAGAAATCTACGACAAGCTTGTCTTTGATGAAAAGAAATCACTGTTTGACGTGGTTCGCTCACTGGGCAGAATCAGAACCCTCGAAAACCTTGCAAAACTGAACAAGCCCACCGACCCCACCATTTGGCCTATGCCCGGACATATGGTCAATGCTTGCTACAATCCTTCCGTCAACGACATCACCTTCCCCGCAGCAATCCTTCAAGCACCCTTCTATTCATTGAAGCAAACAAGAAGTGAAAACTTGGGCGGTATCGGTGCAGTCATAGGTCACGAAATCTCCCACGCATTTGACTCCAACGGCGCAAAGTGCGACGAAAAGGGCAACATCAACAACTGGTGGACAAAGGACGATGAAAGACGCTTCAAGTCAAAGGTCAATGCAATGGTCAAGCAATTTGACGGCATCGAACTTCCTTGTGGCACTGTCAACGGCAAGTTTATCGTCAGCGAAAATATGGCAGACAACGGCGGTATGGCAGTCACCATCGAAATTATGAACAAGACCGAAGGTTCATCATTTGAAGAATACTTCACCAACTGGGCAAAAGTCTGGTGCCAAAAGGCAAAGCCTGAATATGAGCAACTTCTCCTGAAAGTTGACGTCCACGGACCTCACATCCTCCGCGCCAACATGCCTCCCAGAAACTTCCTTGAATGGTATTCCACCTTCAACGTGAAGAAGACAGACAAGATGTATATAGCCCCTTCCAAGAGAATTATTATTTGGTAAAAACGCGCTAAATCGCGAATAGCTTTGTCAAGCCCCTTATATTCCACCCTCACGTACGCCAAGTACGCATCGGTCGGTCTATAAGGGGCTTTTCGCGCTCTTCATCGATTTATTGCGTTTTTATGCACTTTGCATATTTGGTGAGTTCTCATACAAGCACTTGCTTGTTCGAAGACGGAACGCGAGGAGCAGCGGCGACGAGGAAGCGAACCCCAAGCACCAGTATTTGTACGCAGTCGCTGGTGCGCTCTGATTGTTTTGCACCAAAGCGACAAGTGGCATAATGAGGCGACGCCGCTTAATGTGCGCGCGGTGAGTGTGTCCCTGCCCGTAGGGCTCTGCCGAATGGCAGAAGGGGGAAACACGTGAGGAAGGGGGACATGTACTTGAAGGGAGTTCGCAGAAAACATCTTGTCTTATGCTGCAAGACAAACAAAAATCAATTTATAGCGTTTTTGGGAAAGTGCGAAAAACTAACAAACTGCAAATAATAATGAAGGTTTATGTTGCAAAAACGACAACTTAAACAGTCGATTCTTACAAAACAATCAAACAAAACAAAAACAAAAGCGGACTCAAATGAGCCCGCTTTTTTGTAAGTCTCCCAAGGTTATTCCGGAGTGACGGTGTACGTTCCGTCAGTGCAGACTATGGTGTAAGACAGATCATTGAAGTGTGTGCCGTGTCTGAGAATATAATCCCATTGTGCGCGAGTGCCGTTGTAGGTTATGGTAAGATTTGATGAGGAGAAATACAAGGATGAGGAATCAATGTATTCCATCGTTGAAGGAAAAATCATACTTTTGAGATTGGGGCAGTTGGAGAATGTGTATGAAACAAGGCGTTCAACACCCTCTTCAAAAATCACTTCTTCAAGAGAAGTGCAATCAACAAATGTATATGAGAGTATTTGCTTGATGTTTGAGGGGATTGTTATTGTTTTTAGTGATGTGCATGAATTGAAAAGTCCACTGCTCAATTCAGTCAAGGATGATGACAAGGTCACTGATTCCAGAGAAGAGCAATATTTGAAGACATCATTGCCTATTGTGAGGAGGCTATTCGGCATGATAAATTCTTTCAATGATGAGCAATTTTCAAATGCCTTAGTTTCAATGCTTTCCAAAGATGATGTGCTTGAAAATGTGACTGTTTCAAGACCAGTACATTCGCAGAATGCTCCCTGCTCAATATCGGTGACTTTGCTGGGGATATAGATGGATTTAAGGCTTGTGCAACCTCTGAACGCCTCTTGTCGCAGATACAGCAAACTTTCGGGCAGTACCAATGATGTCAGTGCAGTGCAACCTGCAAAAGCTTGATCTCCAATGTTGAACAGACCTTCAGGAAGATCCAAGGATTTTAGATTTGTGCAATTTTTGAAAACATATTCATCGATTGAGGTGACGGTGTCGGGCACATCGAATGTTTCAAGCGCGGTACAGCCTTGAAAGGTGCGAGAACCCAAATAGATGAGTCCGTCGGGCAATTTGACGGATTTGAGATTTGTACAGCCAGCGAACAACTCATTTGGCAGATATTTGATGTTGCTGGGGAGGGTGATTGTTTCAAGAGCGGTGCAGCCGGAAAAAACACTGTCACCAATGGAAGACAATGAAGAGGGCAATGTCACATCAGTCAACGCAGTGCAACTTGTAAACGCACTATCATTGATCAACTTGACTGAGTCGGGGATTGTTATTGATTGCAGATCAGTGCAAGACATGAAAGCAGATTCTCCAATAGCCGTCAGAGTGTCTGGAAGATTTATTTCCACAAGCTTTGGACAATGTTCAAATGCAAATTTGGGGATTGCTTTTATGCTGTTTGGTATGGTGACAGACGCCAACCTTTTGCAACCTGAAAATACATGATCTCCCAATTGTTGTACTGTTTCAGGCAAGGAGATGCTTTCAAGGTGATTGCAATATATGAAAGCGTAATCGCTGATGGAAGTAAGATTTCCGTTGTCTGCAAAATTTATAGTTGTCAGTTGTGAGCATGAACCAAAAGCCCAGTTATCAATTGAAACAAGACTTTTCGGGAAAGTTATGCTTTTGAGTGAACTGCAATGTTCAAAACAACTAGAAGGTATTTCAATCAAGCCTTCGGGGAGAATGACTTCTGTGAGCCTGCTACACTCGTTGAAGGCAGAATCCCCGATAAATCTAACCGTGGATGGCAATGTGATTTTTGACAATGTTTTGCAATCCATAAATGCCCATTCGCCAATAGACTCCAATCCTTCGGGCAAAACAACCTTTTTCAAATTGGGGCAGGCATAGAATGCTTTGTCGGGAAGAGACTTCACGCGACTTCCTTCTTCAAAAATAACTTCCGTGATCTTGTATGAATTGAGGAAAGTGGTTTCAAGATCGGTGACATAATTGGGTATAACCAAAGTGGAAGGTTCGTTTGGCTTCAAAGCAGTAATAGTGCAAGTGTACGCGGTTGAGACAAATTCGAATGGCTCCATTTCAGGTCTAACACTATGTTTTGCAAACAGCACCAAACCAGCTCTTTTGACGGGGAAGTCTTTGTCCCATTTTGCGCCAAGGAGAGGCTCTCCGTTTAGACTGCCTTCAAGGATATACCAGCCATCGAACACGCAACCCAATTTTTCTTCGGGGGCGGGAGGGTCTATTTGTCTGTGGTCTGTGGTGACAAATTTTGTGTCGAGCTCGCCAGTGGTGGGGTCCTGAGTGACAAGTGTGACCTCAAACTCCTGAAAGTCCACGTGCTTAAATCCCGTGTCAGAGCATGCGGAAAAGACAAGGAGTGACAACAGTGCCACGGCAAATAATGTGAATATAAGGATAGGCTTTTTCATAATTCTCCTTTCGCGATGGTGCGCTTGTGTATAAAATTATAATGGGAGCGCAGGCGTGTGTCAATAGTGCTATTTGTTTCTTTATATGGTTTTCATAAGGTGAAAATATTGCTTTGGGGTCAGGTCAAACTCCTTTTTGAAGGCGCGGAAAAAGTGGGTGTAGTCAGAGAATCCACAGCGCACGTAAACGTCAGTTATGGATAGACCTTGCTCAATCAATTCCTTGGACATAAGCAGGCGTTTTTTCAGGATATAACTGTGGGGCGAAACGCCGGTTTCTTCCTTGAAAAGATGGGCAAAATAATACTTGTTGGTATACAGTGCGTTTGATATGTCGTCAAGGGTGATTGGCTCGGTTAGATGCTCGGAAATATACTCGATTGCACGGGATATAACCTTGGATTGTTCCGCCTGTTTTGCTTGTCTGTTTTTAAGATAATGAGCACCTAAAAGGGTGAGGGTGTTGATGACGTGATTTTCTGCACTTAGGTCAGCCCCAAAAGAGGTGGAATTTTCACTTTCGATGACCGCAATAAGCTCAGTCACAAGTTTTTCAGAAAGGGTAGAATTTCTCACAAGATAAGCACCCTTTTCCTTTGCCTTTTGAAAGCAGGTGGCAAGGTCGGTTGAAGGGGAGGAAAGACGCTTGACATAGGCAGGATTTATCCACAGCACGATGCGGTCATAGGACTTGCTTCCGTCTTTTACGTTTGGTTGGTGTAGATAGTTTGGTGGGATGAGCAAAACGTCCCCCGCTTGCAGACGATATAGGCCGTCCTCAACGATATAGTCAACTGACCCCCCGATGAAGCAGTAAACCTCATAGAAATCGTGGGAGTGCATTTCCACGGTTTTGAAATACTTATCTCGGTAAAGATTTACTTCGAAATCTTTCTTTGACATAAGCTGTGAAGATTTCCATTTTGTGGTGATATTTTCTTTCATACTTCAATTTTAACGCAATATAGCAAGATTTGCAAGTTATTTCGCAATTTTGTCAATTTACTGACAAAAAATGTTGTAGTATAATACAGCCATAGAGTAAATATTATCCCATCCATGCGTATGCCGTTGTGGTTGCAAAGCGACCACAACGCTGCAAAAGACGCAACCTAAAAAAAGGAAGAAAAAATGTTTTTTGGCGACAAAGTTTTTCTTGAAAACGACAAGGCAGTGGAACTTTACGAATACGCAAAGTCCCTGCCTATTTTTGATTATCACTGTCACCTTGCTCCCCAAGATATCCTTGGCGACAAGGTGTTTTTAAATTTGACGGAATTGTGGCTCAACGGCGACCACTACAAGTGGCGTATCATGAGAGCATACGGCGTTGACGAAAAGTTCATCACCGGTGACGGTGACGACAAAGAAAAGTTTTTCCGCTTTGCAGAGGCTTTGCCTCACTTCATCGGCAACCCTGTCTATCACTGGGCGCACCTTGAACTGAAAAAGTATTTTGACCTCACTCTCCCCATTTGCCCTAAAAACGCAGAGGAGATTTGGACTCGCACCCTTGAAAAGATGGCAGACGGCAGTTTTTCTGCAAAGAAACTGATTGAAGGCTCAAACGTGTGTGCAGTTGTCACCACCGACGACCCCACTGATGACCTTTCCGCCCACAGAGCAATCGCAGGTGAAGACAACCCCTTCAAAGTGCTCCCTTGTTTCAGAGCAGACCGCCTCATCAATATTGACAAGCCTGACTATGCAGACTACGTAAAGAAGTTGGGTGAAGTGGCAGGGGTTGAAATCAAAGGATTCAATGAGCTTCTTGAAGCAGTTGAAAGACGCCTTGATTTCTTTGTGGCAAACGGCGCAACCGCAGTGGACATCGGCATGGAAGATTTCCCCTTCGGCTACGGGGACGTCAGTCAATGCGACGACATCCTTGAAGACAGACTTGATGAAAAGTTTATTGATGACGACGACAAGGCAGAATTCCAGTTTACCCTTATGGCACACATCGCAAAGATGCTTCGTGACAGAGACATGGTGATGCAACTGCACGTAGGTGTCATCCGCAACTGCAACACAGTCCTTTTTGACAGATGTGGTGTTGACGTAGGTGGAGATAGTGTGGCAAACGTCCTCAACGTCAACAATGCTAGGGATTTCCTTGACTACGTTGAGCAAAACGGAGGTCTTCCCAAGACAATAATCTACACCTTGAATCCCACCGCCTATTATCCCCTTGCCACCCTCATCGGTGACTTCCAAGGAGGAGAAAGAGGCAAGATTCAACTGGGTGCAGCCTGGTGGTTTATGGACCATCGTGACGGCATAAAAGAGCAGATGAGAGTGCTGGCTTCAACGGGCGGACTTGGTCTTTTCAACGGTATGCTCACAGACAGCAGAAGCTTCACCTCATACGCTCGACACGACTATTTCCGCAGAATATTCTGCTCACTTGTTGGTGAGTGGGTTGAAAACGGTGAATACCCTGACGACAAGGAAACCCTTGAAAATCTTGTGAAAAACGTTTGCATTGACAATGCAAAAATATATTTTGGAGTTTAAGATGAAACTGACTTTTAGATGGTATGGTCTTGGGGACAGAATCCCCCTTGATCATATAAGACAAATCCCCAACATGTACAGCGTTGTGACCGCAGTTTACGACGTGCCCGTTGGCGAAGTGTGGCCTAGAGAAAGCATTGCAACTCTCGTGAAAGAAGCAGAAGCTCACGGACTTAAAGCAGAAGTCATCGAGTCCGTCCCCGTCCACGAAGACATCAAACTTGGTCTGCCTACAAGAGACAAGTATATCGCCAACTACTGCGAGAATATTCGTCGTCTTGGTGAAGTGGGTGTAAAGTGCATTTGCTACAACTTTATGCCCGTCTTTGACTGGACAAGAACACAACTGGACAAGCTGGCAGAAGACGGCTCAACAAGCCTTGTATACTACGGTGAACAACTTGACGGCAAGGACCCTTTGGTTGATGATATGAACTTGCCCGGTTGGGATGCAAGTTATCAAAAAGAGGACTTAAAACGCCTGTTTGAGCAATATAAAGCCGTGGATAGTGAAAAGTTGTGGGAAAACTTGGGCTACTTCCTTGAACGTATAATCCCCGTTGCAGAGGAGTGTGGCATCAACATGGCAATCCACCCCGATGACCCCCCTTGGGATATCTTTGGTCTGCCTCGTATCATCACCAACGAGAAGAATATTGACAGATTCCTATCCCTCGTTGACAGCCCCAATAACGGTCTCACTTTCTGCACAGGCTCACTGGGCGCAGACAAAAACAACGACCTTGTGGCAATGACCCGCAAGTACGCAAAGATGGGCAGAATCCACTTTATGCACGTGAGAAATATCCGTGTCTACGACAAGGGATTTGAGGAGTGTGCTCATGACCAATCCGCAGGCACGCTTGACATCCTCGGCATTATGAAAGCCCTCTACGACAACAACTTTGACGGCTATCTCCGCCCCGACCACGGCAGAATGATTTGGGGGGAAGAAGGCAAGCCCGGATACGGTCTTTACGATAGAGCACTGGGCGCAAGTTATATCAACGGCGTGTGGGCAACCCTCAACAGATTCAACAAGTAGTCAAAGCTAAAACCGAAACAAAACCCTGAAAGGGAAAGGATAATTATGAAAACACCTATCAGCATCAATTTGAAGGAAAAAGTTGTGGTCATCACAGGAGCGGGCGGAGTCATCTGCGGATGCCTTGCAAAGGCCCTTGCATCAAACGGAGCAAAGGTCGCACTCCTTGACCTCAACCTTGAGGCAGCAGAGGCTGTGGCAAATGAAATAGTCGCAGAAGGCGGTGTGGCAAAGGCATACAAGACAAACGTCCTTGACAAGGAAAATCTTGAAGCTGTCCGTGAAGAAATTGAAAAGGATTTGGGTGTCACCGACATCCTCATCAACGGCGCAGGCGGAAATAACCCTCGTGCCACCACAGACAATGAATACTGCACCTTTGAAAAGCAAGTGGACAAGGACTTCTTTGACCTTGACGCAGGTGGTGTGAGATTTGTCTTTGAACTGAACTTCATCGGCAGTTTCCTCCCCACCCAAGTTTTCTGCAAAGGCATGGTTGGCAGAAAGGGCTGTTCCGTCCTGAACATTTCATCAATGAACGCATTTACACCCCTCACCAAAATCCCTGCATACAGCGCGGCAAAAGCAGGCATCAGCAACTTTACAGAGTGGCTTGCAGTGCACTTTGCAAAGGTGGGCATCCGTGTCAACGCAATTGCACCGGGATTTTTCGTGACCAATCAAAATAGAGCATTGCTCTTTGACAATGAAGGCAACGCAACTCCCAGAACAAAGAAAATCCTGAACGCAACCCCTATGGAAAGATTTGGCGAAGTTGAGGAACTTGTGGGCGCAACACTCTTCCTTTTGAGTGAAGAAGCAGCAGGTTTCATCACTGGTGTAGTTCTTTCCATTGACGGCGGTTTCAGTGCATATTCAGGTGTGTAGAGGTGACTATGGACTTTTCATTTTTCAACACAAACAAAGTAGTGCCCGTTGTGGTGCTGAACAGCACCCACGAAACAATCCCCAAACTCAGCGCATTGAAGCGTGGTGGCATCAACGTGGCGGAAATCACTTTCCGCACCCCTTGCGCACCTGACTGTCTTGCTTTGGCAGTCAAAACTTTCCCCGATATGCTTGTGGGCGTTGGCACAATCATCAATAGAGAACAATGCGTGAAGGCCCTTGACCTTGGGGCAAAGTTTGTTGTGTCCCCCGGCTTTTCAAAGGAAGTGGCAGAGGAGTGCATCTCCCGTGACGTAGCCTATATCCCCGGCGTCATCACCCCCACAGAGGTTATGATGGCAAAGGCAGTTGGGCTCAACGTCCTCAAGTTTTTCCCTGCCAGCGACTTTGGTGGAATCAAAACAATGAAAGCATTGTCCGCAGCATTCCCCGACGTCCGCTTTGTGCCTACAGGTGGTGTTGGTGAAAGCAATCTCCACGAATTCCTTGGACAAAAATTTGTCCTTGGCGCAGGTGGAAGTTGGATGATGAAAGGAACTGAAAGCGACATCGAAACCGCATCAAGACGTGCGGTGGAAATCGCAAAGGAGTATATATGAGAGTAATTACGTTTGGCGAAATTATGTTGCGTTTTGCCCCTGAGGGCTACAACCGTCTTTTCCAAACCCCTGTCCTCAACGGCACTTTTGGTGGCGGTGAAGCAAACGTTGCAGTGTCCATTACAAACTTTGGTGGAAATGCCGCATTTGTGACAAAACTCCCTGAAAACGCAATCGCAGAAGCCTGCTTGAGAGAACTTCGTGGCTTTGGCGTTGACACAAAACACGTCGCACGTGGCGGTGAAAGAATGGGTGTCTACTATATGGAGAAGGGTGCATCTTGCCGTCCTTCAAACGTCATCTACGACAGAGCACACTCATCAATTTCAACAGCAACCGACAGCGACTTTGACTGGGAGAAAATCTTTGATGGAGCAGACTGGTTCCACTTCACAGGCATCACTCCCGCCCTCAGTGATGAACTTGCCAAAGTGACGTTAAACGCACTTAAAGTGGCAAAAGCAAAGGGATTAAGTGTCAGTTGCGACCTTAACTACCGCAAAAAGCTCTGGTCAAGAGAAAAGGCAAAAGAGGTTATGACAAGCCTTATGCCTTACGTTGACCTGTGCATTTGCAACGAGGAAGACGCAAAGGACGTCTTTGGTATCGAGGCAAACGGCACCGACATTGAAAAGGGTGCGTTGAGCCGTGAGGGATACGTGGGTGTAGCCAAAAAACTCACCGACAAATTTGGATTTAAGAAGGTGGCAATCACTCTCCGCGAAAGCTTTTCAGCCAACGACAACGACTGGTCTGCAATGCTTTACGCTGACGGCGTAGCACACTTCTCAAACAAATATTCACTACATATCGTGGACAGAGTCGGCGGTGGTGACAGTTTTGGTGCAGGGCTCATATACGGCCTCACAAACGGCTACACCAATCAAGACGCCCTTGAATTTGCAGTGGCAGCAAGCGCACTGAAACACACCATTGAAGGTGACTTCAATCGTGTCAGTGTCAAGGAAGTCCAGTCACTCATCAAAAACGGCGGAAGCGGTAGAGTGCAAAGATAGATTATAATAAAGGAGAAAATATATGAACAGAGTACTTATCAACACAGGATGGCGTTTCTTCAAAAACTGCAACAGCATTGAAGAAATGGACGCAATTGAAAGCATCAAAGTCAATTTGCCCCACACTTGGAACAACCTTGACGGTCAAGACGGCGGAAGCGATTATTTCCGTGGCAAGTGTTTTTACAGAAAGAAAATTGCTCTCACCAAAAAGGAAAACAAGGTGTATTATCTTGAATTCCGTGGCGTCAACGCAATGAGTGAAGTGTTTGTCAACGGAGTGTCTGTTGCATATCACGAAGGCGGTTTTTCAACCTTCCGTGCCAACGTCACCGACCAACTTGTTGACGGCGAAAACACAATCATCGTGTCCGCAGACAACTCCTCAAACGACAGAGTCTATCCTCAAATGGCAGACTTCACCTTCTTTGGTGGCATTTACAGAAACGTGTATATCATCGAAGCACCCGCAGTGAGATTTGACCTTGACTATCTTGGCGGTGACGGCGTTGCAGTGACACCCATCGTCAACGAAGACGGCAGTGCAACAGTCACGGTGGACAGCTTCATCACCGGTGCAACTGAAAGTGCAACCGTGAAGTGTGATCTCCTCTTTGACGGCGAAGTAGTGGCAACGGCAGAAGCACTTGCAACTGCAAAAACAACCCTCACCTACACCCTTGAAAATCCCACTCTTTGGGACGGCGTTGAAAACCCTGCACTTTATACTGCAAAAGTCACTCTCACAACTGACAGCGACAGCGATGAAAGAGTTGTCCGCTTTGGTGTCCGCACAATGAAGGCAGACAAAGACGGCTTCTGGCTCAACGGCAGAAAATATCCCCTCCACGGCGTATCCCGTCACCAAGACAGACAAGATATGGGTTGGGCAATCACCGAAAAGGAACACAAGGAAGACATCGACCTCATCAAAGAACTGGGTGCAAACACAATCCGTCTTGCACACTATCAACACGATCAATACTTCTATGACCTCTGCGACGAATATGGTATGGTGGTTTGGGCAGAAATCCCCTACATTTCATCGCACCTCGCCAACGGCGATGAAAACGCAGTGAGCCAAATGAAGGAACTCATCACACAAAACTACAACCACGCATCAATCTTCTGCTGGGGACTCTCTAACGAAATCACCATCACCGGTGAAAGTGAAGAACTGATGGCACTCCACCACAGACTTAACGACCTTTGCCACAATATGGACAAAACTCGTCCCACAACTATGGCAAATGTGACAATGCTTGACACAACTTCACCCATCATCGACCTCCCCGACATCATGTCATACAACCACTATTTCGGCTGGTATATGGGCGACGTCAACGGAAACGCAGAATGGCTTGACGACTTTAGAGCAGCACGTCCCGACAGAACAATCGGCATCAGTGAATACGGCTGTGAAGCAATCCTCACTTGGCACAACTCAAACCCCAAGCAAGGTGACTATAGTGAAGAATATCAAGCATATTATCACGAAAGCCTCCTCCGCATCTTCGCAGAACGTCCTTACATCTGGGCAACCCACGTCTGGAATATGTTTGACTTCGGCGTTGACGGCAGAAACGAAGGCGGTGTTGCAGGACGCAACAACAAGGGTCTTGTCACTTACGACAGAAAGACAAAGAAGGACAGCTTCTACATCTACAAAGCATACTGGACCTCCGATCCTTTCGTCCACATCACCTCAAAGAGATATTACTACCGCGCAGAAAAGACCACCACAGTCAAGGTGTACAGCAACTGCGACAAGGTGACGTTGTTTGTTGGTGGCAAGGAATTTGCAACCCAAGAAGGCAAGTATATCTTCACCTTTGAAGTGCCTCTCAAGACTCTCGGCGCAACCAAGATCAAGGCAGTCAGCGGAGAGGTCAGTGATGAAGCATCAATCAAGTACGTGAGAAAGCCTTATCAAGGATATATCTTGAAGACAGAAGAAAAGGTGGACAACTGGTTTGACAAGAACAATGAATTTGACTTCAAGTTCCCCGAAGGATATTTCTCAATCAAGGACAAACTTGGTGACATTATGGCAACCGAAGAAGGCGAAGCCCTCATCAGCAGTCTTATGGACAGAGTGGTCAAGACAATGATGGCAGGCCCTGACAGCGAGTCAAAAGGCGAAGTGAAAATCAGCAAGGGCATGATGAAGCTTGCAGGCGGTATGACCATTGAACGTATCGCAGGCATGGCAGGGGACAAAGTGACACCCGACGTCCTCTTTGAAGTCAACGAAATGCTGAACAAAATCAAGAAGCCTTAATCTTGTCACAAAAGTTTCAAAAAACTCAAAACAAATCACCACAAAACTTAATGAAAAAACGGACTGATTTCAGTCCGTTTTTTTGTTGTGCCTAAGAGGATTGATTTTGATTGTTTTGACAAAATAAGTGGTTTATTTTGTCGGATTTGACACTTAAAACGTTGATTAATCAAACAAGTTCTTGATTGTGCCGATGCAGATAGAGCGCATTTTGTCATAGTCCAAATACTCGTGACGGTCAAAGATGCACTCGTGGGCAAAGCTTTGGACAATGCCTATTGCAAAGTGGATTTTCTCTTTGAGAGCATCTGTGGTGACACCAAGTTCAGTCAGTTTGCTCAGTATTCTGTCAGTCATTTTGTCCTCAAGTTCAATGAACTTTACGTTGACGGCTTCATCACTTGCTGTCATTGCGTGGAGGGCTTCGTGGATGTTTGCATTTTTGCGGTGAGCGTCAATGGTGACGTCCAAAATTTGAGGTACGAGGGTGTCAAAATCCACGGGAGCGGACAACTTGTCAAAGGTGGCAAAGACAGGTGTCAGCACCTTTTCAAGATAGATGTCAAGGACGTCGAGGAGTATGTCGCGTTTGTCTTTGAAGTAGCCGTAAACAATGCCGGTGGACACACCTGCACACTTGGCAATTTCCGCTGTGTTGGTGGCGTAGTAGCCCACCTTTGAAAACAACTCGTAGCCGGCTTCAATGATTTTTTTCTTCTTGGCGATTGAACGCTCTTGACGGGGTGTCCTGACTTCGCTCATATTTCTCCTCGTGCGCAACGGGCGCGTTTTTATTTTATGGTTATATTATACCTCATATTGTCAATAAAGAAAAGAAAAATTTTCAAAATATGAAATTTCTTTCAACTTTTTCTTGACAACTCACCCTTTCGGGCATATAATATCATTGTTAAAAATATGAAATAACTTTCACATTTGGAGAAAATATGGAAAAACTACTCAGTGAATTTAAGATAGGTGAAAAAGGCTCTGTCAAGAGCGTTGCAGGTGATGGTCCTATTAGAAGACGTCTTTTTGATATGGGTGTCACACCAGGGGCAAAGATTGTGCTGAAAAAGTGCGCTCCTCTTGGAGACCCTCTTGAAGTCAACCTCAGAGGCTACGAACTCACCCTTAGAAAGGCTGAGGCAAGTTTTGTCACCATGGAGGGGGAAAGATGATGCGATTTGCTCTTGCTGGAAACCCTAACTCTGGCAAAACCACCTTATTCAACGGCCTGACAGGCTCAACCGCCCACGTAGGCAACTGGCCCGGTGTCACCGTTGACAAAAAAGAAGGCGTCTACAAAAAGTGTGCCGAGCCCATATCCGTTGTGGACTTGCCCGGCATTTATTCACTTTCTCCCTACACTCCCGAGGAAGTCATTTCACGTAATTTCATCCTTGATGAAAAACCTGACTGCGTCATCAACATAATTGATGCCACCAACCTTGAAAGAAACCTCTATCTTTCCACCCAAATTTTGGAAATTGACGTGCCTATGGTCATAGCGCTCAATATGATTGACGAGGTTGAAAGAAACGGCGACGTCATTGACGCAAAAAAACTTGAAGAAAAGATTGGCGTGCCCGTGGTTGAAATCTCTGCATTGAAGGGCAGAGGTCTTGACGAACTTATGACTCGTGCCTACGAGACAAGCCGTACTCCTAGAAAGGGTAGGACCGTCCTTGACGGCACTTCAATCGTGCACCTTATCGGTGACTGCAAGATCGCTCTTGAAGGTCAAAAAGTGGACAACGCACTTTTCCACGCAGTCAAACTTGTTGAGCTTGACGAGCTGGAAGTGAAAATGCACCCCGACTCCGCCTATATGGTTGAGGAGTTCAAAAAGACCTTTGAGGACGACACTTTCGGCACTGACTTTGATGCAATCATCGCAGACGCAAGATACAAGTATATCACCAAAAATTGCTCTCCCGCCCTTGTCAAAAAGGTGAGAAGTGCAGATGCACCCTCCCGCTCAGACAAGATAGACAAAGTGCTGACACACAAGTTTTGGGGCATTCCCATTTTCCTCCTCATCTTGTTTGCACTTTTCCACCTGACTTTCTCAGAAAACTTGTTGTTCTTGGGCGCAGCCCTTCCCGAAGGCTGGGTTGCCCTTGAAGGCACAGCTCTTGAAGGAGTCTTTGGTGACGGCGGAATCAATTCACCCGGTGTTGTGTTGTTCAATCTGTTGGATCTTGCCACTTCATCTCTTGGTGAAGCAATCGCAGGGGCAATGGAAGCAGGCGGTGTCAGTGAGTGGGCAATAGGCCTTGTGTGCGATGGTATGCTTGGCGGTGTGTTTGCGGTGCTCAGTTTCCTCCCTCAAATTCTTCTGTTATTCCTGTTCTTCTCAATCCTTGAAGACAGCGGATATATGGCACGTGTTGCCTTCATCCTTGACCGCATTTTCAGAAAGTTCGGTTTGTCAGGCAGAGCATTTATGCCTATGATTATGGGCTTTGGTTGCTCAGTGCCTGCAATGGTCAACACCCGCACCCTTGCTGACGAAAAGGAACGTATTGCAACAATACGAGTGATTCCTTTCTTCAGTTGCGGAGCAAAATTGCCTATCCTCACTGCAATCGCAGGTGGCATAGGATTGTCCTTTGGACTGCCTCACACCGACCTCATCACCTATGGTATGTACGTGGTTGGCATAGTGGTGGCAGTGTGCGCAGTGCTTATTATGCGCTCAACAACAATGAAAGGTGAAGTCCCTCCCTTCATTATGGAGTTGCCTACATATCACTTGCCTCAATTCAAAAACTTGATGCTTCACCTTTGGGACAAGGCAAAACACTTTGTTCAAAAGGCATTCACCATCATCCTTGCATCAACAATTGTCATTTGGTTTATATCACATTTCTCATGGGGTTGGAACTATCTCCCTGACGAGCAAATCAATGAAAGCATATTGGCAGGTGTTGGCAGACTGTTGCAACCTCTGTTTACTCCCCTTGGCTTCGGCAGTCAAATTGGCGCATTTGGTTGGGTGTTTGTGGTGGCAGCAATCACAGGCCTCATCGCAAAGGAAAACGTCATCGCAACCTTTGGCACTTTGGCTGGATGCATCAGCGCAGGCTTTGTGGCAGACGAAGCCCTTGAAGGCATTGACGCAGTGGCAAGCATGATAGGCGCAACCGAAATCGGCGTGCCCGCACTCATTGCATTCATCGTGTTCAATATGCTCACAATCCCCTGCTTTGCAGCAGTGGCAACGGCAAAGGCAGAACTTGGCAAAAAGAGATTCAATATGACATTGGTGTTCTGGGTTGTCACCTCCTACATCGTGGCATCAATGTTCTACCTCATTGGAGAGTGGTGGTGGACGGTGTTCATCTTCATAGCTCTGTGGGCAATGGTTATCACCCTTGTCATACTCAACAAGCAAGGCAAAATTAATCTTGATGTGTTGAATCCCAAAAACGTAATAGCAAAAATAAAGACACTAAAAAAATAGAGAGGTAATTATGCAACCTATAGAGATAGTGCTCATCGTCGCAAGTGTTCTTGTGGTGGTGGCAGTGGTGGTCTCTGCCCTCGTCAAAAAGGCAAAAGGCAAGGGTGGATGCGGCTGTGGATGCAGTGGTTGTCCTCACGCATCAGCTTGTCAATCCAAAAAGGCGAAGAAAGCATAAAAAATAGTTTATCAAACAAAAATAAAACCATAAAACCTTTGTTTTGTAAACATAAATGAAAACGAGGGTAGAACACAAGTGCTAGAAAAAGGCAACAAAATCACCTGAAATAGGTGCTCAAAACAAGCCCAGCTATGGCACTGAAATCACGAAACAAAACACAAAATAAATCAAAAAATCCTTAATCCTTATAGCAAAAATCCAAAAAAGAAAACGGGCGTTGTCGTCCGTTTTCTTTTGTATTACAAAATTAATCAATCAATATTGTCTGCCAAAGAGTGCGTTGACGTAGGACTTCATTTCACTCTCGGTACACTTTTCGACATTGTCAAGATACCACAAGCACAGGTCAACAAGAGAGCCTGCAAAGGCGGTTGCCGTCACCAAGATAGGCACGCCCGCAGGGAAGGTGCTGTGGAATTTTCCAAGTTGATATTTCACTGATTGAGTCAAGGAATCCTTGATGGTGATGATGACCTTTTCGTTGCGGTTGTGCTTGAGAAGGTTTGCCACGTGATTTTTGTTGTCCTTGACAAAATCAAAGGTCATGTGAGCCAACTTCAACAACACTTCGTTGGGGGTTGATGCCTTGACGTCCTTTGAAAAACGTGCATACACTTCGTCCTTCAGCTCTTCAAGGGCAAAGGTCAAAAGGTGATATTTGTCTTCAAAGTGAGCGTAGAAAGTTGCACGATTGACAAGGGCCTTTGTGCAAAGGTCGATGACACTTATCTTTTCAAGGGATTGCTCCTCCATCATATCAAGAAGAGTCGCGCTCAAAAGTTTTCTTGTGCGTACAATACGCAGATCTTCTTTGTAATCCACAATAATCTCCTTTTCGGCAGTTTTTTACATTTTGACACAGAATCCCGCTTTTGTCAAGATATCAAACACTTGTATAAATAAAAAATCATAAATTCCTTTTCGACCCATTAAGTCCACCACCGTAGGCTTTTGTCATCATGGTGTGTGGTTATCTTTTCTGCGATAGGTTAAAAACCACATAAAAATCAAAGATTTTTCCCTCATTTGAAATATATGTTGTCAATCGGGCGTACCTTTGATATAATGAAAAAAAGGTGGAAACACCAAAAAATAAAACAAAAAAGAATTTGAACTGAAAAGAAGGTATATTATGAAAAAAAATCTTGCTATAGTCATCGCAGTTTTGATGATAGGCGCACTTGCTGTGACCTTCACTGCTTGCGGAGATGACACCCCCGAAGTCTTTGAAAAGACCCTCACCGCAACCGAGGCAGAGGACTACGTCTTTGGCACAAACGGCGCAATCAACAACGGCGGAAAAGTCTTCAACGTGAAGGCAACTTTCTCAGGCCATGCAAACGGCAATACTTCTTCTGGTGAAACAATCCTTGTGCTTGACACCACCGAAGGTGAAAACTTTGCTTCAATCTACGACAACCAAACCTCAAAGGATGACGATGACGGTGAAATCACCAACAAAACAGAATTCCTCTTCATTGACTGGGCTGAAAGAAGCAACGGCACTTTGAGAAACAACGGCGTTGTGCACGCCTATTCTAGAGATGGAGAAACACCTGTTTCAAACCTCCTTACGTCAGGATATGAAGGCCTCCAAAACAACTTGCTGAAAACCAGTGGACTCCAAGGCGGAAAGAACGTTCTTGAAAACCAAATCCACAACCCTAGTGAAGACGTCTACGACACCCTTCAATACACTGCAAAAGCAATCTACAACGACAGCGCAATGACAGACCTCAACAAGGTTGAAGTGACCATCACCTATCACTATGAAGATGATGACCAAATCGTCAACGGCACTGCAAACATCGTTATGTCAATGAGAGAAGTGACAATCTACGACGGCACAACCAAGACTCTCCTTGTCTTTGACAGCATCGTAGTGACAGAAAGTGCTGGCTACAACATGACAATCAACTACATCTACGGTGTTGACAGCTTGGGCGCACCTGACCTTGATGACCTCAGTGGCACTTGGCCCGAAGCATATCCCATTGCATAATCTTTGCTTATTACAATCAACATTGTTTGCACAAAGCGACATTAAAAAGCCCACCGAAATGGTGGGCTTTTCATTTTGGAATTTGGTCGTTTGATGGGTTAGAACTGCGTTTTGTGTCAAGCAATACTATTTTGTTTTGATGATGATCGTCTTGATTTCGTGAGGGCGGAAGGTGAGATGAGTGCTTGAAGGCACTTGTTCCTTTTCAAGAAGATTACTTTCAACAATAGAGGTGTAGGGGAAGTTGACCGTCAAATTGACGTCCGCCTTTGCACCGTATCTTTCGTATATGCGGAGAGCAATGCCGTCATCAGTGGGTTTCACAGTTTCAAGGATGACGGAGTTGTTGTCAAGTGTCACAAGGGGCTTTACGTCAACCGCTTTGTCAAGGATGAGGGCGGGCAGATTGAAGTTGTATGCCTTTGCCACAAGCTCCTTGCGGTCTTCGGGGAAGTCCATCTTGTAGGAGATGTGATGCACCATTCTGTCGCAGGTAGGGTCAGGGTAGACAGGGGAGCGGAGCAGGTTGATGCTCATCATTCCATTCTTCACACGGAAGCCGTATTTGGAGTTGCTGTAAAGGGCGAAAAGACCTCTTGTGCCTGTTGCCACGTACTTGTGAGCACAGATTTCAAATTGTTCCTTTTCAACGCTGTCCTTTTCTGTGGTGGCACGTTGGATTGAGCCAAACTGCACGTCACATTCAACGGTGTCGCTGTAATCTCTAGGCTCAAACTGGACACGAAGCATTTTGTGGGTTTCCTTCCAGTCAACGGTGATGTCAAAGGTGACCTCAGTGCCTGCGCCTAGTTTCACCTTTTCAACGATGGTGCTGTCACCAAGGCTGTAGGTGTGTTCAACCACTCCGTAGACGCCTTCGTGATATGAGCGTGTTGAGAGGTGTTTCACCTTTATGGGGTGAGAGAGATAGTCATTGTCAATGTCCCATGCGTTGTAGTGGAGCTTCTTGTCGTGATAGCCAATGAACTTGCCCAGTTCGCCTTTTGCTCTTTCCGTGCCACGGACTTTGTCAAAGTAGGAGATGACGTTTCCTTCACTTGAAAACACAATTCTCACTCTGTCGTTTTCAAGGGTTTTGTCTGAGACGGAGGGGAGAAAGTAGGGTGTTTCAACAAGGGGTGCAGATGAGTATGCACCGACAGTTGCCCTCATAATCTTGCCCTCGTTTTCAGTGTAAACAGTTTGTTCAAAAGGTGAGGGATTCAGCGCAAACAAGGAGTTTACACCACTCATTTTGCCTATTAAAGTGTTGATTTTGTCATTTGTCAAGGCAAGCGCCTCGTTCAGTTCCGCTCTGCTTTCACGATGAACTCTCTCAATGCTGCTGCCGGGGAGTATGTCGTGGAATTGGTTGAAAAGCACGGTTTTCCAAATGTTGTCAACCTCTTCTTTGTCAAATTTTTCACCCCTCAAAGTACCCACTGCAGACAGCCATTCAAGGGTGTGAAGGGCGTGCTCGTTCATGCGATTAAGACGTTTGTTTTCGCTTTGTGAGGTGTATGTGCCACGGTGTTTTTCAAGATAAAGTTCACCCTTGTATTCAGGGATATCGTCACCGATTTTTTCAAAGAAACTGTCTGTTGTGCCAAAGGTCACCTTGCCCTTGGAATAGAGTTTTTGTTCTCTTTCAATCAGTTCAACGTGGGATTCACCTGCACCGCCACCGCCGTCACCGTTGCCGTAAATGACCAGTGCTTTGCCCACCTCTTTTTGCAGGTTTTTGCGGTTGGATTTGGCAATGGTAAGGGGAGATGCTTCGTTGGTGTAAGTGCCCTCAGGAGACAGGTGTGCAGTCACTTTACTGCCGTCGGGGGCAACCCATTTGAAGGTTTGATAGGGGAAGGTGTTGGTCTTGTTCCAGCTGAGTTTTATGGTGGCAAAATTGTCCTTGCCCACACCCTTGATGATTTGAGGAAGGGTGCAAGGATAACCGAAAACGTCAGGGAGCCACATGGTGTTTGAACTCTTGCCGAAGTGCTCAAGGAAAAACTCCTCACCATAGTGGAATTGACGGATTATGCTTTCACCTGAGGGCAGATTGCAGTCGCACTCGGTCCACATGCCCCCTTGGATTTCTATGTTGCCGTCAGCTACGGCTTTCTTTATTTTTTCAAAGGTTTCGGGGCTTTCTGTGCGCATCCAGTCAAACATTTGTGCTTGACTTGCGCCAAAGATGAAGTGATCGTTTTTCTCAATGAGGCTGAGGGCATTTGTGAAAGTTCGGAGAGCCTTTCTTATGGTTTCTCTTTTAGGCCACAGCCAGCAAAGGTCAAGGTGAGCGTGTCCTATGCATGTGTAGTCCACGGGGTTGACCTTGTCAATACGCTTGTTTATGTATTTATGCACGGGGCGGTTTTCGTCATAGAGAGGCGCAAGCACTGCTTTTGCCCCAGCAACATCGCCTTTCCTGTACAGGTTGAAACTGCGGACAAGGTGTCCTTTCACCTCGTCAGCACACTTGCTGTCAAAGGATACGTTTTCTTCTGCTGCAAGGAGAAGTGCCACCGTCAAGTAGTCGTAGTAGAAGTCACTGACCTTATCGTTTTTGGTGGCAAGATAGGCATACACAAACTTAGGCTTGAAAACAAAGTTGCCGTTGACGCCGTTGTTTCCGCAGTCCACGTACAAAGTGAAAGAGCCGTCCTCCTTCACCTTTCCAGTCAAGTCAAATATGCGTTTGCCTGCCCCCGGTCCTTGAAGGACGTCACCTACACCCATAATGGTGGTGGCAATGTCAAATGGAGTGTCATCGCTGTAGGCAAGAGCCTCTCCGTTAATGTTGAAAACAACAACGGGGTGCTTGTCTTGAAGTTCCTTAGGAACTTTGCCCGTCAGTTTGAACCAAGCACATCCAAATTTTTCCTCTGCCCAAAGATCGCCTTTTTCAATCTTTTCAAAGGTGTGGTTTTTTAGGTCTTCATAGGGGATAGGCTCAGCACTTTTCAAGCACTCTGCGGTGAGGTCTTCAACGTGAGTATAGACATCACGGCGCACTCTCCTTACGTTTTTAGAGAGGGTGGGGTGTTTCAGCATTCCGCCAAGCAAATTTTTGATGATTTCAATCATATTGCACCAAGTTTTTGCGTTGCCTCCGCACCTGCAAGGTTTGCCTTTTCGGTGACGGGGATGAGAGCATCGACTGTGAGAGGTGTGTGAGATGCAAGAAGTTTGTCAATGCCTTGAAGAGCAGTGCCAAAGAAGGCATCGCCTGCTCCTGTTGTGTCTATGGGAGTGACTTTTGTTGAGGGGATGAAGGCGTGAGAGCCACCTGCATACACGTGGCTTCCGTTTCCGCCGTCAGTGATGAAGAGGACACCCTTGTGGTCAAGGACTTTGACACCTTCATCAAGAGTTGATGCGCCAGTGTAGTCAAGAAGCTCGTCAAGACCAAGTTTCAAGATGTCCGCGCTATCTAGATAGGGTTTGAAAATGTCGTTTCGTGCGGACTTGCTTTCATATATGTCGTCACGGAAGTTGGCGTCAATTGAGATGACAATGCCTTTTTTCTTTGCTTTGCCGATGAGTGCAGTGGCAAAATCTCTGCCTACGGCTTCGCTGAGCATAAGTGTGCCAACGTGAAGGATTTTGACGTCAGTGAAAAGCTCAAAATCCACATCTTCAAGGGACAGCTGATAGTCCGCCGTGTCGTGACGGAAAAATGCAAAATCTCTTTCACCCTTTTCATCGTGTGCCACAAATGCTAGGGTAGTGTTGCGGACATGATCCACCTTGATGACTGTTTTGTCAAGACCAAACTGGTCAAGGTTTTTCAAGATAAACTTGCCGGGGACATCGTCACCCACCTTTCCAACAAAACCCACCTCAGCGCCGGCACGCTTTGCGCCCACTGCCACGTTGAAGGGTGCGCCACCTACGTGCATGGTGTAGGTGTCTCCGTTGCCCATCATATCAACCAAAATTTCGCCAACTGAAAGTATCATAATTGTTTGATTTCTTGTTTGTCTTTGTTTATGTCGTTTTCTTTGACTTTGTCAAAGATTTTGTTGTCTAAGTTGCGTATTATTGCTTTGAGGGGAGACACTCCACCATTTCCACACTGCCGTCTGCCACAATTTGATATTTGCCTTCTGCAACGTAGGGCAAGAAGAAGTAGTCACCTTTGACGATTTCCTTTTCGTAGTTGTCGCCAACAATTTTGCCCTTGCCCTCGGTGCAAATCCAAACTGAAGGTGCGTAGGGCAGTGTAAGTGCGCCCGTTGTGACGGTGTATCTGTTTTCACCAAAGCAAGGGGTTATATCATAAGATATAAGTTCCTCTTTTTTGACGCCGTCGCGGTCGTATGCCACCTTGGGTGTCACCTTTGCGCCTCTAAGAGCTTTTTCACCTACAAGAGAGTAGTCAAAGCAGTCAAGAGCGGTGGACTTGTCAAGGCCGATATATTCCTCATTTTCACTGATATGGTAGTCACCGCACCACTTTTCGGGTTGGATGGTGAAGTCGGTGGGCTCTTGCACTTCAAGGATTGTGCAACCTGCGCCGATTGCATGGATGAGGCCTGCGTTGATGATGAAGATGTCACCAACCTTTGCGTCAACCTTATATAGGATTGAGGACATAATATCTCTTTCAGTTTCACTGCGCTCTTCAAGGGCGGAAAGCTCTTCTTTGGTTATGTCACGATTGAAACCAAAATAGATCGAAGCGTTTGGTCTTGTTGCCAGCACAAGCCACGCCTCAGTCTTGCCGTAGTCACTGCCAAAGTGTTTTTTTGCAAAAGCCTTTGTGGGATGCACTTGCATAGGCAGGCGGATTGCGCTGTCAAGATATTTCACAAGGCAGTCATATTTTCTGCCACCAAGGATTTCGTCAGGGTATTCTGCAATGAGGTCGTCAAAGAATTTGTCCGTGCCTTTCACCACTGCCACGCCGTCACGAGGGCCGAAATATCTAGGATTGATGGCTTTCACCTTGCTTGCAATCCACTCTTCGGGGAAGAAATCGTCCTCTTCTTCGGGGCGGTTTCTAAAACGGGAAATACCTTTTCCGCCAAGGTACACACGGTACACTCTGTTGTCTTCAAAAAATATGGGTTGAGAAATTACGTTTTTCATAGTGCTTGCCTCACGGCTATATTATTGTTTAATTGTGTTTTGCTGGTAGTGTTTTGCTTTTTTAGGATTGTTTTTGACTGCGATTTTGAGTTGCAACGATGTTTAATTTGTGATGAGTCAAAATCTATCCACGGTAAACTTGACAAAGAAATTCACCTTTTCACCAGCACCTATTTTGTTTCGTTTGAAGGTGTCGTCAAGGAAGGTTGTTGTGGGCTCAAGACCTTGAGCGTAGTCACCACTCATACGGCTATTCCATTGGACGAAATAGGGGAGAGTGTCCTTGGAGTAGTCAAGGGAGAATTTTCTTCCTATGCGGTCATTGACCACCTCAACGTGAGGGGTTTTGTGGGTGATGTAGTAGCATTGCTCCTCCTCACCGTCTATGCAGTCGGTGAGGGTGTTTCTGCCCTCAAACTTTGCTTTTGCCCAGTCATTTCTAGGTATGACGGACTCCTCATCTTGGACTATGCGGACACCCTCATCAAGCATAGGATAACCCACGTTGACGTGGTAGAGAAGGCAGTATTCACTGTCAGTGTATCCTTGGTTTTCAAGGGTGTCACTGATTGTCACTGAGCCACTGCCCACCTTTGTGGTGACGGTGCGGGTGAAAATAAGATTGCCTTCAAAAAGTGCGCTGGCACGGACTGTGCCCACCACCTTGATTTCATCTTCAGTGACCGAGATTTTAGTGATGGTTGCAGGGATTGTGTGGAGAGTGCCGTGAACCTCATATCCCTCTCTAGAGCCTGCGTTGTCAAGACCGCAGGTGTAAAGCATACCGCCCTCAAAACGACGTTTATAATCTAAATTTGCAAGATGAAACCCGTTTTTGGACAAAAATGACATATTCACCTCGCCGTCAAACAGTTGCATCATATCAAGGGCTTTTGACTCATTGAGAAGAAAACGAATACGTCCGTTGTACACTTCAACGACCTTGATTCCTGCCTCAGTGCCATCGGTCAAGGTGTATCTTCTGGCATACGCGATTTGTGAAAGATGATTGATTTTTCCGTTCATAGTCTTTTCCTTAGGTGGGGCTTTCAGCCCCAGATATAAAAATTATACCACAAGCATTTGCATATTTCAATATGCAATTCAAAGCACGCGATTTATATGGTTTTTACTGCTTTACAACAAGAGCGCATGTCCCCCTTCCTCGTCGCCGCTGCTCCTCGCGTTCCGTCTTCGAAAAAGTGAGTGCTTGTATAAGTGCGCAACAAATAGGCAAAGTGCGTATCGCTTCTCACCTCAACTGCGAGCGGAGTGAGCAATATCACTTGCCGTAGGCAAATATAACTTTGCGGAGCAAAATATAACTGCGAAGCAATATAACTTTGCAAAAATAGTCGATTTTTGCAAAATAAAAGGCACTCGGTTGAGTGCCTTTTTTGTTAGTCGTTTGCGTAATTTGTGAAGTAGTTTTGTATGAATATGAAGGGCGTGCCTTTGTCACCGCTTCCGCTGGTCAAGTCACACAGTGAGCCGATGAGGTCGGTGAGTCTTCTAGGTGTTGTGCCTTGTGATGCTTGTGATGCAACGAGGTTTGTGGGCTTTGCCTTGATCATATCTTTGATTGCCTTCTTTGCTTCCTCACCGCTGAGGTTGCCGATGGCGTTGTCTGCAAGGTATTTCAATTTCAGTTCGTTGGGTGTGCCTTCAAGCCCAGAGGTATATCCGGGGGAGACCACGGGGTCAGCCAGCTCCCAAATCTTGCCGACGGGATCTTTGAATGCGCCGTCACCATAGACCATAACTTCTACCTTTTTGCCAGTCTTTTCATAGAGGGCTTTTTGGATGTCCTCAACAAGAGGTTGACAATCTCTGGGGAAGAGTTTGACACTGTCGTCTGTTGCAAGGTTTGAACCTAAGATACCGTAGTCACTGTTGTAGCCACTGCCGTCAACGGACTCGTTCAAGATGTCGTGGAGAGAGATGACTGTCTTTGCGCCGTTTTCAAGAAGAATACGCTTTGTGCGGAAACGTGTGTGGATGTCGGCGTTGATGACTGTGTCGGTGTATTTCAAGATTTCTTGAGGACGGTTGGCAAGGATGATTTCGGTGTTGTCACCACCCATCTTTTTGTAGAGGGCCACGTAGTCCATACCAGTGAAGGGGTGCTTGATTTCACCAAAGGTGTCGTACACTTCTTTTTCGGTGAAAACATCGGTGTAGGGGTTGACACCCTTTTCGTCAAGAGCGTCAAGGCTCATAAGGTGATTGCCCACTTCGTCGCTGGGGTATGACAACATAATGACCAGTTTGTCAACGCCTTTTGCAATGCCTTTGAGAAGAAGTGAGAAACGATTTCTTGAAAGGATAGGGAAGATGAGGCCGACTGTGCCACCGCCAGTTTTTCTTCTTACGTCAGTTGCGATTTGGTCAACGGTTGCGTAGTTGCCTTGGGCTCTGCCTACAACTGCCTCGGTGAGAGCAAAGACGTCACGGTCTTGGATTTTGAAACCTGTGTCGGGGTCGGCAGCCGCACTGAGCAGACTGTCCACTGCGATTTTGACAAGGTCGTCACCTGTTTTGATGATAGGGGCTTTGATACCTCTTGAAATTGTGCCTACTGTAGATGACATAGTGCGCTCCAAAAATAGAATGTGCTCTTTGAGCACCAAAATTATATCACCCTTTCGCCCCCGTGTAAAGTCGCGTGAGGAAAAAATCCAATATTGACACTGATATTTTGTAGGTCTATAATTGTTGTAGAAAGATAAAGGGAGATCTTATGGCAAAAATTGTTGTTATTGGCATGGGACAAGGCGGTGTCCTTGCAGGCGGTATGCTGGCAAAGGCAGGCTTTGACGTTGCCATTTATGAAAAATCACCAAAGGGTGCAGTGAGCCACGACTGGCACGACGACATCCGCTTTGACATATTTGAGATTTGCGGGATTGCACCTCCAAGTAGAGAAAATTACACTCAAAAGAGCAAGTGGCTTTTTGTGTCGCCCGATGAAAAGAATAGTCTTAAAGTGCCTCCTGCAAAACCTATGGAAGAAGTGTCCGTGTCAAGACGAGGGCTCAGCGAGCACCTTGTGAATATTGCAGTAGAGAATGGGGCAAAGGTGTTTTATGACACCCCCGTTGACAGCCTTGTCCTTGAAGGGGACAGAGTTGTTGGCGTCAAAGTGGGCGACGAGGTTATCCCTGCCGACTTGGTCATTGACGCAAGCGGACTCAACTCACCTTTTAGAGGACAAATCCCTGCAAAATTCGGCGTGCCAGAGGGCAGTGGCAAAAACGGAATTATGCGTGGTTGGAGAGGCTTTTTTGTACGCAATGAAGAGGCTCCCACACCTGACCCCGAAAGCACGTTGTATATCAAGCATCTTGACGGCGTTGGCATCAGTTGGTGCAACCTTAACGATAGAAATGAAGTTGACGTTTTGATTGGCAGAATTTGTGAAAAACTGACCGAAGAAGAGCAAACAGAATGCCTTGAAGCGTTGCGCAAAAATCACCCTATCCTCACCGACGAAATGGTGAAGGAAGGCAAGTGGGTTGACATAGGTGTGAGATGCACCGCAGGGGGACTTGTGGCAGACGGCTACGCCCTTGTTGGTGACAGCGCATTTATGACAATGCCCATTATGGGAAGCGGAATTGAAGCCAGTATGAAGGCAGGCAAGTGGCTTGTTGAGCATATCCTTGAAGAGGGTGTGAAGGACTTCAGCGCAGCAAACCTTTGGGGCTATCAAGTGAAATATTTTGACGAACTCGGTGCGGACTATGTTTTCATCGATGTTGTCAAAAGATGGGCTTTAAACATCAATCCTAAGGAGATAAACTGGCTGTTTGGTTGCGGTGCGGTCACAAACGACGATATGGCACTGCTGTCCACCGACACTGAAAATCCTGTGAAACTGGGGGTCGGTGACATCCTCAAAAAGGTGGGAATACTGCTCAAAAATCCTCGCCTTATCGGTCAAGCAATCAAGTGGCTTCTTAGAGGTCTTAGAGCAAAGAGTGTGGCAAACGGTATGCCCGAAAAGTACGATATTAGAAAAGTCCAGAAATGGCAAAAGAAATATGACGATATTATCGCCAAAATTGAAAGAGGGGAATGATGGCAGATACGTTTAGAATCGCTCGCGTAGGTCTTCACCACTTTGAAGAGCCCTGCATTTCGGGTGAAAAAGGAAGCGGAACAATATTTTTCAGCGGTTGCAATATGAAGTGTGTTTTTTGCCAAAACCACCAGATTTCTCATGAGGGTGTTGGCCTTGAAATTTCCCCTGCGGAACTGATGAAATGCATGCTTTATTTGCAGTCAATAGGGGCGGAGAATATCAACATTGTCACCCCTCCTCAAAACGTCAATTTGCTTGCCAACGTCCTTAAAGTTGTGCGCACTCAACTGACCATACCCGTGGTGTGGAATAGCAGTGGTTATGAGACGGTGGCAAACCTGAAAAAACTTGAAGGCTTGGTGGATATATATCTCCCCGACTTCAAATATAGCGACAATCGTCTTGGACAGGAATACTCCGGCGTGCCCAACTACTTTGAGGTGGCAAGTGAGGCAATACGCGAGATGCGCCGTCAACAGCCCGTCAACCAGTTTGACGATGACGGCATGATGACAAAGGGCGTCATAGTCCGTCATCTTGTGCTCCCTCGTGGCATACGCAACACCGTAGGTGTGATGCAAGCAATCGCATCCATTGACAAAAAGATGTACGTCAGTGTTATGGGACAATATTTCCCCACTCCTGCAGTCAGCGGACACCCTGCACTCGGCAGACGCATCAATCAACTTGAATACGATATGGCAGTTGACGCCTTCTTTGACGCAGGTCTCAGCCAAGGATTTTCACAAGAACTTGACAGCGCAAAAGAGGAGTACGTGCCCGACTTCAACCTTGAAGAATTGAAGAAGATTTTGGGAAGGTAAAAATTGAAAAAAATTAAAAAAATATGAAAATAGCACCCTCATTTGGTTGCTATTTTTTTTTGGTTGTGCTAAGGTATCTATAGTTTGTGAAAGCGGAAGCCGACACATCCACCGGAGGAACAAATGACACGCGCAGCAATTCAACTGAAAAGTGGAAAAAAGAAGGTCACAATGGTGGCCGATGGCGCATTTGTTTCTATAATTGCCTAAAAAATTCGTTGCCGTTGCGGTGACGATTTTTTTTTGCCCGAGGCAAACAAATATATCCCCTTGCGTGTGTGCGTATAGCGTGTGATACATATTGATACGAAAGAAACTAAAAAACTAAAATAAATACAAAACGGAGAAGAAACTATGAAACTTGTTTACGACGTCCATGACAGACCCAAGTTCAACAAGATGCTCGTGTTCGCATTGCAACAAGTGCTGGCCATCATGGCAGCAACCATCGCAGTGCCTACCATCATCGGCTTGCCCACACAAATCCCCGCAGCAATCCTCGGCGCAGGCGTAGGCACAATCGTCTACTTGCTCTTCACCAAGTTCAAGAGCCCTGTCTTCCTTGGAAGTTCATTTGCATTCCTCAACTCACTGGGTGTTGCAATGGCATACGGATATTGCGGTATCATCGTCGGCTCAATCTTCGCAGGCCTTGTTTACATCATCATCGCAGTGGTCATTCACTTCGCAGGCACAAAATGGGTTGGCAAACTTATGCCTCCCGTCATCATCGGACCTACCGTGGCAGTCATCGGTCTCTCCCTTGCAGGCAACGCAATGGGTGACATGGTCAAAGCAAGCGCAGACGCACTTAACGGCGGCTACAACCTCATCGGTCTCCTCTGCGGTCTTGTGACCTTCTTCGTGATCATCATCTGCTCCGTCCAAAAGAAGTACAAGATGATGAAACTGATCCCCTTCATCATTGGTATCGGCGCAGGTTATGCACTTGCAACAATCTTCACCGGCATCGGCATCGCAACTGGTGTTGAATATCTCCAAGTCATCAACTGGCAACCCCTCGTTGACAACTTCAAGGAAGTCACCGTTCAATCATTCCTCAACTATCCTGACTTTGCTCTCATCGAAGCAATCAAGGAAATGGTCACTGGTGAATCAACAATCAGCGGAGCACAAATCCTCAACGGCGCAGGCGTTGCAGAAGCAGCCCTTGCATTCCTTCCCGTTGCTCTCGTCGTCTTTGCAGAACACATCGCAGACCACAAGAACCTTTCATCAATCATCGACAAGGACCTCGTGGAAGGCGAACCTGGCCTCAAGCGTACACTCCTTGGTGACGGCGTTGGCTCAATCGCAGGTACAATCTTCGGCATCTGCCCCAACACCACCTACGGTGAATCAGTTGGTTGCGTCGCAATCACAAGAAACGCATCAATCAGCACAATCTTCACAGCAGCAATCATGTGCATCGTGCTCTCATTCATCTCACCTCTCATGTGCTTGCTCCAAACCATCCCTGCATGCGTCATGGGCGGCGTTTGCTTGACACTCTACGGCTTCATCGCAGTCAGCGGTCTTAAGATGTTCAAGAATATCGACCTCGGCGAAAACAAGAACCTCTTTACAGTGTCTGCAATCCTCATCGCAGGCATCGGCGGTCTTGCAATCAAGATTCCTTACATGATCGACGGCAACGGCGTTGTCACAAAGGCAATCACCATCACATCAGTGGCAACCGCACTCATCCTCGGCATCGCAACATACGCAGTCTGCAACAAGCTTGAAAAGAAAGACGGCGCAGTTGAAGAAGAAATCGAAAAGAAATCAATCGTCACCGAAGCAGCAGTGCAAGTGGGCGTTGTTGACACTCTTGTTCAAACTGAAGAAGCACCTGCAGAAGAAACAGCAGATGCAACAGTTGAAGCAACCGAAGCAGTCGAAACAACCGAAGAAAACTAATTGATTATGACAAGCCCGCCTAATGGTGGGCTTGTATTCTATTTTAGGTGAATTATGAAAAACTACGAAAACGTGACAATCTTTGAACATCCTCTCATCCAACACAAAGTCGCAATCCTTCGTGATGAAAAGACAAGCACCAAAGAGTTTAGAGAACTGGTTGAAGAAATCACCACCCTTATGGTGTACGAAGCACTGAAAGACGTGCCCACCAAGAAGGTTATGGTCAGAACTCCTCTCGAACTCACTGAACAAACAATGGTGGCAGACAACGCAGTGTCAATCGTGCCTATTCTCCGTGCAGGCCTTGGCATGGTCAACGGTGTCCACACCCTGTTCCCCTTGGCAAGAGTTGGTCATATCGGTATGTACCGCAATGAAGAAACCCTTCAACCCTGCGAATACTACTGCAAACTCCCCGATGGCATTGAAAACAGCATCGCAATCCTTCTTGACCCCATGCTCGCAACCGGCGGCAGTGCAGTGGCAGCAATCGACGTCTTGAAGAAACGTGGTTGCAAAGATATCCGCCTTATGAACATCATCGGCGCACCCATCGGTGTTGAAACCGTTGCAGAAGCACACCCCGACGTCAAAATCTACGTGTCAACCCTTGACCGTCAACTCAACGACGTAGGCTACATTCTCCCTGGGTTGGGGGATGCAGGTGATCGCTTGTTCGGCACTAAGTAAAACCGCGCTATTTAGCGCCTGACTTTGTCAGATACAACCCACAGGATTCTCACGTACGCTCAGTACGCTACGACCCCTGTGGGTTTTTCTTTCGCGTCATCCATCTAAATATCGCGGTTTTACGGACCACTATATAGCCTTTTTACAAAACGCACGCTCTTCAACGATTTATTGCGTTTTATGCACTTTGCATATTTGGTGAGTTCTTATAAAAGCACTCACTTTTTCGAAGACGGAACGCGAGGAGCAGCGGCGACGACCGAAGCGAGTGCCAAGCACCAGAATTTGTACGCAGTCGCTGGTGCGCTCTGTTTTTTTGCACCAAAGCGACAAGTGGCATAATGAGGCGACGTTGACTTACGTGCGCGCGCCGAGTGTGTCCCTGCCCGTAGGGCTTTGCCGAATGGCAAATGGGGGAAACACGTGAGGAAGGGGGACATATTCTTGACATGTTCGCACTCACTAATATAACTTTGCGTAGCAAAATATAACTCAAAGAAAAAAGCCACTCTGTCGAGTGGCATTTGTTTTATTCCGCGTTGTCGTTTAGGTGCAACATGACAAAGCCTTGTTTTGCTTTGCAGAGAGGGCATTCTTGCCAAGCGGATTTGGCGGTGTGTTCATATCCGCAACCTGCACATTTCCACTTCATTGCCACCTTGCGCTTGTACATTGTGCCAGTCTTCATTTGGTTGAACAGGTCTTCAAAGAGCAGACTGTGGCATTTCTCCACCTCTGCGGTCATAAGGAAAAGCCTTTCAATATCCTTGAAACCCTCTTGCTTTGCCACCTTTGCAAAGGCAGGGTAGATGTCAAAGGCCTCCTTCTTTTCGTCTTCACTGGCAAGACGCAAGTTTTCAGTCAAATCCCACTTTTCCTTGAAAGGATAGCCTGCGCAGACCTCCACGTTTTCAATGGTTTTGTCGCTGGCTTGTTGGATATAGGTGTAGAACATACGCGCGTGGTTGAACTCATTGTACGCCACCTTGTCTATGATTTCAGCAAGGCAGGCATAACCCTCTTTTCTTGCGCCGTATTCCATAAACTCATATCTTGTCCGTGCTTGGCACTCACCGGCGTACGCCCGTGCCAAATTGTTCAGTGTTTTGCTTTCCAAAAGTTCCATATTATACCTCCACCACAATCTTTGCCATTTTGATGAAAAACATACACAAAAATCATCGTTGACACGCACGCACACGTATGATATAAATAAGTTGACGGGACTCCCCTTATCATAATTCACCTAGTGCCGTCAAATTTATTTTCAGGAGGGAACTATGAAAAACGAGAATATGAAAGACAATCCCTCATCAGTCAAAAAAGTGAAGAAGCCCTTGACCAAGAAGGCAAAGATCGCCATCATCGTGGTGTCGTCTGTGGTTTTGGCTGCGGCTTTGGCGGTAGGCATAGTTTTTTTCGTGGCTGCAACGTCTGGAAATAATGTCTCACCGACGGCAAGGAATGACAAATATTTCAATTTCTACAGTGATAGACCTATGCGTTATAATAGAAGCGTCGATGAGGTGGTCAAGATTTTCCAAGAAGATTGTGGAATACAACTTCTTGACCCTCGTGAACACAGGTTTTCATTTGGCGAGTTGGTGCTGGACGGAAGCACTTACATAGATGAATATAAGGTTGCCGATAAAGTGGTAAATCCGATAGGATTCGGCTATACTCTAAAAACTGAAAACAAAAGCGCAGAGGAAGCAGTAGTAAGCGCAATAAAGTCTGCAACAGGCATAGCAGACGACATCTATGTGTCGGGTAAGGTGGGGTTTTCAATCTCAAAGATTCCTGTGGGCATTGAGACCACCATATATGAAGATGAAAAAGTGAAAGTCTTGCAAGGTTTTTTGATAGCAGACACAAAAGCAACAGCATCATATAGAGTTGTTGACAAGGAAAAGAACATAAGCTTTATTGTGAAAAAAGTCATGACTTTCCACGCATTTGCCAAAAACCCTGAGATGAAAGATCTTGTCACGAGAGAAATGTTCAAACCGGTATTTGATGTCCTAGAAGAAATCATGGCGTTTTATGTCAAAGACGCCTATGGCATCAACATATATGCTTGAAATTGACAAACAAAAAAAAGGCACTCGAGTGAGTGCCTTTTCTTTTGGATAACAATGAAATTAGTTGTTTGAAGTGAGGTCTTCCAGGCAGTAGATTTTGCCTTTGAGGACGAGGCAGACGATGTCAACGATGAAGAGAATCCAGCCACCGAAGATTGCAAGGAGCACTGCCACCACCATACCAAGTGTGTTTTTGCCGAGGAAACTGCGTGAGAAGCGATAGAGGTTTGAAGGAATGTCCCAGAGCAAGCAGAGAAGGACTTTGACCCAAAGGGCGAGGCCTTCGTATGATTTCATGTAATTTGTTGCAAAGTTTTCCATAATATATCTCCTAAAAAATATTGTTTTATTTTGTTTTGATTTGTCTATTTGTTGCGGTTGAGAAAAGCTTGTTCCGCCCTTAGTGTATGCTGATGTTCCTTTTTTGATTCAATAGTGGACTTAAATTCCAAGGGGCTAGCGTTTTCATAGGTGCAGAAACGGATGGTGTAGCCGTTGTCATCAATAGGCTCTCCCTCGTCCACGCAAGTCCAGTTGTCAAGGCTGTCAAGGTTGTCGTGGAAGACGGTTGCACCGCCGTCAGCATCCACCTTTGTTATGTAGGCGGTTTTGCAGTAGGGGAGAAGGGTATGATACATCATTGCACCGCCGATGACGTACACTTCATTGTCTTTCACAGCATGGACTTGTTCAAGAAGTTCGTCAAGAGAGGTGACAAGGACGTAGCCCTTTTCTACTGCGTCCATAAGGTCGCCCTCAGGGTTCAGCACAATGTTGACACGGTTTTTAAGTGGCATGCCGTTGGGCAGTGAGCGGAGTGTGTTTGCACCCATAACCACCACTTTGCCACGGGTGTGCTCAACAAAGTGTTTCATATCTTTTTTCAGGTCAAACAGCAAGCCGTTGTTTTTGCCGATGCCCCATTTTTTGTCAACTGCAACGATAAGTTTCATAATCACCTATACAGCCACTTCGATCTTGTCTTCAAGGGGAGTGAACTCATATCCTTCAAGTTTGAAATCGTTGACTGTGAAATCGTAAAAATTCTTGATTTCGGGGTTTATCCAGAATTTTGGTGCGTTAAACTGCTTGTTTGTGAGAATTTTCTCCACAATAGGCACGTGTCTATCATAGATGTGAGCATCTGAAATCACGTGGACAAGTTCACCAACTTCAAGGCCACTGACTTGGGCAAACATATGCACAAGCACTGCATATTGCACTACGTTCCAGTTGTTGGCGGTGAGGGTGTCTTGACTGCGTTGATTGAGGATTGCGTTGAGTTTTCTGCCAGTCACGTTGAAGGTGACGGAGTATGCACAAGGGTAGAGGTGCATCTCGTGAAGGTCTTGGAAGTTGTAGATGTTTGTCATTATGCGACGTGATGAAGGGTTGTGTTTCAGGTCATAAAGCACTCTGTCAACTTGGTCAAATTCACCCTCGGGATAGGTGTGTTTGACCCCCAGTTGATAGCCGTATGCCTTGCCGATTGAACCGCTTTCATCTGCCCAACTGTCCCAGATATGAGAGTTCAGGTCCTTCACGTTGTTGGACTTCTTTTGCCATATCCAAAGGATTTCGTCAATGGCGGATTTGAACGCCGTACGACGAAGTGTGATGATGGGGAATTCTTTTGACAGGTCATAGCGATTGACTATGCAAAACTTCTTCACTGTATGGGCAGGAGTGCCGTCAAGCCATCTAGGGCGCACAGGAAGGTCGGTGTCCCAAACACCTTCGTCAATGATTTGCCTACATGTATCTACAAAAATTTTGTCTGCGATGCTCATAATCTTTCACCTTGCGGTGCTTCGTGTTAGTCTTTGATTTTCAGTTGTTCGTTCAGTTTCTTAACCATATCAATGGGGAACTTGACCACCTTTCTGTCGTAGGTGATGAGGCCGTTGATTTCCTCTTCCACGTCACTGACTTGTGTATATACGGTTGCAGAGAGGCCTCTGTCGATGAGGGGCATAATGCTCTTTTCATAGAGGTTTTTGAAGCCTTTTGCAAGGGTTTCGGGCTTTCTGTACACACGATAGCCAAAGATCTTGTCAGGTGAATACATATGGTTTTCAGTGGGCAGTGAGTATCCGCCGAATTCACTGAGGACGTAGCAACGCTTGTCACGGAAAGGCTTGGTGATAGGCTTGAAATAGATGTGGCGTGATTTGAGATCACTGGAGTTTTTGCCTTGATCGTTCCAACCGCTGACGCTGTCGATGATACGGGTGGGGTCGATTTCCTTCATTTCCTTTGTTATGCGGACCGAGTCAAATTGTCCCCAACCTTCGTTGAAGGGCACCCATACAGAAAGTGAAACAACGTTTTTGAGGTAGTTCATTGTTTCGCGGAGTTCACGTTCAAACTCGGCTCTGCCGTCTGCATTTTGTCTGCCGAACTTCTTGTATTGTGAAGGGCTGTCGTCTTTGACGTGATATTCAAAGAATGCAAGGAAACCGATGTAGAGGAGACCGTACTTTTCACCACCAGACACCATATCTTGCCACACGAGGATACCTTCCTTGTCACAGTGATAGTACCATCTAAGAGGTTCAATCTTGATATGTTTTCTTATCATATTGAAACCCATTGATTTGACCAACTTCACGTCGTATTCAAGAGCGGAGTTGGAGGGAGGTGTCAACATACCGTCTGACCAATAGCCTTGGTCAAGGACACCGGTGTGGAAATAGGGCTTGTTGTTGAGGCCAAGACGCTTGAATCCCATCTTGTCTGTGACAACGCTGAATTTGCGCATACCGAAGTATGATTTGACGATGTCGTCACCCACCTTTATGACAAGGTCATAAAGTTTGGGGTTTTCAGGACACCAAAGTTCATAGTCGGTCATTGAGATTGTGGCTGTGTCACGGTCACAGAACACTTTGGCTTTGGTGACGCCGTTGTCTGCCACGATGATTTCTGCGGTGACGTCACAGGACTTGTCCAGTTTCACCACAACGCAGTCGTTGTCAATGTCGGGGATGATGGTGACGTCTTTGAGGTGTGTAGCAGGCACGCTTTCGAGCCACACACTTTGCCAAATGCCTGATTGAGGGGTGTACCAAATGCCACCGCTCTTTGTGGCTTGCTTTGCTCTTGCGTGATATGAGGTGTCACTGGGGTCTGTCACCACCACGTCGATGGTGTTTTCGCCTGCATGAACAACTCCGCTAAGGTCCATTGTGAAGGGGGTATATCCGCCTGCGTGCTCACCGATAAGCTTGCCGTTGACGGTCACTTTGCACTCATAGTCCACTGCGCCGAAGTGGATGAAGGTCTTGTCCTTCAAGAAGTCTTCGGGGAGGGTGAATGTACGGTGATAATACAGCACGTCTTGAGGTGTCACCATTGTGCCTTCGGGGAGACCTGAAAGCAGTGATTCAGGTGAGTAGGGCACGAGGATATCCCCTTGATAGCCGTCAAAACGTTCGCTGTTGCGATAGATTGCATATTGCCACTTGCCGTTGAGGGTGACATAGCTGTCCCGTTGGAATTGAGGACGAGGATATTCACTGAGGGGGATATCTGTTGTTTCAAAGGGAGTGTTCAGTCTGATGTGTCTTTTCATATTTCCACCTTATTAGAGTGTGACCATAGTCACAGTTTTTCCGTCCAATGACTTGATTGTGACGGTGTTGTTTTCATAGATAGCATAGGAGTGGGGGGTGCCGTCCTTGGGCATAGCCACTGAGCCTACGCAGACGTAGTGCACACCATCAACGATGGTGTGATATGGGGTGTGGAAGTGACCGTAAAACACCACGTCACCGGGCTTTGCCTTTGTGGTGGGCAGGTCCTTGTTCACCTTGTGTCCATGTGTGAAGAAAAGTCGGCGGTCGCCGTCCTTCCAACAAAAATCACGGCGGATGGGGAAGGGTGAAATCATTTGGTCCACTTCGCTGTCGCAGTTGCCCTTGATGAGGAGGAAATCGCCCATTCTTTCTTCAAGGAGAGACTCCACCTTCATAGGTGCATATTCCTCGGGGAAGGGGTTGCGAGGGCCGTGATTGTAGGTGTCGCCAAGAAGCACCACTTTTTTGTCGGCGCTGTCAAGGTCAACCACTTGCCAAAATTTTTTGAGATAAGCGTAGCTTCCGTGGATGTCGGAAGCGATATAAATCTTTTTCATCAGTATCTTCTGTCGTCGCGCCTGTCGTAATCTCTATCGTCACGGCGGTCGCGGTAATCTCTGTCGTCACGTCTGTCGTAGTCGCGTTCACGGCGGTCATAGTCACGTCTGTCGTAATCCCTGTCGTCACGGCGGTCATAATCCCTATCGTCACGGCGGTCGTAGTCGCGGTCGTAGTCACGAGGGGCACGGCGGGAGTAATCTCTGTCGCGGTCGTATCTTCTGTCGCGGTCGTAGTCAATGTCGTCATCTCTACGGGTGCGCATTGCGTGGCGGTCGTAGTTGGTCTTTGCGCTGTTTCTGCCCGGTTTGAAAAGCATGATTGCAATGATGACAGCAGGCACAGCAATGCCGATGATGAGGATTATGCGGAGAAGTGTAGATTTGCTTGTGTCACCGCTTTCACCAAGATTTTCATCGGGAGTTTTGTTGAGGAGGCCTTGACGTGCGGTTTCATCAATGATGTGATAGCCCACGTTTTCGGTGGTGAAATTCTCTCTTGCCACAAGACCGAAAACAACGTTTTCGTTGAAACTTGCTTGCACAAAGAATTTGTCGCCGTTAAGCCCCAAAAGTTTCACTGTCCAACCAGTCTTTGTGTCAATGGTGTGTGCGCCAATGGTGACGGTGACACCCTCTTTCAAAAGAAGGTTTTGAGGTAGTGCGTTTTCAAGTGTCACTCCGTCGTATGCCTTGGGGAGTTCTTGAAGATTTGACACGTCAACAGTTGCGTTGAGCCCTGCAACGTCCAAGATATACACGGTCAAGTCACCGCTGACAACCAAGGATTTGACGGGGTAGTAATAACTTTCAATGAGGTAAAAGAGCACGTCACCCGTTTCGCCGTCCACAACTGCAACGTTTGATTGTCCTGCATAGGCATTGTTTTCAAGGTCGCTGGGGGCAACGTACGCAAAAACTGCGGTGTCAGAAGCCTCTGCAACGCCTGTTTCACCTTGAAATCCCCAGACCAAAAAGCTTAGGGCAAGGACAAGGATGAGTGCTGAAATAGTGAGAAATTTTTTCATATCCATAATATTTTACTATATATATAAACAAAAATAAAGAGGTTTAGTCCAATTTTTTGAAATTTTTAAGATTAACGGGCAAAGCCCGTTGTTTTTGTTTTTTTCGGCATCGCAAAAAAAACAAAAAAATGAACAATGAAAAATGAAGAATGAAAAATTGTGGTTGAGATAGAACCGAAAATTTGAAAATGAAGATTGTGGCTGGGCAAAAGAAAAAAAGCACAGTCAACACTTTAAAATTCACCAATCAAAAGTGCGGAATAGAAGGCGGAAAACGGCAAAAAAGACAGGGGTTTTTCATCTCGTCAAAAATTTTTTTTCGGGGATTAACGTAGTTAGATGCTGGGTTTTGAAAAGTTTTTGGCACAAAATTTGCATTTTGGCATTTTCAGGGTGTATGGTCGAAATATGGAAAGCGAAATCATCAAAAAAATCCTTCAAATCGAAAGGGAGGAGAGGCTCAGAAAAAACGACGCTCTCACCCTCTACAACCGTGACAAAATCCATCAAAAACAAATGGCTTTTCACCGCTCCACCAAGCGCAATCGTTGGGTTTTTGGTGGCAACAGAAGTGGCAAAACCGAGTGCGGTGCAGTGGAAACCGTTTGGCTTGCAAGAGGCATACACCCCTTCAAGGAAAACCGCAGTGGTTTAGACGGCTGGGTTGTCAGCTTGACAAGAGAGGTGCAAAGAGACGTGGCGCAGGCAAAGATACTGAAATACCTCTCCCCTCGATACATTGAAGAAATAGTCATGGTCAGCGGAAAAAAGGGCGCACCTGAATATGGCGTCATCGACCATATCGTGGTGCGAAACGCCCTTGGAGGTCTATCCAAAATAGGCTTCAAATCCTGTGACCAAGGACGTGAGAAATTTCAAGGCGCAAGCCTTGATTTTGTTTGGTTTGATGAAGAGCCACCCGAGGATATTTACGCCGAGTGCCGTATGCGTGTCTTTGACAAAAGGGGTATGATTTTTGGCACTATGACACCTTTGAAAGGTCTCACATGGGTGTATGACGAAATCGAAATGAACGTCCGAAATAACCCCGAAGTTTGGACAGTCCACATGGAGTGGAAGGACAACCCCTATCTTGATGAAAACGAGATTGAAGCAATGCTTTCAGTCACCTCTGAAAGTGAGCAGGAGAGCAGACGATTTGGCAAATTCACAGTGGGTGAAGGTCTTGTCTATCCTGAGTTTAACCCTGACGTCCACGTCATCGAGCCCTTTTCAATCCCTCGCAGTTGGCAGAGCAATATATCAATCGACCCGGGGCTTAACAACCCCACCAGTTGCCACTTCTATGCAGTGGACTATGACGGCAATATCTACGTGGTTGGTGAGCACTACGAAAGGGGAAAATCCATTGACTATCACGTGGAAAAGATTATGGCACTTGCAGACAAACTTGGTTGGCATCGTGACAGCAAGGGCAGGCTCAATGCCCTCATAGACAGCGCCGCAACTCAACGCACTCTTGCCAGTGAAAAGAGTGTGGCTGAACTTTTCTACGAGAAGGGAATTTTGGTGAATACCAACGTAAAAAAGGATTTATACAGCGGAATACAGCGCGTAAAGTCCTTGTTGTGTCAAAATCCTCCAAAACTCTACATCTTCAAAACCTGCACGAATATGATAAGCGAATTGAAGTCCTATTGGTGGGGTCGTGACGACAGACCGAAGAAGGTGGACGACCACGCAATGGACGATCTCAGATATTTTGTTATGAGCCTACCAGACCCTGCCAAGGAACAGAAATACACACCGTCTGTGATAGAAACGGACAAAGAAAAACTGATAAGATTCAACAGGAGAAATCAATGGATGAAGAACTCGTAAAGGCACTTTTAAAAAAGGCAACGGGCTACAACTATGACGAAATCACCGAGGAATATGTGGTTGACGAGTCGGGGCAAGCGGTGTTGACAAAGAAGAAAGTGACCACCAAATATTATCCCCCTGACTCAGGGGCATTGAAGACGTATCTTGAACTGGTGGGCGAAAGCGCAGTTGAGGATATGACTGACGAAGAGTTGCAAAAAGAGAAGACAAGGCTGCTCAAACAACTTGCAGATATGAACAAAGGAAAAAGGGGAGCAAAGAAAAATGAAAGTATATAAACTTGAAGGCAAAATCCACTGCGCTGAATGTGGTGAAAAGGCGGAACTTTACTTGGACACGCTGGACACTGCACTATGCAAAAAATGCGGAGGGAAACTCTATAAGGAACTGGGCTTTCACTTCGTGCCCCGAGCCGTACCCAACGTGATTTTGCGCAGTGAAAAACAGGATTTACCCCTCTCTCATCTCCTCTACAAGGAGGAAGAGAAAAAGGATAAAGGTAATGTTGAGGACAACAATGCAAAGGACAATCACCCTACAAAGGGCAACTTGACAAAGGACAGTCACTCAAAAGACAAAAGAGCAAAAAGCACATTTCCTCAACTTGCAAGAAGCACAAAAGAACTTTCCACCCCCGAAAGAGTGCGCATGAAGATAAGACGGCACTTACTTAGACAACAAAAACACAGATAAGGAGAAAATATGAAACAAATTGAAAACGAACTTGTGTCCTCAGTCCTCAAGGACTTTAAGGAAAGACAAGAAGCAAGACGCCCTCTTGAACTGAATTGGAGACTGAATATGAATTTTGTCATCGGCAATCAGTTTGCAGAGATTTCCCCTCGAGGTGACATCGAGGACAGAGGCAAACAATATTTTTGGCAATCCCGTGAGGTGTACAACCATATCGCACCCATTTTGGAAACAAGATTGTCAAAACTGGCAAAGGTGAAGGCAAACGCAACCGTGCGCCCTCAAACCAATGATGACGGCGACGTGGCATCGGCAAAACTTGCCACCAAACTATTGAAAGCGGTCAGTGAGGAAAACGACTTCACAGGACTTTTGTCAAAGGCAAACACTTGGAGTGAAATCACTGGCTCGGTGTTTTACAAGGTGGTATGGGACGGAGACAAGGGCAAAGCCCTTGACCTAGAAAAGACAATCAAGGAAGGTGACATCCGCATCAGCGTATGCTCACCCTTTGAAATCTTCCCCGAAGACCTTGCAGTGGCAGACATTGACAAGCAACCATCAATTATGCACGTGAAAGTTATGTCCGTTGAGGATGTAAAGTCTATGTGGGGTGTGGAGGTAGACGGCGAAGAAATCGGCGTATTTTCCTTTGACAACACCTCGGTGGCAGGTGGCTTTGGTTATAGCGCAACCGTCCCTAGATTTGTCAGCGAAAAGAAGAGCGACAGCGTGCTGGTCATTGAAAAGTATTCAAAGCCTACGGTGGATTATCCCAAGGGCAGACTTATCATCGTGGCAGGGGACAAACTTGTCTTTGACGGCGACCTTCCCTTTGTCAACGGTGAGGAAGGCACCCGCACCTATCCCTTTGCAAAGCAACACTGTCTTGACGCACTGGGCAGTTTCTTCGGTTCAAGCGTTGTGGAGCGCATTATCCCTGTGCAAAGGGCATACAACACCGTGAAAAACCGCAAACACGAGTTTATGAATCGCATTGCAATGGGTGTTCTTGCAGTTGAAGACGGCTCAGTTGACACCGACAATCTTGAGGAAGAGGGGCTTTCCCCCGGCAAGGTGCTGATATATCGCCAAGGAAGCACCCCTCCCATTATGATGAACGCAGGGCAAGTGCCTACGGAGTTTAGTCGAGAAGAGGAAAAACTTTTGAACGAATTTGTGATGATAAGCGGTGTCAGTGAGGTGACAACCTATTCACAAGTGCCTGCCAACGTATCATCAGGCACGGCAATCTCCCTCCTTCTTGAACAAGACGACACACGTATATCTTTGACAGCAGACAGCATACGTGACGCGGTGCGCAAGATAGGCAAGCACGTCATCCGCCTCTACAAGCAATACGCAAAGACAGAGCGCATCAAACGTGTTGCAGGAGAAAACGGAGAGATTGAAATCACTTGCTTTAAAGCAAGTGACCTCAACAGCGAGGACATCGTCTTTGACACAGTCAACGAAATCGAGGACAACGTGTCAACCCGTAGAGCAATGGTTTATGACCTTCTGAAACTGGGTCTTTTCACCGATGAAAGAGGTGTTATGTCCAACCGCACAAGGGCAAAACTCTTTGAAATCCTCGGCTTTGGCAACTGGGAAAACGGCAGAGATATTGACGAGGCTCACATCAACAAGGCAGGAAGAGAAAACCTCATCCTTGAAGAGGACTTCATCACGCCTGACCCTGTTGACAATCACGCAATTCACATTGACGAGCACACTCGTCTTGCGGTGTCGCAAAGATGTCAAAATGACGAAGCCTTCAAGGAAAGAGTGCTTCGCCACATAACCGCCCACAAGGAATACAGCACCCTTGACAGCGGGATTCAAAACCTTGAAAAACAAATGGGGGAAATATGAAAACACTGAAACTGCACGAACTTAAAGACCAACTTGAAGAAATCTTGGATCTTGTAGAAAATGACGAGGAACAAGAAGAAAATATTGACAAAAACACCGTCTATTTAGACGGTGTTTCCACACCCGAAAATCAGGTGGAAGAAATGGTCGTGGCGGAAAATCAATCCGCTGATGACGAAGCCGAGGGAGAAACCCCCGAAGACAACAAAACAGAAATAGAAGGAGAGGAACAATCAAAGCCTAAAAAGTTCAAGTCCGTAGAGGAGCTTGAAAAGGCGTATGAAAGCCTTGAAAAGGAATTTACAAGACGATCACAACGCCTTGCCAAGCTTGAAAAGGAAATGAAACAAGACAAGGTGGAAACTGACGCAGAGTGGAAAGCCAAAGTGGACAAATTCTTTTCTGAAAATCCCAGTGCAAAACCCTTTGCAAAGCAAATGTCCGATCAAATCATCCGCGACAACACCTTGCGTATGAGGAGCGACTGTCTTGAAATCGCTCTGACGAGAGTGCTTCTTGAAGCCTATCGCGCACCCAAAGACCTTGCAGCGGACGAAGACTTTTTGAAAGAATATATTCTCGGCTCTGACTTTGTCAAGAAAGCCGTGATTGAAGGGTATATGAAGGACCTTCGTGAGGGCAAACCTCCCGTGCTTATCAGCGCACGGGGACAGAATACCGTTGCCCCCAGAAGCGAGCCTAAGACCATTGAAGAAGCAGGCAAGATGTTCCGCCAAAATAACAGATAAAGGAGAAAATTATGGTCACACTTTCAAACGCAAACAGCGCCCTGAAAACATACTATTTGGGCGTACTCGCCAACCAACTCAACGTTGGCATCAACCCCTTCCTTGCAAAGATTGAGCAAACAACCGCAGATGTCTGGGGCAAGGAAATCAAAAAACTTGTGCCTTTCGGCATCAACGGCGGTATCGGCAGTGGTTCTGAAACCAGCGATTTGCCCACCGTCGGAGGCAACAACTATGCAGAATTCACTTTGGCACTGAAAAACCTCTATGGTCAAATTGAAATCAGCGACAAAGCAATCCGCGCATCACAAAACTCAGTGGGTGCATTCGTCAACCTTCTCAACGCAGAAATGGAAGGACTTCTTGAAGCAAGCAAGTTCAACTTTGGCAGAATGCTCTACGGCAACGGCAGTGGTCTTCTCACAAAAACAACGGCACAATCCACTGGCAGTGTCCTTACTGTTGGCAGTGTCAAGTGCCTTATGGAAGGCATGCGCATTGATGTCTATTCACCCAACGACATCAAAAACAATGACCTTTCAGGTGGCAGAATCGTGTCAATTGACAGAGCAAGCAAAACCATCATCATTGACCACTACACCTCTTCAACCATTGCAACTGGCAGCAAGATCTATGTCCAAGGTTCAAGAAACAACGAAATCACCGGTCTTGAAGCACTTTTCAATTCAGATGAAATCTACGGCCTTTACAAGGATGAATATCCTTTCTTGACACCTTTCGTCAGCTATGAAGACAAGGGAGTCACCGCAAGTGCAATCCAAAACGCCATCGACGCTATCGAAGAAACCGCAGGAAGCACCATTGACTTCATCGTCTGCTCATACGACGTGAGAAAAGGCTACGTTGAAAATATGGCATCAACCCGCACCAACGTGGACTATATGACCATTGACGGTGGCTACAAGGCACTTTCATATGCCGGCACACCTATCGTGGCAGACCGCTTTGTTGAAGACGGAGTTATGTATCTTCTCAACAGCGCCGACTTCAAACTCCATCAACTTTGTGACTGGCGCTGGCTTGAAGGCGAGGGTGGCAGTGTTCTTCATCAAGTGGCAGGCAAGCCCTCATACACCGCAACTCTTGTCAAGTATGCAGATCTTCTTTGTGGCCGTCCTATGGGTCAAGCAAAGATCGTATTCAGCAAGACAACCACACCCAGTTTCTACACTGTGAAGTTCAATTCTAATGGTGGCACTGCAGTGGCAGATCAAATCGTCCTCCCCGGCGGACAAGCAGTGGCACCTGTTGAACCTACAAAGTCAGGCAAAAACTTTGACGGCTGGTTCTACAATGGTGGCGAATACGATTTCAGTGAAGAAGTGACAAGCGACATTGAATTGGTCGCAGAGTGGGCATAGTATGAAAGGACTTATCCCCATTGAAAAAGACGTGTTTTCAGTGGCGGATAGACTGAAAGAAGTGGATGAGAGATACAGAGTGTACAGAAACACCTTGGCTCATCGCTTCGAGGTCTATGTAGGAGAGGCACTACAATTTGTAGTGCCTTTCCAAAAGCTGGACGCACGGACAGTGGAATACGCAAGAAAAACTCGCATAGAGCGAGTGAACAAAATAGTCCAAGAATTGGACAAAGAAAACGACTTGCTTGAAAAGAGAAAAAATCGTGCAATCATTGACACCGCTCTTGCTCAGGCAGGCTTTTAGGAGAAAATATGGAAATCAAAAAAATAATCAAAATTTGTCTTGTCAAAATGGGTGAAAAGGACTTTCTTGACAACCCCTCTCTCACCGACGTGCAACAGGAAATCAAGGACAAATTGCTTTCAGCATTCAACGTGGCGTACAGCGAGGCGGTCACTGACCTTATGCCCCTCATCACCAAGGAAAAGGTCAATGTTGTAGGGGGAGAAGTGGACTGCACAGCTCTTACAAAACAAATGGTGCACCCCGTCCGTCTTGAAGACAAAAGAGGGGTGAAACATCGCTATCACGTGATGCCCACTTTTATCACCACCGACTTTGAGGGAGAGGGTGTTTTGACCTATGCCTATGCCCCTGATGAATATCAGTTTGGCGACACCCTTGATGACCTTCGCTTCACCGCAGAAACTTTGGCAGAGGGCACTCTTGCAGTCTACTATTTTGCTTCCCGTGCCTTTGACCTTGCCTCAGTCCACGACGACAACTTCCGCACCGCTGTGAAAAAGCAAAAGTACAAGGGCAGAGAAATCATTTTGAAGGAAAGGAGGTGGGGCTGATGAAAAGGATAAAGACCTCCTCGTCAAAACTGAAGGTCGGCTTCAAGGGGATCGTCTATTCAGTGGATGAAGACGTCCTTGGCGTGGAGTACAGCCCCGAAACCTACAACTTCACTTTCCGCGGAGGAGTGCTGAAAGGGGACGTCGGAGTCAGCGAAGCGTCTGGCTACAACCGTAATTCAGTGCTCATCCGTCACGCTCTGCCCAGGCTTGGAAGCGGAGTCAAAATAAACGACGTATTCGTCTATCATCGCATGACGGATGGTGAGTATGACGATAGACTCATCGTTCAAACCACTGACGGAAACTTTTTCAACACCAAGATTTTTGAAGAGGACATCTGGCACGCAATGCCTTATCCCTACACCAAAGAAAGGGTGTGCGGAGTCAGTTATAACTATGAAGGCAATGACGTGTTTTTGATGTCTTCAAAGGACATCGGTCTTATGATTTACGATGGCGAAACGGCTGAAAAAGTTGAGGGCGGACCGGGGTTCTCATCCATTGCAATACACTATGAAAGAGTGTTTGGCGTGGAAAGTGGCAAGGAAAATCAAGTGTGGTTTTCTTCAACACTGGACCCCACCAACTGGACTGTCAGCGGTGATAGTGCGGGCTACGTCACCTTCCAAGACGAGTGCGGTGACTGCATCAAGGTTGTGTCGTTTCTAGGGTATCTATATATCTTTAGAGAGCACGGAATATATCGTCTCACAGCATACGGTGACCAAGAGGAGTTTTCACTGAAAAAGGTGTTTACCGACACAGGTCGCATATATAAAGATACGATTGTGCTTGCAGGCGACAGAATTTTGTTTTACACCGACGAGGGCATTCACGCCTTCGACGGCTACAATCTTGCCAAACTAAACGTTGAGATTCCAAAGATTTTCACCCCCTATACAGCAGTGGGTGCGTATCTCGAAAACAAATATTATCTTGCTTGCAAAATCGACACTCACGAGGACTATGACGTGGTGAGGACAAACAACTGCATTTTGGAATACGACTTGAAAGAAAAGTCACTTTCAGTCCTTGCGCCTATTGATGCAATTCGCCTCACACCTATGGCAGTGCATCACGCAACGGACGTCCTTGTTGTGTCCGGCACCGGTGAAACTCACCGCCTTGGAATGATTGACAACAAGGGCAAATTCTTCAGTGAAAACACGGTGAAGAAATACCGCTCACCCTATGGTGATATGGGCACTGACCGAGTGAAGATTGTCCGTGAAATCCTCATTGACACCGACCACCCCGTGACAGTCATCGTCACCCTAGATGGGCAGGACTACACTTACAATTTTGAAGGCTCGTCAAGAGGACAAAAGGTGTTTGTGGATAGGGCAGGACACAAGGTTGGTTTCACCTTGACCACGTCGTCGGCAAATGCAAAGGTGTCATCATTTATTGCCAAAATCGACACCTTGTAGGAGGAGATATGGACAGAGAAATTTATGAGTTGATTGAGGAATTGACCTTGCGCATTGCAAGGCTTGAAAAGAAAGTCAAACAACTTGAACAGACAAACACAACAACAGAATAAAGGAGAAATTATGGGATTTTGGGAAGACCTTAAAGACGCTTTCAAGACCAAATCACAGCGCGATGAAGAGCGCGCTGAAGAAATGCGAAAGGCTCTTGAAGCGGAAAAAGAAGTGACAAAAAAACTTGAAGAACTTGAAAAACAATATCAAGACTATCTCAATTCACAGAAGGTGGAAGTCAACCTTGACGAACTTTTCCCTCCCACTCTTGGCCTTGAAAAAATCGATTTTACCCCCGAAACAGACCAGTCAATAACTGACAGGGCGACGGCGGAAATCGACTTTGAAAAGGCGGAGGACGTGAGAGGAGTTGAGGGCAAATATTCATCAAAAATCGGCGGTATTGAAAAGGATATGTTTTCTGCCACCGAGGACAAACACAAAAAAGATGATGAGCTTGACAAACTTTTCAGTGAGATGAGAGAAAATCAAAAAAACGCCAGTGTCAAAAACGGTATGGCAAGGGGCAGTGTGCTTGTGAGCCTTCTTGAAGACATCAACGCGGACGAAATGAAAACCTCAAAAGAGGTTGAAGACGCCTACATCAACACCATAAGCGAATTGAACAAGGAAATGGACAAGTTGAGCGCAGAAAGAGAAAACGCCCTCAACGAGTTGGATTTGAAGTACGCAACCGAGCTTAAAGAGAAAATCGCAGAGCTGAAAGAGGACAGAGACGCAGTTGTGGCAAAATACACCAAGTACAACAACAGTGTTGACGAAAAAGAGGTGAAATATCAAAAGGACAGACAAGAGGACATCGCAAAGTATCTTGAAGACCAAAGACAGGAAGAAGTCAGAAAGGCAGAAGAGCAACGCGCCTATGAAGAAAAGTACGGATACAGCGGTGAAAAACTGAAAAACTACAGTGAAAGATACAATCTTGCCTACGACTTCTATATGTCCCTCAGTGCAGAAATCGCCGCAGATGCCCTTGCAGCCTCTCCCAATATGAAATTTTATCTTGGCAACTACTATGACAAACTTATGGAAGAGTTGAAAAACAGAGAAGGCTACGAAAACCACACCCGAAAATACTATGGCTAAACAAAAAACTTCCCTCAAGCAGGGAAGTTTTTTATTAGTATGTCGTTGACGAGCGGTCAATATTTTGTCAAAAAGCATTAAAAATTTTTAATATATTAGCGGATTTCTTATTTTAATTGTCCTTTAATTTTGTATACATAGTTTTGATGTGGAGGTGCGATATGTTAAGACTTGAAAATATCACAAAAAACTATGAAGTGGGCAAACAAACCACACCGGTGCTTAAAGGGGTATCAGTGCGTTTTAGACGAAATGAATTTGTCAGCATACTGGGGCAATCGGGTTGTGGAAAAACTACCCTGCTCAACCTAATCGGCGGACTTGATAGGGCAACGTCGGGAGAAATTTTTATTGACGGAGTGAGCACAAAGGACTACGACAATGCAGACTGGGATACGTACAGAAATAGACGTATAGGATTCGTGTTTCAATCATACAATTTGATCCCTCATTTGTCAGTGTTGAAGAACGTGGAATTGTCCTTGATTATAAGCGGTGTCAAGAAGGAGGAAAGAAAAACACGAGCCCTTGAAGCCCTTGACAAAGTAGGGCTGAAAGACCAAGCCAAAAAGAAACCGTCACAACTATCCGGCGGACAAATGCAAAGGGTTGCAATCGCTCGTGCTCTTGTCAACAATCCTGAAATTATTCTTGCAGACGAGCCTACGGGCGCTCTTGACAGCAGGTCAGGCAAAGAGGTTATGGAGCTTCTTGCAGAGGTGGCAAAAGAGAGGCTTGTCATCATGGTCACCCACAATGAATCTTTGGCAAACGAGTATAGCACTCGCATTGTCAAGATGGAAGACGGAGTTCTTGTTGACGACACCGATCCATATGTCATTGACGAAGCAAATGAAACGGCGAGTGCAAAAAACAAGGGCGAAACCAACGTTTATGACGAAGTTTTTGGAGAAGAACAAAATGCTGACAAAAAACATAAAATTGATGTTAATCGTGCAAAATTGAACGTTAAACACAGTTTTGAGGCATTACCTGCAAAATTCAACAAACAGTTGCAACACGCTACATCAATGAAAATGACCACTGCGTTGTCCCTTAGTTTGACCAACTTGTGGAACAAGAAAGGCAGGACATTTTTGACCGCATTTGCAGGAAGCATCGGCATCATAGGCATACTTCTTGTGCTTGCGCTTTCCAATGGTACGTCAGGATATATTGCAACAATGGAAGAAAACGCATTGTCTATGTATCCTATTGAAATCACCGAAACGGGTGCAGACGTCAATGCCATCTTGTCAATATTGTCCCCGTCTGACGAGGAAAAAGAAAAATATCCTGAGGGTGAAACCATTTACACCGGAAAGGTGATAACTGAGCTTATCAACAATCTTGGCAATATTATGTCCACCAACGATCTTGAAGGGTTGAAGGCATATCTCGACACCAATTTTGATACCACGAAAGGATCTGTCAAATACGATTACGGAACAACTTTTGACGTCTATTGCAACTTTGTGGGCGACCCCGAAAAATATATGAAGGTCAATCCGTTTTTGGAGGCAATGGAAGATGCCGTGCCCGGCATATTTGACGCATATCTTGAAGAGTTCCAACAGATCGCTTCAATGCTTTCACTTTGGGATGAAATGGTTGATGACCAACGACTTCTTTCACAGCAATACGACTTGCTTGGCTCATCACGTTGGCCCACCAATTACAACGAGGTTGTCATTGTGGTTGACGAGTACAATCAAATCAGTGACTATCTCCAATTTGTCCTTGGACTTCGCAAGCCCTCAGAAGTGGCAGACGCGATTGTAAATGGCGACAAGTTTGCAGAGAGAGCATTCACTGTTGATGAGCTTCTTGGCGTTGAATACAAGGTGATGACAGGCAGTGACTATTATCATCAAAATGATGACGGCACTTGGAATCACGTTGCCGACAGAAATTCTCAACGCACCATAGAATACGTTGATGCAAACGCAGTGACAGTGAAAGTGGTGGGTGTCATCCGCCCCAAAAAGAACGTGGAGGTGACTTCAATCACAGGCATCGTGGGCTACACGAAAGGCTTGACGGAATACCTTTCAGAGAGGGCGACCAGCAGTCCTATTGCAGTGGCACAGGCAGAAAGCCCCGATAGAAACGTTGTAAATGGAGACAGAATCAAAGAAACAGAGTACAGCCGTATTATGCGTGAGTTGGGCGTGGCGGACATGGACAAACCCACAACAATAAAGATATACGCAAACTCCTTTGAGGACAAGGACTATATCACGTCACTCATTGCTCAGTTTGGTGAAGAAACTGGCAAAGAGATCAAGTACGTCGACAGCTTGTCAATAATTATGGGCTTTGTCGAAACCATGACAGAGGTTGTCACTTGGGTGCTCATAGCATTCTCGGCAATATCCTTGATTGTGTCGTCAATTATGATTGCAATCATAGTGTACACGTCCGTCCTTGAGCGAAAGAAAGAAATAGGCGTGCTGAGAAGCATAGGTACAAGCAAGAGCAGCATTTCAAAGGTGTTTATTGCCGAGTCTGGCATCATCGGTACTGTGTCAGGCATAATAGGCGTGGTGGTGTCTTGGTTGCTTGTGTTGCTGATAGACCTCTTGCTGACCATATTCCTTGGCATCAAGGGAATAGCAAGTCTTGTCTGGTGGCAACCCCTCATGATGTTTGGCGTCAGCATACTTCTTGCGGTGCTGGCAGGATTTATCCCCGCAAGAATAGCCGCGCAAAAGGGTCCTGTGGAGTGTCTGAGAAGCGAATAGCAACAACACAACAACATAAACAAACAAAAAACTTCTCTAAATCGGGGAAGTTTTTTTGTTGCCAAACTACGAAAATCGTTTATGGCTTTCGCAAGGCGCAAATTTCAGCCAAAAACACGATACGTGTTCAAAAAATCCTCAAAAACGGCAAAAACTTGAAATATGAGGTAAAAAAGGGGATATATCAAACATTTAAAAACACGATACGTATATCGCCAAATAAAATAAAAAACACGTATCGTGTCTAAAATGGCAAATAAAATGCCTGCAAAGAGCGCAATAACACCCTCAACGGGCGCAGTATTGCCAAGGTCAACCGAAAGCAATAGGCAAGTCCGTCAACCAAACATAATAGATTTTGCAATCAAACACGACAGACGTTGAGCAACAATTTGAAAAATAAAAGACTGGTTTGGGCATAAATAAAAATCCCGCGACTTTCTCGTGGGATTTGACGGAGCTGCTAACTGACTTGTCTACGCACGTCTGCCTTTGCTTTGCAACACAACAGTGTTGTAAGGGCAGTGCCCTTGGCAGACGGCTATGCAATTTCGCGCGACAATTTCAAATGCAAGCGCTTGAATTGTCTTTGCTTTCTTGTAAGGAGCGAAGCGACGGAATAGCGATTGTTATGTCTATGACATCAATCGCGTCACGAAAATAGTAAAAGGCTGGTTGGCATAAATAAAAACACCACGAATTTATCGTGGTGTTTGATGGAGCTGCTAACCAGACTTGAACTGGTGACCTCATCCTTACCAAGGATGTGCTCTACCGACTGAGCCATAGCAGCACTTTGACAGCCACTCTATTATATTTTATTCGGTTTTTCTTGTCAACTGTTTTTGACGGCTAAAATATAAGTTTTAGCCTACAAAAAAACCACCGACTTGTCGGTGGCTTTCTGTTTTATGTGATTAGTTCATTGCTTTACGGATTGCTTTTGCCAGTTGGTCTGCGCAGGAAGTATCCTTATAGCCACAGGTGTTGCCCACAAGAAGAGAAGCGACTTCTTCAGCATTTTTGCCTTCAACGAGTTTTGAGATGGCTTTCAAGTTTCCGTTGCAACCGCCGAGGAAGGACACGTTTTTGAGTACGCCGTCTTCAATTTCAAAGTTGATTTCTCTTGCGCAAGTTCCGCTTGTCTTATAGGTGTGTTTCATATCAGTTTTCCTCCAAATGGTCGCTGAGATCGTCAAGCCAATCCCCCTCGAACAGTTCAATAAGACCTCTATCTGATTGAGAAGCCAGTTCGGGATTGATGGGCAGTTTGCTGGTGGCAGGTATGCCGAGGCGTTTTGCGGTTTCGTCCACCTTGCTTGCGCCGAAGATTTCAAGGCGTTTGCCACAATCGGGGCAGGTGAAGTAGGACATATTTTCAACCATGCCGAGGATGGGCACGTTCATCATCTTTGCCATATTGACTGCCTTTTCCACCACCATAGACACAAGGTCCTGAGGAGAAGTGACGATGACGATGCCGTCAAGGGGCAGTGATTGAAATACGGTGAGAGGGACGTCACCAGTTCCGGGAGGCATATCAACAAACATAAAGTCCACTTCATCCCAGACCACGTCTGTCCAGAATTGCTTGACCACGCCGGCAAGGATAGGACCGCGCCAAATGACGGGTTGAGTGGCGTCTTCAAGGAGAAGGTTGATGGACATAACCTTGATGCCTTTCTTGGTGCGGACGGGCAGGATATTTTTGCCATCCATAGATTCCGCTCTTTCAGTGAGGCCAAAGGCCTTGGGCACGCTAGGGCCGGTGATATCTGCGTCAAGGATTGCTGTCTTCAAGCCCTTTCTGTTGGCAAGGACAGCAAGAAGAGAAGTGACCATAGATTTGCCAACTCCGCCCTTACCGCTGACGATACCGATGACCTTTTTCACGTTGCTGAGGGGGTTCTGCGGTTCGCGGAAACTTTCCTTTCTTGAAGAGCAGTCTTGACTGCAAGTGCTACAATCGTGAGTACATTCGCTCATAGTGACTCCTTTGAGATGTGTTCTAAACTAGTATATCACCAACCCATCAAAAATCAAGCGAAAAATCCTCATCACCCAATCTAAAAATTGGATATGCCAAGGATATAATCCGCCGAAACGTCAAATAACAAGCAAAGAGAAACAAGTTTTTGATAGTCCAACTCATATCGTCCGCTTTCATAGGTTTGATATTGTTGAAGGACAATGCCAAGATGCTCGCCAACCTGTTTTTGTGTCAATCCTTTTGCCTTTCTACATTCTTTAAGTCTTTGTCCAACCTGCACTTTCAAATCCATAAACCACCTACAACTATATATTTATGAACACAATGTAGTGGAAAATACTGTATCTGACTTGACTTGCAGTGCAAAACACTGTAAAATTAATGATATTAAAGATGCTTATAAGGGGTAAATTCGCAATGAAAAAGAAAGGAATAGCACTTGTAATCATTTTGATTATCCTTGTGATGACGCTTGTTGCATGTAGTAATACAACTGATGCTACAGATCAGTCAGGAAATGATGATTATGTTGTCACCATTCATCCAAACAATGGTGATCCAAATGTGAAATGGGATATTTCAGATCCTATACCTGTATTTGAAAAAAAAGGATTTGAGATTGAAGGATATTATCTTGACAGCGATTTCACCATTGAAGTTGTGTTGACATCTCTGAAAAAGACTGGTCTTAACGGAGATATAGACGTTTATATCAAGTGGAAAAAGGAAGAATGCGAACACGATATAGTCATTGATGATGCAGTGCCTGCAACATGTACAGAAAAAGGATTGACAGAAGGCAAGCATTGTTCAAAGTGCGATGAAGTAATTTTGACACAAGAGATTATCCCTGCCCTTGGCCATGACCTCGAAGAACATAGTACAAAGACACCCACTTGTACTGAAGTAGGTTGGGAAGCATATGAAACATGTTCTCGTTGTGACTACACAACCTACGTTGAAATCCCTGCAACAGGCCACGATTATAAGGAAGTAGGCGTCACAGAGCCTACTTGCACTGAAAAAGGATACACAACTTACACCTGCCATTGCGGAGATTCGTACAAAGATGATGAAGTGCCTGCGCTTGGCCATACATATTTAGATGACGGATCATGTTCGATATGCGGTTATCAAGAATATATATTCTCGCTCAACGAAGATGGTGAAAGTTATACGATCACAGGCCTTGGTGAAGACTTTGAAGGAACAAAGCTTGTAATCCCTGCAGAATATAATGGAAAACCCGTGACCAGTGTTGGCTCATATGCCTTCGAAGGTTGCACCAGTTTGACAAGCGTTGAAATTCACGCCAGCGTTGTAGAGATCGGAAGATATGCCTTCTCTGAATGCATCAATTTGTCCAGTGTGACATTTGAAAACCCCAATGACTGGTATTTTAAAACGAGACGACTTTCTCTTGAGGATACAGCTCAAAATGCAATATATCTGACAAAAGAGTATTATCCATTTGCGTGGATTAAACCAGATCAAGATGGATTCTTAGTATATGACACGGTACTGATAGGATATTTCGGTGACGATACAATCATCACCATTCCCGACGGAGTAACTTCTACTAATGGAGGCATCTTCACCAATTGCACCAGTTTGACTAGCGTTATCATCCCTGACAGTCTGACATTAATTGGTTCGTACGAATTCAGTGGATGCACTAGTTTGACAAGCGTGATCTTTGGCGAAAACAGTCGACTCAAAGCAATTGGTGATGCTGCTTTCCTTGGCTGTGGTTTTACCAGTATTAACATTCCAGCAAGCGTTGAATTAATTGCCTTTAGTGCATTTGGAAGTTGCAGCAATCTCACAAGCGTAACGTTTGAAGAAAACAGCCAATTGACCACCATTAGCAATAGTGTCTTCCAGGCTTGCGCCAGTTTGACAAGCATAGCTATTCCGGACAGCGTGACCACCATTGACTATAATGCATTCCAATATTGCAGTGGTTTGACGAGCGTGACCTTTAGCGAAAACAGCCAATTGACCACCATTGACAATTATGCCTTCCAGACTTGCACCAGTTTGACAAGCATAGTTATCCCGGACAGCGTGACCACCATTGGCAGGAGTGTTTTTTATGAATGCACCAGTTTGACAAGCATAGTTATCCCGGACAGCGTGACCAACATTGGCAAGAGTGCTTTTATGTACTGCAGCAATTTGACAAACGTGACCTTTGGCGAAAACAGCCAGTTGACCACCATTGGCGATTTTGCCTTCTATGACTGCACCAGCTTGACAAGCATAGTCATCCCTGACAGCGTGACCAGCATTGGCCCATCTGCCTTTGAGGGTTGCAACGGTTTGACAGATGTCTATTACACAGGCACGGAAGAGGAGTGGAACAACATTACAATTGGTACAAACAATGGATCATTGACCAATGCAACAATTCACTTTTACACAGTGGTCAATGAGAATGTTGTTGAAGCAACATGCACCACAGCGGGAAGTTATGACAGTGTAACCTACTCTTTTGACGGCACAGAGTTGTCAAGAGAAACAATTGTAGTTTCCGCCCTTGGCCACGACACAATCAACCACGAAGCCCAAGCACCTACATGCACAGAGGTTGGTTGGGAAGCTTACGAAACATGTTCACGTTGTGACTACACAACCTACGTTGAAATCCCTGCAACAGGCCACACTTATTCATCTGACTGTGACACAATATGCAATGTTTGTGGTGCAACAAGGACAACATCAACAGCACACTCTGATGTCAACCCTGCCGACAACAACTGTGACAAATGCGGTGCTTCAGTCAGCACCCTCACTTTCACATTGAGTGACGATGGTCAAAGTTATGCCATAATTGGTGCAAATTCAAGCATATCAGGCGACATCACTCTTCCATCAACATACAACGGCAAACCTGTGACCACCATTGACTCACACGCCTTCGAGTCTTGCACCAGTTTGACAAGCATAGTCATCCCCGACAGTGTGACCACCATTGGCGCAGATGCCTTCCGTGGTTGCTCATCTCTTGAATCACTCACAATCCCCTTTGTTGGAGCAAAAGCAGGGGTGACAAGCAGAGACACCTATCAATATCCTCTTGGATATCTCTTTGGCACGTCAAGTTATATAGGTGGTGTTGCAACAACGCAGAAGTATTATGGTTTTAACTCAGTATTTACAACAAGCACAACGTATTATATCCCGTCATCACTCAAGTCAGTGACAGTGACGGGCGGATACATTCCTAGAGGAGCATTCGAAAACTGTAATAACATAACAAACATAACCCTTGGCGATGACGTGACCAGCATTGGCTCATCTGCTTTCTCTGGATGCACCAGTTTGACGAGCATATCTGTTGATGAAAACAATCCTAACTATAAGTCAACAGACGGAAATTTGTATAGCAAGGATGAAAAAACACTCATTCAATATGCAATAGGCAAAACAGCCACATCTTTTGTCATCCCCGATAGTGTGACCACCATTGGCGATGGTGCCTTCCGTGATTACACCAGTTTGACAAGCATAACTATCCCCGACAGTGTGACCACCATTGGCTCATCTGCCTTCTATAATTGCACCAGTTTGACAAGCATAACTATCCCCGACAGTGTGACCGCCATTGGCTATAATGCCTTCTATGATTGCACCAGTTTGATAGATGTTTATTACACAGGCGATATCGCAGGCTGGTGTGGCATATCATTTGGAAGTGATGCAAATCCTATGTGTTACGCAGACAATTTGTATATGGAGGGCAAGCTTGTTGAAGGAGAATTGGTTATACCCGATGAAGTGACATCAATTCCTGCATACGCTTTCAGAGGTCAAGCAATTACAAGCATAGTCATCCCTGACAGTGTGACCACCATTGGCTCATCTGCCTTTAATAATTGCGACAGTTTGGCAAGCGTGACATTTGGAGAGAATAGCCGGTTGACCACCATTGGCATATCTGCCTTCCGTGATTGCACCAGTTTGACAAGCATAACCATTCCGGACAGTGTGACTAGCATTGACTATGGTGCCTTCTGGGGTTGCACCAGTTTGACAAGCATAACCATCCCTGACAGCGTGACCACCATTGGCTCATATGCCTTCTATAGTTGCACCAGTTTGACAAGTGTGACAATAGGCAGTGGCGTGACCACCATTTACTCATATGTCTTCAGTGGTTGCTCATCTCTTGAATCTCTCACAATCCCCTTTGTTGGAAATAGAGCGGGAGTAACCGGCTCTAGCACATATCAATATCCTTTGGGATATCTCTTTGGTGCGTCAAGTTATACAGGTGGTGTTGCAACAACGCAGAATTATTATGGTTCAAGCACATCATCGACAACAAGCACAACGTATTATATCCCGTCATCACTCAAGTCAGTGACAGTGACGGGCGGATACATTCCTAGAGGAGCATTCGAAAACTGTAATAACATAACAAACATAACCCTTGGTGATGACGTGACCACCATTGGCGGATATGCCTTCCGTGATTGCACCAGTTTGACAAGCATAGTCATCCCTGACAGCGTGACCAGCATTGGCTGGCATGCCTTCTATGATTGCACCAGTTTGACAGATGTTTATTACACAGGCACGGAAGAGCAGTGGAATGCTATTTCAATAGGCGTCAATTCAAGTTTGACAAACGCAACAATCCATTACAATTATGTAAATGAGTAATCACCCCTCTCCCATCAACAAAAAACAAAAACGGCTTGGAGACAGGCCGTTTTTTTTGTGAATAATGTTCAACATTTTGTTTGGTGAAAAGTGCAAACTTCGTTGAAAATCTGTTTTTGTTGTGTTAACATTATAACAATATAGTTATAATAGGGAAGTTTGTACTGTCAAATTATATTCGCCTACAGCGAGTTATATTGCCTTCGGCAGTTATATTTGCTCCGCAAGTGATATTTGCCTAGGGCAAGTTGCGGTGTTAGAAGACGAAAAGCGGATTTTGACTGACAAAACATCAAAACAATAACTTATTTATTTGGGAGAATTATGACAGAAGAAAAGACTTTGACCACTGAATCCACGGCAATCACCCCCGTAGAAGCACCGGTGCGTCCTGAGGACAAGATTCCTTTCAAGGAGAAACTGGCATACGGCGCAATGGATATATTTGGCGGCGGACAGGGCAGTATGCTCTCTCTGCTCCTTATGTATTTCTTCACCAGCGTTGTGGGTGTAGATCCCGGATTTGCAGGCACAGCGGTGCTTGTTGCAAAGATTTGGGACGCCATCATCGACCCGACCTTTGGCATCATCACCGACAACACAAGGACAAAACTGGGCCGCCGCCGTCCTTATATCATCGCAGGTGGCGCCCTTATTATCCCTGCAATGCTTTTCCTCTTTGCTCCCATTCAAGGCTTTGGCGAAGTGGCAAAATCAGTGTGGGTGTGCATTGCATATCTTGTGTACTGCTCGGTGTCATCACTGTCACAAGTGCCTTTCAACAGTATGAGTTCGGACATCTCCCCCGACCATCGTGAAAGAAACAAGGCAAACCTCATCAAACTGCTCTTTGACCTTGGCAGTGCAGGGCTTTGCTTCCTTCTCCCCAACTTGCTCCTTTCAGCATTGAAGAACGGCTCTATTGACTACACCACCTTCTATCTCACCCTCTGCCTTGGCTTTGGCGGATTGTTCTCATTGCCTTTGGTGTTTGGTGCTTGCGTGGTGAAGGAGCGTTCACCTTACGACGTCAATCATCGTGAGAAACTGAACATAAAAGAGTATTTTGGCACAATCAAGGTGAAGTCCTTCTATCTCCACCTTATTATGTACGTATGCGCCTATATCGCAATGGACGTCATCAGTGCAGTGGCACTTTACTACTGCGAGAATATCCTTGCAGGCATGGAAATCTTCGGCCTTGACATGGGCAACAACTCCATCGTGGTCATAGGTCCGTTTATGGTCTGTGCCGCCCTTGCAGTGCCTCTTGCCTACCACAATATGCGCAAACGCAGTAAGCAATTTGCTTATCGCTTCACAATCCCTGGGTTTATTGCAACTGTCATCGTTATGGTGTCAGTGCAACCCGACTGGAGTCCTTGGATCGTCATAGCGGATATGGTGCTTATGGGCTTCTTCTTCGGTGGCTCACAAGTTATGCCTTGGCTCATCTTCCCCGACACGGTGGACGTTGTTGAGTTGAAGAAAGGGGATAGGCCCTCAGGCAGTATGGGTGCAGTCATGACCTTCTGCCGTACGATAACCACCGCAGTGGCATCTGCTTCCGTTGGTTGGGTGCTTGCAGGCGCAAACTATATTGAACATACCGCAGACCAAATCGTCACACAACCGGACAGCGTTGCAACCGCTCTTCGTATCTTCATCGGCGTTATGGTTGGAGTGTTGTTTGTCACCGCATTCATCGCATCTTGCTCATATAAGGTGACCGACAAGAAACTCTCTCGCATTAGATATTTCAACGACAAGGCAAGAGCAGGTGAACTTGACACCCTCAACCTTGCTGAACAAGTGGAAAGAGATATGCTCATCACCGAGCTTTGTGGAAAATAATATGGAAATCAAAAAACAAAAGGTTGTGACAACCATAGTAAAGGAAGAGGGCAGACCTTTTAGAGTCCTGCAACTGACCGACATTCACATCGGTGGCGGTATCCTTTGTTTTAGAAAGGATAGATGGGCCCTTGAAGCAGTTGAAAAGGTTGTGAAGGCGGCGGACCCTGACCTTATCGTGATGACTGGGGATATGGTTTATCCTTTGTTTTGGGCAACAGGTGCACGCAACAATAAGCGTCCTGCAAAAAAACTGGCCACTCTCCTTCAAAGTCTTGGCAAGCCTTGGTGCTTTGCTTTCGGCAACCATGACGGCGAAGTTTTTGCCACTTACACAAAGGAGCAACTTGGTGAATATTTCAAATCCTTTGACGGATGTCTTTATGAGAAGGGTGAAGAGGGCATCACTGGTTGCGGAAACTATTGCATCCGCATTGAAAACAAGGACGGAAGCCCTGCTATGCTCCTTATGATGGTGGACTCCAACGCCTACATCACCAAGTCATTTTTCAGCGGATTTGACGTCATCCACGACGACCAAATTGACTGGTACAAGCGCACAGTCCGTGAGCAATCTGGAGACGGCAAAGTGCTTCCTTCACTGGCTTTCTTCCATATTCCTCCCAAGGAATTCAAAGAAGCGTGGGAAAAGTGCTATCGTGGAGATAAGTCCGTCACCTATCATCACGGCTTTGTCCTTGAAAAAGACAATTACTTTGGCTATCCCAAGCAAAAGAAATCCAACTTTTTCAAAGAGATGGTGGACTTTGGCAGTTGCAAGGGTATGTTTATGGGTCACGATCACGTCAACACCCTGTCCCTTACCTATCAGGGCATACGCCTGACCTACGGCATGAGCATTGACTATCTTGCCTACATCGGCATCAAAAAGAAACACACCCAACGTGGTGGCACAATCATTGAAATCAACGACGACGGAAGCTTCGACGTGAAGATGCTTCCTCTCAGCGATATAAAGTAGAATATACACAATTTTGGAGGCAATAAATATGAAAATCGGATTTACCGAGACAGTCCTGCGTGATGCAAACCAATCACTCATCGCAACAAGACTTCCTTTTGCAAAATTCGCAGACATCCTGCCCACAATGGACAAAGCAGGCTACTATTCTGTGGAATGCTGGGGCGGTGCAGTGTTTGACTGTTGCTTGCGCTATCTCAACGAAGATCCTTGGGAAAGACTTCGCAAACTGAGAAAAGCAATGCCCAACACCAAACTTCAAATGCTCCTTCGCGGACAAAACTTGCTTGGCTACAAGCACTATCCCGACGAAGTGGTGCGTTTGTTCGTTGACAAGTCAGTTGACAACGGCATCGACATCATCCGCATTTTTGACGCACTGAACGACTTGAGAAACATTGAAGTGGCAGCAAACGAAGCCATCAAGAAAGGCGCAACAGTGTCCGGCACTTTGAGTTATACCCAAAGCCCCGTTCACACCCTTGAAGCCTATGCAAAACTTGCAAAAGAGCTTGAAAATATGGGCGTCCAATCAATCTGCGTCAAGGATATGGCAGGCACGATGAGCCCCTATGAAGCCAAAGAACTTATCGGCGCAATCAAGAAAGAAGTCAAAGTGCCCGTGGTCCTTCACACTCACTGCACAACAGGTCTTGCATATATGACCTATATGAAGGCAGTTGAAGCAGGATGCGACGTCATCGATACAGCAACCTCATGTTTCAGCGGTGGCACAAGCCAACCTGCAACCGAAACAATCAACTTTGCATTCAAACAACTGGGCTATGAAACCGGTCTTGACGACGCAGTGCTCAAAGAAGTCAACGACTTCTTCAAGCCTATCCGTGATGAATTTATCGCATCCGGCGGTCTCAACCCCAAGATGATGGCAACAGACACAGACGCTCTCAACTACAAAGTCCCCGGCGGTATGCTTTCAAACCTGGTTGCACAACTGAAAGCACAAAACGCAATGGACAAGTTTGAACAAGTTCTTCTTGAAACCCCCAAAGTGAGAGCAGACCTTGGCTATCCTCCTCTTGTCACACCTATGAGCCAAATGGTTGGCGTCCAAGCCACCAACAACGTCCTCGCAGGGGAAAGATACAAGAACGTTTCAAAGGAAGTCAAGTCCTATTGCCTTGGTGAATACGGCACAACCCCCGCACCTATCAACCCTGACGTCCTTCATAAAGTCCTCGGCGATGAAAAACCCATCGAAGGCAGATATGCCGACACCCTTGAACCCGTCTTTGACAAGACCAAGGCAGAGCTTGAAGGCATTGCAAAGAACGACGAAGACGTCCTCAGCTATATCGCTTTCCCCGCTGTCACAGAAAAATTCTTTGCAGCAAGAAAGGCAGAGGAAGAAAAGGTTGTCAAATACACAATCGCTCCCATTGAAAAATAAGGTGAAATATGATAAACACAACATTATGTGAATTTGCCATGCCATTGACAGACGCCTTGCTTTTGTCATTGCTTGGCATGGGTATAGTGTTTGGCGTGCTGGTGATTCTCATGGGAATCATCTGGGTTATGGGCAAGATCATGGCAAAATCTCCTGCAATCGCAGCAAAAATGCCCAAACTCCCTAAACCCGCAGACCTCTTCAAAAAGTTGAAGAAGACTGAGGAAGTGGCAGAAACAGCACCTCAAAACGAAGAACCTAAAGCAAAAGGAACTTGTGGAGAACTTGTCCTCATCAAAACTGAGGAAAGAGACGCAGCTATGATTATGGCAATCGTGGCAGACTCCACAGGCACACCTCTCAATGAACTTAGATTCAAATCCATCAAGCGTATTGACGAAGACGCAGAAAAGGAGACATTATGATTTACAAAGTGACCCTCAATGGCAAAATATATGAAGTAGAAGTGGAAAAGGGCGAGGCAGTCATCCAAGCAGAATATGAAGCCGCTCTCCCCACAGTAGCACCCGCAGCAGCTCCCGTTGCAGCAGCACCCGTAGCCGCTCCCGCAGCAGCACCCGCAGCAGCTCCCGCCGCCCCCGTAGTGGCAGGTGAAGGAGAAGGTGTCAAGTCACCTTTCCCCGGCAACGTCAACGCAGTGAAAGTCGCTCCCGGTCAAACGGTCAAGGAAGGGGACGTCCTCGTCATCGTTGAAGCAATGAAGATGGAAAACGAAATCACAGCACCCAAGTCAGGCAAGGTCGGTCAAGTTCTTGTTCAAAAGGGCGCAGTGGTGGAAACAGGCGCAGTGCTTGTCACAATCATTTGAGGTAAAGTATGGACGTAGGAAAAACACTATCCAATTTGTGGGACACAAGCGGTTTTGCCAACTTTACTTGGCAAAACGCCGTTATGCTTGTCATAGCATGCGTGTTCCTTTATCTTGGAATCAAAAAGAAATTTGAACCTCTGCTTCTTGTGGGTATCGCATTTGGTATGCTTCTCACCAACTTGCCCATGATCAAAGACAGCAGTGATGTTTTGTATCATCCCGAAATGTGGACGGGAGAGAGCGCAGTGGCAAACGGAGTGGACTATTTGGACGTTCTTCAACACGGCGGTCTTATCGACGTCCTTTATATCGGCGTCAAAACCGGCATATATCCTTGCCTTATCTTCATAGGCGTTGGCGCAATGACCGACTTTGGTCCGTTGATCTCCAACCCCAAATCACTTCTTTTGGGCGCAGCCGCACAACTTGGCATCTACGTTGCATTTTTCCTTGCAATCGCACTTGGATTCACCGGCCCTCAAGCAGCATCCATCGGTATCATCGGTGGTGCAGACGGTCCTACCGCAATTTGGCTCACCAAGTCACTTGCTCCTGAAATCCTTGCACCCATCGCAGTTGCAGCATATTCATATATGGCGTTGATCCCCATCATTCAACCTCCTCTTATGAAAGCCTTGACAACTTCGAAAGAAAGAAATATACTTATGAAGCCTACTCGTGAGGTCAGCAAGGCGGAAAAGATTTTGTTCCCCATCATCGTCACTCTTGCAACTTGCTTGATTCTTCCTTCAGTTGCAGGCCTTCTCGGATGCCTTATGTTCGGCAACCTTTTGAAGGAATGTGGTGTCACAGGACGTCTTGCAGACACAGCACAAAACGCACTTATGAACATCGTCACCTTGTTCCTTGGCATCTCAGTCGGCGCAACGGCAAAGGGCGAAAACTTCTTGCAAGTCCAAACACTTTACATCATCGCATTGGGTCTCTTTGCGTTTATGTTTGCAACAGTTGGCGGACTTCTTCTTGGCAAGCTTATGTGCAAAATCACAAAGGGCAAAATCAATCCTCTCATCGGCGCAGCAGGGGTTTCAGCCGTGCCTATGGCGGCTCGTGTTGTCAACAATACGGCGCGCAAATACAACCCCAACAACTATCTTCTCATGCATGCAATGGGTCCCAACGTGGCAGGTGTCATCGGCTCTGCAGTGGCGGCGGGATTCCTTATGGCAGTGTTTGGAGGCTAACAAGTGCATTTAAGACAGTGTAAAGTATTGTCAATCAACGTAAAGCAAGGCACCTCGGTGCCTTGCTTTTACTTTTACTTTACCTCGTCAACGAATTATCTTGCTAAAGTGCTCGTCAAGGAAAACAACCTGACTTCTCCCGTAGTTTTGGTGGCAAAAGAGCAGGGCGCAGGTCGTGGCAGATATGACCGCACCTTCTTGTCCCCCAAGGGTGGAGTGTATATGAGTTATATCACCCCTGCAGAGGAAAACTTCTCAGTTTGGGCGCTTTATTCAGCCGTGGCAGTGAAGAGAGTGCTTGTCCGCCTTGGCGTAGATAAAAATAGACTTGCAATCAAGTGGCCCAACGACGTCCTTCTTGACGGCAAAAAGATTTGTGGCATACTGCCTGAAAGTGTGGTGAAAGGGGATAGATTCGTCATCATCGGGCTAGGGCTCAACGTCAACACAAAAATGGAAGACCTTGACGAAGTCAAGAGTATCGCCACTTCACTTTATACTGCAACAGGCAAAAAGGCATCTTTGACCAAGGCGACCAAACTCCTTGTCAAGGAGCTTTACAGCGTCTTTGAAGAGGACGAGAAGGCAGTCCTTGATGAATACAAAGCTTGCCTTGAAACCCTCGGCAAAATCGTCACGAGAGGGGACGGTGTCACAGGCAAAGCAATTTCCGTTGAAAGCGACGGCGCTCTCGTCATAGAAAACCAAAAGGGCACTCACAATATAAACTGGGGGGAGGTGTGTTATGCAAAACTTTCAAAGTAAGAAAAGTGCATTTTCGGGCGTAATCATACTTCTCGCCACCGCTTTCGTATGGGGCTTTGCTTTTGTCGCTCAACGTGAGGGCGTCAATCATATCGACAGTATTTCCCTCAGTGAGATGAGATACCTCATCGCCACAATCGTCCTTGGCGTATCAGTGCTCCTTGCCGACTTCTACAAAAAGAAGAAAGGGGAGAAGGTCGTAGGCTTCAACCGCGACACCGTCATCGGCGGTATATTCTGTGGCGCAATCCTCTTTGTGTCCACCATAGTGCAACAAATAGGCATTGAAAGCACCACCTCAGGCAAGGCAGGTTTCATCACCGTCCTCTACATCGTCATCGTGCCTATCCTTGGTGTCTTTGCAAGGAAGCGCACCTCACTTGTCAACTGCTGTGCGGTTTTGGTTGCAATCATGGGATTTGTGCTTATGTGCATCAACGACAGCTTCACTTTGGCACAGGGAGATGCTCTTGTATTTTGCAGTGCAATCACCTTTGGTTTCCACATCTTCTTTGTGGACCTCTACTGCAAGAATAGTGACCCAATCAAATTCACCTTTATGCAGTTTGCAACAAGCGCAGTCATCGGTTTCCCCTTTATGGCAGCCAACGGATTCCCAACCGCCATCGCTCTTTCAGAAAGCATAATTCCTCTCCTTTACGTAGGGGTGCTTTCAAGCGGTCTAGCATACACTTTGCAAACGGCAGGACAGAAGAGAGTGAAGGCCTCTGTTGCAACCCTCATTATGAGCCTAGAGTCAGTCATTGCCCTCTTTGGTGGCATCATAATACTTGGTGAAGAGAGCACCGCAAAAGAACTTGCTGGTTGCCTCCTCGTGTTCATCGCAGTGTTTATAGCCCAGTTCGAAATCCCTCACGACTTCCTCGAATTCCGAAATAACAAGTATTTTGTGGAATAAGGCAAAAATCGATTTTCAAAGGGCAAAGAAATGAAAAACCGCGCTTTTCAAGGCGCGTTTTTGTTTTTTAAAAAGTGAAGTATTACAAAAAAATCCGTTTTTTAGAATAATCATCAAAAAGTGAAAAATCAAAAAAAGCACCATTTTCGGTGCTTTTTTCGTCATTTCAACCAAATTTGCGCTTTTGTTTGCTTTTGTCAGATTGACTGCCAAAAGAAACTTGTCAGCCAAGTCCGTAGTATTTTTTCAGTGCGCTTTCTGCCTCCACAAGCTTTGAGTGATCTATGCAACAAGAGATTTTTGTTTCACTTGTTGTGATTGCGTAGATGTTTGTGCCAAGGCCTTTAAGGATTGACAGCACTTCAAGGGCAACACCACTTGTGTGTTCCATACCAGCACCTTCTGCGGTCAGCTTTGCTGTGCCCACAACTGAGGTGTGAGGTTGATCTCCAACAATCTTTTCTGCCACTGCAAGGTCGCTGTCACCAAGGGTGAATGACACTGCAAGAGTGCCGTCAAGGTTGATGTTTTGTGAAATCATATCAAGGTTGATGTCGGCGTCCTTTATGCCACGAAGGATTGCGATGAAACGGTCCGCTTCAATTGAGGGGAAGAAGAGCATTGACACATCCTTTTCTGAGGACACTGAGGTGACTGCATAGAAACTGCCCAGAATTGAATTCATATCATAAAGGCCAGTTTGTTTTGCCATGACAAAGTTGATTGCTCTAAGTGCGCCACGGACAAAGACCTCTTTGCTTTCTGCCTCGTGTGAAAGACGGACAAGTTCACCTGCTCCAAGGAACATAACGTCGTGTTTTCCAACAACCGTGCCACCACGGATTGCGTGGATGCCGATTTCGTTTTTCTCTCTGCGCTTTGCACTTTCTCGTCTGCCATAGACGTGGTCAAGTTCCTTTTCACGGACGCTATTGATTGCAGAGGCAAGTGTGAGTGCAGTGCCACTGGGTGCATCAAGTTTTTTGTTGTGGTGGGTTTCAACGATTTCCACATCGTAGCCGTCACCGAGGAACTTCATTGCTTCCTTTGAAAGGTTTGCAAGGAGGTTGATGCCGAGGGACATATTTGCAGAGTGGAAGACTGCCACTTCTTTTGAAGCGTAGCCTATGCGTTTCAGTTGTTCAGGGGTGTAGCCAGTTGTTGCCAGCACCACTTTTGTGTTGGTCTTCACGGCGTAGTCAAGGATGCCGTCAAGGGAAGAGGGGGATGAGAAGTCAAGGATGACATCCGCATCCAGTGTGCAACCCTCAAAACTTCTATAAACAGGAAAAGGCAAATCTTCGGTAGGATATTGGTCCACGCCGAAGACAATTTGATATTCCTTTGAGTCGATGAGGGATTTATATACTGTACGGCCCATTCTGCCGCCAGCACCTGACAATGCAATTCTTATCATACAAATTCCTTCAAAAGTGCTTCAAGCACCTTTGCATTTTCTTCTGTCATTTCTGTGAGGGGGAGGCGGAGTTTGCCGTTGCAAAGGCCCAGGAGTTCTGCACCCTTCTTTGCGGGGATAGGATTGACTTCACTGAACAATGCCTTCACAAAGGGGAGCATATCAAGTTGCATTTTTGCAGCGCGCTTTGTATCTCCACCGAGAGCGCAGTTTGTCATTGTTGAAACGTAGGTGGGAGCAAGGTTGCTTGCCACTGAGATGACACCACTGCCACCCATAAGCATAACGGGCACAGTGAGGCCGTCGTCGCCACTGATGACATCTGCCTTGTCGCCAACGAGGCGGATGCACTCTTCAATTTGTTCCATATTTCCGCTGGCTTCCTTGATGCCGACGATGTTGTCGATTTCTGCAATCTTTGCAAAAGTCTTAGGAAGCATATTGACGCCAGTGCGACCGGGCACGTTGTAGGCGATGATAGGAAGGGGAGTTGCCTTAGCCACCGCGGTGTAGTGAGCCACAAGACCGTCCCCTGTGCACTTGTTGTAGTAAGGTGTGACAACAAGGAGACCGTCTGCACCGAGTGCGGTGTAGAGTTTTGCGTTTTCAACTGCGTCAGCGGTGCAGTTTGCGCCTGCGCCAACGATGATAGGCAGTTTGCCTTTCAATTTTTTCACAACTGCTTCAACCACTGCCACTTTTTCTTCTTTGGTCATGGTTGCAGGTTCACCAGTTGTGCCAAGGATGACAAGGGCATTTACGCCACCGTCAACTTGATAGTCAAGGATTTTGTCCAGTGCTTTGAAGTCAACACCGTTGTCGGTGAAGGGAGTGATAAGAGCAGTTGCTGTGCCTTTGAACATATTATGCCTCCAATTGTTCTTTGATGAGAAGTTCCACAATTTGCACTGCGTTTGTTGCCGCGCCCTTGCGGATATTGTCTGCCACAACCCACAGGTTGACGCCACTTTCTACGCTTTCGTCAATGCGGATTCTGCCCACAAAGACTTCGTCGTGGTTTTCTGCGTAGATAGGCATGGGATAGACATTGTTCTTGGGGTCGTCTTGGACCACGATACCCTTGAATGAAGAGAGTGCTTCAACCACACCTTCTCTTGTGCAAGGGGTTTTGAATTCAACGTTGATAGATTCGCTATGACCGTGGAAAACGGGCACGCGGACAGTTGTTGCAGTGACACGGAGGGTGTCATCGTGGAAGATTTTTCTTGTTTCTTGGATCATCTTCCATTCCTCTTTTGTATAGCCGTTTTCAAGGAAAACGTCAATGTGAGGAAGCATATTGTATGCGATAGGATAGGGGAATTTTTTGGGTGCTTCGCCCTTGACTCCGTCTTTCAAATCGTTGTAGCCAGCAACACCTGCGCCACTGACAGCTTGATAGGTGGAGTAGATGATACGTTTGATGCCGTACTTGTCGTAGAGAGGCTTCAATGCCACCATTGCTTGGATTGTTGAGCAGTTGGGGTTGGCGATTATACCCTTATTCCACTTGACGTCTTCGGGGTTGACTTCGGGGACCACAAGGGGCACGTCGGAGTGCATACGCCACTCAGATGAGTTGTCAACCACAGTTGCACCGATTTCAACAAACTTGGGTGCATATTCTTTTGATATAGCGCCACCGGCAGAAAAGAGAGCAAAGTCCACTTTCCCTTGAAGGGCCTTCACATTTTCTTCGTTCAGTTCAATGACGGTGTGAGGTTTTCCAACAAAATCCACCACACTGCCTGCGCTTCTTGATGAAGCAAAGAGATAATAGTTGTCCACGGGGAGATTTCTTTCAGACAGGACTTCAAGGAACTTGCGACCTACCATACCCGTTGCGCCGACCACTGCGACATTAAATTTTTTCATAAAGTTTTCACTTCTCCTTTTATAGAAAAAATATACTCGTCAACCTGAAAAATGTCAATTTATTGGTGTCAAGTTGTCTAATATATTTTTTAAACTTAATTTATTTTATTATTAGAAGGAGAATTTTGTGTTTTTGTTTGATATTTCATTGAACTTAGTGTAAAATGCTTTTAACTGAACATAGGAGTCATTATGGCAACTCAAAACAATTTTAACGCAAAACAAAGAGAACACAAGTTTTTCCTTGAAAGCTGGTACACCGATGCAGACATCGTTGTCGAACCTGCTGAAAAAGCCAAAGTAGTTGTGGCAGGCATGGTGGAAGCCAAGCCCGAAAAGAAGGAATATCCCGACGCATATTTCAAAAGAGCATTTGCCGTGTTCAAAGGTGAATATGGCACAATGTTCAAGACAACCTTTTGGTTTATCATTGCATCACTTCTTTTCATCGTAGGTCTTGTCCTTGGCAGAACTCTTATTGAAAAGCACCTCCTTGGTGGCACTTACAACTTTATGGCAGGCATCGGCGTTGGCTATCCCGGCGGCGGTGACAGCATTGACCAAAGTGTCAGTCTGCTTTACGGCACAGTGTTCCAATACGTCCTCTTCATCCTCGCAGGAGCAATGATCATCGCATCACCCTTCCTGTCAGGTCTGTTCTACGCAGCAAAGAGAGCATATTATCAAGACACTTACAGGCAATTCATCAAAACATATTTTGTCGGCTTCAAAAAGCATTGGTGGAAATATCTCATCCTTGGCACAATCATCACCGCAGTTTTGCTTGGTGAGTCAAGTGCAATTGTTCAACTTCTGTCACTGAAACAACTGGGTCTTGAAACCGCAGGACATTACGCAGCAGCAATTCTCCCTGCAATCGTAGGTTTCCCCATCGTCATGGTGTGCCTTGCAATGATGGGCCTCACCGTCACCCATCAACTGACCTTTAAGCAAACCTTCAAAAATGCAGTGGTTGTCATCGCAAACAACCTGTTCTTTGTGCCTGTGACCGCAGCAGTATCCCTTGTGCCCATCCTTGGTTTTGCAATGGGAACAATGCCCGCAATCATCACCTATCTTGTCATGGCAGCAGCAGGATTTAGCCTCATCGCTCTTGGCTGGGTGGCAATGGCAGACAGAGGTATGATCAAGTGCAAGTCACTGAAAAAATACTATTCAAAGAAACACCTTGCCGAAGTGAGAAAGGCAGCAAAGGCAAATGCAGAATACAACGCACCTGCCAAAAAGCCCCAAGCAAAGCAAGCATATCAAAATCCTAAAAAGAAAAAGAAGAAATAATGGCAAACATCGTCAAAATGCAGCTTTCCAAGGACGAACTTTTGTCACTTGCGGAAAGAAAACTTTTGAGCGGTGATACGGAAGGCGCAATAAACTATCTTAATAAAGCCCTTGCCGAAGACGATTCTTTTGTAGAAGCGCAAGTTAAACTTGCCTCAATTTACGCCACACTTGGCGCACATCAAATTTCAAACGCGGTCTACTATCGTGCTCTGGTGTCAAATCCTACACCTGAGCAGGAAGACCGCATTTTTTATAGCCTCGCCCAAAATTTCCTTGAACTTGGTCAACTTGAAGTAGTGGCATATTATATGCGCTATTTTGGTGACGATTTTGACCTTTCCGTCCTTGAAAACCCCGAGGACAACAAGCCTCAAAACCCCTTCCATTTGGTGTCAAAGACCGCCGAGGAATACTATGAATCCTTGATTGAAAGAGCCTACGCTCTAATTCAAGAAAGAGATTTTGACGGGGCAGTGGCTCTTGCCGAAAAGGTGGACAAGTCAAGCAAGCACGTTGATGCCGCAAATCACATCATCCTTGTCAGTTATATGATGAAAAACGACGTGGATAGAGTGATTTATGAGGCAAGACAAATGCTTGAAAAGCACGAAAGCCTTGGAGTCCGCAGCACCCTTGCCACCGCACTTATGCTTGAAGACAGGCAGACGGAGGCCGCAGAAGTTGTTGAGGAAATCTTGAAACAAGACTACAACCGCCTTGAAGAAATCCTCATAATTTTGCCCCTTCTCATAAACCTGAATATGCACTCCCACGTCATCGTCTACACAAAAAAGGCGTTGAAGGTTATGCCATATCAACCCAACGGACTTATATGGCTATCCCAAGCCCTCTACAACGTGGGACAAAAGGACGAGGCAATCCGTGTTATGAACACGGTGAAAAATATATATGGTGAGTACGCCCCCAGCGACTATTTCCTTGACCTCTACGCTTCAAACCCCGATGAAACAGACTATTCAATGACAATGCCTCAACTGAAAGTCCCTCACACCGAGAGGTTTAGACGCTACAAAGTCCTTGAAGAGTACGCACGGCTGTCCAACGCGGATTTTGACAACGCCCTTGACCACAACGAGGACTTGACAAGGCTTATCCGCTGGGCGTTTATTGACGGCAACGAAAAGGTGATAGCCTTTCTTCTTGACCGCTTGTCCTACTCGTCTTCACAATGGGTTGAAGATTTTTATAGGGAAGTGCTCATAAAGCCGGGGCTCAGTTTTGACACTATGTCCGCCGTCCTTGCCTACCTTCTTGACGGAGGACACCACCTTGACTTCAGCGTGGTGACACAGGACAGATTCAAGGATGTATCTTTGACCTTGCCCGAAGCCTACTATGAAATGCCAAAAGTATTAAAAGAAGCGGTTGGATACTCGATTTGTGACATAATCTTCACCGACGAAGACCCTACAACCTATCTACACAGGCTGCGCTCGGCAGTGGACGGATTTGTCCGTTTGGGCATAGATGGTCGCCCTTTGTATCTCACCAAAAAAGCGGAAAAAGTCACAAGACTCCGCTCACCACAAACCCTTGCAGGTGTGCTTATTGCCTACGTGTATTATGACGAAGAGGATTCAAAGATGGACAGCATAGTCCGCTACAACCTCAACGAGCGCACCTTTGACAAATACTACAAAATTGTTTTTGGAGATGACGACGATGAAATCTAAACAAGAAAAAGAAAAGATGCTCAATATCCTTTTGGATGAAAGTGTGGAGTACAACACCCGTCTTGAAGCCTACGAGTTCCTTCAAGAGGACTGCGAAGATATGGTTGAAACTATGCTTGAAAAGTTCTATTCTTCAAGTGGTGAAACCGCAGATATGCTCATCGAAATCCTCACCGAATACAAGGGCAACAAGGGTGTGTATATGGGCCTTGTCAGTTGCCTTTACCGTGGAGAAGACGTGGCACTTTATGCAAGGCTTCTTGGCAAATATGGTGATGAAAGAGCCATCGAGGTGCTGAAATCCTTTGCCGACTCCAACGAACTCAACTACAACGAGTATATGGAAATACGCAACGCCGTTGAAGAACTGGGCGGATATTTTGTCGACAAGGAAAAGGACTATCAAGATGACGCCTTTTACCGCTATTTGAAAGGCCTTGACGAACCCGATGACGAGTCACGCCGTTCACCTTTTGAGGACATACTCAACCCCGATGAGGATGAGGATAATGACGATCGTGATGATGACGCTTGCGATTGCGACGATGACGACTGTGATTGCCATCACCATGACTGTGATGATGATTGTGACTGCCATCACCACCATCACGACCAGCAATAAAAATCAGCGATGACTGAACAGGAGGAAATATGATTGTCAAAATAATAGACAAGGACAAAATGTATGTTTCTCCTGTTTTTGCATACAGCAACAACAAACATACAAAAATCGTGGTGTTTGACGAAACGTTTTCTGAGCTTATAGTTTTGAGATGTTTCGATTTTCGTGCAAGTTATAAGGTTGTTTTTTTAGATTTCAATTGCGAAAATTTTGCAATACAAAGTGAAAAATTGAAGTCGTACTGGGACGATGAAGACATCATCAATGTTGTCAAGAAAAAGAGATACACAAAAGAGCAGTTTGATGAAGCAGTTGAATTGTTAAAGAGCACTGAATATAGTGAAACCTTGACAATCAACAATGACAACGACATTGAAGCATTCTTACATAATGTGTGGCATTTTCACGATGCATGCGTCATGGAAATGAAGGAAGCAAATGACGATTGTACGATTCAAATGGAAACGTCTAACGGCGGATTTCTTTTGATGCATTGCACTGGTGTGATTGCCAACGATTTAGAGATTGGCGATGGCTTTTATAAAGTAAAAGTGGAAATTGACCGCGACAATTCTGTCGAAATAGTGTTTGACGAGAACCTTATTTTGAAAGCAAAAAATATCCAGTATAAAATAGTTGCTGGCATAAATTATAGCACAAGAAATTTCGATTTTTCTTTTGATGTCGATACGTTGACCATAGTTCACGACAAACAACAATCAAAAATAAATCTTGCTGATTTGAGAGAAAAAGCCAAAGAGTTTATGATTGAAGAAAACGAGATCGGCTTTTTGGACAGAGAAGATGAAAGCAGAAGATTGTCCATTTTCGATGGAGAAAGGATGCTTCATTTTCACGGCTACGACATCTATTATGGTGGGAAAAGAGATAAAAAATTAGCTGAAAAATATCGTGAATTAGAAGAAGAATTAAAGATGCGCAATTTCTTCTTAAACGATGAAGTTTTAGCAAGAATTGGTGACTACACATTAAACACGGAAAAACTTGGTGCGCTAATTCATAGACAAAGTTATGGCAAACTACACGAGTGTTTACGAGAGACTTATGTCGCGATTGGCGGTGCTGTGCTTGTTGGTGCGTTTTTTATGTTAGTCGTACATCCAAACAAAATTAAATATATAGCTGCGGTTATAGCCGCTGCAATCACTTTGGCTGTGGAAATGATATTCCTGTGTATTAAGTGGACGAAAATAGCCAGTGAAAGCTTTTTGGAAATATATGAAGGCGGTATATATTGCCACAAAAATGGATGCTCGTATAGGCTTGAATATGATTCAATTAGAGTTGAGTATGAAAAGAGAATAATAATCCGCTTTGACAATCAAAAAATCAAATTATACAAATCCAAAAACGACGCATTCATCTATGAGACAATCAAAAACAAAATAGAGGAGCGCAAGCAAGCCAACTGAATTATGTTGAATTAATAGAGACCTTTTTAAGCCGTGTCCTATTGTGGGCACGGTTTTTTATAAAGAACATAATCACCTTGAACAAAATGAATAGGGTGAGTGCAATCCCCGACAGGCTGACAAAAGGATAGAAGGTATCCACGATTTTCTCAAAACCTAGGAAGGACACAGGGTAGAAAATGAGGAGGGAAAGAAGCACCACAAAGCACTTGTTTTTTCTCTCTGCAAGGGGTTTGAGCTTTGTGATTTTTGATGCAAATTCCGTCACGTAAACCACCACTGTTTCAAGCGCGCCAATGAGGGTTGTGAAGATTGCCGATGCGATGAGCACACCACTGACACCTCGCATATTCAATTCGGTTGAAACACCCAAAACTGGCATTGATGAGTTCATTTTGTCAGATAAAACTATGTTTTGGAGGATAAACAGGATTGCAAACATAAACACGCCTATGCCTGCAACGGCCACTGCAATCTGCTTGCCACTGAGTTTTTTGCCCTCTCTTGACAGCACCATGCCTGCAAGCAAAACGTCAAGCCCAGAGTAGTGTATAGGCTTCAAAATTGACACACTACCCCCATACACCGGAGCACCGAGTTTGGCAAAAATCAGCACCATCATCAATATCAAAAGCGGTATTAAGATTGTGTTTGCCCACTTGATTTTTTCAATGCCCAGGGTGACAATCACCGCCCCAAGAAGTGTCATAATTATTCCAAGCATGCTGACGCCGGTGAGGTCGCTGAGGATTTTTTCACCCCCTGCAAGCATACTGACCAGTGACACCGCCCCTGCAAAGAAAGTTGCCACCTTCACAGCAATATTGTTTGGGATGAGGTCGTATTTTCCTGCCACCAAAAATAGGGCGCATATGAGGGCGATAAACACTGATGATAGTGCAACGCACCAAGGGGAGGTGTCGCCAAAAAATAGTGCAATCTCTCTGCCACTGCTGAATCCTGCACCAATAGACGTGCCGATGAACAAGAAAGTCACTTTCAACGCTGTCAACATAGTTGAATATATGCAACTTATCGCGATAACTTGACAAAGTTGATTTTACATTTTATTATTCTACTACTAAGTATAAATCTATCGTGCGTGAACACGCGCAAAAGAAGGTGTTTATGGCAAAAAGCAAACTCACAATGGACAAACTTGTAGCCCTCTGCAAAAACCGTGGTTTCGTCTTTCCCGGCAGTGAAATCTACGGCGGTCTTGCAAACACTTGGGACTACGGCCCTCTGGGCGTCCAACTGAAAAACAACGTTAAGGCAGCATGGTGGAAGAAATTTGTCACCGAAAGCCCCTACAACGTTGGTCTTGACTGCGCAATTTTGATGAATCCCCAAGTCTGGCACGCATCAGGTCACCTTGGCGGTTTTTCAGATCCTCTTATGGACTGCAAAAACTGTCACTCACGCCACCGTGCAGACAACCTCATCGAAGACTATATGAAGAAAAAAGGCATCGAGGAGAACATCGCAGGTTGGTCAAACGAGCAACTTGAAGCCTACGTCACAGAGCACGGCATCACCTGTCCTGTTTGTGGCAAGAGTGAGTTCACCGGCATCAGAAAGTTCAACCTTATGTTCAAGACTTTCCAAGGTGTCACAGAAGACAGTGTCAACACCGTCTATCTCCGCCCCGAAACAGCACAAGGCATCTTTGTCAACTTCAAAAACGTCCAACGTACCACAAGAAAGAAAGTTCCTTTCGGCATTGGTCAAATCGGTAAATCATTCCGCAACGAAATCACTCCCGGCAACTTCATTTTCCGCGTGAGAGAGTTTGAACAAATGGAGCTTGAATTCTTCTGCAAGCCCGGCACCGATCTTGAATGGTTCCAGTATTGGCGCAGCTTCTGCCACAACTGGCTTCTCGAACTGGGCATGAACGACGATTGCCTCAGACTCCGTGACCACGATCCCGAAGAGCTTTGCTTCTATTCAAAGGCAACAACCGACTTTGAATTCCTGTTCCCCTTTGGTTGGGGTGAACTTTGGGGCATCGCAGACAGAACTGACTACGACCTCACCCAACACATCAACACAGCAGGCAAGGACCTCAGCTACGTTGACCCCGTCACCAACGAGAAATACGTGCCTTACGTCATCGAGCCTTCTCTCGGTGTTGAACGTATGGTGCTTGCACTCCTTTGCAATGCATACGATGAGGAAGAAGTCGGTGAAAACGACACCCGTGTTGTCATGCACTTTCACCACGCAATCGCACCCATCAAGGTGGCAATCCTTCCTCTCCAAAAGCAACTCAACGAAAAGGCAGAGGAAATCTACCACGCCCTCACCAAGCACTTTGCTTGCGACTTTGACGGCAGTGGCTCAATCGGCAAGAGATATCGTCGTCAAGACGAAATCGGCACACCTTACTGCGTGACCATCGACTTCGACACTCTCGAAGACAACACCGTCACCGTCCGTGAACGTGACACCATGGCACAAATTCGCATCCCCGTTGAAAATCTTGTGTCTTATTTCACCGAGCAATTTGAATATTAAAAACGCGCTATTTAGCGCCTGACTTTGTAAAAAGCACTCCACGTGGAGTGCTTTTTTATTATGCTAAGTGCTTATCTCCTTAAATGCATGTCCCCCTTCCTCACGTGTTTCCCCCTTCTGCCTACGGCAGAGCCCTACGG
>CALABJ010000002.1:0-8523 GCA_937885645.1 uncultured Clostridia bacterium | reverse complement strand
TTTGACACCTATTTTGCCTATTCTTCCTAAGAGTCAAGCGGTTGACCCCACCGCACTGGATTATATTCTTGTGCAAACTGGCACAACCAACTATATGAGTGCAATCAAGCACTACAAGGTTGTCAATGGCACTGCAACTCTTGAAAAGACTGAATATATCGACTACGATGCCAACGGCAATATTGTGAGCTATGGTGGCACCACCTACGCTTATGATGGCATTGGTAGGTTGATCCGAGAGAACAACCCCACGCTTGACAAAACCATCCTTTGGACTTATGATGTAGGTGGAAATATTGTCAGCAGAACAGAACATGCATACACGACTGGAACAGTTGGCTCTGCCACAGCAACAAACGTCTATACATACGGCAATTCAAACTGGAAGGACCAACTTACCTCATTCAACGGGCAGGCAATCACCTATGACAATGCAGGCAATCCTGTGTCATATAAGGGCAAGAACTTTGTGTGGACAAGAGGCAGAATTCTTGCGGAGCACACAACCTCATCTGGCAATATTATCCGCATGTCATATGACGGAAATGGTCAAAGACGAAACAAGGGCATATATACCTCTGCAAATGTTCAGGTCAAAGCCATCGGCTATAATTATGATGGCGACAGACTGATCTCTGAAACCTCTACGATCTTCGGTGGCACCAGTCTTCCTATTCCTACAGAGCGCATATATTTGTATAATAAGGAAGGTGTCTGCGGTTATGTAGAGAATGGAGCATTGTACACATACCGCAAGAATTTGTTTGGGGACATCACCGCGATCTATTATGGCACAAACAAGGTTGCTGAATATGCATACGATGCTTATGGCAACTGCACCATTGTCTCCCAACAAGGCATCATTGGCACAAACAATCCTTTCCGTTATAGAGGATACTATTGGGACAGCGACCTTGGGCTCTATTATCTCCAAACTCGCTACTACGATCCTGCCACAGGCAGATTCATCAATGCGGACGGTCTTGAATATCTTGACCCTCAAACCCTTGGCGGCATAAACCTCTATTCATATTGTGGGAACAATCCCATAATGGAGACAGACCCTCATGGCACATTTGTGCTGTCTGCAATCATTTGGGGGTTCATTATTGGTTTTGCTATGTCATTCACCGTTTCAGCGGTTTCTCAGGCGATAGAGAATGATGGCGAAGTGAACTGGGATGTTGCAGTTGTAGAAGGATTGTTCGGTGGGCTTTCTGGCGCATTTGCGGCTAGTGGAATCGGCGGAGTAATAGGTAAAGTTATTGATCCAGCTCTCGACTTGATTTGTAATGTCTTAACTACGGGAATTGAAAACGATTGGAAGTTTAGTAGAGAAGATATAAATAATATTTTCTACGCAACAATAGCATCTGCTGTTATGTCTTTCGGACTGAGTAAGTTTGGACCGGAGTTGGATAATAATATGCTTATGAATTCAAATATGGCAGTTCAAGGTATTAATAGTAGAATAATGAAGGGCGCATATAAAAATACAGAAGCATTACTTTTTGCTATGGAAACAGCAACCAAGTGCGTAAAATATAGTTTCACTCAAGGGCATCTGAAAGAACATTTCATTCGAAACGGAGTTCAACAAGTGATAGAAACAATATTAGGAGCAATCTAATTATGAAAAAAAGACGTTTTGTTTTGTTTGGTATTACGAATTGGATTTATGCATTTGCCTTTTTAGCCGCTGCGGCATGGTTGTTTTATTATGGTGCAACCGAATTGCAAGGTGACAAACAAATAATCAATTATGTTGGCGGTGTTTTGGGCATTGCTTTTGTCATAGGATATCTCCACATTATGGGTGGATTCCTTATTATAACCGAAGATAGAATACTTGTGCGTTTCAAATTGTTTGAAAGGACAACCGCAATACCTATTAATGAAATCAAAATGCTTTATATTTCTGGCAGAACTCAAAAAGTTAGTAAGATTGGAGAGTATGTCACATTGATTCAGGCAAATGCAAAAGACGGCCCCATTTTGGGATTTGGATTTATGCCATTAAGAACGTTAATAAAGCACCTAAATGTGCCAGTACACCTGACAGAATATAGACTGTCTGTTAAGATGAACGTCAAACTTCTTTTGCAAAGAAGGCTGTTGTCGGACCATCAAGCAAAAATGCTGATGATAGCATCAAATGTGCCAAAAAAGTATTTGGACAAATGGTATAATGAACCAAAACAATAAAAAAATGCCCCCTAAATTAGGGGGCATTCATTTTGGATGAAATCAAGAGAGTGCATTTGGGACATAAACTTTTTCGTCCACTTGCACACCTTTTCGCTCTTTCCCGTGAAAGATATATGGTGTATATATGGGTCTTCCCATGTCAATTGCTTGAACTATAAGTTTTGTTTTGTCTTCTTCTACACGGTCTATGTTTCCATCCAGCATGTTTTCTGCGGATGACACTTCAAGGATGGTAAATCCTTTGTCCGAAAGGAAAGCAGAGAATTCCCAAAGACGTTCAAACATTCCGTTTGAGTCTACAATAAGTGAACAGTTTTTTTCAGGCCAATAGGCGGTGATTCTAAAATATTTTGCCATAGTTTATTTCTCCTTTAAGCGGCTATTTTCTTTAATTGTTTTTTTGCATAGGGCAACCAGTTGTTGTTGAGATAATCTAGAACGCTAGTATTTGGCGTTGTGTTATGTTCGCCATAGCACTGCAATATTTTCTTTTTCTTGGGTGAATATTCAATCGTCACAAAAGGACTGTTTATATCTGCAACACAGCGAAGGAAGAAGATGAGGCTTTCTTCACGGACAAACTTTTGATCATATCCCATTTTCCCAACACAATGATGCAGCGCCTCACCTTCTTGTGTAAGTTCGGCAGGTGTTTTGGCTATTATTACAGCAAATGAGTTGTTGTGGTGTTCTAGATTGAAATATTTAGTGCTGATAGACAGAAACTGATCATAGAAATCTTTTCGCTTTTGTTCGTCTTCAACTGCTTTCTTTGTCCTATATTCATCAATGCGAATATCGTGCCAGCGTCTGAAATCTTTAGGGAACACGTTTTTCTTTTCATCAAGGTCGATCCCCAACTCTTTACAGGCGTGTATATAGTCTGCGTATAGTTGTGCGTTGATGCCTTGTTCGTATAGGTAGTCTACAACTTGAGTTAATTTTCCTTTGCAGACGTCCTTTATGTCTTCGTAGCGGTCACCAGAACACAAATCACGAATCATTTTTTCTTGTCTATCTATTTCTTCAATGTCGTTACCCGTTTTGTAAGCTTTGATGACACTGCATACGTAAAAGCCGTTTGGTCTGTTGATGAATGCAGCATTTCTGGCTAGATACCTTCTAAATCCTTTGTCTTTGCCTGCAAGTTCAAGGATTTGTTTTTTGAGAGCATAGTGGTGCAGACCGAGTTTTGTGAGGTATTCGATTTGCGGATATTGTCTGTACATGCGAAGATACTTCATGACATCATCCCCGTGATGCTTGTCCACGGCACTATACTTAAATTCATCAATTGCAAGGACGTACTCGATGTTGACAATAGGGGCAAACGGATCAAAATACTTGTCTTCTGTCCAACCCCAATTACCCTCGAACCAAGAGGGATATTTTGATAGTCCTTCATCATGCCATCCAACAGAATAACCGGAAATGTTGTTGAAGTACATATCTTTAACAAAGCATATTTTTGAGTCTATACCATGAACTGCCACTTGTTTGCAGTGCCAAATACCTTTATGGTTTTTACAACAAACTGTCACTTTTACAAGTTCACCAGCATTCTTTGTGAAATAAGAATAAAAGCGTTTTAGGCCGTTTTGTGTAGGATGAAAAATCAGGTCTTTCTTATGTATTTTTCTAAGCATATATTTTGGAATTGGTTTTATGTTTTCAATCTTCATTTTATATTCCTCCAAACAGAATGTTGCCGTCAAAGAGCATATACAATTCTTCCAAAAGTATGTCCTTGTCGCTCTTTGAAATTTCGCCAAAATCTTCATCAATATCACCATCAAATGACTGCATTTCTTCGAGGGTGAGATCTTCGATGTCTTCTTCAAAGTCATCGTCTTCTTGAACCTCAGCGTCGTGCAATTTAATTTCGTTGTTTTCCACAATCGCAAGTTTATATTTCGTTTTTATCTTGTTAAAGTAGATTTCTGCACAATGTTGAGGGAAACCAACCATTGGGATGCGATCTTCTTTCCCTTGGAATAACCGGCTTGTCAATGTCAAATTGCAAAGGTCAGCAAGCAATTTAGCATCATCCCCAAATGCCTCATAAAAGTCACCAAGACGGGTGACAATGACGTGGTCGGGGTGTTGTTCCTTTGCATCAAAATATTGTTTATATATAGGGTTAACCGATACGAGTTTTTCTGGCTTCTTTTCTTCAATTTTTGGTTCATCGCTAAGAAGTGAATCAAAGAGCGAAACTTGGTTGCTTTGTGTCTTTTTAGGCGTTGGAGTAGCAATGGGCTTTGACGAAGTTTTTGCCACTGGTTTCTTATATTGCGTTCCATCCAAATTAAAGAGTGTTTCTTCAATGGAATCTTCTTCAAAGTAATGGATAGCCCATCCATACACCACTTCGTCTCTGACGCAAGCACTATTCGCACCCTTGTCTGCAAGCTTTTTTGCTTCTGCTGTTGCATAAGAAAAGAACCCGTCAAGTGTTTTCCTGTTGACGAGTTCAATGCCTTCTTTATTAAGACGGACACCATTATTGATTTTATCTCTAAGTGAGTTCGATGCGTGCTTTTCAAGATACTCAAGTATAAGCTCTTGTTCCTTTGTTTTTGTTTCTAAATTTAGTTTCATTTTGTTCTCCTTTAACATTCGAGAAAGAATACGACGTCTAATGTGTCTTTGAAATCTTGATCTTCAAGTAAATCGTACAAATCCATATAGTTGTCTTCGTCCATCTCGTTGATATAGTTGTAAAGTCTGCCATAAAATCCTTGTGAGCATTTGAATGTGTTGATAGCGTCAACAAAAAGTTTATGGTTTTTGTTTCCTTCTGTTGCAAGTCTTTGAATATTGCTCATTTATTTGTCCTCCTCATGCTATTCTTCTTATTCCACCGCCAAGGCTGAGAATGCCAACGGAGCCAAACTCACTACACCATTCACAGTCTTTGTTCCATACGTAAGCGAAACAGCTATGTTGATTGCCATGTCCATAGACGAGATCTTGCCATTCCTCTTTATAATCGGTAACCAGCAAGAACGAATAGCACTCACCAAAATCAAGCATCTCATGGGTGATGGCATACACGGTGACGCCATATTGCTTTTCAATCTCTTTCATCTTTTCGTAGAGATCGTTTTCTTGTTCTGCCCAAAAGCCTCCAAAACCCTCAAAGAAACAAACCTGGTCTTTTTTTATAAAACCATCTATGTAAGGTTTATAAATATCGAGTTCTTTCATGTACTTTACAGCTTGTTCTTTTCTTTGTTCTTTTGTTGTGTTTGTCATAATTTTTATCTCCTTTTAATTAAATACAGTCTGCAAGGCTTTCAAATTGCAAGCCTATGTTTCTAAGTGTTTCTTCAAAGCCAAACCATGCAAGCAAGTTTTGGTTATAATCTTCGATAGCCAGCGGATCTTCTTCGTCCCATCTTTTACCGAACAAGTCTTTCAGTCCATACAAGCCTGTTGATGACTGAAAGTCATAAAGAAGAGAATTTATTTCTTCTCGGTATTTTTGATAGAAGGCCGTGGTGTCGCTATAATAAATAAGAAAGCCAACCACTCCTGATTGGCATCCGTGATATAGCACGTCTGTGAATATGTGTTTTTTGTCATCGTAATCGCTCCATGCGTCAATGACATAGTCGCACACTCTTTTTGTCAATTTATTTTCGGCGTCTCTTTTAATTTGCCTAATGTTGTTAAGTGTAAGTTTCATGTTCATCTAACTCCTCAAAATCATTTAAATGAATTTCATCTTCGCATGGTCCGTATAAGAAATACAAACCATCTGCGTCTTCCCAAAGTTCATATGTAACAAAAGAAATTTTGCCGAGCTTTGTCACAGCAACGTAAACTTCGGTTTCATCATCATTAATGCTGACAATGTCAAACGTAATGAAATTTTCGCCATCAAAATGTTCATATTCTTGCATAAATCAAACTCCTTATTTGTCCAAGATTTTGAACCAAACGTGATAGTTAAGTTCAATTTCCTTAGTTTCGAGGCCACGGCTTTCACCCATGGAATTCTTCACTTCAACTTCGATTTCCTTGTATTCACGAAAATCTCCTTTGTATTCGCCATTGGAACAACCAACTTCTAAACACTCAGAGAGGCAATCTGCAAAGACTTTGATGTAGGGTTTGCCTTTTTGACCAACACAAGCAATGATAAGATCGGTATCGGTGATATAACCAATACCGGACATTTTTGAGTCGGACTTTCCAACTCTACTTACTGAATAAATAACTTTCTTCATAGGGATTTACTCCTTTTAATTTATTTTTGCCTTTCGGCAGGGCCGTGGGAGCACTGTTTTTAGTTGGTGGATTTGGGGAGTAAAAAGAAATCTTCCCAGTGTAAACCGAGAAGCATCGCGAAAAATAAAATTATCGATTAATAATAAAGAAATGCCACGTCTTAATGACTGGCGTAAATGAACTCAAGAAAATTTTATGGCGGTTTACACTGGGTAAAAACCGTGCTAACATCTGCCCAACGAAAACAAAAATGATTTGCTCACAAAGTTGAACAAATTTGTGTAAAATTTGCACATTTGTCCTGAAAGAGGGTGTGAAAGCGGGCTAGGACCATAAAAAAAACAATACAGAAAAAATATTTGACGAATAGTTTGGCAAGGGGCATGTGGGATTTAAGTTGAACCAAATGGCAAGATTTTATAAAAAAATCACCCTTAATAGGGTGATTCGGGAAAAAAAAGGACTCTGTCTTGCTCCCCTTAGAGGGCGGTTCAACAGAATCCCGAATGGCGGAGAAGCAGGGATTTGAACCCTGGCTACGATTCTCTCGTACTACTCCCTTAGCAGGGGAGCCCCTTCGGCCTCTTGGGTACTTCTCCGTATGCCGAATATTGATTGCATTTTTAATGCTTGATTATGATAGCACACGAGTCAGCCAATGTCAATAAAAAATGCTTATTTTCAAAAAGCGGTGTTTTGGGTGGCGGTTATTTGCGAATAAAAAGAGGGCGGAAGAAATAAACTACTTGTGTGAAAATTCGGCTTTCAGACAAGGAAAAGATGTTTTGGTGGTGCGCAGGCGGAGTGCTGTTTACGGCAATTCTAGGCACGGTGCTGCACTTTTTGTATGAGTGGACAGGGGAGAGCGGAGTTGTGAAACCCATATCCGCCATAGACGAAAGCACCTTTCAGCATATGAAGATAATGTATTTTCCTATGCTTATATTCGGTGTAATTCAGTGGTGTTTTCTACGCCACGAAAAGCCCTGTTTTTGGGTTGTGAAATTGATTGGATTGCTTGTGGCGCTGGTCCTTATCCCCACCTTGTTTTACACCTACAACGGTGCATTTTGGCGGTCACCAGACTGGCTCAACATAACGATATTTATGGTGTCTGCCATTGGTGGATTCGGGGTGGAGTACCTTTTGTTTGAGAGGAAACGAGAGGGGAACAAGTGGTGCAATCTGGCCTTTTTGGGGGTGGTTGCACTGGGGGTTTTGTTTGTTGTTTTCACCTATTTGCCACTTGACGTGCCTCTCTTCAAAAGTCCTGTCTAAATACAAAAGCCATATTTTAAGTGTAAAAAGCGAAAAGATAAACCTTTTGTTGTGAAAATAAAATAAAAACGCACCGCTTTTTGCGGTGCGTCTTTTTTTGATGATTTTAGTTCAAATCGTTGAGGAAGGATTGCAGTGTTTCTTGTGCATTGCCAAGATAGAGATGGACACCGCTTTCACGTGTGTAGAGAGGATTGTCAACACCAGCATAACCGGGTTTTGTGTCGTAGTTGAAGATGAAGATGTTTTTGCAATCTGCAACGTTCAAGACAGGCATACCGTAGATGGGAGTGCCTTCTGCGGTGTTTGCAGCAGGGTTCAAGACGTCGTTTGCACCAACAACGATGGTTGCGTCTGCATTGGCAAACTCGGGGTTGATATCGTCCATTTCGTAGAGGTCTTCGTAGTCAACATCTGCCTCACAAAGGAGCACGTTCATATGACCGGGCATACGACCTGCAACAGGGTGGATTGCATATTTAATGGTTGTGCCACTTGCTCTCAGTTTATCTGCCACTTGCTTCACAAGGTGTTGTGCTTGTGCAATTGCCATACCGTATCCGGGGACGATGATGACTTCCTTTGAGCCGAGAAGGGAACTAGGCGCAAAGGTGTCTTTCTTTTCTTCCTTGGCAGGTGCTTCGGTGGACGTTGCAGGCTTGTCCATATCATTGAGGAATGTTTGGAGAGATTCTGCTGCGTTGCCGAGATAGAGGTGGACGCCTTCTTCACGAGCATAGATGGGGTTGTCAACACCAGCATAACCGGGTTTTGTGTCGTAGTTGAAGATGAAGATGTTTT
>CALABJ010000001.1:0-32666 GCA_937885645.1 uncultured Clostridia bacterium | reverse complement strand
CCGCTGCTCCTCCAATTCCGTCTTCGAAGGAGTGAGTGCTTATATATGCGCGCGATGTACAAGTCAAGTGCCCAAAAAAAAGCACTCCTTGTGGAGTGCTTTTTTGTTATCTGATTTTATCATACATCGCTTTGATTTCCTCTTTGCCCCAAACGTCAGGACAAGGATAGAGAGGATTTGCTTCGCTGAGAGCATGCTCAATCATTGTGGGCAGGTCTTCTTCCTTGATGACCCATTTTTCAGGAAGTTTTTCAGGGATATCCATATATGCATTCATATCCTTGATTGCCTTGATGAAAGCATTTGCTTTGTCTGCGGTGGTTGCACCGGTGATGCCAACTGCATCTGCCAATTTTGCCAACTTCTTGTGTGCCTTTTTGCCGTATGCTTCAAGGACGTGAGGGAGCAAAATTGCGTTTGCAAGACCGTGAGGCACTCCGTATTGTCCGCCCAAGGTGTGTGCCACTGCGTGGACATAGCCAACATATGCTCTTGTGAATGCACAACCTGCAAGATATGATGCGTGTTGCATCTTGTTGCGGGCTTCTCTATCTCCGCCGTCATCGTATGCGCGTTTGAGATATGTGAAGATAAGTTTGGTTGCTTCAACTGCTTGACGCTTGGTTTGAGGAGTGTTTTCTCCGCCGATATATGCCTCCACTGCGTGGGTCAATGCGTCCATACCTGTGGTTGAGGTGATGGGTTTAGGAAGACCAACTGTGAGCAGGGGGTCCATCACTGCATAGTGAGGGATAAGGCTGGGGTCGTTGATAGGATATTTTTCGTGCTTTTCAGGGTTGGAAATGACTGCTGCCAACGTTGCTTCACTGCCTGTGCCTGAGGTGGTGGGGATTGCAATGAGAGGAGGAAGTTTGTGGAGGACTCTCAACACGCCCTTCATCTTTTCAACACTCTTCTTAGGACGAGCAACACGTGCGCCGATGCCCTTTGCGCAGTCCAAAACTGAACCACCGCCAAATGCTACGATATGGTCACAGCCGTTGTCATGATAGACTTTGAGGCCGTCTTCGATGTTTTTGATGGTGGGGTTGGGGACAACTTCGCTGTAAACAACGCCGTCAAGACCCACGTTTTTCATTTCGTCAAGAAGGGGTTGAACGAGACCCAACTTCAAAAGCATTTCGTCTGTGACGAGAAGCATCTTTTTGAAGCCTTTCTTTTGGCAGAATGAAGGCAGACTCTTCAATGAGCCTTCGCCTGAAAGCATTTCGGGTGTACGCCAAGGCAAAAACCACATTGCGCACCACATAACTTTTTGGAATGTTCTACAAAAACCTCTGTAAAAAACGTTTACTCCCATAATATTCCTTCCTTTTGGTTATTTTCTTCTTGTAGGCATAGCCCATCAGTTCTATTATATTGCAATAGTTTTGATTTTTCAATATACAATTTTGACAAAATGCACGATTATTTCATATTTTGCGTGCAAAATACTAAGCCACTGCTTGCGCCCTACCTATTTTTTGCATAAAAAAAAAGCCACTCGGCTGAGTGGCTTTTATTTTCACTTCTTACAGTTCTGCAAAGTATTTGATTGTGCGGACCATTTGTGAAGTGTAGCTGTTTTCGTTGTCGTACCAGGACACGACTTGGACTTGGTAGGTGTCTTCGTCAACTTTTGCAACCATGGTTTGTGTTGCATCGAAGAGTGAGCCAAATCTCATGCCGATGACGTCTGATGAAACGATTGCTTCTTCATTGTAGCCAAATGATTCATTTGCTGCTGCCTTCATTGCTTCGTTGATGCCTGCGACGGTGACGTCCTTGCCCTTGACGACTGCCACGAGGATTGTGGTTGAGCCAGTGCAGGTAGGAACACGTTGTGCGCTGCCGATGAGTTTGCCGTTGAGTTCAGGGATGACGAGGCCGATTGCCTTTGCTGCGCCGGTTGAGTTGGGGACGATGTTTTGTGCGCCTGCTCTTGCTCTTCTGAGGTCGCCCTTTCTGTGAGGACCGTCGAGGATCATTTGGTCACCGGTGTATGCGTGAACTGTGGTCATGATACCGCTTTGGATGGGTGCGTAATCATTGAGTGCCTTTGCCATAGGTGCGAGGCAGTTGGTGGTGCAGCTTGCTGCTGAGATGATTTGATCATCTGCTGTGAGTGTATCGTTGTTAACGTTGAAGACGATGGTCTTGAGGTCGTTGCCTGCGGGTGCTGAAATGACGACTTTCTTTGCGCCTGCTTGGACGTGTGCCATTGACTTTTCTTTTGAGCAGTAGAAACCTGTGCATTCGAGGACGACGTCAACGCCAATTTCTCCCCAAGGGCAGTCTTTTGCATCTTTGCATGCATAGATCTTGATTTCTTTTCCATCAACGACGATTGAATCTGCGGTTGCTTCCACTGTGTGCTTGTTTTCGCCGAGGTATCCAAGATATGAACCTTGTGCTGTGTCATACTTGAGAAGGTGTGCGAGCATTGCGGGGCTGGTGAGGTCGTTGATTGCGACGACGTCATAACCTTCTGCGCCGAACATTTGTCTGAATGCGAGGCGGCCGATTCTGCCGAAACCGTTGATTGCAACTCTAACGTTATTTGCCATATTATAATTCCTCCAAAAGGTGTATTCCATTTTTCACATACAATTTTATTGTATGCCGATTTCAATAGTGTATTTTACATACATTAATCAAAATACGCAAGTATTTTTCATTATGTTTTGAATTAAGTTGCGATTTTTTTATTACATAAGGTTTTCAGGATTCAATCCTTCAAGTTCAGGAAGGACAAATCTGCCGTTCTTTCTCACAAGCACGCCGTCAAAATAGATTTCTCCGCCGCCGTAGGCTTCTGTCTGTGACATAACAAGATCCCAGTGAATTGCGCTGACGTTTCCGTTCCAAGCAGAGTCGTAGCAAGCGCCGGGGGTGAAGTGGATTGAGCCACTGATCTTTTCGTCAAAGAGGATATCTCCCATGCCGTCTGTGATGTAGGGGTTGACGCCGAGAGCAAACTCACCAACGTATCTTGCCCCTTCGTCTGTGTCGAAGATTGCTGTTGCTCTTGCAGTGTCGTTGGCTTTGATGTCCACAATCTTGCCGTCCTTGAATTCAAGGCGGACGTTTTCAAACTTGGTGCCGTTTTCAATTGAGGGCACGTTGTATGCGATGACGCCGTTGACAGAGTCCTTGACGGGGGCTGTATAGACTTCTCCGTCGGGGATATTGCGTCTGCCACTGCACTTCACACCGCCAATGCCTTTGATTGAGAAGGAAAGGTCGGTTTCACCAGGGCCAACAACACGGACTTTGTCCGTCTTGTTGAGGAGTTCCACAAGAGGAGTCATTGCGTCTTCCATCTTCTTGTAGTCAAGGCAACATACGTTGAAATAGTGGTCTTCAAACTTCTCTGTGCTCATGCCTGCCAGTTGGCTCATACCTTCGGTGGGATAGCGGAGGACAACCCAACGGGTTTTCTTCACACGGATGTTGTGGTGGACGTTGATTGAATAAAGTCTATCATATGCTTGCATTCTGTCTTCGGGGACGTCGCTGAGTTCATAACTGTTGTTGCCACCGCGGATGCCAATGTAGCAATCCATTTTGGACATCTTGTCTGCGTCTTGCTTTGCCCAAAATTCAAGCATCTCGTCTGTTGCACCGGTGAGGATTTCACGTTTGATGCGGTAATCGTCAATGTTGACGTAGGGTTCTCCGCCATTTTTGTAAATTTCCTTCACAATAAGTGCCACAAGTTGCCAGTCGCAACCGCGAGCGTCAATCCACACTCTGTCGCCCTTTTTCACTTGGCAGGAGTAGTTGACAAGGTTTGATGCAAGTTTTTGTTGTCTTACGTCGTGTATCATAGTGTCTCCTAGAATATGTTTATTGCTTTGATTATAACCCACAATAGCGGAATAAACAAGTTATTTTTATTGCACATTATGGTGGGAAATTTTAACCCGCGTGTGTCTTAATCCTAGGCATAGTCTGCATTGACAATCTATAAACTCGTGTTATACTTTATATGAAACTAATTCCGTGAGATATATGTATGACAAAAACCAAAATAATTATTATATCCATTTCCGTGATATTGGCTGTGGCAATTATTATTTCCACAACTTTATTTTGGTGTTTTACGTCTGGTCGAAGTTATAAATTTCAAGAAAAAACCTATTCCTACAGCGGTGACCCTTACGCAATATCTGACGGACTTTTTATTGAAGAGCTTTCCATTTCTTTCAAAAAGATTTCATTGTCTCAATACAAACAAGCGAACTATGTTAACACGATTAGAAATAAGAGGAATAAACTTTGCTATTCTGTTGTTTTAGAAATCAAATTTACTGGGGACACAGAACCCGTGCAATACAATTTCACAGAAAATCCATCTTCTTTATATCCATATCCACCAAATAAAAACTCATATCCACCAAATGAATATTGGATTGTTTTTGAAAATGCAGACATAAACGCAAATATACGCGTTCTTCTAACCGCAAAATCGCTCAACAATAATTCTCTAAAAAATTGTGCAGATAAATTCGATGTTGTTTTTGTGCTCAATGATGCTTTTAATGAGGTTGCGCAAATTCCTTTGTCGGTGATGTAAAGCTCTTTCATCAACAATCAAAAAAACACCTTTCATTTATCACGTAGTGATTTTTCAAAAACTGTTTACATTTTAATCTTAAAGTTGTATAATGACCGTAATCACTAAAATATCGGAGGACAACAGGTTATGCCACTCGTAACATCAACCGAAATGTTCAAAAAAGCCTATGAAGGCGGATATGCAATCGGCGCTTTCAACGTCAACAATATGGAAATCATCCAAGGCATCGTCGAAGCCGCAACTGAAGAACGTGCACCTCTCATTCTGCAAGTCTCTTCCGGCGCAAGAAAGTATGCAAACACAACCTATCTCACAAAGATGGTTGAAGCAGCAGTGGAAACAAGCGGTCTCCCTATCTGCTTGCACCTTGACCACGGCGATACTTTTGCTCTCTGCAAGGACTGCATCGACAGCGGTTTCACCTCAGTCATGATCGACGCAAGTGCTCATCCCTTTGCAGAAAACATCTCAATCACAAAACAAGTTGTTGAATATGCACACGATCACGGCGTTGTGGTCGAAGCAGAACTTGGCAAACTTGCAGGTGTTGAAGACGACGTCAAAGTCGATGCAAAAGACGCAAGCTATACAGACCCCGACCAAGTTCAAGAATTCGTCGAAAAGACCGGTGTTGACTCACTTGCAATCGCAATCGGCACATCACACGGTGCATTCAAGTTCAAGGGACAACCCAGACTCCGTTTCGACATTCTCCAAGAAGTTGAAAATCGTCTCCCCGGCTTCCCCATCGTCCTTCACGGCGCATCAAGTGTGCCCCAAGACCTTGTGAAAGTCATCAACCAATATGGTGGCGCAATGCCCGGTGCACAAGGCGTGCCCGAAGAAATGCTCCGCGAAGCAGCAAAGATGGCAGTCTGCAAGATCAACATTGACAGCGACCTCCGTCTTGCAGTGACCGCAACCGTGAGAGAACACTTTGCACTGAACCCCTCACACTTCGATCCCAGACAATATCTCGGACCCGCAAGAGAAGCAGTGAAGAAGATCGTCCGTCACAAGATCGTCAACGTGCTGGGCTGCAACGGCAAAGCATAAAAATCAAACAAATAAGAAACCCACTTAACCGAGTGGGTTTTTTGTTGCACTTTTATTTTGTTTTGCGTTTTGACGTGAACATTGTTCACATCATTGCTTTAACTCTGCCTCTTGACGCTGTGAAAGGCGGTTTTACGGGGTTTTGCTCGTTTTTGTGATAAGTTGTGCGGTTTCTTCCCTCCTCTTCTTAAAACGCCTCTCAGGGCTTCATATCGCATTTGCCGTACACGGCGGTGTATCCCTCTCCTCTCTTTGAAAGGGGTGTGTTGAACAAGAGCAAAAACAGTTGTCCAAAGGGATAAACGTACCACACGTATTCCCTTGTGGGGATTTCTGCCAACATTTCAAGGAAAATCAAAATGTCGGACACCAAAAATACGATGACGCCGAAGGCATTGAGCAAATTCCACCTCTTTGCGCCAAAGGAATAGATGCAGACGTTGACCACGTTTACGCCAATTGCCACCAAATAAAGGCTGATGAGAGGAAACATAACAGGCTTGAAACTGCTCTTTGTCAGCATCACCACAAGGAGTGCCACCCAAGTGCCGATGACTGCAACCAAGCCTACCACGAGCCCTACGCCTTTTATAGGAATATCTTTTTCCTTGCGCATACTGTCGAAGCAAGTGGTGTAAAGGATATGTGCCACGCCGAAAAAAGCCGCCCCTATGACCGTGCTCATCAACTCCAAGTCCTTGGGTATGCCGATAATATTTGTCATAAAGAGGTCACCTATTGTGGACAACAGCATTGCCCACATACAGCGTTTTCTGCTGATATTTCTGTAATACAAAAACAACACCACGGATATGGCGGAAAGGGTCAGTGTGATTGCCAGTTTAGTCCAAATGCTCATAGATGACAAAAAGCACTCTCGCGAGTGCTTTATATTATATTTCGTCTTTTGAGACTGCGTTTATATTTCTCGTTTCATCGTTGCCTACGACGATATGTTTGTTGCCGTCGTCGTCAATGTATTCCTTTTTGATGAGGACTTCGCCGTTTTCGTTGGCTTCTTGTTCAAGTTTGGCAAGTTCGTAAAGGGAGCGATTGCCATATTTGTCCTTCTCTTTTGCCACTTTCTTTTCTCTCTTGGCTGCCCTGCTGAAATACAGACTTATGCAAAGGGCGATGGCAAGGATGATGAATCCGTAGAGGACGAAATCTGCATATTTGGGAGGCACAAATGCCACTATGACGGTGAGTATGCCTGCGGCAACAATGTTGCCAAGGAAAACTGCAAGAGCGGCTTTCCAAAGTTTGAAGTCAAGGATTCCGCCTATTGCACTGCCCGTCCAACTGCCCGTCATGGGGAGAGGGATTGCAACAAAGATGAACGTACCCCAAAATTTCTTCAAGTCCAGGGACATTTTCTTTTTTATTGCGTTTTCGTTTTCACCACTAATCTCAGGGGCTCTTTCAGTCAAATTCTCTTCCATGCGCTTGCCGAATTTTGAAAAGAGTTTGCTCTTTTTCAGTTTGCGGATGAGAGGACGGATGATGAGTATGATGGGAATAATCATCACAGAAGAGCCCGCGACACAACACATCATACCTGCAATGAGGTTGATGCCTTCCATACCACCCATAAAAATGATTGCACCACGAAGTTCCACAAGTGGAATTATGGATATGATGAACAGGGTGAGATAGTCGTTGCCTGTCAGTTCTCTAAAAAATGTGATGATTGTATCTGTCATAGTTTTTCCTTGCGTGAGGTATTATAGACCAAAACCAAATTTTCGTCAACAAATAGCAGGTTTATTATACTTGCGCAAAAGGGTTATTATGCATTATAATGTTGATATGCAAAAAATTCTTTCAGCAATGCGCAGAGCAATACAGGACTATCAAATGATAAAAGACGGCGACAAAATCTTCGTCGGGCTTTCTGGTGGAAAGGATAGTGTTTTGCTTCTAGCCGCCCTGAAAGCATATCAGCGTTTCTCCCCCGAGAAGTTCACTCTTGAGGCAATCACCATTGATATGGGGCTGAAAGATATGGACAGAAATGAAATGGACGCCCTCACCAAATGGTGTCAGTCTATGGACGTGCCTCATCATGTTGTAAAGACGGATATAGCCGAAATAATCTTTGAGGCAAGGAATGAATCAAACCCTTGCTCACTTTGCGCCAAAATGCGCCGTGGGGCTTTGAATAGCACTCTCAACAGCCTTGGCGGTGGCACACTTGCCCTTGGACACAACGCAGACGACGTGGCGGAAACAATGCTCCTTTCCCTTCTCTACGAAGGCAGATTCTCCTGCTTCTCACCTACGGCATATATGGACAAAAAGGGAGTGCATCTCATCCGCCCTCTCATCTACATACAAGAGTACGACGTGAAATGCGCCGTTGACCGCCTTAGTCTGCCAATTGTCAACAACCCCTGCCCTATGAATCACACCTCACAACGTGAATATGCAAAGGACCTCATCAAGCATATCTGCAAGGATATTCCCTTTGCAAAGGACAGGATTTTGGGCGCAATCTACCACCCCGAGCGCAACAACCTCTGGGTGAAACCCTCCCCCGAAGACAAGGAATAAACAAACAACAAAACAAAAGCCACTCAAAGGAGTGGCTTTTAAATTAAAACACCGACTTTGCAGTCGGTGTTTTTAATATCATCAACAATTAGATGAGTTTGACGAGAACGCGTTGTGCTGCGTCACCACGGCGAAGGTCCAGCTTCAAAATACGGGTGTAGCCGCCACCTTGACCGAGTTCGGTTGCGCGTGCGTCATATTTGGGTGCATACTCTCTGAAAATCTTTTCGATGAGAGGGTGCTTTGCATCCTTGATACGTGCAAGGTATGCTGTCTTGCTTTCCTTTGCTTCGCGTTGAAGTTGAAGGTCACGAAGTTCTGCCATAAGTCTACGGCGTGCTGCAAGCTTCTTGGGGCCGTCGTTGGTGAATTCTTTTGCCACTTTGTTGCCCTTTGCGTCGGTGACTGTTTTGGTCACTTTGACGTCGTCTTGATAGGTGCGGATTGCAAGGGTGATATACTTTTCAGCAAGTGCTCTCACTTCCTTTGCACGGTCGAGAGTTGTTTCAAGTTGGCCGTACCAGAGAAGTTCAGAAACTTGGTTGCGGAGCATTGCCATTCTTTGATCTGTAGGTCTACCTAATTTGCGCATTGTGTTCCTCCTAGTCCTCTTGTGCCTTCAAGCTGAGACCGAGATCTTCAAGCTTCTTTTGGACTTCTTCAAGAGATTTTCTGCCGAGATTTCTTACTTTGAGCATATCGTCTTCTGTACGATGTGTAAGATCACCGACGGTGTGAATATTTGCACGCTTCAAGCAGTTGTATGAACGGACTGAAAGGTCAAGATCTTCGATTGACATCTCAAGAGTCTTTTGGCTTTCGTCTTCGCCGTCTGCTTTGATGAACGTGTTGTCACGCATGCCGTCAACCAAGTCGATGAAGAGGTTGAGGTGTTCATGCATAACTTTTGATGCAAGTGATGCGATTTCCTTTGCGGAAGTTGTGCCGTCTGTTGTCACTTCGAGGGTGAGCTTGTCAAAGTCGATGCTTTGTTCAACACGGGTGCTTTCCACTGCGTAGTTGACTTTGACGACGGGGGTGAAGATGCTGTCCACGGGGATATAACCGATGGGCATATAAGCGTCCTTGTTGCGATCTGCGGGGACGTAGCCTCTGCCTTCGCCAACGTAGATGGTCATATCCAGTTTGCCACCTTCATCAAGGGTGCAGATTGTTTGATCAGGGTTGAGCACTGAGATGCCTGTGGGCAAATCAATGTCGCCTGCCCTCACTGTGCCGACTTCGTCTGCATAGAGATGGACTGCGGTCTTTGTGTCGGTGGGCACATCAACCTTGAAACGAACAGTCTTGATGTTGAGGATAATTTCGGTCACTTCTTCCTTGACGCCTTTGATGGTTGAAAACTCGTGGTCCACTCCGTCGATTTGGATGCCAACTGCTGCGGCACCGGGGAGTGCGGAGAGGAGTATTCTTCTCAAGCAATTTCCGAGGGTGATACCAAAGCCTCTTTCCAAAGGTTCGACGACGAACTTGGCATAGTTTCCGCTTTTGGTTTCCTCGAGGGTTATCTTGGGTTTCTTGATTTCCATCATATTCAAATCCTCCAAGCTTATTTAGAATACAATTCGACGATGAGATGTTCCTTGATGTCTGCGTCGATGTCTGCTCTTTCGGGGAGTGCGAGGACCTTACCTGTGAGGTTTTCGTTGTCCCATTCGAGCCACTTGACGAGGCTGAGGTTCTTCACGCCTTTGGCTTCTTGCCAAAGTGTCATGTCTTTCTTATTCTCCTTGACTGCGATAACGTCGCCTGCCTTCACAAGGTATGAAGGAATATCGACTGTTTTGCCATTGACGGTGATGTGGCCGTGGTTGACGATTTGGCGTGCCATTGCTCTAGATGCGCCAAGACCGAGACGGTACACAACGTTGTCCAATCTGCGTTCGATAAGGACGAGCATGTTTTCACCGGTGACACCACGCATTTCGGTTGCTTTGGTGTAGTACTTGAGGAATTGCTTTTCGCTTACGCCGTAGATTCTCTTTGCCTTTTGCTTTTCACGGAGTTGGACTGAATAGCCTGATGCTTTCTTTCTGCTCTTGCCGTGTTGTCCGGGAGGTGCGAACTTTGTGAGGAGTGTGCACTTGTCGGAATTGCATTTTTCGCCTTTCAAATAAAGCTTGCAGCCTTCGCGTCTGCAAAGACGGCAGCTGGGTCCTGTATATTTCGCCATATTATTACCTCCGATTACAGTCTTCTACGCTTGGGGGGACGGCATCCGTTGTGAGGGATGGGAGAAACGTCTTGGATGAGTGTGACTTCCATGCCAACGTTGGCGAGTGCGCGGATTGCGGATTCTCTGCCTTGGCCGGGTCCTTTGACGTACACTTCAACGGTTCTCATACCTTGATCGTATGCCACCTTTGCTGCGTCTTCACTGACCATTTGTGCTGCAAACGGAGTTGCTTTACGGCTGCCTCTGAGCTTAAGTTTGCCAGAAGATGACCATGAAATTGCGTTGCCGTTCATATCGGTGATGGTCACGATGGTGTTGTTGAAGGATGCGTGGATGTGTGCTTGTCCTTTTTCAACACGCTTTATGTCTTTTCTTTTCTTAATATTCTTTCTTGCTATACCTGCCATAACACGCCTCCCTTATTTCTTCTTGCGACTGACTGTGCGCTTGGGACCTTTGCGGGTTCTTGCGTTTTGTTTGGTGCTTTGACCACGGACAGGAAGGCCCTTTCTATGGCGGACTCCTCTGTAGCAGCCAATTTCCATAAGTCGTTTAATGTTGAGACCGACATCTCTCTTAAGGTCACCTTCGACGCGAAGATACTTTTCAATATAATCACGGATAAGGCTGACGTCACTTTCAGTGAGGTCCTTAACTCTTGTGTCGGGGTTGACGCCTGTTTCCTTCAGGATTTCTTTTGAAGTGGTAAGACCGATACCATAGATATAGGTAAGACCGATTTCCACTCTTTTGTCACGCGGCAAATCTACGCCTGCTATACGTGCCATTTGTTACCTCCAATTAGTGTAAAAATATGATTTTATGCTACACACGGGTAGTTGCAGTAAAATTGGAATGATGCAACCAGCCGCCCCGTGGGGATTGCTTTCTTAACCTTGACGTTGCTTGTGGTTGGGATATTTGGGGCAGATAACCATAACTCTGCCGTTTCTCTTGATAACCTTGCATTTGTCGCACATAGGCTTAACACTGGGTCTGACTTTCATGATAACCTCCAAATAGTCTATTTGTTTCTGTAAATGATTCTACCTTTTGTAAGATCGTAAGGGGACATTTCGATACGCACTTTGTCGCCTTCAAGAATACGTATGTTGTTTATTCTCAGTTTTCCGCCGAGATAAGCAAGAATAACGTGATTGTTGGCAAGTTTCACCTTGAACTGCGTTTTGGGGAGCACTTCAATGACGATACCTTCAGTTTCAATTACATCTTCTTTTGACATAGAACTCCTTTACTTTGTGTTGTTTTCGTTATAGACTCTGATCGCACTTTTCAGTTCTGAATCAAACACTTGCGATCCATTTTCTAACTTTTCAGCGATTTTGTCAAGTGTTTCACCACTTGTTTTAAGATGTTTTATTTTCTTTAGTTTAGCAGTCTTAATTCTGCGCAGGTCACCGTCTGCAATTTTGACGTAATTTTGATCAACGACCTCAACCACTGCAAAATATTTTCCGGCGTCACGTCCTGCGATAGACAGCACAACTTGACCTAATTTCATAGCGTTAATATCTCGATTCCGTTTTCGGTGAGTGCCACCGTATTCTCGTAATGAGCGGAAGGACTTCTGTCAACTGTGACACAGGTCCATCCGTCGCCCAGGGTTTCAACCTGCCAATCACCGAGAGTGATCATGGGCTCGATTGCAAGGACAAGACCTTTTTCAAGTTTAGGTCCATGACCTGCTCTTCCGTAGTTTGGCACTTGGGGATCTTCGTGCATCTCTCTGCCGATTCCGTGTCCGACCATGGCTCTCACCACTCCGAACCCGTGACCTTCTGCATACTCTTGTATTGCGTGAGATATGTCACCAAGTCTGTTTCCAAGTTTGAACTGCTCTACGCCTTTGAAAAAACTCTCTTTTGTGACCTCAACAAGTTTCTTCTTTTCGGGAGTGGTGTCACCCACGATGAAAGTTCTTGCCGCGTCAGATTGCCAACCGCCGAGTATTGCGCCCACGTCTATTCCAATGATTTGTCCTTCTTCAAGTCTTCTTGATGAGGGGATTCCGTGGACGACCACTTCGTCAATGCTGGCGCAAATGCTTCCGGGGAAACCACCGTATCCGAGGAATGATGGTGTGGCCCCTTTGCGCTTGATATAGTCGTAAGCGAATTCGTCAAGTTTTTTTGTTGTGATGCCCGGTCTTACTTTCTCTTCCATAAAGAGGAGCAAGTCTCTGATTATTTCGCAAGATTTTTTCATCTTTGCGATTTCCGCTGCGCTTTTCAGTCTAATCATTCGAGGACCTTCTTCACTTGTTCAAAAACTTTTTCGATCGTGCCTACGCTTGCGTCAACACTGACCATATTTCCTTTTTTGCCGTAATATTCAACAAGAGGTGCCGTTTGTCTTTCATAGACTTCCAATCTTGCGCGGACGGTTTCAGGTTTGTCGTCGTCTCTTACGTACATTTCTCCACCGCACTTAGGGCAAGTTTTGCTGTCGCCGAGCAAACTGACGTGGGAGGTTTCTCCACACATGCAGACGAGTCTGCCACCAAGTCTTTCAATTATGGTTTCAAAAGGAAGTTCGATGTCAATGACCACGCTTATGTCAGCCACCTTGTCCAGTGCTTCTGCCTGTGCTATCGTACGGGGGAAGCCGTCAAGGATATATCCGTTTTTTGCGTCGTCTTGACGAAGTCTGTCAGCAACAAGGTCAATGACCAGTGAGTCAGGAACAAGTTGACCTGCATCGATATAGGTCTTTGCAAGTTTTCCAAGCTCAGTGCCTTCTTTTATATTCTTGCGGAAGATATCTCCCGTAGAAATATGAGGAATATTATATTCATTTGCAATCAAGGCTGCTTGGGTGCCCTTTCCTGCACCGGGTGCGCCAAGAAGAACTATGTTTTTCATATTATCCTCCATGTTGCCAACCGACTTTTCGTGCCCGATTGCTCGGGCACAAGTCGTATTTCTTATTTAAGGAAGCCCTTGTAGTGTCTCATCATGATTTGTGATTCAAGTTGCTTGTTGAATTCAAGTGCTGTTGAAACGACGATGAGGAGACCTGTTGCTGAGAATGCGCCACCGAATCCAAGAGGACCAACTTCCAAGGGATTGCCGGTGCCACCGGACAATGCGTTGAAGATGAAGGTGGGGATAAGTGCCAACAGTGCGAGGAAGATTGCTCCAAACAGTGTGATACGGTTTGAAATTCTTCTCAAAAATTCGCTTGTGGGCTTGCCTGCGCGGATACCGGGGATGAATCCGCCGTATTGTTGGATGTTCTTTGACACGTCTTCGGGGTTGAATTGGATTTGTGCATAGAAGTATGCAAAGAACAAAATCAACACAACCATGAAGAGGTAGTACACCCATGTTCCTTGTCCCATATTTTGTCCGTACCATGCAGCTGCTTCGCTGTTGGGTGCAAACAAAGTGATGATCATTTGAGGGAATGTGAGCAATGACATTGCAAAGATGATGGGCATAACGCCACTGCCGTTGACACGGATGGGAATGTATGTTGTTTGACCGCCATACATCTTGTTGCCCTTGATTTGCTTGCTATATTGGACTGTAATTCTTCTCTCTGAAAGGTCAACAAACACGATGAACATGAAGATGCCGACCACGATGAGGATGAATCCGAGGATGTTCCAGATATAGGTCCATTCTTCACCGACCATCTTGAATGCGTGTGCCATTGTTGTGCCTGCTGTTGACAGGATGCCGACGAAGATGATGAGTGAGGTGCCGTTGCCGATGCCGTACTCTGTGATTCTTTCGCCAAGCCACATACACATGGTGCTGCCTGCGACAAGGATGATTATGATGCCTGCCATTGTGAAGTAAGGTGCTTTCCAGCCTGCTTCAAATGCAAACACTGAGTTGATTGCGCCTCTCCAACCAACTACGATGCCGATTGCTTGCACAACTGCAAGTACGATTGCAACGTATCTGGTGATTTGGGTAATTTTCTTTCTGCCTTCTTCTCCTTCCTTTGACATTCTTTCAAGAGGAGGAATGACAAGGGTGAGAAGTTGCATGATGATGAATGCGTTGATGAAAGGAAGGATACCCAGTGAGAACAAGGTTGCACTTGAGAGTTTACCACCAGACATCATGGACAATATGCCGAGGAAATCTCCTGTGCCGCCCATCAATTGTTGAAGAGCATTTGCATTAAGTCCCGGGATGGGGACATAACATCCGATTCTGTAAACAAGGAGCATCAAAAGTGTAAGCCAGATTTTGATGCGGATTTCCTTTGTTTTGAACGCATTGACGATTGTTTCAAACATTATTCGATTACCTCTGCCTTTCCGCCGAGAGCTTCAATCTTTTCGACTGCAGAAGCAGTGAATTTGTTTGCCTTGACGGTGAGTTTCTTTTCAAGAGTTCCGTTGCCAAGAACCTTGAGTCCATATGCTTCCACTTTCTTAATGATTCCGCTTGCGACGAGTTCATCGATGCCCACTGTTGCACCGTCTTCAAAACGGTTGAGGACTTCGACGTTGACGCAGTTGTAAACGTGTGCGAATTGTTTGTTGTTGAATCCGAATTTAGGGATTCTTCTTGTCATAGGCATTTGACCGCCTTCAAAGTTGGGGCGAACACCGCCACCACTTCTTGCCCATTGACCTTTGTGGCCACGGGTTGAAGTCTTGCCCATGCCTGAGCCGATGCCACGGCCAACTCTCTTGACGGAGGATTTTGCGCCTTCTGCAGGTCTCAAATCTTGAATATTCATATTGCCTCCTTAGATTTCTTCAACCTTGACAAGGTGAGAAACTTTCTTAATCATGCCTCTAACAACGGGGGTATCTTCAAAAGTATTTGAGCTACCGACCTTGTGGAGACCGAGTGCTTCGACGTTGGCCTTTTGATTTTTGAGGCATGCAATGGTTGATTTCACGAGAGTGACTTTAATTTGTTTTGCCATATTATTACCTCCTTAGCCTTCAACATCAACGCCACGGAGCTTTGCGATCAAATCTGCATTGCGGAGTGAGCAAAGTCCTTCAAGGGTTGCTTTTGCGCAGTTGATAGGATTGTTTGAGCCAAGTGACTTGGTTCTGATATCCTTGACGCCTGCTGCTTCGAGGACTGCACGGACTGCACCACCAGCGATAACGCCAGTACCGGTTTCAGCGGGGAGAAGGAGAACTTGTCCACGACCGAATTTGCCAGTTGTTTGGTGAGGAATTGTGCCGTCTTTCAGTGCGACTGTTGCCATGCTACGCTTTGCAAGTTGTGTTGCCTTTTCAATTGCTTCGGGCACTTCTGCTGCTTTGCCCATGCCAAGACCAACTCTGCCTGCGCCGTCGCCCACTACTACCAGTGCGCTGAAACGCATATTACGTCCGCCCTTGACAACCTTTGTGACACGGTTGACTGCGATGAGTTTGCTGTTGAGACCGTCGTCTTCTCTATTGTTCATTCTTTTTCTATTATCGCGTTGTTCTGCCATTTTCTGCCTCCTAGAACACAAGACCGGCTTCTCTTGCGCCGTCTGCGAGTGCTTCAACTCTACCGGTGTAGAGATATCCGCCTCTGTCATACACGACCTTGGTGATGCCGAGTTTCATTGCCTTTTCAGCGACTGCCTTGCCAACGACTTTTGCTGCTTCAACTTTGGTGAGGTCTTTCACTTCTGCTGCGATTGCCTTTTCCACTGTTGATGCTGCGCAAAGGGTGTTGCCAACTGAGTCATCGATGATTTGGGCGTAAATATGGTTTGTGCTACGATAAACGGAAAGACGGGGGCACTCTGCTGTGCCGGGTTTGATGTGACGTCTTACTCTTTCGTGACGGATGATTCTATCCGCATTCTTATCTTTCTTAACTATCATATTTCACCTCTTACTTGCCGGCTGTTTTGCCTTCCTTGCGGACGACAACTTCATCTTTGTAATGGATACCATATCCGTGATAAGGTTCGACGGGTTTTGCTGCCTTGATTGTTGCTGCCATTTGACCAACCAGTTGTCTGTCAATGCCTTTGACAACGATTTCAAGGGGTGCTGCCATTGCGAAGGTGATGCCTGCGGGGGCTGTAAATTCAACGGGATGTGAGAAACCGATGTTCATGGTGAGTTTGGTGTCGGTTGCAGTGACCTTATAACCAACGCCTGCCACGATGAGGTGCTTTTCAAAGCCCTTTGTGACACCGGTGACCATGTTGTTGATGAGTGCACGGTAAAGACCGTGGAGTGCTCTGTGATCCTTGTCATCACTGTGACGTTCAACTGTGAGGACGTTGCCGTCAACTTTCACTGTGATTGAGCTGTCAACTTGTTGTGTGAGAGTGCCGAGGGGGCCTTTCACTGTGATGAGGTTGTTGGTGTTGTCAATAGTCACACCAGCGGGGACTGTGATGGGTGCTCTTCCGATACGAGACATATTCTACCTCCTACCAAACGTAAGCAAGCACTTCGCCGCCCACTTTTTGTTCTCTGGCTTCTTTGTCGGTGAGAATTCCCTTGTTTGTGGAAAGGATTGCGATGCCCATTCCGTTCAAAACTTTGGGGAGATTGTCAACGCTTGCGTAAACGCGGAGACCAGGTGTTGAAACTCTCTTGAGACCGGTCACAACTTTGAGGCCCTTGACGGGTGCATACTTCAAAGTGATGAGGATGTCGTTTTGGACTTCCTTTTCAATGATTTCAAAGCTCTTGATATAACCTTCTCTTACGAGTATGTCTGCGATTGCCACCTTTGTTTTTGATGCAGGAACAACAACTGTTTCGTGCTTGGCGGTCAATGCATTTCTGATTCTAGTAAGCATATCTGCAATAGGGTCTGTCATTTGATGTTCCTCCTTTACCAGCTTGCCTTTTTGACTCCGGGGATTTGGCCCTTGTATGCCAATTCACGGAAGCAAACTCTGCAAATGCCGTATTTTCTGAGAACCGCGTGGGGACGTCCGCAGATCTTGCAGCGTGTATATTCTCTGGTTGAGAATTTTTGCGGTCTTGATTGTCTTACTTTTTGTGAAGTTTTAGCCATAAAAACTGTTCCTCCTTACTTTGCAAAGGGCATACCCATAAGTCTCAAAAGTTCGCGTGCCTCTTCGTCGGTCTTTGCGGTTGTGACGATGCAGATGTCGAATCCGCGGACCTTTTCGATTTGGTCGTATGAAATTTCGGGGAATATGAGTTGTTCTTTGACGCCGAGTGCATAGTTTCCTCTGCCGTCAAATGACTTTGCGGAAACGCCACGGAAGTCACGCACTCTGGGGAGTGCGATGGACACAAACTTGTCGAGGAAGTCATACATTCTTTCGTTGCGAAGTGTGACTTTTGCACCGACGTTCATTCCTTCTCTGACTTTGAAGTTTGCAACACTCTTCTTTGCCTTTGTGATCACGGGCTTTTGACCTGCGATTTGGGTGAGTTCTGCAACTGCAATTTGAAGGGATTTGCTGTTATCTTTGCAATCACCGAGTCCCATGTTGAGGACGATCTTTTCAAGACGAGGAACTTCGTTGATATTCTTGTAGCCAAAACGCTTTACGAGAGCAGGAACGACTTCTTCACGATACATCGTTCTCATTCTGTATCTTTCGGCACCATTATCGGTTGCAGGTGCGTTAGCAACCTGATTTTTCTTATCTGCCACAGTTTATACCTCCGGGTTAGTCTTTGTTCTCGGCTTTCTTAGCCTTTGTTTTTGCTGCCTTCTTTGCTGCCTTTTTGGCTGAAGACTTCTTTTCATCAAGAGATGCACCGCACTTTGCGCAAAGACGGACTGACTTCATTTCGCCCTTTTCGTTTTCTTCTTTGCCGTGACGGACTCTGACGACTTCACCGCAAGCGGGGCAAATGTGCATGACGTTTGATGCATCAATTGCTGCTTCTTGCTTCAAAATGCCGCCCTTGTCTTGTGCATTTCTGGGTTTCTTGCTCTTGGAAACGATGTTGATGCCTTCAACGTACACTCTGTTTTCTTCGGGGAGAACTTTGAGGACTTTGCCTGCATTGCCTTTATCTTTTCCTGCGATGACCATTACGTTGTCACCTTTTTTGACGTTCATTTTTGCCATGTTATACCTCCTTACAGCACTTCGGGTGCAAGTGAGATGATCTTCATGTAGTCTTTGTCACGAAGTTCTCTTGCGATGGGCCCAAAGATACGAGTGCCTTGGGGTTGTTTTTGGTTGTCGATTATGACTGCTGCGTTGTCGTCAAACTTAATCGAACTGCCGTCCGGGCGTTGAATTCCAAAGTGGGTACGAACGATGACTGCCTTCACGACGTCGCCTTTCTTCACTTTGCCACCGGGGATAGCGGACTTAACGGATGCGACGATGACGTCACCGATGTTTCCGCTTCTACGGAAAGAACCGCCGAGGACTCTGATACACATAATTTCTTTTGCGCCGCTGTTGTCGGCAACTTTAAGTCTTGTTTGTGGTTGAATCATAGCTCTCTCCTTATTTGGCCTTTTCGATGATCTCTACTACGCGCCAGCACTTGTCCTTTGAAAGGGGACGAGTTTCTGCAACACGCACTTTGTCGCCGATGCCACATGCATTGTTTTCATCGTGTGCCTTAAGCTTCTTGGTGCGGCTTACGATTTTCTTATAGAGGGGGTGCTTTACTCTTTCGGTGATTGACACGACCACTGTCTTGTCCATCTTATCGCTTGTGACGATACCCACTCTTTCTTTTCTAAGATTTCTTTCTTCCATAATACCCTCCGCTTAGTCGTTTGCATTTGCCTTTTGGGCTGCAAGTTCTCTTTGACGAATGACTGTCTTGATGCGAGCGATATCTCTTCTGGTTTCAACAAGAACCATAGGATTCGTCAGTTGGTTGGTGGCATTTTTGAAACGAAGGAAGAACAATTCTGACTTCAGCTCGTTGAGCTTGTTTTGAAGTTCCTTATCGGTCATTTCATGTACTTGTTTTGCTTTCATGCTTCACCGCCTTCGGCAACTTGGTCTGCCTTTCTCACAAACTTACACTTGACGGGGAGTTTGTGTGCTGCAAGACGGAGTGCCTCTTTTGCTATTGTTTCGTCAACGCCTGCGATTTCAAACATCACACGGCCGGGTTTGACAACTGCTACCCAATATTCAGGAGAACCTTTACCGCTACCCATACGAGTTTCAGCAGGTTTTGCTGTCACGGGCTTGTGGGGGAAGATATCCACCCAAACTTGACCGCCACGACGGATATATCTTGTCATAGCGACACGGGCTGCTTCGATTTGGTTTGAGGTAATCCATGCGGGTTCTTGTGCAACAAGACCATATTCACCGTATGCGATGACGTTGCCCTTGTTTGCCTTACCTTTCATTCTTCCACGGAATTGACGGCGTCTCTTGACGCGTTTAGGCATCAACATTATTTGTTACCTCCTTCCAAAGGATTTTTGCCAAGGACTTCGCCCTTGTAGATCCAGCACTTCACGCCGATTGCACCGAAGGTGGTGTTTGCGGTTGCTGTGCCGTAATCGATGTCTGCACGGAGAGTTTGAAGGGGAATTGAACCTTCGTGATAGCTCTCACTTCTTGCGATTTCTGCGCCGTCAAGACGTCCGCTGACCTTGGTCTTAATGCCCTTTGCGCCTGCTTTCATTGCTCTTGACATTGCTTGCTTCATGCTACGACGGAATGATGCTCTGTTTTCAAGTTGCTTTGCGATTGCTTCTGCAACCAGTTGTGCATCTGCGTCTGCGTGTTTGACTTCCATGATGTTGACGCTGACTTTCTTGTCTGCTGACACAAGGGCTTTGACTTCCTTGTTGAGTTCTTGTGCGCCAGCACCTTCTTTGCCGATGAGGACTGCAGGTTGTGCTGTGTAGATTGACACGACAACTTTGTCTGCTGCTCTTTCGATGGTGATCTTGGAGATGCGTGTATCGTAATATTTCTTCTTTATATATTTACGGATCTTATCATCTTCAACAAGATTGTCGGCAAAATGCTTGCTGTCGGCATACCAGGTGGCTTCCCAGGGTCTGATAACGCCGGTTCTAAGTCCTTTAGGATTAACTTTTTGTCCCATGTTTGCCTCCTATTATGCGTTGATTGTGTCGAGAACCACAGTGATGTGGCTTGTTCTCTTGTTGATACGGCTTGCACTGCCCTTTGCTCTTGCCATGATGCGCTTGAGGGTGGGGCCTTCATTTGCATAGCATTCTGCAACGTACAGGTCGTTTCTGGAGAGATTTTGGTTGTTTTCTGCATTTGCTGCTGCGCTGTTCACCAGTTTGTAGAGAACTTCGCTTGCTGACTTGGGAGTGTTTTCCAAGATTGCCAATGCTTCGACAACGGGTTTACCTTTGATGATATCAAGAACGATACGGACCTTGAAAGGAGAAATTCTCACGAACTTTGCTGTTGCTCTAGGTCTTGTATCTGCAGCTGCTTGACGTGCAAGTGCTTTTTGTTTACTTCTAGTAGCCATAGTTCCTCCTCTTATTTCTTACCGGTTGTCTTGTCGCCGGCGTGTCCTCTAAATGTTCTTGTGGGTGCAAATTCACCGAGTTTGCAACCAACCATATCTTCTGTCACGTAAACTGCTACGTGAGTGCGTCCGTTGTGAACTGCGATGGTGTGGCCAACAAATTCAGGGAAAATGGTGGATGAGCGTGACCAGGTCTTGACGGGACGTTTGTCACCGCTTGCGTTCATCTCATTGATTCTTTTCATAAGTCTTTCTTCTACGAAAGGTCCTTTTTTAACGCTTCTACTCATTTTACATCCTCCTAGTTCACACGCTTGATGATGAACTTGTTAGTAATGTTCTTCTTCTTTCTGGTCTTATAACCAAGAGCAGGCTTGCCCCAAGGAGTGACAGGTGTAGGCATACCGATAGGTGATTTGCCTTCGCCACCGCCGTGAGGGTGGTCGCAGGGGTTCATGACGACACCACGGACTGTGGGTCTGACACCCATGTGACGGGTCTTACCAGCTTTACCAACTCTCACGATTTCGTGATCGAGGTTGCCGACTTGACCGATGGTTGCTCTGCATGCGAGAGGAACGTAACGCATTTCGCCGCTGGGCATACGAAGTGTTGCATATTTGCCTTCTTTTGCCATGAGTTGTGCGCTGTTGCCTGCTGATCTTGCCACTTTGCCGCCTCTGCCGGGTTGAAGTTCAATGTTGTGAATCATTGTACCGACGGGGATGTTTGCAAGTTGCATTGCGTTGCCGACCTTGATGTCTGCTGCGTCTGCGCTGACGACCTTGTCGCCAACTGTAAGACCGAGGGGTGCGATGATATAACGCTTTTCTCCGTCTGCGTAGTAAAGAAGTGCGATGTTTGCTGAACGGTTAGGATCGTATTGGATTGCCTTGACTGTTGCAGGGACGTTGTCCTTATTGCGCTTGAAGTCTACGATACGGTATTTGTTTCTATTTCCGCCACCGATATGACGAACGGTGATTCTGCCTTGTGCGTTTCTGCCGCCAGTGTGATTCTTTGACACCAACAGGCTTCTTTCAGGAGTTGTTGATGTGATTTCATCGTAGGCAGACACTGTCATGAAACGACGTGCGGGAGACGTAGGTTTATATTTCTTAATAGCCATTGTGTGCCTCCTATTATGCCAAGCTTTCGAAGAATTCGATTGCCTTGCTGTTTTCTGTCAAGGTGACGATTGCTTTCTTGTAGCTGGATGTTCTGCCTTCATAGCGTCCCATTCTCTTCACCTTTCCGTCGTAATTTGATGTGTTGACTTTTGCAACCTCAACGCCGAAGATTTGTTCCACTGCGCCCTTGATTTGAGTCTTGTTTGCGTTCTTTGCAACTTTGAATGTGTATCTCTTGTTTGCGATACCATCGTAGCTCTTTTCTGAAAGGACGGGTTCAATGATAATGTCGTAAACTGTCATTATTTTGCTTCCTCCTCGATTTTCTTGATTGCATCAGCGGTGATGACCACGTTCTTGTGTGAAACGATTTCGTACACGCTGAGTTGTCTGCTTTCTGCAAGAGAAACTGTGGGGATGTTTCTTGATGCACGGAGTGCTGCTTCGTCATATTCGCTGACGACGAAGATCACGCTGCCCTTAAGTCCAAGGTTGTCAACTGTTTCTGCGACAAGCTTGGTCTTTGCTTCTGCAAGTGAGAAGTTGTCAAGGACTGTGAGTTCGTTTTGGCGAATCTTTTCTGAAAGTGCTGAATAGAATGCAGCGGCTTTCATGTTCTTGTTGATCTTTTGTGAGAAGTCACGGGGTTTCTTTGCGAACACCACGCCACCACCAACGTAGATAGGAGCAACGATACTGCTGTGACGTGCACGGCCTGTGCCCTTTTGGCGATAGATCTTTGCGCCGCCTCCACGAACTTCTGAGCGTGTGAGTGCTGCGTGTGTGCCTTGGCGTTTGTTTGCAAGTTGTGCAACAACTACTTGATGGATGAGAGCTTCTTTGTATTCTGCTCCGAAGATAGCGTCGCTGACTTCGATTGTACCTGCCGATTTACCGGACATATTGAGAACGTTCAGTTTCATATCTACCTCCGATTAACCCTTGATGGATTCCTTGATGACAACGATGCCACCCTTTGCTCCGGGGATTGCGCCCTTGATGAGGAGAAGGTTTCTTGCGCTGTCAACTCTTGCGACTGTCAAGTTTTGGATTGTGACCTTTTCGTTACCCCATTGACCTGACATATGTTTGTTCTTGAAGACTCTTGACGGTGATGAGCATGCACCCATTGAACCGACGCCTCTGTGATAACCTGAACCGTGTGCCATAGGTCCACGATGTTGGTTCCATCTTTGGATGACGCCGCTGAATCCGTGACCCTTGCTTGTGCCGGTGACGTCAACTTTGTCGCCTTCTGCGAAAGTGTCGCAAGTCAGTTCCTGACCCAATGTATAATTGGAGCAGTCTGCGAAACGGAATTCACGAAGATAACGTTTTGCTGTCACGCCAGCCTTTTTGAAGTGTCCGGCTTGGGGCTTGTTAACTCTGGTTTCTTTCACTGTGCCAAATCCAACTTGGATTGCATCGTAACCGTCGTTTTCCTTTGTCTTGATCTGCACAACAGGACAGGGACCTGCTTCCACGACTGTCACGGGAATGACTTTGCCGTCTGCTGTGAAGATTTGGCTCATGCCTAATTTCTTTCCGATGATTGCTTTATCCATGTAAAGTTCACCCTCCTAATTATTTTGCGATTTTGGTTTTGTTGTGGTTTAGAGCTTGATTGAGATGTCAACGCCGGCGGGCAAGTCGAGCTTCATGAGTGAATCAACGGTCTTGCTGGTGGGATTGAAAATGTCGATCAAACGCTTGTGTGTTCTGAGTTCAAATTGCTCACGACTATCCTTGTACTTGTGAGTTGCACGAAGAATGGTCACGATTTCCTTTTCTGTGGGAAGGGGGATAGGACCTGAAACTTTGGTGCCTGTCTTTTTCACTGACTCAACGATTTTTTCTGCTGAGATGTCGATGAGGTTGTGGTCGTAAGCCTTGAGCTTGATTCTAATTTTTTGTCCAGCCATTATTTAGCCTCCTAGATATTTAACACTTATCCGTGTGTGTCTTTTATTTTTTTATCGCCGATTTCGCGGCGAAAACCGTGCCCACGAGGACACAGCGCGACTAGAATACTAATTTTGAAAGACTTTGTCAAGCAAAAAAAAGCACTATTTTTAAAAAAATCATAATATTGTAAAAAATTTTACGTCTTACACTATATATAGAGAATAAAAAAGGGCAAAACCACCAATTTTAGCGGTTCTGCCCCTTCCCATAAATTTGAGATTTTTGCCCTCTCAAAAATCAATTTTCAGTTTTTGAAAAAATTTTTCTTTTTGTTCACGGCACAAAAAATTCTGGAAAAATTTTTACTTCAAGCACTGCCCCGTCATTGCGTCTTGATATATCACCCAGTAGCCCTTTCCCTTCTTTTTTCCGTCGTCAAGCCACACCGCAACGTCACGGATTTCACTGGGCGGACAACTGTTTTTCGTGGCAGGAACACCGTAGGAAATATACCTGACCACCTCGCCGTCAAGGATAAGCCCCACCACATAAAAGCCGTCATCAACTTGGATTTTTGCCCATTTGCTGTTGGGCACAACATCTTCAAGATCCTCGCATTCAGGGAAACAAACAAAGATTTCGTCAAGCTGAGGTTTTACTGAAAGATAAAAGTTTGTGCCGTCAAATCTCACCGCATCAAGTGAAAATGCGCTGACATCATCTCTCTCATTTTCCGCCATAGTCCTGCCCTTTTCACCGTTCATTTTCGTTGCGCTTTCATCATTTTCACCACCCACTTTTTGAGCGGTTATAGAGGGTTTTTCCGTCCCTTCAAGGACGACCTCAGCCACTTTGTTTATCGGCTCGTCAACCCTCGTTTTAGGGCATTCTGTGTCGTCCTTTATCTTGTCATCATCACTGCCTTTTGAAATGAAACCACCCTCGTCGTTTATCTTCTCATCGTCATTTTTTGGAATGGATTTTTCAACGATTTTTTCTTCTTCAACTCTCGCACTTTTCATTGAAATTTCACCCTCATTTTTCACGCTTTCTTCCCACCTTTTTATGCGTTCAAAAAGCATCTTTTCATCAGGTGTCTTTCCCGTGCTTCCAACGTAGATTTCACCACCGTCATCAACCAACACAGCAAAAGTTGATTTTGCATTAAATCGCAGTTTATAGTCTAGTTTTTCACGATAAAGTGCTTGTTTTGTGATTTTATCCCCAAAAAGATAGAGGCTTGCACTTTCACTTTTCACCCCTTTTCCAAGGTGAATTTCTGCCCTTTCGTTGCCACGATTTACACTGATTTTCAAGTGATTTTTGCCCCCGATTTTTGAAGACAAAACCACCACGTATTTTTCAATTTCCATACAATTTTTCTCCTAAAAAACTATACGAAAATTTCTCTTATTTTATGCCTTATATCTCATCTTATTTACTTTTCTTTTTCGCTGTTGTATAATGAAGAAAAGGAAGGTCATTATGAAAATCAAACTCATCGGCATCGACTTCGACGGCACCCTCTTAAACGACAAAAAAGAACTCCCTGCTCTCAACATTGAGATGATAAAAAAAGCCACTGAAAAAGGGGTCATGATTGCCCTTACAACTGGTCGCCCTATCAATGACGTGACACAAGGTTATCATCGTCAACTTGGCATATTCAAAAAGGGACACCCTTTCATTGCGTACAACGGCGCAGCTGTTATGGACATAACAAATGGTGACTTCATCATCAAGCACGAATTGGGGCTAAGTGAAGTGAAGGAAATCTTTGCCCACGCAGAAAAATACAATGCAGTTTGCTACGCCTACCGCAACGATGCACTGCTCTACAACTTCCTCAACGACTACATTTGGGAAGAAAAAATCTTCAATGACACCGTTTTCAAGCCCATTGACCTTGATGCACTCACCGATGACTTTAAGTGTTTCAAGGTTATGTTTGCAGAATCCCCTGAGCTTCTTGACCGCATGGAAAAGGAAATGCCCGAGGAGCTAAAAAACAAATATACAATTCTTCGTAGCCTAGACCACTTCCTTGAATTTATCCCTAAATGTGCGGACAAGTGGACCGCACTTAAATCCGTAGGTGAACTGTACGGCATAAAAGAGGACGAAATCATGGCAATCGGCGACTCTATGAACGACTACTCCTTCAAAAATGCAAAGTATAGTGTGGCAATGGTCAACGCTGTGCCCGGCATAAAAAAAGCCTTTAAATATCAAACAACCCTCAACAACAACGAGGGCGGTGTTGGTCAAATCATTTACGACTTAGTGCTCACCGACTGACAACAACAAATTCATCAACAAAAAAACCGACCTATGGTCGGTTTGTTTTTTTCTTTCGTGGAGTTTGTTTTTTCAATTTTCTTGTTTATCCTTGTCGGCTTTGGCTTTGTCTATTATTGTTATCGACAGATTTTGTCAATGAGTGGTGCGAGGACACTCCAATCGTCACCTTCAAATTCAAAGTGCTTCGTGCCTTCTTCTGCCCTATCGGGGTGCAGGCTTTCATCTGCTTCTTTTTGCTCACTGGGGGTGAGAAGGGTGTGCATATAAAGTGTTGCCATACCAAGATTTTTTGCGCCCAAAATGTCGGTGTCGCGGTCGTTGCCTATCATAAGACACTTTTTTGTGTCAAGATTTTGCTCATCAATCAAGACCTTGTAAAATCTATGATCGGGCTTTCGCACTCCGTAGTTTGATGAAAGATACACTCCGTCAAAGCTGTCGTACAAGTCTAGGTCACGCAGTTCATATTCAGTGAAAACTTGTTGTGCGTTGCTGAGAAGCCAAAGTTTGTATCCCTTTTCTCTCAACTCCGCCAACCTTTCACGGACACCTGCGTACAAGCGGATATATTCAGTGGACAGTGTCCTAAACATCCTTGACACCTCGAAAGCAAGGTCTTTTGCGTCATCCACTCCACCGCGGACAAAAATGCACTCCATAACTTCGTCAAAGGGTATATCGGGATAGCACTCGTACTCCTGCCCCATTTTGCCTTCACGGAGGGCGATTTCCTTTTGATATTGCTCTTTCAGGGTTTTGCCATCAATTTCTACTCCGTTTTCACTAAAAAAAGAAGCACACTTCTCCCACACCCAATCACTTTCTTCGGTGTGGATGTCAACAAGTGTGCCGTATAAGTCAAAAATAAGGTCAGTGTGCTTCATCAAAACTGGTGACTGAGGTTGACGTAGTCTTCAAGGGACAGTGCCTCCCCACGGACTCTTTCATCAAGGCCTGCCGCAATAAGTTTTTCTGCCGCCTCCGCCTTTGACAGACCGAAACTTGCGTTGAGGTTGTTGACGAGAGTTTTTCTTCTCATCAAAAATGCACTGCGCACAAGTTTGTGTATGAGCGCTTTGTTTTCTCCTGCAAGTTTGTCCTTGTCCACGTCTATGCGCACCACTGCGCTATCTACATTGGGTGCAGGATAAAACATATTTCTGCCAACTTTTCGTGTGATAGTGCCTTCACCTCTCAACAGCACTGCAAGGGTGATTGCGGAGTAGTCTGCGGTGTTGGGCTTTGCCACAAGGCGTCTGCCCACTTCTTCTTGCACCATAATGGTCAGTGAGGTGACATTCAATTCACTCTCCAAAAATCTCATAATGAGAGGGGTGGTGATATAGTAAGGCAGGTTTGCCACCACCTTAAACTCACCTTCACCAACAATGGACTTGAATTCATCGTCCTTCATTTTGAGGACGTCACGGAAAATGACTTGAAGATTGTCTATGCCGCTCAAAGACAACTCGTGGACGGGTATGAGGTTTTGGTCCACCTCAAAGGAATAGACTTGTTTTGCCACCGAAGCAATTTGACGGGTAAGAGTGCCGGCGCCTGTGCCGATTTCAACAACAACGTCGTCGGGGGTGATTCCGCTGTCGGTGACAATGCCCTTCAAAAGGTTTGTGTCTGAGATGAAGTTTTGTCCAAGAGCCTTGTTGAAGCGGAAGGAAGTTGCTTGCAAGACGTCTTTCATTTTCATTTCCATAAATTACCTATTTTTGTGGCGGATATTTTGCCATCAACCACACAAATTATTATTGTGCCAAAGATGAAATCTTGAAGCACAAAAGACAAAGGGACAACCGCTCGGTTGTCCTTTATTATTCGTTGTAAATTGTAGGACGGACACGGAATTTTGCACCCAATTCGTCAGCCAGTTTTCTGCATTCAGCGATTTCGTCTTCACCTATGAAATCCACCACGGTGAGGGTTGTGTCAATGCCGTTTTCAACACATCCTTTTGTGAAGTCAATGATTGCGTCAAAAGCCTCTTCACCATACTTGCTCCTACATATCTCCTGATAGAGTTCGCGGTTTGAAGCGTTCAGTGAAATTGACACCGCGTCAATATATTTTGAGATGAGCTGAGGCACGTCGTCACGCTTGTTCCAAAGTCCGCCAAGGCCGTTGGTGTTGACACGGGTCTTCAAGCCAAGTCGTTTAAGATAGGGGCCAACTTGTGACAAAACGGACAAGGCGCACATAGGCTCACCAAATCCGCAGAACACTATCTCGTCGTACTTCTTCAAGGGGAAAAGACTGAGTGCCTCTTTGACGTCTTCAAAGTTGGGTTCACGGCTGAGACGCAGGTCATCTTCCCCAACTCCGTTCTTGAAATTGCGCAAGCAAAATTCACAGTTGTTGGGGCACTTGTTGGTGAGGTTGATATAAAGGCTGTCGCCGTATTCGTAAACGTAATTTTTCATAATCTTTGCAAAATCAATGGTTTATCTATGCTATTTCATCTTGTAAAACAGCGTTTTAGTGTTTTTTTTTGTTTTTTCAATCAGCTCGTCCTCATCAACACCAAGGACTTCACTTGCCTTTTTCACCACAAGAGCAGTGTGCTTGGGCTCGTTGGTTTTGCCTCTAAAAGGCACTGGTGTCATATAAGGAGCGTCGGTTTCAAAGAGCAATCTGTCAAGGGGCACTGCCCTCAAAGCCTCTATGTTGTGCACTGCATTTTTGAAGGTGATAGGGCCACCAAAAGCAAAGAAAGCATCATACTTTGAAAACACTTTCACCATTTCGGCAGAGCCAGAATAGCAGTGCAGAAGCACGCCGTGAGAGAGTTTGCTCTTGTTGTTTTCAAGGATTCTTCTTGTGTCCTCGTAGGCCTCACGGACGTGAAGTGCAACTGGAAGACGAAGGCTGTCCGCCAACTCGATTTGCTCCTCAAAAACCTTTTGTTGCACGTCACGAGGAGACAAATCGTAGTGATAGTCAAGACCTATTTCACCGATGCCAACCACCTTTTCATCTGCCGACAAATTGCGGAAAATATCGTACATTTCCGCGGTCATAAGACGACTGTCGTGGGGGTGCATTCCAACTGTCGCGTACACCTCTTTATACCTTCTTGCAACGTCGACACCGAGGGTGGATGAAGGCAGGTCGTAGCCCACCGTAATCACACTCTCAATGCCGTTTGCATTAAGGCCATTTACGATGTCGTCAACGATAGGATACAACCTCTCGTCTGTAAGGTGGCAATGGCTGTCAATTATCATTATCTTACTGTTGCGCCAGAGGGCATTTTCTTTTCGGGAGTGACAAGGCAGAGGTCGTCGTCTGTGCATGCGCAGAGGAGCATACCTTGGCTTTCAATTCCGCAAAGTTTGGCGGCTTTCAGGTTGCTGACCACAACAACTTGCTTGCCTACCATTTCTTCGGGGGTGTAGAATTTTGCAATACCGCTGACGATTGTGCGGACTTCGTCATCAATCTTAACTGAGAATTTCAGGAGTTTATTTGCCTTCTTCACCTTCTCTGCTTCGATGATTTCACCCACACGGAGTTGGACTTTCATAAAGTCTTCAATGCCGATTTCGCTGATTGAAATGACGTTTTCGGGCTTTTTGACTTCCTTAGGTTTGCGTGCTTCATACATTGCGTTGACCTTTTCTGCAATTTCCTTGCCGTCAAGACGCTTGAAAAGGATTTCAGGATTTGCGGTCACTTTTGTGCCACTTTCATACAAACCGAATTCGCCCAATTTATCAAAAGGTCTTGCTTCAGTGTTGAACTCTTCATACACCTTCTTTGCGGTGTCGGGCATAAAGCTTTCAAGGAGAGTTGTGCCGATGATGATTGCCTCGGTGAGGTTATACAGGACTGTTGCAAGGCGATCCTTCTTTGTTTCGTCTTTGGCAAGTGCCCAAGGCATTGTTTCGTCAATATATTTGTTGGCTCTACGGAAGAGTGTAAACACTTCACTGAGAGCGTCTGCCACTTTGTAGCCGTCAATCTTGTCTGCCACTTTCTTGTATGCGCCTGTGACCACTGCTTTAAGTTCATCGTCAACTGCCTCTGTGACACCCTTGTTTTCAACAACGCCGTCAAAATATTTGTTGGACATTGCGATTGTTCTGCTGACAAGGTTGCCATATACGTTGGCAAGTTCACTGTTGATTGTTTCGGTGACGATATCCCAGTTGATGATGCCGTCATTGTCATAAGGCATTTGTGAAAGGAGGAAATATCTCACTGCATCAACGCCGTAGAAAGACACAAGGTCATCTGCATAGATGACGTTGCCTGTTGACTTTGACATCTTTCCGCCGTCTTGGAGAAGCCAAGGGTGACCATAGATTTGTTTGGGGAGAGGTTCGCCCATTGCCATAAGGAAGATAGGCCAATAAATGCTGTGGAAACGGACGATGTCCTTGCCGATGACGTGGACGTCTGCGGGCCAGTATTTCTTGTAGTCGGGGTCTGAGTTGCCGTCTGCATCAAAACCAAGACCAGTGATGTAGTTTGAAAGTGCATCGAGCCACACATAGACGACGTGCTTGTCGTCAAAGTCCACGGGGATACCCCACTTAAATGAGGTACGTGACACGCAAAGGTCTTGGAGGCCGGGCTTCAAGAAGTTGTTGACCATTTCGTTCTTTCTTGACAGGGGAAGGATAAAGTCGGGGTGGGTGTTGTAGTATTCCATGAGGGCATCAGCGTACTTGCTCATCCTAAAGAAGTATGCTTCTTCCTCTGCCACGTGGACTTCTCTGCCACAGTCGGGGCATTTGCCGTCAACCAGTTGGCTTTCTGTCCAGAAAGATTCACAGGGAGTGCAATACCAACCGTGGTATGAGCCCTTGTAGATGTCCCCTTGTTCATAGAACTTTTTGAACATCTTTTGGATTTGTTTTTCGTGATATTCGTCGGTTGTGCGGACGAATTTATCGTAGGAAGTGTTCATCAAATCCCAAATATTTTTGATGCCGCCTGCCACTTCGTCCACAAATTGCTTGGGAGTTTTGCCTGCTGCGGCTGCTTTAAGTTCAATTTTTTCACCGTGCTCGTCAGTGCCGGTTTGAAAACGGACGTCGTATCCTTGCTTACGTTTGAATCTTGCAAGGAGGTCTGCGAGGACGATTTCATAAGTGTTGCCTATATGAGGCTTGCCTGAGGTGTAGGCGATTGCTGTGGTAATGTAATACTTTTCCATAAAACCTTCTTTTTCGGCAGATGAGCCGAATTTATAATATTTAGTGAGAAATATTATACCCCTTTCTGCGGTTTTTGTCCACAAAAAAGCATATATGCGCCCTTGAAGCCGTAAAATATTGTATGAATTTGGTTTTTACGGCAATAGTGCTGGTGTCCTCAATCATCCTCATTTTCACAAATCCTAGTGAGGTTTTCCCTTCTATGATTGAGGGTGTAGGCGGTGCTATTGACCTATGTTTCAAGTTGTGCGCCATATATGCAGTGTGGTTGTCGGTGCTGAAAATCATGGAAAAGACTGGGTTAGATAGCGGATTAGCCCGACTTTTGCGCCCTGTGATAAGACGGCTTTTCAAAGGTGAAAGTGATGAAAGTGAAAAGTGGATTTCAGTGAATCTTGCCTCAAATATGCTAGGCATGGGAGGGGCGAGCACCCCTGCAGGAATAAAGGCAATGGCAAGTATGGAAAGAGGGGGGAAAGCCACCAGCAATATGGATTTGCTTGTTGTCATCAACGCAACCTCAATCCAACTTATCCCTGCAACCATAATTGCACTCCGTGCTTCTGCCGGCAGTGGAAACCCCTCTTCAATCATCGCTCCCACCCTCATTTCATCTACAATAGCAACGGTGGTTGGAGTGGTGCTGACAAAGTTGTTTTCAAAAGATAACGCAGACAATAAATCCTCGATAACACAAAAGTTGAAGATGAAACTCTATTACTTCATCAAAAGATTGAAAACTAAAATTTCTACAAAATCAAAAAGTAAAAACCACGGTGGCAGACCATGAGCATATACATCCTGCCTGTCATCATAGTGGCACTTGTCATCTATGCAATAGTGAAAAGGGTGAAGGTGTACGACTGTTTTCTTGATGGAGGAAGAGAAAGTCTTGCCCTTGTGAAGGGCGTCTTCCCCTACGTTGCCACAATCTATATTGCCATAGTTTTGTTCAAAGTCAGTGGGCTATCGCACCATCTTGCAACCGCCCTTTCAGTGCCTATGGGCTATCTTGGCATACCCCCTGAAATCACTGAGCTTATGATGCTTGTGCCCATCAGCGGAAGTGGCACAATTGCCCTTGTTGAAGAGGTGATTGCTGAATTTGGGGTGGATAGTTATATAGCAAAATGCGCCTCGGTTGTTGCAGGTGGCAGCGAAACGATATTTTACATATCGGCAGTTTATCTGTCAAAATGCAAAGTTAAACACCTTAATCGTGCAATTCCTATATCCTTGTTCTGCACCCTCCTCGGCACAGTAATAGGGTGCGCATTGTGTAGAGTGATGTGAAAAGTGAGTGCGTAATCCCGTGCGACATTATACGTCCCCCTTCCTCACGTGTTTCCCCCGTTTGCTATCCGCAAAACCCTTCGGGTGG